>NZ_JBVIQK010000016.1:0-156073 GCF_055577115.1 Streptomyces sp. NPDC033216 | reverse complement strand
GCGGAAGCCCGGGTGGATCGAGCCTTCTACGATCGGCGTCGGGGTCGTCGGCCGGCGCCGGATCGGTCGGCCATGGTTTGGCCCCGGCCGACCGGTTCCGGCCCTGAACGGGCCTGGGCCGCGAGCGCCGGACGGGTCAGGGCATGACGCCGTCCCTCACCCGCAGTGCTCGCTTCAGGTCGTCGAGCTGGTCCGCCAGTTTGCGGCGCAGGGACGGGGTCGGGTCCGCCTCGCGCAGGCAGGTTTCGCCCAGGGCCAGGTTCTCGGCGTCGATGGCGTACGCGGGGAAGGCCCAGCGGCCGGCGGCGTCCGCGATGGCGGGTCCGCGGCGGGCGGCCACGGCGATCGCGTCGTCGTAGAAGCGGGGCACGTACTGCTGTACCAGGTCCGCCTGTTCGGGCTGCCAGAAGCCCTGGGCGGTGGCGGTGAAGAGGTAGTTGGACAGGTCGTCGCCGTCGAACATGGCGGACCAGGCCGCGCTCTTGGCCTCCTCGTCGGGCAGGGCGGCGCGGCAACGGGCCGCTCCTTCCCGGCCGGTGGCGGACGGGTCGCGCTCGAGTTCGGCGGCGATGGCGGCCTCGTCGGTGGCGCCGAGGACGGCCAGCCGGGCGAGGACGCGCCAGCGCAGGTCGGGGTCGAGTTCGGGTCCGCCGGGGACGGTGCCGTCGACGAGCCAGGCGGCGATGGTCTCCGGGTGGACGGCGACGGCGATGAAGTGGCGTACGGCGATCAGGCGCAGGCCGGGATGGTCGCCGTCCTCGGTGCGGCGGATGAGGTCGCGGCACAGGGAGGACAGGGTCGCGAGGGCGGCGGGGCGCTCCGCGGGGGTGAGGTAGCGGTCGGCGACCTGGGCGGAGGCGAAGGCGAGGACGCCCTGGACGAGGGCGAGGTCGGTCTCGCGCGGGAGGTGGACGCGGGCGGTCTCCAGATAGGCGCCGGGGGCGAGTTCGCCGTCGCGGACGGCGTCGCGCAGGGCGTTCCAGACGACGGCGCGGGTCAGCGGGTCGGGCAGCCGGGACAGGCTGGTGCCGACGGCCTCGGCGGACGCGGCGTCGAAGCGGACCTTGGTGTAGGTGAGGTCGCCGTCGTTGAGCAGGAGCAGGGCGGGGGGCTTGCCGACGGGCTGCGGGGTGCTCTGCGGGATGTCGATGTCGAGGCGTTCGCGCAGGGTGAGGCGCCCCTCGTCGTCGGACAGGTCGTGGTCGTACAGGCCGACGGCGATGCGGTGCGGGCGGCTGCCGGTGTGCTCGACGGCGAGGGCGCAGGTGCCGGCCTCGGTGGTGAGGGTCGGGGTGAGGGTGTCGACGCCGGTGGTGCGCAGCCAGGCGTCGGCCCAGGCGTGGACGTCGCGCTCGGTGGAGGAGGCGAGGGAGTCGATGAAGTCCGCGAGGGTGGCGTTGGCGAACTTGTGGCGCGCGAAGTGGGTGTTGATGCCGGCCAGGAAGTCCTTCTCGCCGAGCCAGGTCACCAGCTGGCGGAGCGCGGAGGCTCCCTTGGCGTAGGAGATGCCGTCGAAGTTGAGCAGAGCGGAGGCGGTGTCCTCGACGTTCTCGGGGGCGACGGGATGGGTGGAGGGGCGCTGGTCGGCGTCGTAGCCCCAGGCCTTGCGGACGACGCCGAACTCGGTCCAGGTGTCGGTGAAGCGGGTGGCCTCGGCGGTGGTCTGGTAGCCCATGTACTCGGCGAAGGACTCGTTCAGCCAGATGTCGTCCCACCACCTGAGGGTGACGAGGTCGCCGAACCACATGTGGGCCATCTCGTGCGCGATGACCATGGCGCGGGTCTGGCGTTCGGTGTCGGTGACGGCGGAACGGTAGACGAAGTCGTCGCGGAAGGTGACGAGGCCGGGATTCTCCATGGCGCCGGCGTTGAACTCGGGGACGAACGCCTGGTCGTAGGAGTCGAAGGGGTAGGGCTCCTCGAACTTCTCGTGGTAGCGGTCGAAGCACGCGCGTGTGACGTCGAGGATCTCGTCGGCGTCGGCGTCGAGGTGGGGCGCGAGGGAGCGGCGGCAGTGGATGCCGAAGGGCAGGTCGCGGTGCTCGGTGCGCACGGAGTGCCAGGGGCCGGCGGCGACGGCGACGAGGTAGGTGGAGATCAGCGGGGTGGGGGCGGCCCGCCAGCGGCCCTCGCCGAGGTGCTCGGTGATGCCGTTGGCGAGGACGGTCCAGCCTTCCGGGGCCTTCACCGACAGGTCGAAGACGGCCTTCAGGTCGGGCTGGTCGAAGGCGGCGAAGACGCGCTGGACGTCGTCCATGAACATCTGCGTGTAGACGTAGGTCTCGCCGTCGGCGGGATCGGTGAAGCGGTGCATGCCCTCGCCGGTGCGGGAGTAGCGCATGCTCGCGGCGATCCGCAGCTCGTGTTCACCGGCGGCGAGGTTCTCCAGGGGCAGCCGGTTGTCGTCCAGGGTCCGCGGGTCGAGGGTCTCGCCGTCGAGGAGGACGGAGCGCAGCTCGACCGGCTTCAGCTCGACGAAGGTGTCGGCGCCCGTGCGCGCGGCGAACCGGATCACCGTGAGGGATTCGAAGGTCTCGTCTCCGGTGGTGAGATCTAGCTCGATGGTGTAGCGGTGGACGTCGAGGAGCTGGGCACGGGTCTGCGCTTCGTCGCGCGTCAGTACGGACATGCAGGCCATGCTGCCCGATGCCGCAGGCCGGGCACAGGGGCGGATCGGTACGCACCTTTTGTCCCCCGCTCGTTCGCGGGCGCCGAAGCCACGGGGACCCCGGCCCCGACCAGGACCGATGCGACCGTCGCAGGGGCGCCGGGACGGCGGGACGGCGGGACCGTGGGGGTCGCGGCGAGGGCGGGTCCACGGCGCCGTGAGGGCCTGCGGGCGAGCGGCGCGGGCCCCGGCGTCGCGCTGGAAGGGGACCCGGTCGTCCCGCCTCTCGGCGTCCCGCACTCGTGCCCGCAGCGCCCCCGTCTCCTCCCGGAGCGCGACCCAGCGCTGGTGGGCGGCGTTGGCTTGGAGCGTGATGCAGCGCTGGTGGGCGGCGTAGCGCCGGTGGGCGGCGTAGCGCTGGAGCGCGACGTAGCGCCGGTGGGCCTCGTAGCGGTGGTGGGCGGCGTACCGACAGCGGACCTCGGTGCGCAGGGCCGACGGGTCGACCGGCTTTCCTGGCCAGGTCGGCGGCTCCGAGGCCGAAGCGGCGCTCGTGCGTGCCAGGTCCTGCGGCGCCGCCCTCCGACGGCCGGTCGGTCTCGTGCCCGAACCCGGACGCGCGGTGCCCGCCGACTGAGGCGCGGTACCCGCCGACGCGCCTACGGCGTACGCCTCGGCGGGGTACGGGTGCGCCGGGTGCGGTCGGTGCGCGGAGGTCAGACGCCGTGGACGGCGCCCTCGGCGATGCGCTCGTGGTGGCGGATCACCTCGGCGATGATGAAGTTGAGGAGCTTCTCGGCGAACGCCGGGTCCAGCTTGGCGCTCTCGGCGAGGGCGCGCAGGCGGGCGATCTGACGGGCCTCGCGGGCCGGGTCGGCGGCCGGCAGCTGGTGGCGCGCCTTGAGATGGCCGACCTGCTGCGTGGCCTTGAAGCGCTCGGCGAGCATGTGGATGACGGCCGCGTCGATGTTGTCGATGCTGTCGCGCAGCCGGGCGAGTTCCTCGTGGACGGCGGGGTCGACGTCACCGGTTCCGGTGTTGCTGGTGGTCATGGGCGTTCACCCTAGTGCGTCGTGCCGGGGGGCCTGCGGTCGCGTGATTCCCGCCGCCGGGGCCTCGTGCGGCGCTCCTCCGCTCCGAGGCGGGCCCGCTCGCGCCGGTTCCTCGTACAGTGGAAGCGGGGGCACGGCGTCTTGGGGGTACGGGCGTGGCGAACGACGGACCGGTCGAGCACGGCTATCCGCACCTGGACACGGTGCGGGACGCCGTCACCGCGCTCTACAGACGGCTGTCGTACGACACCATCCACCAGTTCGCGACCAGCGTGGCCCCCGTGGACGTGGCGTTCTGCGACACCGACGACCTGCACCTCGGGGCGCAGCGGGTGGCGCGGGAGCTGGTGCGACACTTCCGGCTGCCGGACGCCCGGCTGATCGTCGGGTTCCGGGAGATGCAGCACGCGGCCAACGTCGAACTGACGGCGGGGCCCGAGTACTTCGTCGAGCTGAACGACCGGTTCCGCACCCATCGGCGGGACATCGGCGCGGCTCTGGCGCACGAGATCACCCATGTCTTCCTGCACCGCGTGGACCTGGCGTTCCCCGGCACCCGCGCCAACGAGATCCTCACGGACACGGCCGCCACCTATCTGGGCGCCGGGTGGCTGCTGCTCGACGCCTACCGGGAGGACGCGTCCTCCTCGCAGAAGCTGGGGTACCTGACGCCGGAGGAGTTCGGGTACGTCCTGGCCAAGCGGGCGCTGGTCTTCGGCGAGGATCCGTCGACGTGGTTCACCAGCGCGCAGGCGTACACGGCGTACGTGAAGGGCAGGGAGCGGGCCGGCCTGGACGAGCGGCAGCCGCCGCTGACGGCCGCCGGGTGGGCGGGGCGGCGACGCTACGCGCGTGACCGACGGCACGCGCAGGCCACCCCGGCCCTCGCCGTCGCGCCGAGCGCTCCGTACGCCTTCGTGCCGGACGGACGGGGGCCGCTACGGGTGACGTTTCCCTGCCCCACCTGCCTCCAGCGGATCAGGGTGCCGGTACGGGGGCGGGTGCGGGCGCGGTGCGGGTTGTGCCGGACGGTGCTGGAGTGCGACACGTAGGACGCCCCGGTACGGTTCACGTCCCGTACACCCGACCGGGCCGCTCCGCCTCCCCCAGCAGTCGACGTGCCCTCTCCCCCGCCTCCTCGGGGGTCCAACGCTCCCCCTTGTCTGCCGTCGGGCCGGGACGCCAGCCCTCCATGACGGTGATGCGGCCGGCCTCCGTCTCGAAGACGCGGCCGGTGACGCCGTCGCTCGCGGCGGAGCCGAGCCAGACGACCAGGGGTGAGACGTTCTCGGGGGCCATCGCGTCGAAGCCGGTGGCGGGTGCGGCCATGGTGGTGGCGAAGGCGCGTTCCGTCATGCGGGTGCGGGCCACGGGGGCGATGGCGTTGACCTGGACGCCGTAGCGGGCGAGCTCGGCGGCGGCCACCAGGGTGAGGGCGAGGACGCCGGCCTTCGCGGCGCTGTAGTTGCCCTGCCCGACCGAGCCCAGCAGGCCTGCCCCGCTGCTCGTGTTGACGATCCGGGCGGCGGGGGTGCGGCCCGCCCTGGCCTCGGCGCGCCAGTGCGCGGCGGCGTGTCTGAGGGGGAGGAAGTGGCCCTTGAGGTGGACGCGTACGACGGCGTCCCAGTCGTCCTCGTCGAGGTTGACCAGCATCCGGTCGCGCAGGAAGCCGGCGTTGTTGACGAGGGTGTCGAGCCGGCCGTACGTCTCCAGGGCCGCCGTGACGAGGGACGCGGCGCCCTCGTCCGTGGCGATGTCGGCGCCGTGCGCGACGGCGTGGCCGCCCGCCGCCCGGATCTCCTCGGCCACGCGGGCGGCCGGGCTGCCGGGGTCCGGGGTGCCGTCGAGGCCGACGCCGAGGTCGTTGACGACGACCCGGGCGCCCTCGGCGGCGAACGCGAGGGCGTGGGCGCGGCCGAGGCCCCGCCCGGCGCCGGTGACGACGACGACCCGGCCCGCGCAGATTCCGCTCATGTCAGTGCTCCTTGTCAGCGGGTGCGGCCGTGGCCGCCTCCAAGAACGCGGGCCGCTCCCCACCGCCGTGGACGAGGAGGCTGGCCCCGCTGATGTAGGCGGCGGCGTCGGAGGCGAGGAAGACGGCCGCGGCGCCGACGTCCGCGGGCTCGGCGAGGCGTCCGAGCGGGACGGTGCGGGAGACGGCCGCGATGCCGTCGGCGTCCCCGTAGTGCAGGTGGGACCGCTCGGTGCGGACCATGCCGACGACGAGGGTGTTGACGCGGACCTCCGGCGCCCATTCCACGGCCATCGAGCGGGCGAGGTGTTCCAGGCCCGCCTTGGCCGCGCCGTACGCGGCCGTGCCGGGCGAGGGGCGGCTCCCGCTGACGCTGCCGATCATCACGATCGAGCCGTGGGCGCGCCGGAGGTGTCGGTAGGCGGCGAGGGACACGGTCAGGGGGGCGAGGAGGTTGAGTTCGAGGACGCGCAGGTGCCGGTCGGCGCCGGCCCGGGCGAGCGGGCGGTGGGGGGCGCCGCCCGCGTTGTTGACGAGGACGTCCAGTCGGGGCAGCGCGGTGAGGGTGCGGTGGACGGCGTCGCCGTCGCGCACGTCCAGCGGCACGAACTCCGTGCCTCGCAGGGGGACTTCCGGGGGGCGGCGGGCGCAGACGACGACCTCGGCCCCCGCGGCCGCGAGGGAGCGCGCTATCCCGGCGCCGACGCCGCGGGTACCGCCCGTGACGACGGCGACCTTCCCGTCCAGCTCCATTCACGCTACCTTCCGCCTAACAAACGTTTGGTGGAAAGGTAGCTGATGCCTCCATGGGTGTCTCCACCTCGTCCCCGGAAAAGGGGATTTCGTTGGTCACCGTCGACGTGCCGCCGGTGAACGCCCTTCCGGTGGACGGCTGGTTCGCGCTGGCCGACGCCGTGCGCGGGGCCGGCCGGGACCCGCGGGTGCGGTGCGTGGTGCTGGCCGCCGAGGGGCGGGGCTTCAACGCGGGCGTGGACATCAAGGAACTCCGGGCGGGGGGTGCGGGCGCGCTCGTCGGCGCCAACCGCGGCTGCTTCGAGGCGTTCGCGGCGGTGTACGAGTGCGAGGTGCCCGTCGTCGCCGCCGTGCAGGGCTTCTGCCTGGGCGGCGGCATCGGCCTGGTGGGCAACGCGGACGCGATCGTGGCGGCCGAGGACGCCGTCTTCGGGCTGCCCGAACTCGACCGGGGAGCCCTGGGCGCGGCCACGCATCTCGCCCGGTTGGTGCCCGGGCACCTCATGCGCGCCCTGTACTTCACCTCGCGCACGGCGAGCGCGGCCGAGCTGCACGCGCACGGCTCGGTGTGGCGAGTCGTACCGCGGGGTGCACTGCGTTCCGCGGCAATGGAGTTGGCGGGCGAGATCGCCGCCAAGGACGGGGAGCTGCTGCGCCTCGCCAAGGCCGCCATCAACGGCATCGACCCGGTCGACGTGCGCCGCAGCTACCGCTTCGAGCAGGGCTTCACCTTCGAGGCGAACGCCCTCGGGGTGGCCGACCGGGTCCGCGACAGGTTCGGGAAGGACGGGGCATAGGTGAGCGACAAGACGATGTCCGCAGACGAGGCGGTCGGCCGGCTGGCCGACGGCATGACCCTCGGCATCGGCGGCTGGGGCTCGCGCCGCAAGCCGATGGCCCTGGTCAGGGCGCTGCTCCGGTCCGCTGTCACCGACCTCACGGTCGTCTCGTACGGCGGTCCGGACGTCGGCATGCTGGTCGCCGCCGGACGGGTCCGAAGGCTGGTCGTCCCGTTCGTCACCCTCGACTCGATCCCGCTCGAACCGCACTACCGGGCGGCCCGCGAGCGCGGCGGCGTGGAGCTGACGGAGATCGACGAGGCGATGTTCATGTGGGGTCTGCGGGCCGCCGCGAACCGGCTGCCCTTCCTGCCGGTGCGGGCCGGGATCGGCTCGGACGTGATGCGGGTCAATCCCGGACTGCGGACGGTGACTTCGCCGTACGCCGACGGGGAGACGTTCGTGGCCGTGCCGGCGCTGCGCATGGACGCCGCGCTGGTCCACGTCAACCGCGCCGACCCACTGGGCAACGGGCAGTATCTGGGCCCCGACCCGTACTTCGACGACCTCTTCTGCGAGGCGGCGGACACCGCTTACGTCTCCTGCGAACGGATCGTCGCGACAGCCGAGCTGACGAAGCACGCGACACCGCAGACACTGCTGGTCAAGCGGCACACCGTGACCGGTGTGGTGGAAGCCCCGAACGGGGCGCACTTCACGTCCTGCGCTCCCGACTACGGGCGGGACGAGGCCTTCCAGACGACGTACGCGACCACGCCCTGGCCCGAGTTCGCGCGCCGGTACCTGGGCGGCGACGAGCGGGCCTACCGCTCGGCCGTCGGGGAGGGGGCATGATGGAGGTCACCCGCGCCGAGTACTGCGTGATCGCCTGTGCCGAGGCCTGGCGGGGCGCCGGCGAGATCCTCGCCTCCCCCATGGGCGTGATCCCCTCCGTCGGCGCCCGCCTCGCCCGCCGCACGTTCGCGCCGGACCTGCTGCTCACCGACGGCGAGGCGCTCCTGGTCCGCCCGGACGGCGCCGTCGAGGGCTGGCTGCCGTACCGGCAGCACCTGGCGCTGGTCACCGGCGGGCGGCGGCACGTGATGATGGGCGCGAGCCAGATCGACCGGTACGGCAACCAGAACATCTCATGCATCGGCGACTGGACGAAGCCGAGGCGACAACTGCTCGGCGTGCGGGGCGCACCGGCCAACACCGCGAACAACCCCACCAGTTACTGGGTCCCCCGGCACTCCCGGCGGGTCTTCGTCGAGCGGGTCGACATGGTGTGCGGGGTCGGGTACGACCGTGCCGCCGATACCCCCTACCACCGCCTCCCGCGGGTCGTCTCCGACCTGGGTGTCTTCGACTTCGCCACCCCGGACCGCTCGATGCGGCTGGCCTTCCTGCACCCCGGCGTGACCGTCGGACAGGTGAGGGAGGCGACCGGGTTCGCGCTCACGGTCCCGGACGAGGTGCCGTACACGCGGGAACCCACCGCGGGTGAGCTGGCGTTGATCCGGGAAGTGATCGATCCGGCGGACACGCGGGCGCGTGAGGTCGGGCACTGATGGAGACGGCGCTGACCCGGCTGGTCGGGGTGCGGCACCCGATCGTGCAGACCGGGATGGGATGGGTGGCGGGCCCACGCCTGGTCTCGGCGACGGCGAACGCGGGCGCGCTGGGCATCCTGGCGTCCTCGACCATGACCCTCGACCAGCTGCGCGAGGCGGTACGCGAGGTGCGGTCCCGCACGAACGCGCCCTTCGGCGTCAACCTCCGCGCCGACGCGGTCGACGCCGGCGAGCGGGTGGCGGTCCTGATCGAGGAGGGCGTGAGGGTCGCGTCCTTCGCGCTCGCGCCCACCGCCGGGCTGATCGCCGAGCTGAAGGAGGCCGGTGTCGTCGTCATCCCGTCCGTGGGGGCCCGCCGGCATGCCGAGAAGGTCGCTGCGTGGGGTGCGGACGCCGTCCTCGTACAGGGCGGGGAGGGCGGCGGTCACACCGGTGAGGTGGCGACGACGGTGCTGTTGCCGCAGGTGGTGGACGCCGTGGAGATCCCCGTCGTCGCGGCGGGGGGATTCTTCGACGGGCGCGGCCTGGTCGCGGCGCTGGCGTACGGGGCGGCGGGGATCGCGATGGGCACCCGCTTCCTGCTGACGTCGGACTCGACCGTGCCACAAGCGGTGAAGGCCCGGTATCTGGCGGCGACGGCGCGGGACGTCACCGTGACCCGGGCGGTGGACGGGCTGCCGCACCGCATGCTGCGCACCGAACTGGTCGACGCCCTGGAGGGGGCCGGGCGGGTGCGGGCGCTGGGGCAGGCACTGCGCCGGGCGGCCGGTCTGCGGCGGCTGACCGGGCTGACCTGGCGCCGGATGGTGCGCGACGGACTGGCGCTGCGGCACGGCAAGGAGCTGTCGTGGAGCCAGGTCCTCCTCGCCGCGAACACGCCGATGCTGCTGCGGTCGGCGATGGTGGACGGCCGGACCGACCTCGGGGTGATGGCGGCGGGGCAGGTCGCCGGGGTGATCGACGACCTGCCGTCCTGCGCGGAGCTGGTGGAGCGGGTGATGGCCGAGGCGGCGGACGCCGTCGCCGCGTTGTCGGCCGGTGGCGCTTCTCCGCGCGCATGACGGAAAACGATCGGTGAGCCCTGGGGAATCGACGCGCCGGGGACGGGGGAGGTGTCCGCGGGCGTGGTGCCGGGCTTGGCGCCCGGCCGTGGACAGCCGTACGCCCCGGCACCGGCCCCGGGCTCAGAGCCGTTCGATGATCGTCACGTTGGCCTGACCGCCGCCCTCGCACATGGTCTGGAGACCGAACCGGCCGCCGGTACGCTCCAGTTCGTGCAGCAGGGTGGTCATCAGCCGGGCGCCGGTGGCGCCGAGGGGGTGACCGAGGGCGATCGCGCCGCCGTTGACGTTGACCCGGGCGGGGTCGGCGCCGGTCTCCTTCAGCCAGGCCAGGACGACCGGCGCGAAGGCCTCGTTGATCTCGACGAGGTCGAGGTCGTCGATGGACAGGCCGGTCTTCTTCAGAGCGTGCGCGGTGGCGGGGATCGGCGCGGTCAGCATGCGGATCGGGTCCTCGCCGCGCACCGAGAGGTGGTGGACGCGGGCGCGGGGCCGCAGCCCGTGTACGCGCACGGCGTCCTCGGAGGCGAGCAGCAGGGCGGCGGCGCCGTCGGAGACCTGCGAGGAGCAGGCGGCGGTGACGGTGCCGCCGTCGAGGACGGGCTTCAGCGCGGCCATCTTCTCCAGGGAGGTGTCCCGGCGCGGCCCCTCGTCGACGGCGACCTGGCCGAGGGGCACGGTCTCCCGGACGAGACGGCCCTCGTCGATCGCCCGCAGCGCCCGCCGGTGGGAGCGCAGCGCGAACTCCTCCTGGTCGCGCCGGGTGATGCCCCACTTCGCCGCGATCATCTCGGCACCGGCGAACTGGTTGACGGGCCGGTCGCCGTAGCGGGCGCGCCAGCCCTCGCTGCCCGCGAAGGGGCCCTGGGTGAGGCCCAGCGGTTCGGCGGCCTGCCGGGTGGCGAAGGCGATCGGGATCTGCGACATGTTCTGCACGCCGCCCGCGACGACCAGGTCCTGGGTGCCGGAGAGCACGGCCTGCGCGGCGAAGTGCACGGCCTGCTGCGAGGACCCGCACTGGCGGTCCACGGTCACGCCCGGCACCTCCTCGGGCAGTCCGGCGGCCAGCCAACAGGTCCGGGCGATGTCCCCGGCCTGCGGTCCGACGGCGTCCAGGCAGCCGAAGACGACGTCCTCGACGGCGGCCGGGTCGATCCCGGAGCGCTCCACGAGTTCCCTGAGCACATGGGCGCCGAGGTCGGCCGGGTGGACGCCGGCCAGCCCTCCCCCACGCCGCCCGACGGGCGTACGGACCGCTTCGACGATGTAGGCCTCGGCCATGGCGACTCCCCAGACTCCCCAGTGGGTTACGTGCGTACGGCGATCCCGTCCAGCACCATCGACAGGTACTGCCGGGCGATCTCCTCCGGGCCGTGCTGTCCGCCGGGCCGGTACCAGGAGGCGGCGACCCACACCGTGTCCCGCACGAACCGGTAGGTGAGACGGACGTCGAGGTCGGCCCGGAAGACCCGGGCGGCGACCCCCCGCTCCAGCGTGGACAGCCACGCCTTCTCGAACCTGCGCTGCGACTCGGCGAGGAACGCGAACCGCTCCTGCGCGACGAGCTGCCTGCTTTCCTTCTGGTAGATCGCGACGGCGGCGCGGTGCCGGTCGATCTCCCGGAACGACTCGGTGACCAGGGCCTCGAGCGTCTCGCGCGGGTCCAGTCCGGCGGCCAGGACGGTGTCGTAGCCGTCCCACAGCTCGTCGAGGAAGGTGCGCAGGATCTCCTCCAGCATCGATTCCTTGGAGTCGAAGTGGTAGTAGAGGCTGCCCGCGAGCATGCCGGCGTGGTCCGCGATCTTGCGGACCGTGGTGGCGTTGTAGCCCTGCTCGGCGAAGACCTCGGCGGCGGTGTCGAGGAGTTCGCCGCGGCGGTCGCGAGCGGCGGCGGCCGCGGGGGGCTCCGCCGCGGTCACCTGGGACTTCTTCTTGGTAGGCACGCGCACATTGTCGCCTCCGCCTCAGGCCCGCTGTCCGCTGACCGGGACGACCTCGCCGGTCAGGTACGAGGAGTAGCCGGAGGCGAGGAACACGATCACGTTGGCGACCTCCCAGGGCTCGGCGTGCCGCCCGAAGGCCTCGCGGGCGGTGAGGTCCTCCAGCAGTTCCGGGGACGTCACCTTCACCAGGTGGGGGTGCATGGCCAGGCTCGGCGCCACGGCGTTGACCCGCGCGCCGTAGGCCACGGCCTCCACCGCCGCGCACCGGGTCAGGGCCATCACGCCGGCCTTGGCGGCGGCGTAGTGCGCCTGTCCGGCCTGGGCGCGCCAGCCGAGGACGGAGGCGTTGTTGACGATCACGCCGCCGCCGTCCTGCTCGCGGAAGTGCCGCAGGGCCGCCCGCACGCACCGGAACGTCCCCGTCAGAGTCACGTCCAGCACCCGGGACCACTGCTCGTCGCTCATGTCGGCCAGGGCCGACGTCCCGCCGAGGCCCGCGTTGTTCACCACGACGTCCAGGCGGCCGTGGGCTTCCGCGGCCGCGTCGAACAGCCGGCTCACCTGGTCCTCGTCGGTGACGTCGCAGGGCACCGCCGCGACCGCCGCCGCGCCGAACTCGGCGGCCAGCGCTGCCTCGTGCTCCTTGAGCCGACGGGTGTGCGCGTCGCTGATCAGGACGCGGGCGCCCTCCTCCAGGAAGCGCCGCGCGGTCGCGCCGCCGATGCCCGCGCCGGCCGCGGCGGTGAGCACGGCGGTACGCCCGCGCAGCAGACCGTGTCCGGGTACGTACGACGGACTCTCGACGTCTGTCATGACAGCACGCTAACCTACCAAACACTTGTTAGGGAAGGTGGGTTCGGTCATGGACCTCGGGTTCACACGGGACGAGGAGGCCTTGCGCGCCGCGGCCCGCGCCTGGCTCGCGGCGCATGTGCCGGCCGATCCGCCGCCCTCCCTGGAGACCGAGGAGGGCTTCGCCGCGCACCGTGCGTGGGAGGCACGACTGGCCGCGGACCGCTGGTCGGTGGTCGACTGGCCGCAGCGGTACGGCGGCCGGGACGCCGGTCTGATCGGCCGACTGATCTTCGAGGAGGAGTACTGCGCGGCGGGCGCCCCCGGCCGCGTCGGGCAGAACGGCGTCAGCCTGCTCGCCCCCACCCTCTTCGCCCACGGCACCGAGGAGCAGCGCGGCCGCGTCCTGCCGTCGATGGCCACCGGGGAGGTGGTCTGGGCGCAGGCCTGGTCGGAGCCGGAGGCCGGTTCGGACCTGGCGTCCCTGCGCTCCAGGGCCGTCCGCGCGGACGGCGGCTGGCTCCTGAGCGGCCAGAAGAGCTGGTCCTCGCGCGCGGCCTTCGCCGACCGCGCCTTCGGGCTGTTCCGCAGCGACCCGGACACCCCGAAACCCCATCAGGGGCTCACCTACGTGATGTTCGACCTGCACGCCCCCGGTGTCACGGTCCGTCCGATCCGCCGGCTGGACGGAAAGCCGGCGTTCGCCGAACTGTTCCTGGACGGGGTGTTCGTACCCGACGAGGACGTGATCGGCGAACCCGGCCAGGGCTGGCGGATCGCGATGGCGACGGCGGCCGACGAACGGGGGCTCACGCTCCGCTCCCCCGGCCGTTTCCTGGCCGGTGCCGACCGGCTGTGGACGCTCTGGCGGGACCGGGGCAGCCCCGACTGGGCACGGGAGAAGGTCGCCGACGCTCTGATCGGTGCCCGCGCCTACCAGTTGTTCACGTTCGCGGCGGCCTCCCGGCATCTGACGGGTGAGCCGCTGGGCCCGGAGTCCAGCCTCAACAAGGTCTTCTGGTCCGAGTACGACCTCGCGCTGCACGAGACGGCCCTCGATCTCCTGGGGGAGGAGGGCGGGTTCGCGGACACGGACTGGACCGAGCGGTACGTGTTCGCACTGGCCGGCCCGATCTACGCGGGCACGAACGAGATCCAGCGCGACATCGTCGCCGAACGCCTGCTGGGCCTGCCGAAGGGACGCCGCTGATGCGCTTCCTGCTCGACCCCGAGCAACGGGACTTCGCCCGCTCGCTGGACGCCGTGCTCACCGCCGCCGACACCCCCGCCGTGATCCGGGACTGGAGCCGCGGCGAGCACGAGCGCGGACGGGCGCTGTGGCGCCGTGTCGCCGAGGCCGGGGTGTTCGCGCTGGCGGTCCCCGAGGAGTACGAGGGGCTGGGCGTGCGGCCCGTCGAACTGGCGATCGGCTTCATGGAGTTGGGGCGCCACGCGGTGCCGGGACCGCTGGCGGAGACGGTCGCGGCGGCGTCACTGCTGGCCGGCACCGGACACGCGAAGCGGTTCCTGCCGGGCCTCGCCGCCGGAGAGGCCATGGCCACTCTCGCCCATGAGGGCTTCCACGCGCTGGACGGCGACACGGCCACGCACCGTTTCGTCCTCTGCCCCCGAGGCCTCCGCCTGTCCCCCGGGCACGGCCCCGTCCGCGCCTGCCTGGACCCGGCCCGCCGCCTCACCCCGCTGGTCCCCGAGGGTGAACTCCTCGCCCCGCCACCCGCGCCCCACGCCCTCGACCTGGCCCGTCTCACGACGGCGGCGCAGGCGCTGGGCATCGGCCTCGCCCTGCTCGACCGTACGGTCGCCCACGTCGGCCGGCGTACCCAGTTCGGGGTCCCCGTCGGGTCGTTCCAGGCGGTGAAGCACCGGCTGGCCGACGCGAAGATCGCGCTGGAGTTCGCCCGCCCCCTCGTCCTCGGCGCCGCCCTCACCATGGCCCCGGCGGACGTGGCCGCGGCGAAGGTCGCGGCCTGCGAAGCGGCGTACGCCACCGCCCGCACCGCACTGCATCTGCACGGCGCGATCGGTTACACCGAGGAGTACGACCTGTCCCTGTGGCTCACCAAGGCCGGCGCCCTGCGTACCGTCTGGGGCACCCCGCGCGAGTGCCGCGACATCGTCCTGGACGCCGCCTGACTCAGCGGCCGGGGCCCACGATCCCTCGCGCCCGCGCCGCCACCAGCCACTTGGGGAATTCGCCCACCAGACGGTCGTACAGATGCGCGTCCGACACCCTGCGCGGATCGGCGCCCGCGTGGAAGAAACCGGCGTTGTCGACGACCCGCTTCGCCGGCACGGGCAGTTCGTCGAGCTTGCGCAGGAAGTCGAACTGCTTGCTGTCCTTGTCCCCGAACCCGATGAACTGCCAGAACAGCGGCAGCGTCGACGCCTTGCACAGATAGCGCTCGGCGGCGAGCTTGTTGATGGGCCCGCCGTCGGTCTGGAAGACGACGAGGGCGGGCTCGCGGGCGCCGCTGTCGAGGTAGTGGTCGATGACGGCGTCCATCGCCAGGTGGTAGCTGGTCCTGCCCATGTGTCCGAGACCGGCCACGATCCGGTCCACCCGCCCCTGGTGGTCGGCGAGGGCGATGTCGGTGACGGCGTCCACGTCGGTGGAGAAGAACACCACCGGCACCCGCCCGTCGTCGTCGAGATGCGCCGAGAGCCCCAGCACCCGGTCGGCGAGCGCCTGCACACTGCCGTCCTGGTAGTACGGCTTCATCGACCCCGAGTAGTCCACGACGAGGTAGACGGCGGCACGCTGCCCGTCCAGGCCGTGCTTGGTGAGGGACACCCCGGCGCTCTTGTACAGGCTGACCAGCGCCGGTGCCGTCTCCTGGACCTTGCTGAGACTGATCGCGACCATGCGCCATACCTTCCCACACCGGGACATGCGGCGGCGCCTGCCCGGTCGTCCGGTCGGGGACAGTGGGGCAGACGCCGTCTCGGGGGGTGTCCGGGGGCGGTGCCCCCGGACATCCCGCCCGTACGCCTTTGTACGGGACGCTTGGTGACCGGCCGTCAGACCGTCAGGGAACGGTCCGTCGGGCGGATCGGGGCCGGCAGGTCGCTGTCGCCGGTCAGGAAGCGGTCGACGCCGCGGGCGGCCGACCGGCCCTCCGCGATCGCCCACACGATGAGGGACTGGCCGCGACCGGCGTCACCGGCGACGTACACGCCCGGCACGTTGGTCCGGAAGTCCGCGTCGCGGGCGATGTTGCCCCGCTCGTCCAGCTCCAGCCCGAACTGCTCCACCAGGCCGTTCTCACGGTCGGTGCCGGTGAAGCCCATGGCGAGGGTGACCAGCTGGGCGGGGATCTTGCGCTCCGTGCCCGGCTTCTGGGTCAGCTTGCCCTCGACGAACTCGACCTCGGTGAGGTGCAGCCACTGGACGTTGCCGTCCTCGTCACCCTCGAAGTGGGTGGTGGAGACGGAGTAGACCCGCTCGCCGCCCTCCTCGTGCGCGCTGGTGACCTTGTAGAGCATCGGGAACGTCGGCCAGGGCTGGGCGACCGGGTTCCGGTCCTCGTTCGGGCGGGGCATGATCTCCAGCTGCGTGACCGAGGCCGCGCCCTGGCGGTGGGCGGTGCCCACGCAGTCGGCGCCCGTGTCGCCGCCACCGATGACCACGACATGCTTGCCCTCGGCCGAGATGGGGGGCGCGACGAAGTCGCCCTCCTGCACCTTGTTGGCCAGCGGCAGGTACTCCATGGCCTGGTGGACGCCCTTGAGTTCACGGCCGGGGACCGGCAGATCACGGGCGGTCGTGGCGCCGGCGGCGATGACGATCGCGTCGTACCGCTTCTTCAGGTCGGTGGCCTTGAGGTCGCGGCCGATCTCGATGCCGGTACGGAAGCGGGTGCCCTCCGCGCGCATCTGCTCGATACGGCGGTTGATGTGCCGCTTCTCCATCTTGAACTCGGGGATGCCGTACCGCAGGAGGCCTCCGACGCGGTCCGCGCGCTCGTAGACGGCGACGGTGTGGCCCGCCCGGGTCAGCTGCTGGGCGGCGGCGAGACCCGCCGGGCCCGAGCCGATGACCGCGACGGTCTTGCCGGAGAGCCGCTCCGGGATCTGCGGGGCGACGTCACCGGTCTCCCACGCCTTGTCGATGATCGAGACCTCGACGTTCTTGATGGTGACCGGCGGCTGGTTGATGCCGAGCACACACGCCGACTCGCACGGAGCGGGGCACAGCCGGCCCGTGAACTCCGGGAAGTTGTTGGTGGCGTGCAGGCGCTCCGAGGCCGCCGACCAGTCCGCGCGGTAGGCGAAGTCGTTCCACTCCGGGATCAGGTTCCCCAGCGGACAGCCGTTGTGGCAGAACGGGATGCCGCAGTCCATGCACCGGCCGGCCTGCTTGCCGATGATCGGCAGCAGCGAGCCGGGGACGTAGACCTCGTTCCAGTCCTTGACGCGCTCCTCGACGGGGCGGGACCTGGCGACCTCGCGGCCGTGGTTGAGAAAGCCCTTGGGATCAGCCATTGGTCGCCGCCTCCATCATCTTCTCGGTGATCTCGGTCTCGGAGAGACCGGCTCGCTCGGCGGCGTCCTTGGCGGCGAGCACTGCCTTGTACGTGCTGGGGATGATCTTGCTGAAGCGTTCCACGGACGCGTCCCAGTCGGCGACCAGCTTCTCGGCGACCGTCGAGCCGGTCTCCTCGGCATGACGGCGCACCACGTCGTACAGCCACGCCTTGTCGGTGTCGTCGAGCGCCTCGATCGCGCCGAGGTTGCCGGCGTTGACGTTGTCGTGGTTGAGGTCGATCACGTAGGCGACGCCGCCGGACATGCCGGCCGCGAAGTTGCGGCCCGTCTCGCCGAGGACCACCGCGTGACCGCCGGTCATGTACTCGCAGCCGTGGTCGCCCACGCCTTCGGAGACGACCGTCGCGCCGGAGTTGCGGACGCAGAACCGCTCGCCGGACCGGCCGCGCAGGAACAGCTCGCCGCCGGTCGCGCCGTACGCGATGGTGTTGCCCGCGATCGTCGAGTACTCGGCGAGGTGGTCGGCGCGTCGGTCCGGGCGGACGATGACCCGGCCGCCGGAGAGACCCTTGCCGACGTAGTCGTTGGCGTCGCCCTCCAGGCGCAGCGTGACACCGCGCGGGAGGAAGGCGCCGAAGGACTGGCCGGCCGAGCCGGTGAAGGTGATGTCGATGGTGTCGTCGGGCAGGCCGGCGCCACCGAACTTCTTCGTCACCTCGTGGCCGAGCATGGTGCCGACCGTGCGGTTGATGTTGCGGATCGCGACCTGGGCGCGCACCGGCTGGGCGTCGGTCGCGGAGTCCGCGGCCAGCGCGTCGGCGGCGAGCCTGATCAGCTCGTTGTCGAGCGCCTTCTCCAGGCCGTGGTCCTGCCCGACGACCTGGTGGAGCGAGGCGCCCTCGGGCAGCGACGGCACGTGGAACAGCGGCGCCAGGTTCAGGCCCTGGGCCTTCCAGTGGTCGACGGCGCGCTCGACGTCGAGGACCTCGGCGTGGCCGACGGCCTCCTCGATCGAGCGGAAGCCCAGCTCGGCCAGCAGCTCGCGGACCTCCTGCGCGATGAACTGGAAGAAGTTCACCACGTACTCGGCCTTGCCGTTGAACCGGTCGCGCAGCACCGGGTTCTGGGTGGCGATGCCGACCGGGCAGGTGTCCAGGTGGCAGACGCGCATCATGACGCAGCCGGAGACGACGAGCGGCGCGGTCGCGAAACCGAACTCCTCGGCGCCGAGGAGCGCGGCGATGATCACGTCACGGCCGGTCTTGAGCTGACCGTCGGTCTGCACGACGATGCGGTCACGCAGTCCGTTGAGCAGCAGGGTCTGCTGGGTCTCGGCCAGGCCCAGCTCCCAGGGACCGCCGGCGTGCTTCAGCGAGGTCAGCGGGGACGCGCCGGTACCGCCGTCGTGGCCGGAGATGAGCACGACGTCCGCGTGCGCCTTGGACACACCGGCCGCGACCGTGCCGACGCCGACCTCGGAGACCAGCTTCACGTGGATGCGGGCCTGCGGGTTGGCGTTCTTGAGGTCGTGGATCAGCTGGGCCAGGTCCTCGATGGAGTAGATGTCGTGGTGCGGCGGCGGGGAGATGAGGCCGACGCCCGGCGTCGAGTGACGCGTCTTGGCGACCCACGGGTAGACCTTGTGGCCGGGCAGCTGGCCGCCCTCGCCGGGCTTGGCGCCCTGCGCCATCTTGATCTGGATGTCGTCCGCGTTGACCAGGTACTCGGAGGTCACGCCGAAGCGGCCGGAGGCGACCTGCTTGATCGACGAGCGCCGCGCCGGGTCGTACAGCCGGTCGGCGTCCTCGCCGCCCTCACCGGTGTTGGACTTGCCGCCCAGCTGGTTCATGGCGATGGCGAGGGTCTCGTGCGCCTCCTTGGAGATGGAGCCGTACGACATGGCGCCGGTGGAGAAGCGCTTGACGATCTCGCTGACCGGCTCGACCTCGTCGATGGAGATCGGCCGGCGGTCCGAGTTGAAGCCGAACAGGCCGCGCAGCGTCATGAGGCGCTCGGACTGCTCGTTCACCCGGTCCGTGTACTTCTTGAAGATGTCGTAGCGGTTGGCACGCGTCGAGTGCTGGAGGCGGAAGACCGTCTCCGGGTCGAACAGGTGCGGCTCTCCCTCGCGGCGCCACTGGTACTCGCCGCCGATGTCCAGCGCGCGGTGGGCCGGCGCGATGCCGCTGGCCGGGTAGGCCTTGGCGTGGCGGGCGGCGACCTCCTTGGCGATGACGTCGATGCCGACGCCGCCGATCTTGGTGGCCGTGCCGTTGAAGTACTTCGCGACGAAGGCGTCGTCGAGACCGACGGCCTCGAACACCTGCGCTCCGCGGTAGGAGGCGACGGTCGAGATGCCCATCTTGGACATGACCTTCAGGACGCCCTTGCCGAGGGCGTAGATCAGGTTGCGGATCGCCTGCTCGGGCTCCATGCCGTTGAGGAAGGTGCCGGCACGCAGCAGGTCCTCGACGGACTCCATCGCCAGGTACGGGTTGACGGCGGCGGCGCCGAAGCCGATCAGCAGGGCTACGTGGTGGACCTCGCGGACGTCGCCGGCCTCGACCAGCAGGCCCACCTGGGTGCGCTGCTTGGTGCGGATGAGGTGGTGGTGGACGGCCGCGGTGAGCAGCAGCGACGGGATCGGCGCGTGCTCGGCGTCGGAGTGGCGGTCCGACAGGACGATGAGGCGGGCGCCGTTGGCGATGGCCTCGTCGGCCTCGGCGCAGATCTCCTCGATCCGTGCGGCCAGCGCGTCCCCGCCGCCGTGCACCCGGTACAGGCCGGAGAGGGTCGCGGCCTTGAAGCCGGGCATGTCGCCGTCGGCGTTGATGTGGATGAGCTTGGCCAGCTCGTCGTTGTCGATCACCGGGAAGGGCAGCATGACGGAGCGACAGGACGCGGCGCTCGGGTCGAGCAGGTTGCCCTGCGGGCCCAGCGAGGAGCGCAGGGAGGTGACCAGCTCCTCGCGGATCGCGTCCAGCGGCGGGTTGGTGACCTGCGCGAACAGCTGGGTGAAGTAGTCGAAGAGCAGGCGCGGGCGGGCGGACAGCGCGGCGATCGGCGAGTCGGTGCCCATCGAACCGATCGGCTCGGCGGCCGACTTGGCCATCGGCGCGAGCAGGACGCGCAGCTCTTCCTCGGTGTAGCCGAAGGTCTGCTGGCGGCGAGTGACGGAGGCGTGCGTGTGCACGATGTGCTCACGCTCGGGCAGGTCGCTCAGCTCGATCTCGCCGGCTTCCAGCCACTCCGCGTAGGGGTTCTCGGCGGCGAGCTGCGCCTTGATCTCGTCGTCCTCGATGATGCGGTGCTCGGCGGTGTCGACGAGGAACATCCGGCCGGGCTGGAGGCGGCCCTTGCGGACGACCTTCGCCGGGTCGATGTCGAGGACGCCGACCTCGGAGCCGAGGACGACGAGGCCGTCGTCGGTGACCCAGTAGCGGCCGGGGCGCAGACCGTTGCGGTCGAGGACGGCGCCGACCTGGACGCCGTCGGTGAAGGTGACACAGGCCGGACCGTCCCAGGGCTCCATCAGGTTGGAGTGGAACTGGTAGAAGGCACGGCGGGCCGGGTCCATGGAGTCGTGGTTCTCCCACGCCTCCGGGATCATCATCAGCACGGAGTGCGGCAGCGAGCGGCCACCGAGGTGGAGCAGCTCGAGCACCTCGTCGAAGGACGCCGAGTCGGAGGCGTCCGGCGTACAGATGGGGAAGACGCGGTCGATGCGCTCCTGGTCCCCGAAGAGGTCGGAGACGAGCTGGGACTCGCGGGCCGCCATCCAGTTGCGGTTGCCCTTGACGGTGTTGATCTCACCGTTGTGCGCGACGAAGCGGTAGGGGTGGGCGAGCGGCCACGACGGGAAGGTGTTCGTCGAGAAGCGCGAGTGGACGAGCGAGACGGCCGAGGCGAAACGGCGGTCGGACAGGTCCGGGAAGAAGGGCTCCAGCTGGCCGGTGGTCAGCATGCCCTTGTAGACGATGGTCCGCGCGGACAGCGAGGGGAAGTAGACGCCGGCCTCGCGCTCTGCGCGCTTGCGGAGCACGAACGCGCGGCGGTCGAGGTCGATGCCCTTCGAGGCGCCGTCGGTCACGAAGACCTGGCGGAAGGCGGGCATCGTCGAGCGGGCGGTGGCGCCGAGGAGTTCGGGGGCGACCGGGACCTCGCGCCAGCCGAGGACCGTCAGGCCCTCTTCGGAGGCGATCGTCTCGATGTGTGAGACGGCGTCCTCGAGGCCGGCCTCGGGCAGGAAGGCGATGCCGACGGCGTAACCGCCGGCCTCGGGCAGCCCGAACCCGGCGACCTCGCGGAGGAACGCGTCGGGAACCTGCGTGAGGATGCCCGCGCCGTCGCCGGAGTCCGGCTCGGAGCCGGTGGCGCCGCGGTGCTCGAGGTTGCGCAGAACGGTCAGCGCCTGCTCGACCAGCGTGTGGCTCGCCTCGCCGGTGAGGTTGGCCACGAAGCCGACGCCACAGGCGTCGTGCTCGTTGCGGGGGTCGTACATACCCTGCGCAGCAGGGCGAGCATCCATGAAGGACCAGTTCTGGCCATTCGCGGAATGCTGGGACGGCTGGCGCGGCGTACGCATCGGCTCTCCCGTCGTCGTCTCAAGTGGCATGTCTGCTGCGAAGGGACGACGTTGGCCCTCTGCGTAAGTGCAAAATTTCGTGCAGGTTACATGATGGAGCGGTTCTCGGGAACCGGATACTCCGTTCCAACATGCGGACGCCTGGGGGTGGCGGCGGGGGCCGCACAAGCGGCTGAAAGTGTGTGGGGACCGGACCGGACACCTTCGGTCGGATCGGTGTCCGTCGGTCCGCAGGGCGGAGGGGCGTCGTAGCCCACCCCGCGAGTGCGCGGCAGGCGTCATTGCCGCAGCGCTTACGGGTCATGCCCGGTGGTTGAGCGTTCGAAACCAGCGGGTAACGGCTGGCTATGCGGTCCCGCGCATAAGTAGCGACTGACTTATCCTACGGCCGTTCCGAAGAGACTGCCCAGGGCGTACGTCACACCGGCCGCCGCACCACCGAGGACGAGCTGCCGCAGCCCGCTGTACCACCAGGTCCGCGCGGTCACCCTGGACACCACCGCACCGCACAGGAACAGCCCGAGCAGCGCGAGCAGCACGGCCGGCCACAGCACGGTCGCGCCGAGAAGATAGGGCAGGACGGGCAGCATGGCGCCCAGCGCGAAGGAGCCGAAGCTGGACACGGAGGCCACCAGCGGCGAGGGCAGGTCGGAGGGGTCGATGCCCAGCTCCTCGCGGGCGTGTATCTCCAGGGCCTGCTCGGGATCGCGCGACAACTGCGAGGCGACCTGCCGGGCGAGACCGGGGTCGACGCCGCGGGCCTCGTAGAGCGCGGCGAGCTCCGCCTCCTCGTCCTTCGGGTGCTTCCGCAGCTCGCGCCGCTCGACGTCGAGTTCGGCCTCGACGAGTTCACGCTGCGAGGCGACGGAGGTGTACTCGCCGGCGGCCATCGAGAAGGCACCGGCGGCGAGGCCCGCGAGTCCGGTGAGCACGATGGTCTGCCGTTCGACCGCTCCCCCGGCGACACCGGTCATCAGGGCGAGGTTGGAGACCAGGCCGTCCATCGCGCCGAAGACCGCCGGACGCAGCCAGCCGCCGTTCACATCCCGGTGGGTGTGGTTGTCACGGTGCGCCTCGTGCAGCGCCGCCTCGGTCTCGATGAGAGCCATGCCGATCTCCAGAAAGAGCGTCTCCGCGCCGCCCGGACGTCGACCCGGACGGCCTTATTTGGACTCAGTCCATTCTTTGACGGCAACCAGAATACGCTCACCAGATCCTCCTCGCCAGCAAGGAAAGGCTCGGCTAACCTGCGGCTTTACCGTCTTTCGCTCATTCGATCAGGAGCCCGCACAGATGTCGACCGGGTGACATGAAGGCTCCGAAGGCTCAGGTCAACCGCCGACGGTGGGACACATCCGCAAAAGGGCTCCGCACCCGTGCGCGGCCCCCGGAGGAGAGGCCACGTATGGCATCGACCGCCTGCATGCCCCCGGTCCCCGTGCCGGGGGACACCACCGGCCTCCGCGACCGGGCCCGCGGCGCACTGCTCGGCCTGGCCGTCGGAGACGCCCTCGGCGCACCGGCCGAGAACCTCAAGCCCTCCGAGATCCGGGCCCGGTGGGGCCGGGTCACGGGCTATGTCGCCGACCAGCCGGCCGGCACGGACGACACCGAGTACGCCATCTTCTCTGGCCTCCTGCTCGCCCGGCACGGCTCCGCGCTGACTCCCGCCGACGTGGAGGCGGCCTGGCACCAGTGGATCGCCGACCGTGACGAGGGCCCCTTCCGCGGGGCGGGGTTCAGTGAACGCGGCACCTTGGAGAATCTGCGCCGGGGCCTGGCCGCGCCCATCTCCGCCCAGCACCGGCACGCCTGGAGCGACGGCCTCGCGATGCGCGCGGCCCCCTTCGGCGTCTTCGCCGCCGGCCGTCCGGCCGAGGCGGCCCGCCTGGTCGCGATCGACGGCTCGGTCAGCCACGACGGCGAGGGCATCTACGGCGGTCAGGCCGTCGCGGCAGGCGTCGCGGCCGCGATGGCGGGAGCGCCGGCGGTCGCCGTGGTCGCCGCCGCCCTGGCGGTGATCCCCGACGACTCCTGGACGGCCCGCTCCCTGCGCCGCGCGGTCGCGGTCGCCCACCGGGGCGAACGCGCGGTCCGGTCCGCCGTCGTCATCGGCGGCTACCCCTGGACCGACCTGGCCCCCGAGGCGGTCGCCCTCGCCTTCGGCGCGTACGCGGCGGCCGACGGCGACTTCGCCCAGGCGGTCCTGACGGCCGTCAACATGGGCCGCGACGCCGACACGACGGCCGCGGTGGCGGGCGCCCTGGCCGGTGCGGGCCAGGGCCTCGCGGCGATCCCCCAACACTGGGCGGCCGCCATCGGACCGGCCCGCGGCAGCTGCCTCCCGTCGATGTCCGGCCACCACATCCTGGACGTGGCCGACCTCCTGGTACCGGCGGCGGGCTCATGAGGCCGCCCGGGCCCTGGGCCGAGGAGGGGGCCGGCGGAGCGGTGTCACTGGCGCCGCCCCCGGCCGACACCCCGACCACGGGCGACACGGTCGCGGCGGAGCCGACCGGCCCCTCGGCCACCGACGTCGAAGACGCCGCGCAGCGCACGACCCCGGCAGAGCCGACCGAAGCGGCGACCACCGGCGCGGCCGCCGCCGACCGCCCGAGTCGCACCGTCACCGCGGAGGCGAGCACGCCCGCGACCGCCGGGGAAGCCTCGGCCGGGACCATCACGGCGGAGCCGACCGGTCCGGCGACCGACCCCGCAACGACCGACGGGCCGACCGGTCCGGCGACCGACCCCCCAACGACCGACGGGCCGACCGGTCCGGCGACCGACCCCGCAACGACCGACGGCGGGCACCCCCCGCAGGGGCCCCCCGCACAGGCCGACGACGCCCGCACAGGCGGTGCAGGCGGGAGACACTCCCGCGGTGCAGGCGGTGCAGGCGTTAGACACTCCCCCGCCGAAGGCCGAGCCGAGGCCGCCGGAACCAGTGGCCGGACCGAGGGCCTCCTCCTCGGGCTGGCCGCAGGCGACGCCGCCGGCTGGCCCGCCGCCCGTCACCGCGCCGCGCGCATGCCGGAGTGGACCCGACGCCTGACCCGCGAACTGGACACCTTCGCCGAACAGAACGCGACGACGACCCTCCCCGTCCCCATCGCCCTGAACCAGCCCCCCGAACCCCTCCGCCTGGGCCCGTCCGACGACGCCGAATGGGCGGCCTTCGCCGCGGAGGCGGTGCTGCGGGCGGGCGACGACACCGTCCTCGGCGACCTCAGCCGGCAGCGCCGCCTCCGCGCCGCCATCGACCTCACCTGGAACGCCGTCGCCAGCGAGGTCGCGGCGGCAGCCGACCGCGCCCCCGAGGTGGAGTCGGCCGTACTGCCCCTGCGCGCCCGGATCTCGGTCCGGGCCGGCCTCGGCAACCTGGCCACCGGTCTGCGCCCGCCCGCGACCGGCCACGACAACCCGCACTTCTTCGACGACGCGGCCTGCATCCGCGCCTGCGTGCTCGCGGTGGCCCACCCCGGCGACCCCCGACTCGCCGCGGAGCTGGCCGAGTTCGACGCCCGCTACACCCAGGACGGCGACGGCGTGCACGGCGCCCGCGCGATGGCTGCGGCCCTCTCGCTGGCCCTGGTCGGCACGGACACCGGGGCCTGTGTGGCGGCGGCGCTCGCCGAACTCCCCGAGGGCACGGAGATCGGGCGCAACGCCCGCCACGCGCTCGCCCTGGCACGGGGCGCGGAGAGCGCGTTCGCACTGGTCCCGCTGCTGGAACACCAGATCGTCGACCACGTCTACAGCTACGGCGTCGCCGCCGCCGAGACCGTTCCGGTCGCTCTCGCCCTGGCCGGCGCGTCGGGCGGCCGGATCGCGGAGGCCGTTCCGGCGGCGGCCTGTCTGTCGCGGGTCGCGGACTCCGCCCCCGCGCTCGCGGGCGCGCTGACCGGGGCGCTGGGCGGCGCCGCGTCGATCCCGGCGACCTGGCGCGACGCCTGCCGCACGCTCTCCGGCTGCGCCCTGCCCCGCCTCACCGGCACCGACCTGGTGGAACTCGCCGGACTACTGGAAGCCACACAACCCGCCGCGGCAGGAGGATGATTCGCCCCATGACACCCAAATCAGAG
Organism: Streptomyces sp. NPDC033216; assembly: GCF_055577115.1. Lineage (NCBI taxonomy): Bacteria > Bacillati > Actinomycetota > Actinomycetes > Kitasatosporales > Streptomycetaceae > Streptomyces > Streptomyces sp. NPDC033216. The sequence continues at coordinate 130,363 of NZ_JBVIQK010000016.1, read as the reverse complement.
GAAAGCGGCGGAGGGGCCGGGGAAACCCCGGAGAGGGGGACCCCGGTGGGCGGGACCCTGGAGGAACGGGTCACCGGCGCCCTCGTCGGCGCGGCCGTCGGCGACGCCCTCGGCGGGCCGGTCGAGGGTTACTCCCCCGACCAGATCCTCCAGCGTCACGGCGGCCGTGTGCACGGCATCGTCGGCCCCTGGAACGGCGAGGACTGGCGCACGGCCCGCCCTATCGCGCCGTACCACAAGGGCGACGGCCACGTCACCGACGACACCTTGATGACCCACGCGTTGATCAGGGTCTACGCCACGGTCCGCGACCACCTGGACGCGTACGCGCTCGCCGACCACCTGGTCCCGGACCTGATGACGAACCCGCGCTGGATCCCGGAGCTGGAGGCAGAGGCACTCCCTCTCCAGCGCGTCTTCCTGGCGGAGAAGTGGCTGGTCACGAGGCTTCACTACGGCCATGTCGACCCGCGCGAGGCGGGCGTCGGCAACATCGTCAACTGCGGTGCGGCGATGTACATGGCCCCCGTCGGCCTGGTCAACGCCGCCGACCCGGCGGCCGCCTACGCCGAGGCGATCGACCTGGCGGGCGCCCACCAGTCGTCGTACGGCCGTGAGGCGGCGGGCGTCTTCGCGGCGGCGGTGGCCGCGGCCTGCGCACCCGGCGCGACGCCCGACTCGGTCGTGACGGCCTGCCTGTCCCTGGCCAAGGACGGCACCCGGACGGCGATCGAGCGGGTCTGCGAAACGGCCTCCCGGTACCGGGACTTCGAGTCGGCGCTGGCCCCCCTCCGGGAGGCGGTGGCGCCGTACGACACCGTCGGTCCCGACTACCGGCAGCCCTCCCTGGCCGCCCGCCGCCCCTCCCGCCTGCACGCCATCGAGGAACTCCCCGTAGCCCTGGGCATGGTGCTCGTGGCCGGCGGCGACTACCGCCACTGCGTGCTCGGCGCGGTGAACTACGGCCGCGACTGCGACTCGATCGCGACGATGGCCGGCGCGGTGACCGGCGCCCTCGGCTCCCCCGTCCCGGACGAGTGGTCGAAGCGGGTCGCGGAGGCCAGCCGCCTGGACCTGTGGTCACCTGCGACGGCCCTCACCGAGGTCGCCCGGGAGATCTTCGAGAAGGACGTCCGCCGCCGCAGGGCGCACGAGCGGGCGTTCGCCGGCCTCGGAGGCCGGCGATGCTCCGCATGACCTGGGTCCAGCCGGAAGACCTCGTCGGCCACGAGCTCCGGCAGGCGGCCCAGGACGGCCGCGAACCGTCGGCGGTCGCGGCCCGCTGGCGGGCGGCGGGCGGCTGGGAGGCCCCGGAACGGGCCGGCGCATCACCCCGGCGCGCGTCGCGCTACCTGCGCCTCCTGGCGGAGGACCTGCTGGACGAACTGGCGGACCTGCCGAGCGCCTTGGCGGAGGACGAGCCGACCGATCTGCCGAAGATCAGGGCCGCCTGCCCGGCGTGGCCGGCCGCACCCACGGGCGGGCGCGGCCGCGCCCCCGCCCTGGCCGGCCTGGAAGCCGCCTGGCTGGGCCGGGCAGTGGGCTGTCTCCTCGGCAAACCCGTGGAGAAACTCCCCCTCGCCGCCATCCGCGCCCTGGCCACCGCCCCCGGCAACTGGCCTCTGAACGCCTACTTCACGGCCAGAGGCGTCCCCCCGGCCCTGCTGGAGGCGCATCCCTGGAACCGCCGCTCGGCGAAGACCTCCCTCGCCGAGAACATCGACGGCATGCCCGAGGACGACGACCTCAACTACCCCCTCCTCAACCTTCTCCTGCTCCGGCGACACGGCAGAACCTTCACCACCACCGATGTGGCACGCCTCTGGCTGGACGAACTGCCGGCCGGCCGCACCTTCACCGCCGAACGCCTCGCCTACCGCAACCTCCTCTGCGGCATCGAACCCCCACGCACCGCCCGCCACCGCAACCCCTTCCGCGAGTGGATCGGCGCCCTCATCCGCGCCGACGTCCACGGCTGGACCAACTGCGCAGACCCGGCCGCGGCCGCGGAGCAGGCACACCGGGACGCCACCCTCACCCACACCGCGAACGGCGTCTACGCGGCGATGTTCACGGCGGCCACCATCGCCGCCGCCGCGACCGGCAGGCACGACGTCCACGCCTGCCTGCGTACCGGACTCACGGTGGTCCCGCCCCGCTCACGCCTGTTCCGGGCCGTCACCCACGCGATCGGACTCGCCGGCGAGCACGCCGACTTCGACACGGTCGTGGACGAACTCCACGCCAGGCACGGCGCGATCCACCACTGGGTCCACGCCGTCCCCAACACCGCCCTGATCGCCGCCGCCCTCACCCACGCCGACGGCGACTTCACCGGCTCCGTCTGCCGTGCGGTGTCGGGCGGTTGGGACACCGACTCCAACGGTGCCACCGCCGGCAGCGTGGCCGCGCTGCTCGCCGGCGACCCCGCCGCCCTCCCCGACCGCTGGACGACCCCGCTCAAGAACCGTCTCGCCACCTCCGTCGCCGACTTCGACGGCACCGGCTTCGACACCCTCGCCCACCTCACCCACCGGGAGGCTGCACGCCCATGACCGACACCGTCGTGCCCGGCAGCACGAACACGGACCCCGTGACGCCATGACCGGAACGAACAACGCGGGCACCCGCACCGCGCCCCTCGCCGGCCTGCGCGTCCTCGACCTGGCCACCCTCTTCGCCGGCCCCCTCGCCGCCACCATGCTCGGTGACTTCGGCGCGGAGGTCGTCAAGATCGAGCACCCGACGAAACCCGACCCGTCCCGAGGCCACGGCCCTTCCAGGAACGGCGTCGGCCTGTGGTGGAAGCTCCTGGGCCGCAACAAGCGCGCGATCACCCTGGACCTGTCCAAGCCCGGCGGACGCGCCACCCTGCTGCGCCTCGCCGCCACCGCCGACGTGATCATCGAGAACTTCCGTCCCGGCACCCTGGAGAAGTGGGACCTCGGCTGGGAGGAACTGTCGGCGGTCAACCCCCGACTGGTCCTCACCCGCGTCACCGGCTTCGGCCAGTTCGGTCCGTACGCCCACCGCCCCGGCTTCGGCACCCTCGCCGAGGCGATGAGCGGCTTCGCCGCCATCACCGGCGAACCCGACGCGCCCCCGACCCTGCCGCCGTTCGGTCTCGCCGACTCCATCGCGGCGCTGGCCACGTCGTACGCCGTCATGACGGCCCTCGCCGCCCGTGACCGCACCGGCGAGGGCCAGGTCGTCGACATGGCGATCATCGAACCGATCCTGACCGTCCTCGGCCCGCAGCCGCTCTGGTACGACCAGCTCGGGTACGTCCAGGAGCGCACCGGGAACCGCTCCGCGAACAACGCCCCCCGCAACACCTACCGCACGGCCGACGGCACCTGGGTCGCCGTGTCCACGTCGGCCCAGTCGGTGGCGGAGCGCGTGATGCGGCTGGTCGGCCGCCCCGACCTCGTCGACGAGCCGTGGTTCGCCACGGGCGCCGGACGGGCCGCCCACGCCGACGTCCTCGACCCGGCGGTCGCCACCTGGGTCGCCGCCCGCAGCCGCGCCGACGTCCTCGCCGCCTTCGAGAAGGCGGAAGCGGCGGTCGCCCCGATCCAGGACGTACGGGACGTGCTGACCGACCCGCAGTACCAGGCCCTCGACACCGTCACCACGGTCGACGACCCCGAACTGGGCCCGATCCGCATGCAGAACGTCCTCTTCCGCCTGTCCTCCACCCCCGGCGCCATCCGCTGGGCGGGCCGCCCGCACGGCGCGGACACCGAGGCGGTCCTCACCGAACTGGGCCTCACGCCGGCCGACCTGACGGCCCTGCGCGCGGAGGGCGCCCTGTGACCTTCCCGCTCACCTGGCTGTACGTGCCCGGCGACCGCCCGCACATCGTCGTCAAGGCCCTGCGCTGCGGGGCGGACGTCGTCGTGATCGATCTGGAGGACGCGGTCGCCCTCAACCGCAAGGAGTACGCCCGCGCCGCCACCGCCGAGCTGCTCTCCGAGGAACAGCCGGTCCCGGTGCACGTCCGGGTCAACGCGCTGGAGGGCCCTCTCGCCGCCGCCGACCTGCGGGCCGTGTCGGCCCTCCCCGGCCTCAGGGGCCTGCGCCTGCCCAAGGTGACGACGCCCGCCCAGGTCACCCGGATCGCCACCCGCGTCGCGGAGCACGGCCCACGTCCGGAGCTCCACGCCCTGCTGGAAACGGCCCTCGGCGTCGAACGCGCCTACGCCATCGCCGGAGCGCACCCCGACCTGCGCGGTGTCTCCCTGGGCGAGTCCGACCTGCGCGCCGACCTCGGCGTGCGCGCGGACGCGGGGCTCGACTGGTGCCGCTCTCGCGTGGTCGTCGCCGCACGGGCGGCCGGCCTGGCGCCGCCGTCCCAGTCGGTCCACCCCGACATCCACGACCTCGAAGGCCTGGCGTCCTCCTGCGCGCACGGCCGCGCCCTGGGCTTTCTGGGCCGGTCGGCGATCCATCCGCGCCAGCTCCCGGTCATCGAACGGGCCTACCTGCCCACCCGGCGGGAGATCGAGGAGGCCGAGGCGATCGTCAAGGCGGCGGCCGCCGAGCCGGGCGCCCAGGCCCTGCCGGACGGCCGTTTCGTCGACGCGGCGGTGGTGGCGACGGCCCGGCGGACGTTGTCGCTGGCCCGCCGGACCTGACGACCGGATCTGGCCCTCATCCACGACGAGGGCGCCCGGAGACCCCGGGCGCCCTCGTCGTGGAAGCTGCCGTCAGCGTTTCTTGCCCGCCGACTCGGACTCGGCGGACTCCTTCGCCTCGCCCTTGGCGCCTTCCTTGCCGTCTTCCCTGCCTTCGGTCCCGCCCTTCGCGTCTTCCTCGTCGTCCTCCGCGGCGGCCCGCGCGGACTCGGGGGAATCGGCGGTCCCTGCCTCGTCCTTCTTCGCCCCACCGTCACCGTCGGTCGCACCGTCGGAAGGGCCGTCCGCGCCCGGTTCGACCACGGCCTCCCGTCCCGGCCGCTTCTTCGCCGAGATCACGAGGTACACCACTGCCAGCACGAAGACGACCATCGCGGTCCAGTTGTTCAGCCGCAGACCGAGGATGTGGTGGGCGTCGTCGACGCGCATGTACTCGATCCAGAAGCGACCGGCGCAGTACGCGGCGACGTACAGGGCGAACGCCCGCCCGTGGCCCAGCGTGAAGCGGCGGTCGGCCCAGATGACGAGGAGGGCGACACCGATGCACCACAGCGACTCGTACAGGAACGTCGGGTGGTAGTACCCCGGCACCCGGCCGTCCAGGGAGGACGTGATGTGCAGGGCCCACGGCAGGTCGGTCTCCTTGCCGTACAGCTCCTGGTTGAACCAGTTGCCCCAGCGGCCGATCGCCTGCGCGAGGGCGATACCGGGGGCGAGGGCGTCGGCCCACGCGGGCAGCGGGATGCCCCGGCGGCGGCAGCCGATCCACGCGCCCACCGCGCCGAGCGCGATCGCGCCCCAGATGCCGAGACCGCCCTCCCAGATCTTGAAGGCGTCCACCCAGTCGCGACCCTCGCTGAAGTACAGCTCGTAATCCGTGATCACGTGGTAGAGCCGGCCGCCGATCAGGCCGAAGGGCACCGCCCAGACGGCGATGTCGGCCACCGTGCCGGCCCGCCCGCCCCGGGCGATCCAACGCTTGTTGCCGAGCCAGACGGCGACGAAGACACCGATGATGATGCAGAAGGCGTAGCCGCGCAGCGGAATGGGGCCGAGGTGGATCACTCCGCGCGACGGGCTGGGAATGTAGGCAAGTTCCATGGCAGGGTCGACGCTACCGTGCCGGGCCGGGCCCACGGCGGGCAGCCCGGCTACGGCTCCATAACGGGCCGGTGAGCGGGGCTCACCCCCGGTCGGCCTCCTCCACCATCTTCTTCAGCTTGGCCGGCGTCATCGTCTGGTCCTGGTAGACGTTCTCGCCGTTCAACAGGACGGTCGGCGTACCGGTGAAACCGCCGGTACGGAAGGCCTTCCCGGACTTGGCGACCCAGCTGTCGTGCGTGCCGTTCTCCACGCAGGTCCGGAAGGCCGGCGTGACGAGGCCGTCGACCTTGCCGGCGAGTTCGAGGAGCTCGTCGTCCGAGGCGTAGGCGTCGTCGCTCTCCTCCGGCTGGTTCTCGAACAGCACGTCGTGGTACGCGGGGAACTTCCCGGCGTCCTGGGCGCAGGCCGCGGCGTTGGCCGCGGCACGGGAGCCGCTGCCGCCCATGTTGCCGTCGATGATGGTGGCCAGGTGGTACTCCACCTTGAGTTTCCCGGCGTCGGTCAGCTCATGGACGGTCGAGCGGTAGGTGTCCTCGAAGGACTTGCAGGCCGGGCAGCGGAAGTCCTCCCACACGGTGAGCGTGGACTTGGCGCTCTCCTTTCCGACCGGGATCGCGAGGGCGTCCTTGCCCTGCGCGCCCGAGGGCGCCACGACCGGACCGGCGCTGTCGTCGCCGTCGTCCTTGCCGGCGTTCGCCGCGACGACGCCGATGACCGCGGCCAGGCCCAGTACACAGGCGACACTCACGCCGACGATCAGCGTCCGGCGCCGCCGCTCCACCGCCTTCTGCTTCTCACGCTCGACCGCCAGCCGCTCCCGGGCGGTGCGCTTCCTGTCACGATTCTTCTCGCTCACACCCCGAGAACGAACCGGGGAGGCGCCCAGCGCCTCCCCGGTCCCATGTCCACCCGTTCGAGTGACTGATCTTCCGGCGACGGCCGGGCTACGCCTGGCCGCGCACGCCCTTCGCCAGCTCGCCCGCGAGTGTGCGCACGGCCTCGACACCGGCCGCGTCGTCCGGGGCGTCGAGCATCCGCTTGACGAAGGCCGAGCCGACGATCACCCCGTCGGCGAAGCCCGCGACCTCGGCGGCCTGCCGGGCGTCGGACACCCCGAGGCCCACGCAGACGGGCAGTCCGGTACCGGTGGCGCGGGTGCGCTCGACCAGGTTCTGGGCCTGCGCGCCCACCGACTCGCGAGTGCCGGTGACACCCATCAGCGAGGCGGCGTAGACGAAGCCGCTGCCCGCCTCGGTGATCGTGGCGAGCCGCTCGTCCTGACTGCTGGGCGCCACGACGAAGACCGTCGCGAGTCCGTGCTTGTCGGCGTGCTCTCTCCACAGCGCCGACTCCTGCACGGGCAGGTCGGGCAGGATGCAGCCCGCCCCGCCCGCCTCGGCCAGCTCGGCGGTGAAGCGCTCGACGCCGTAGCGGTCGACGGGATTCCAGTACGTCATGACCAGCACCGGCTTGCCGGTGGCCGCGTGCGCCTCGCGGACCGTGCGCATCACGTCCGCGATCCGTACGCCGCCGCGCAGGGCGATGTCGTCGGCGGTCTGGATGACCGGGCCGTCGAGGACGGGGTCGCTGTGCGGCAGACCCACCTCGACGATGTCGGCGCCGCCGTCCAGGACGGCCTTGACCGCCGCGATGCCGCCGTCGACGGTCGGGAACCCGGCCGGGAGGTAGGCGATGAGCGCGGCGCGTCCCTCGGCCTTGGCGGCGGCGAGGGTGTCCGACAGCAGTCGGCCCTTCGTGCTGTTCGATGCGGCCCCGCTCACTTGGCGTCCCCCTCGATCTCGGCGGTGTCCGCCGCGTCGGCGGCGACCTCGGCGTCGGTGTCGTACAGGCCGAAGTAACGGGCGGCCGTGTCCATGTCCTTGTCGCCGCGACCGGACAGGTTGACGACGATGAGACCGTCCGTGCCCAGCTCCTTGCCGACCGCCAGGGCGCCGGCCAGCGCGTGCGCGCTCTCGATGGCCGGGATGATGCCCTCGGTGCGCGACAGCAGGCGCAGCGCCTGCATGGCCGCGTCGTCGGTGACCGCGCGGTACTCGCCGCGGCCGCTGTCCTTGAGATAGGAGTGCTCGGGGCCGATGCCCGGGTAGTCCAGACCGGCCGAGATGGAGTACGGCTCGGTGATCTGGCCCTCGTCGTCCTGGAGGACGTAGGAGCGGGAGCCGTGCAGGATGCCGGGTTCGCCTGCGGTGAGGGTGGCCGCGTGCTCACCCGTCTCGACGCCGTGCCCCGCCGGCTCGCAGCCGATGAGGCGTACGCCGGCGTCCGGGATGAAGGCGTGGAAGAGGCCGATGGCGTTGGAACCGCCGCCGACACAGGCGACGGCCGCGTCGGGCAGGCGTCCGGCACGCTCCAGGACCTGACGGCGGGCCTCTACGCCGATGACGCGGTGGAAGTCGCGGACCATCGCCGGGAAGGGGTGCGGTCCGGCGACCGTGCCGAACAGGTAGTGGGTTCGGTCGACGTTGGCGACCCAGTCGCGGAAGGCCTCGTTGATGGCGTCCTTCAACGTGCGGCTGCCGGACTTCACCGAGACGACCTCGGCGCCGAGCATGCGCATCCGGGCCACGTTGAGCGCCTGCCGCCGGGTGTCGATCTCGCCCATGTAGATGGTGCATTCGAGGCCGAACAGCGCGCAGGCGGTGGCGGTGGCGACGCCGTGCTGGCCGGCGCCCGTCTCCGCGATGACGCGCGTCTTGCCCATGCGCTTGGTGAGCAGGGCCTGGCCGAGCACATTGTTGATCTTGTGGGAGCCGGTGTGGTTCAGATCCTCGCGCTTGAGGAACACCCGGGCCCCACCGGCGTGTTCGGCGAACCGCGGCACCTCGGTCAGGGAGCTGGGCCGGCCGGTGTAGTGGGCGAGCAGGTCGTCGAGTTCGCGGGCGAACTCGGGGTCGTGCTTGGCCTTGTCGTACTCGACGGCGACCTCGTCCACGGCGGCGACGAGGGCCTCCGGGATGAACTTGCCGCCGAAGGCGCCGAAGTAGCCTTCGGCGGTGGGGACCTGACCCTCGGGGTCGGGAATGAAGAACTCGCTGGGCATGCGGAAACCTCACGGTGAGTGTGTGCGGATCACTGATCGCCGTGGGGGCAGGGTTTGTCAGCCGGCTGCGCGACCGCTGTGGCTGGTCGCGCCCGCGCGGCGGTGGCCGCGCCCTTGACAGAGCCCCGCGCCCCTGACGGGGCGCTGCCATCGCATGCCGTTCACCTGGCCGGGCTCGTCACCGATGACGTAACGCACGCGCCTGCCGTGCACCCGCCGCGCGGGCGCGCGGCAGCCACGGGGCCGGCAGCCGCGCGCGAGGCGGGCGTAGCGGTCCATGGCCGTGGTGGTGGTGAACGTCATCGGTGCCAAGCCTAGCGGGGTCAGCCCCGGCCGTGCCGCAGTGCGGGGTGTTCGCCCGCCGCCACCAGGTCGGCGACCGCCGTCCTGGGGTCGCGGCCGGTGACGAGGGACTCGCCGACCAGGACCGCGTCGGCGCCGGCGTTGGCGTAGGCGATGAGGTCGTGCGGGCCCCGGACGCCGGACTCGGCGATCTTGACGAGGTGGTCCGGGATCTCGGGGGCGACCCGCTCGAACGTGCCCCGGTCGACCTCGAGGGTCTTGAGGTTGCGCGCGTTGACGCCGATCACCTGGGCGCCCGCGTCCACCGCGCGCTCGACCTCGTCCTCGTCGTGCACCTCGACGAGCGGGGTGAGGCCGATGGAGACGGCGCGCTCGATCAGCGACTCCAGGGCCGCCTGGTCGAGGGCCGCGACGATCAGCAGCACGAGGTCGGCGCCGTACGCGCGGGCCTCCCACAGCTGGTACGACGTGACGACGAAGTCCTTGCGCAGCACCGGGATGTCGACGCGTGCGCGGACCGCTTCGAGGTCGGCGAGCGAGCCGCCGAAGCGGCGCTGTTCGGTGAGGACGGAGATGACGGCGGCGCCGCCCGCCTCGTAGTCGGCGGCCAGTGCGGCCGGGTCCGCGATCGCGGCCAGCGCGCCCTTGGAGGGGCTGGAGCGCTTCACCTCGCAGATCACCTTGACGCCGTCGCCCCTGAGCGCGGCGACCCCGTCCTTGGCCGCGGGGGCGTTGGCCGCGCGCTCCTTGAGCTCGTCGAGGCTGACGCGCGCCTGCCGCTCCGCGAGGTCGGCACGGACTCCGTCGATGATCTCGTCGAGCACACTCACGCGAGCGGCCCCCTTCCAGACGGTTGACAGTTCCAGCGACCAGAGCGAATAGATGGTCACTGCGATGGTATCCGGAGGAGGCCGATGGCCTCACATCCGGTGATGGGCGGTCCCACTACCTGGACGTTCGCCCGGTGATCAAGGATGCAACCAGCCGCCGTACGGCAGGTTCCGGACAACCGTGAAGACCAGCAGCAACGCGCCCAGCGTCCACAGCTGTACCGGTCCCGGATCGATGCGGACCGGTCGGTCCCGCGCGACGCGGACCACCCAGACGGTCCACAGCACGGCGAAGAGTGCGTAGGAGGCCACGGCCAACGCATTGGCGTGCAGGGCGGTCGCCAGGTCGCCGTGCGCGAAGGCGTGCGCACTGCGCAGGCCGCCGCAGCCGGGGCAGTAGAGGCCCGTGACCCGCAGCAGGGGGCAGACCGGGTAGTGGCCCGGCTCGTTGGGGTCGACGGCGGCCACGTACGCGAAGGCGCCGACGACGGCCGCGAGGATCCCGGCGGGCACCGCGAGCCGGGGCAGGACGGGCTCGGGAGCGGGCGGCGTCACGCTGTGGCTGTCGGCGTTCACGCCTCGCATTGTGCCCCGCCACGGGTCCACGCGCGCGCGAGGGGCGGCCGGTGCGCACCGGCCGCCCCTCGGACGAGGTCGTGCGCCGGGTTCAGCGCTCGGCCACGGCCGGCTCTCGCGTCGCCGTCACCTGGTGCACCGGGTGGGCGGACTTCGGCATGCCGAGGCCCATGGCCTTCATGACGCCGCCGACGACACCGCCGAGGGCCACGATCGCCAGGCCCGCCCAGAAGCCGACCGGCTCGGCCATCACCACGAACGCGCCCGAGACGCAGAAACCGATGAAGGCGATGATGACACCGGTCCAGGCGGCCGGGGTGTGTCCGTGGCTGCTGCCCGCCATGACTTGCTCCTCGTTGCTGTCTATGTGGCGTACGGGTCGTACGTGTCCGAGCCTGAGGCTCGGCGTCCATTGTCCCGTACGCGCGCGCGTGCCAAGTGCTGGGGTCGGTTGCCGGTCGAGTCTGGTTCGCCACATCGGGAAACCGGACGGGTGCGGATCAGGCCGGGTCCATGCCCGTGGGGTCCTCACCACGGTCCAGGGCCTTCCACATGTCCTCGGGACGGTCGGGGTCGACGACCGGGGCCCTGCGGCGCGGGCGGGGGGCGCCGTCGCGCTCGTAGCGGCCCGACATGCCCGGCCACAGGCGGCCGTAGCGCAGGGCGAGCAGGCCGGCCAGGAGGATCAGGGCGCCGCCCACCGCGGCGGCGTAGGGCCAGGCCGTGTGGGTGAGGGAGGCGACGGTCGCGGAGGTGTCGCCGGAGGCCTTGGCGGCCTTGTCGTCGAGGGCGGAGCTGTCGGAGGCGCCGAACAGCGCGGCGGCGACGATTCCGGCGCCGGAGAGCGTCAGGAGGGCGGAGACGGCGAGGCGGCCCGCCCTGCGGACGGCGAAGACGGCGACGAGCGCGGCGAGGCCCACTATGGCGAGCGCCGCGGGGACGCCCGTGACGTCACTGCCCTTGGCGGTCAGGGGGAACGCGCCGCCGGCCACCGTCGCCGTGCCCTGCGACCAACGCTGCCGGGTCGCGAGCAGGGCCACTGCCGCGCCCAGCGCGCCGCACATCAGGGCGAGCGCGAGGCTGCGGCGGCCCGACCGGGCGGGAGCGGCGGCTTGGGAACGGGGATGAGGAACAGCAGTCACGTGCTCCACTATCGCTTGAACCTCCGGCGAACCGGCACCCGGGGCGCACGTGACACTTGTCCTACTCCGCTCCCGGTCCTTCCTACTCCGCGCCGGCCGCCCCTACTTGGCCAGCCGGTTGGCCGTGTGGACCGCGCGGAGCACGGCCGCCGCCTTGTTGCGGCACTCCTGGTCCTCGGCGACCGGGTCGGAGTCGGCGACGACGCCGGCGCCGGCCTGGACGTAGGCGGTGCCGTCGCGCAGCAGGGCGGTGCGGATGGCGATGGCGGTGTCGGAGTCGCCGGCGAAGTCCAGGTAGCCGACGCAGCCGCCGTACAGACCGCGGCGGGAGGGTTCCAGTTCGTCGATGATCTGCATCGCGCGGGGCTTGGGTGCGCCGGAGAGGGTGCCCGCCGGGAAGCAGGCGGTGAGGACGTCGAAGGCGGTGCGGCCCGGCGCGACCCGGCCGGTGACCGTCGAGACGATGTGCATGACGTGGGAGTAGCGCTCGACGGACATGAAGTCGACCACCTCGACGGAGCCGGGTTCGCAGACCCGCCCCAGGTCGTTGCGCCCCAGGTCGACGAGCATGAGGTGCTCGGCACGCTCCTTGGGATCGGCCAGCAGTTCGTCGGCCAGGGCCTGGTCCTCCTGCGGGGTCGCCCCGCGGTGCCGGGTGCCGGCGATGGGGTGGACCATGGCCCGCCCGTCCTCGACCTTCACCAGGGCCTCCGGGGAGGAGCCCACGACGTCGAAACCGTCGAAGCGGAACAGGTACATGTACGGCGAGGGGTTGGTGGCCCGCAGGACCCGGTAGACGTCCAGCGCGCTCGCCGTGCACGGCGTCTCGAAACGCTGGGAGGGGACGACCTGGAACGCCTCCCCCGCGCGGATGCGCTCCTTGACGTCCTCGACGGCCCGCTGGAAGTCGGGGCCGCCCCAGCGGGCGGTGTACGCGGGGAGTTCGGAAGGGGGCAGGACGGCGGGCGGCTGGGCCACCGCGCGCGAGAGGTCCGCCTCCATGGCGTCGAGGCGGGCGACGGCGTCCGCGTAGGCCTCGTCCACTCCCGTGTCGAGGTCGTTGTGGTTGATCGCGTTGGCGATCAGGAGGACCGATCCCTCCCAGTGGTCCATCACGGCGAGGTCGCTGGTGAGGAGCATGGTCAGCTCGGGCAGCCTCAGGTCGTCGCGCTCGCCGGGGCCGATCTTCTCCAGCCGGCGGACGATGTCGTAGCCCAGGTAGCCGACCATGCCGCCGGTGAAGGGCGGCAGGCCCTCCTGGTGGGGGGTGTGCAGGGCCTCGATGGTGGCGCGCAGGGCGGCCAGCGGGTCGCCGTCGACGGGGACGCCGACGGGCGGGGTGCCGAGCCACTGGGCCTGTCCGTCGCGTGCGGTGAGCGTGGCGGCCGAGCGCACGCCGACGAACGAGTACCGGGACCAGGAGCGGCCGTTCTCCGCGGACTCCAGCAGGAACGTGCCGGGGCGCTCGGCGGCGAGCTTGCGGTAGAGGGCGACGGGGGTGTCGCCGTCCGCGAGGAGCTTGCGGGTGACCGGAACGACGCGGCGGTCGGTGGCCAGCTTGCGGAACGTCTCAAGATCCATGGCGGCTGACCTTACTGATCCGAGGCCGGTACGGCGGAATCGGCGTCGCCCTGGCCGACGGTGGCCTCGAACAGCACGTCCGCGTCGAAGCAGGTGCGGGCGCCGGTGTGGCAGGCGGCGCCGACCTGGTCGACCTTGACCAGCACGGTGTCGGCGTCGCAGTCGAGGGCCACCGACCTGACCCACTGGAAGTGGCCGGAGGTGTCGCCCTTGACCCAGTACTCCCGGCGGCTGCGCGACCAGTACGTGCACCGGCCGGTCGTCAGGGTGCGGTGCAGCGCCTCGTCGTCCATCCAGCCGAGCATGAGCACCTCTCCGGTGTCGTACTGCTGGGCGATGGCGGGCAGGAGGCCGTCCGGGCTGCGCTTGAGACGCGCGGCGATCTCCGGGTCGAGGTTGCTGGTCATGGGGCCATTGTGCCGCGTGGCGGTGACACCCCCGGGCCGACGTCCACTGTGCGGACCCGTCGGCCGGTCGTAGGCTGACCGCATGTCGACTTTCGCCAAGCGTGAACGGCTCCTTCTCGCAGACCTCCTGGAGACGGCGGGCCCGGAGGCGCCGACCCTCTGCGAGGGCTGGCGGACCCGCGACCTGGCCGCGCACGTCGTGGTGCGCGAGCGCCGGCCCGACGCTGCCGGGGGGCTGCTCATCAAGCAGCTCTCGTCCCGACTGGACAAGGCGATGGAGGAGTTCGCCGCCAAGCCGTACGAGGAGCTGGTGCAGCTGATCCGTACCGGCCCGCCGCGTTTCTCCCCCTTCCAGCTCAAGCAGCTCGACGAGGCGTCGAACATCGTCGAGTTCTACGTGCACGGCGAGGACGTCCGGCGTGCCCAGCCCGACTGGACCCCCCGCGAACTGGACCCGGTCTTCCAGGACGCCCTGTGGTCGCGCCTGGAGCGCACGGCCCGGCTGATGGGCCGCTCCGCCCCGACCGGCCTGGTGCTGCGCCGCCCCGACGGCCGCACGGCGGTCGCCAACCGCGGCACCCCGGTCGTCACGGCGACGGGCGATCCCTCGGAGCTGCTGCTGTTCCTCTACGGCCGGCAGAGCGCCGCCAGGGTGGACCTGGTCGGCGACGAGGACGCCATCACCAGACTGCACAGCGGCAAGCAGCTCGGCATCTGAGGCCGCAGTGATCAAGGTCGCCGTGACCAGCGTGTACGTCGACGACGTCGCCAGGGCCCACGCCTTCTACACCGACGTCCTCGGCTTCGAGACCCGCGTCCACCTGGACCTGGGCCACGGCGCTCAGTACGTCACCGTGGGCGCGCCCGGGGGCGCCCAGCGGGACCTCCAGCTGCTGCTGGAGCCCGGTCAGGGCCCGATCGCCGAGCCGTACCGCGCGGCGCTGCGGGAGGCCGCGCTGCCCTGCATCGTGTTCTCGGTGGACGACATGCGGGCCGAGTTCGACCGGCTGAGCGCCCTCGGCGTGCACTTCGCCCAGGAGCCCCGGGAGCAGGGTCCGGTGATCACGGCCGTCCTGGACGACACGGTCGGCAACTACGTGCAGCTGACCCAGCCGAGGGAGTAGGTCGCGCTCGTACCTGCTCACGGGAACGCCCCGGCCACCAGGTGACCGGGGCGTTCCCCGACGCGCGAAGGGGTCAGCGCACGGGATGTCCCGCCCCCCGCAGGGCGTTCTTCACCTCACCGATGCGCAGGTCGCCGAAGTGGAACACCGAGGCGGCCAGGACGGCGTCGGCTCCCGCCTCGATCGCCGGGGGGAAGTCGGAGAGTCTGCCGGCGCCGCCGGAGGCGATCACCGGGACCGATACGTGCTTGCGGACGGCGGCGATCATCTCCAGGTCGTAGCCGTCCTTGGTGCCGTCCGCGTCCATCGAGTTGAGCAGGATCTCGCCCGCGCCCAGCTCGGCGGCCCGGTGGGCCCACTCGACGGCGTCGATGCCGGTGCCGCGACGGCCGCCGTGGGTGGTGACCTCGAAGGAGCCGGACTCGGTACGGCGGGCGTCCACCGACAGGACCAGCACCTGGCTGCCGAAGCGCTCGGCGATCTCCTTGATCAGCTCCGGGCGGGCGATCGCGGCCGTGTTGACCCCGACCTTGTCGGCGCCGGCCCGCAGCAGTCTGTCCACGTCCTCGGGGGCGCGCACCCCGCCGCCGACGGTGAGCGGGATGAACACCTGCTCGGCCGTGCGGCGCACCACGTCGTAGGTGGTCTCACGGTTGCCCGACGAGGCGGTGATGTCCAGGAACGTCAGCTCGTCGGCGCCCTCGGCGTCGTACACCTTCGCCATTTCGACGGGGTCGCCCGCGTCGCGCAGGTTCTGGAAGTTGACACCCTTGACGACCCGGCCGTTGTCCACGTCCAGGCAGGGGATGACTCGGACCGCCAGGGTCATGAATCCACGGCTCCTCTACTTGCCTCTGAATGCTTCCAGTTCCACGGAGACCAGGACCCGCGGATCGATGAACCCCTCCACGATCAGCAGGGTCGCGGCCGGGCGCACGGTGTCGAAGAGTTCCTTGTGGGCCCGGCCCACCTCGTCGACGTCGCGTGGATGCGCCAGGTGCATCCGGGTCCTGAGCACCGATTCGGGTCCCAGCCCGAACTCGGCGATCGCCTCCAGGGCGCTGGTGAAGGCCACCTTGGCCTGCTCGTAGGGATTGCCCTCCCCGTACAGCACGCTGCCCTTGAAGGACGTCGTGCCCGCCACCAGCACCAGGTCGCCCGCCGCGACGGCGCGCGCGAAACCGAAGCTCTCTTCCCAGGGACTACCGCTCTGCACACGCCGTACGGCTTCGGACGTCATGACGACACAGCCTCCAGGGCCTCTTCCAGGGTGAACGCCTTCGCGTACAGCGCCTTCCCGACGATGGCGCCCTCGACACCGAGGGGCACCAGTTCGGCGATGGCGCGCAGGTCGTCGAGCGAGGACACCCCGCCGGAGGCCACGACCGGCCGGTCCGTCGCCGCGCACACATTGCGCAGCAGCTCCAGGTTGGGGCCCTGGAGGGTGCCGTCCTTGGCGATGTCCGTGACGACGTACCGCGCGCAGCCCTCCTTGTCGAGGCGCTCCAGCGTCTCGTAGAGGTCACCGCCGTCACGGGTCCAGCCGCGGCCGCGCAGGGTGGTGCCCCGTACGTCGAGGCCGACGGCGATCTTGTCGCCGTGCTCGGCGATGACCTTCGCGACCCACTCGGGGGTCTCCAGCGCCGCCGTTCCCAGGTTGACGCGGGTGCAGCCGGTGGCGAGGGCGGCGGCGAGGGTGTCGTCGTCGCGGATGCCGCCGGACAGCTCCACCTTGATGTCCATGGCGCCGGCGACCTCGGCGATCAGCGCGCGGTTGTCTCCGGTGCCGAACGCGGCGTCCAGGTCGACCAGGTGCAGCCACTCGGCGCCCGAGTGCTGCCAGGCGAGGGCGGCGTCGAGGGGCGAACCGTAAGAAGTTTCCGTCCCCGACTCACCGTGCACGAGCCGGACGGCCTGGCCGTCGCGGACGTCGACGGCGGGGAGGAGTTCGAGCTTGCTCACAGGGTTCCGATCCAGTTGGTGAGGAGCTGGGCTCCGGCGTCGCCGGACTTCTCGGGGTGGAACTGGGTGGCCCACAGCGGGCCGTTCTCCACGGCGGCCACGAACGGTTTGCCGTGCGTCGACCAGGTCACCCTGGGCGCCTGCATCGTGGGGTTGTGCTCGTCGAAGGACCAGTCCTGGACGGCGTAGGAGTGCACGAAGTAGAAGCGGGCGTCCGGGGCCAGGCCGGCGAACAGCTGGGAGTCGGCCGGGGCGTCCACGGTGTTCCAGCCCATGTGGGGGACGACCTGGGCCTGGAGCGGCTCGACCGCGCCGGGCCACTCGTCGAGGCCCTCGGTCTCCACGCCGTGCTCGATGCCGCGGGCGAAGAGGATCTGCATGCCGACGCAGATGCCCATCACCGGCCGTCCGCCGGACAGCCGGCGGTCGACGATCCAGTCGCCGCGCGCGGCCCGCAGGCCCTGCATGCAGGCGGCGAAGGCGCCGACGCCCGGCACCAGCAGTCCGTCGGCGTTCATCGCCGTGTCGAAGTCACGCGTGATCTCGACGTCGGCCCCGGCGCGCGCGAGGGCGCGCTCGGCGGAGCGGACGTTGCCGAAGCCGTAGTCGAAGACCACGACCTTCTTGGATGCGGCGGTCAACTCCACACCTCCAGCCTCATCACACCCGCGACCAGACACATCGCGGCGCCGATGGAGAGCAGCACGATCAGGCTCCTCGGCATGTCCTGCTTGACGAAGGAGTAGATGCCGCCGGCCAGGAAGAGGCCGACGACGATCAGGATGGTCGACAGGCCGGTCACAGCGCGCCCTTCGTGGAGGGGAGGATGCCCGCCGCGCGCGGGTCGCGCTCGGAGGCGTAGCGCAGGGCTCGGGCCAGCGCCTTGAACTGGCATTCCACGATGTGGTGCGCGTTGCGCCCGTAGGGCACGTGCACGTGCAGCGCGATCTGCGCCTGGGCGACGAAGGACTCCAGGATGTGCCGGGTCATCGTGGTGTCGTACTCGCCGATCATCGGCGCCATGTTCTCGGGCTCGGTGTGCACGAGGTACGGGCGGCCGGAGAGGTCGACGGTGACCTGGGCGAGGGACTCGTCCAGGGGGACCGTGCAGTTGCCGAAGCGGTAGATGCCCACCTTGTCGCCGAGGGCCTGCTTGAAGGCGGCGCCCAGCGCGAGGGCGGTGTCCTCGATGGTGTGGTGGGAGTCGATGTGCAGGTCGCCGTCGGTCTTCACGGTCAGGTCGAACAGACCGTGCCGGCCGAGCTGGTCGAGCATGTGGTCGTAGAAGCCGACGCCGGTCGACACATCGACCTTGCCGGTGCCGTCCAGATTGATCTCGACCAGGACGGACGTCTCCTTGGTCGTGCGCTCCACGCGTCCGACACGGCTCATGAACCCTGCTCCTTCTTGATCTCACGGACCGCGTCGAGGAACGCGTCGTTCTCTTCGGGGGTCCCGGCGGTGACCCGCAGCCATCCCGGTACGCCGTTGTCGCGGACCAGGACGCCCCGGTCCAGAATCTTCCGCCACATCGCGTGCGCGTCCTCGAAGCGGCCGAACTGCACGAAGTTGGCGTCGGAGGCGGTCACCTCGTAGCCGAGCCCGGTCAGTTCGCCCACCAGCCGGTCCCGCTCCGCCTTGAGCTGCTCGACGTACTTGAGCAGCGTGCCGGTGTGCTCCAGGGCGGCCAGGGCGGTCGCCTGGGTGACGGCCGACAGGTGGTACGGCAGCCGGACCAGCTGGACGGCGTCCACGACGGCCGGGTGGGCGGCGAGGTAGCCGAGGCGCAGGCCGGCCGCGCCGAAGGCCTTCGACATCGTCCGCGAGACGACGAGATTCGGCCGACCTTCGAGCAGCGGCAGCAGCGAGTCGCCGTGGCTGAACTCGATGTAGGCCTCGTCCACGATCACCATGGACGGCTTGGCGGCCTGCGCGGCCTCGTGGAGCGCGAGGACCGTCTCGGCCGGGACGGCGGTGCCGGTGGGGTTGTTGGGGGTGGTGACGAAGACGACGTCCGGCCGGTTCCGCGCGATGGCCTTCTCGGCGGCCGGGAGGTCGATGGTGAAGTCCTCGTCGCGCGGCCCGGAGATCCATCCGGTGCCGGTGCCGCGCGCGATGAGGCCGTGCATCGAGTACGACGGCTCGAAGCCGATCGCCGTACGGCCCGGTCCGCCGAAGGTCTGGAGCAGTTGCTGGATGACCTCGTTGGAGCCGTTGGCGGCCCAGACGTTCGCCGGGCCGACCGCGTACCCGGACGTGTCCGTCAGGTACGCGGCGAGCCGGGTGCGCAGCTCGACGGCGTCCCGGTCGGGGTAGCGGTTGAGGTCGCGGGCGGCCTCACGGACGCGCTCGGTGATGCGCTCGACGAGCGCCTCGGGCAGCGGGTAGGGGTTCTCGTTGGTGTTCAGCCGTACCGGCACGTCCAACTGGGGCGCGCCGTAGGGGGACTTGCCGCGCAGCTCGTCCCGTACGGGGAGATCGTCGATGCCTGTCACTTGCTCTCCGGAACCTTCCAGCCGAACCGTGCCTTGATCGCCGCGCCGTGCGCGGGCAGGTCCTCCGCCTCCGCCAGCGTGACCACGTGGTGCGCGACGTCGGCCAGCGCGTCCTTCGTGTAGTCGACGATGTGGATGCCGCGCAGGAAGGACTGCACGGACAGGCCGGAGGAGTGGCAGGCGCAGCCGCCGGTGGGCAGGACGTGGTTGGACCCGGCGGCGTAGTCGCCGAGCGACACGGGCGCCCAGGGCCCGACGAAGATCGCGCCCGCGTTCCGCACCCGGTCGGCGACCGCGGCGGCGTCGGCCGTCTGGATCTCCAGGTGCTCGGCGCCGTAGGCGTCGACCACGCGCAGGCCCTCGTCGACGCCGTCGACGAGGACGATCGCGGACTGCCTGCCCTTGAGGGCCGGGACGATCCGGTCGTCGATGTGCCTGGTGGCCGCCACCTGCGGCTCCAGCTCCCGCTCGACCGCGTCCGCCAGCTCGGCGGAGTCGGTGACCAGGACGGCGGCGGCCAGGGGGTCGTGCTCGGCCTGGCTGATCAGGTCGGCGGCGACGTGGACGGGATCGGCGGTGGAGTCGGCCAGAACCGCGATCTCCGTCGGGCCGGCCTCGGCGTCGATGCCGATCCTGCCGGTGAAGTAGCGCTTGGCGGCGGCGACCCAGATGTTGCCCGGGCCGGTGACCATGTCGGCGGGCGGACAGGACTCGGTGCCGTAGGCGAACATCGCGACGGCGGTGGCGCCGCCGGCCGCGTACACCTCGTCGACGCCCAGCAGCGCGCACGCGGCGAGGATCGTCGGGTGCGGCAGTCCGCCGAAGTCGGCCTGGGCCGGGGAGGCGAGCGCGATCGACTCGACGCCGGCCTCCTGGGCCGGGACCACGTTCATGATCACGGACGAGGGGTAGACCGACCGGCCGCCGGGCGCGTACAGGCCGACCCGGTCGACCGGAACCCACTTCTCGGTCACGGAACCGCCGGGCACCACCTGCGTCGTGTGGCTCGTACGGCGCTGTTCGCGGTGGACGAGACGGGCGCGTCGGATGGACTCCTCCAGGGCCGCGCGTACCGCCGGGTCGAGTTCTTCGAGGGCGCGGCCGAGGGCCTCGGCCGGAACCCGGACCTGGTCGAGCCGGACACCGTCGAACTTCTCGGCGAAGTCGATCAGCGCCGCGTCGCCCCGATGATGCACGGCCTCGCAGATCGGACGCACCTTCTCGAGGGCGGCCGAGACGTCGAAGTCGGCTCGGGGCAGCAGGTCGCGCAGGGCGGGGCCCTCGGGGAGGGCGTCGCCGCGCAGATCGATTCGGGAGATCACGTGGTCAATTCTCTCAGACCGGAATCGGAGGTCGTCCGCGCGTATCAATGGCTGATACAGAGCGTGGCCGGAAACGGAAGATCCCCCTCACGGTTAGCGTTCGGGGCGTCACCCACCGGGCATGAACGGTTGTGCGAAACATGTGCGCCAGCGAAGGGACCGAAGCAGCGTGACGGAAGGGGCCGGCATCCGAGCCGGGGACCTGCCGGACGACCTGACCGCCGCCGAGGCCGGCATGTGGCAGGCCTTCCGCAACGGCAGCGTGTACGACCTCAGCAGTGGGGACACGGTCGTCGACGACCCGCACGGCGGCCATCCGTGGGGCGAGGCCCGCACGGTCCGGGCGCGGATCGTCGCCTGCCTGCTGCTGGACGGGCCGCCCCCGCTCGCCGGCCGGGTGTCCTCGCTCAAGCTGGTCGGCGTGCAGATCAGCGGCGTTCTCGATCTGGCGGGCGGCACGGTGGAGCCGTACGTCGAGATGAAGCGCTGCCGTTTCGAGCGGGACGTGCTGCTGCCCGAGGCGCGGGTGACGACACTGCGCATGGTGGACTGCTCGGTGCCTCGGCTGGAGGCGGCCCGGCTCCAGACCGAGGGCGATCTGCATCTGCCCCGCTGCCGCTTCCACAACGGCGTCCGGCTCACCGACGCGCACATCGGCACCGACCTGATGCTCAACATGGCGATCGTCTACCGCGACCGCACCGGTCGCTCGATCGCCGCCGACGGCATGACCGTCGGCCAGGACCTCCAGGCCGAGATGCTGGAGTCGCACGGTGAACTGCGGCTGCGCAGCGCGAAGATCGGGGTCTCGCTGAGCCTGCGCGGGGCGCGGCTGGCCAACCCGTACACCCGGTTCGCGCTGAACGCGCCCCGGCTGACCGTCGAGCGCTCTCTCTATCTGACCCCGGCAGGACTCGGCGGCCAGGCGCTGAGCGGGGCCACTCCCGCGCGCGGGACCCGTGTGCAGCGCTTCGAGTGCCGGGGCGGGGTGCGCCTGGACGACGGGCGGTTCGGGGACGCCCTCGACCTGGAGCGGGCCCGCTTCACCTTCAGCGACGACCAGGAGCTGTCGCTGCGCCGGGTGCAGACACCCGAGCTGCGCTTCCTCGGGGAGCGGCCGCAGCGCGGCAAGGTGGTGCTGTCGGGGGCTCGGGTGGTCAACCTCGTGGACCGCGCGGGCGCCTGGCCCGGTCCCGGCAACCTGCACATGGGCGGTTTCGCGTACGAGAACCTGGTGCCGCAGGGCCCGTTCCCGCTGGCCGAGCGCCTGGGATGGGTGGCCGCGGCGACCGCCGAGTACAACCCGGAGCCGTACGAGCGGCTTGCGGCGGTGCTGCGGGCGGGCGGGGAGGACGAGGACGCCCGCGAGGTGCTGCTCGCCAAGCAGCGCCGGCGCCGCGAGACGCTGCCGCCGGCCGCGAAGCTCTGGGGGTACGTGCAGGACTGGACGGTCGCCTACGGCTACCGGCCGGGCCGGGCGGCCGTGTGGATGGCCGTGCTCTGGGCGGCGAGTTCGCTGGCCTTCGCGCACGCGGACCATCCGCCGGTCAACCGCGACGGGCACCCGCCGTGGAGTCCCGCGCTGTTCGCCCTCGACCTGCTGCTGCCCGTGATCGACCTGGGCCAGGCGGGCCAGTGGCGGCTGCACGACGGCTGGCAGTGGGTGCAGACCGCGATGATCCTGCTGGGCTGGGTCCTGGCGACGACGGTGGCGGCCGGGACCACCCGGGTGCTGCGCCGCGGCTGACGCCGGGGCCACCGGCGAGGATGGCCGGCAGCCCCGTCACCGGCACGGGCGCAGGGGCCGACCGGAGCCGGTGCGCCAAGAGCCGGTCACCGACAGGGCAGAGCGCGGCCGTGCGCCAAAAGCTGACCCCGGGGGGCCGAACGCTCACCTTTTACCTGCCCTTGACCCGGCCGCGTACAACTTTCGAGACGTTCGTCGCATCCCCTGGCGCATCGCCGCCCCACCGCTTTTCAATGGCGAAACCATGGCTCTGCTGCCCCCGTTCATCCGCGCCTCCCGGACGGCCGCGTCCCGGCGCGCGCGGACCGCCGCCCCCGACTCCCCGCTCGGGCTCCCGCCCGACGACGAGGTGCTCCTCGACGTGCCCGACGACCGGCTGGGCCCCGCGCTGGTCGCGGCCGGGCGGGGCTCGTACGGGGCCGCCGCCGCCCTGCTGTCCGGGACGAGCGAGCGGGCCGAGTGGGAGTACCGCGACCGGTACGTCACCCGCCTGGCGTCCTTCGCCCGGTCCCGGCCGGAGTGGTTCGAGGACTGGCGGGCCGCCGCCCCGCACGAACCGGACGTCCTGCTGGTGGCCGCCCAGCTCGCGGTGGAGCGCGCCTGGGACTCGCCGGCCAGGGCCGAGCTGCTGCGCGAGGTGAGCCCTCTGATCACGGCCGCCGCGCAGGCCGACCACCGCGACCCGGTGCCGTGGCGGATCGCCCTGGATCACGCGCGCGGGTCGAACGCCGGGCACAAGTACTTCGGAGAGCTGTGGGCGGCCGCCGTCCGCCGCGCCCCGCACCACTACGGCTGCCACGTGGCCGCCAAGCGGTATCTGGCCGAGTCCTGGCACGGCTCCCACCGCGAGTGCTTCGACTTCGCCGACCGGGCCGCCGAGGACGCCCCGGCAGGCTCGCTCGTCCAGGCGCTGCCGGTACGGGCCGCCTTCGCCTACCTCACCGACGGTTGCGGGCCCGAGGTGCCCCGCGAGCGCCTGGACGCGGCCGCGGACCGCGCGCTCGGCCTCTCGGCCCGCTTCCCGGGGTCCGACCCCTGGACGGCCGAGATCCGCAACCTCCTGACCTACGTCCTGGTCCGGCTCGGCCGCCGTGCTGACGCCCTCGCCCAGCTGCGGCTGATCGGCCCGTACGCCACGTCCTTCCCGTGGGGCCGGCTGTCGGACGACCCGCTGGGACACTTCCTCGCGGTGCGCGAGAGCGTGTGCTCGCAGCCGTCCGGTGAGCCCACGGAGCATCCACGGAATGGGCACGGGGAACGCGCGTACCCCGCGGACCACTAGGCTTCTGCGCCGTGACCACCGTCCGGCTGCCTCTCTTCCCGCTGAACACCGTCCTCTTCCCGGGGCTGGTGCTTCCGCTCAACGTGTTCGAGGAGCGCTATCGCGCCCTGATGCGCGATCTGCTGAAGACCCCCGAGGAGGAACCGCGGCGGTTCGTCGTCGTCGCCATCCGCGACGGCCACGAGGTGGCACCGGCCGCCCCGGGCATGCCCGACCAGACGGCGCTGCCCCGGCGGGGCCCCGCAGCCGGCTTCGGCGACGACCCCGTCAAGGCCTTCCACTCCGTCGGGTGCGTCGCCGACGCGGCGACGGTCCGGGAGCGGGCCGACGGCACCTACGAGGTGCTGGCCACCGGGACGACGCGGGTGCGCCTGGTTTCGGTGGACACCTCGGGCCCGTTCCTGGTGGCCGAGCTGGAGGAACTGACCGAGGAGCCGGGCGACGAGGCCGGCGCGCTCGCGGAGGGCGTGCTGCGGGCCTTCCGCCAGTACCAGAAGCGCCTCGCCGGAGCCCGGGAGCGCTCGCTGTCCACCGGGGCGGACCTGCCGGACGAGCCGTCCGTGGTGTCGTACCTGGTGGCAGCCGCGATGATGCTCGACACGCCCACCAAGCAGCGGCTGCTCCAGGCCCCGGACACCGCCTCACGGCTGCGCGACGAGCTGAACCTCCTGCGCGCGGAGACGGCCATCCTCCGTAGCCTGCCCTCGCTGCCCGCGGCGGACCTGACCCGCGGCCAGACGAGCCTCAACTGACGCACGGAGGGCCCTGATGGCGAAGAAGTCGAAGAAGCAACAGTCCGGGGGCACGCCCGCGACCGTCGCCCTGACTGCGGCGGGCGTGGAGTTCACGGTCCACGCCTACGACCACGACCCGGCCCACCCGTCGTACGGCGAGGAGGCGGCCGAGGCCATGGGCGTCTCCCCCGACCGGGTCTTCAAGACCCTCGTCGCCGAGGTGGACGGCACCCTGACGGTCGCCGTGGTCCCGGTCGCCGGCTCGCTCGACCTCAAGGCCCTCGCGGCGGCGGTCGGCGGCAAGCGCGCGGCCATGGCCGACCCGACCCTCGCGGAACGCACCACGGGTTACGTCCGCGGCGGCATCTCCCCGCTGGGCCAGCGCAGGAAGCTCGCCACGGTCCTCGACGACTCGGCGAAGGCACACACCACCATCTGCGTCTCGGCGGGCCGCCGCGGCCTGGAGATCGAACTCTCCCCCGCCGACCTGGCCGAACTCACCGAGGCGGTCCTGGCACCCGTCGGCCGGGCGTGACGCGCAGACGGCCGCTCCGACAACGGACCGACCGACCCGACGGCCGCTCCGACGGATCGAGGGCACGTCCGGCCCGGTTCACCGACAACGGCCGACGGGCCCACCGACAACGGCCGAGGGCCCGAGCGATCGCCCGGCCGGCGACGGCTCGCCCGGCCCGTCCGGCGGGGCCGGGCGAGCCGGAGGGACCAGCCGCGGCGCCCCGCGACGCGAATGAGCGGCCCGGTGGCCCGACGCCCTACGCCAGTGGCGCCCCGTACGGGTCCTTCTGCACCGGCCCCGGCACCGGCCCCGGCCCGTACGTCTCGGGGTCCCGCGGACCGAACAGGGCCGTGAGGCCCAGGTGCACGAGCAGGGCGGCCAGCGACCACGCCAGCAGCGCGCCCTTGGCGCTCAGCTTCAGCGGCGCCGAGAACGTGACTCCCTTGCCCGCCGCCCTGGCCTGCGCGATCACGTCCTGTCCGGGGCCGAGCCACACGCCGATCCGCCACGCCAGCAGGGAGCCGAGCAGACCGCCGAGGGCCAGTGCCACGACCAGCGGTACGCCCCCGCGCCGGCGCCAGGCGAAGACAGCGGCGGCGCTCACGGCCCCGCACGCCAGGGCCAGCAGGACGAACGTGCCGTCCACGCCGACGGCCTGCTCACCCTCGGTGTCCTTGAGGTAGACGACCCAGCTGTCGTCGACGACTTCCCCGACCACCGGAACGCGCGGCGCCAGCCACAGCCACAGCAGTCCGAGCGCCACCCCCGTGATCGCGACCAGGACGGTGACCACCGCGGCTTCGCGCAGCTCCGTCCCGACCCCGGGCCCGTCCTGTCCGTGTCCGGCGTCGTGAGGCGCGCCGGCCGTACCGGGCGACGGCCAGGCGTCGTGCGGGGACGGTTCGTGCGGCGGCGGAGGGGGAGTCAGCGGTGCGGTCACCCTGACATCGTGCCAGGCGCGTCCGCGCCGCGCGTCACCGGACGGCGGCCCGACGGTACGCCCAGGTGGCGACGGCCAGCGAGACCACACCGACCGCGGCGCACACCGCGAGGTCCCCGAGCACGAACGCCCAGTCGGGGTGCGGCCGGAAGGTCCGCGCGAGGGCCTCCACGCCGTACGTCGACGGCAGCAGGTCACGGGTGAAGCGCACCGCCTGCGGCATCCGGTCGGGCGGCAGCACGCCGAGCAGCAGCGCGGCCGACATGCCCAGCTGGCCCAGCACGGTGGCCAGCTCGGGGCGCGGGGCGAGCAGCCCGAAGGCCGCGCCGAGCCCGGCCAGCGCGGCACCGGACAGCGGGATGACCAGCGCCAGCACCCACAGGTGGGTCAGCGGCAGTCCGAAGAGCACGGAGCCGAAGACCGCGGTCACCAGCGTCCCCGGCACGGTGAAGGACGCGTAGGCGCCCGCCGCGCCGAGCACCACGGCGGCGGGCGGCACCGGCAGGGTGGCGTAGTGGTCGAGGCCGCCGCTGGCCCGCAGCTGCCCGAAGTACTGGGCGAGGAGGTTCAGGGCGACGAAGGCGACGACGAGGACCGCCGAGCCGGCCACCACGGCCTCCGCCTCGCGTCCGCCCTCCACGACCCCGCGCATCATGATCAGGATGCCGACCGACTGGAAGGTCGCCACGAACAGCAGCGGGATGCGGGCCACCCGCGCGCGGGAGAGCTGCGCCCGGTACACGGCCACGAGCGACGGCCACAGCCGCGCGCGCGGCGCCAGCTCGGCCGCTCCCCGGGCCGGCTGCCCGTCCACGGCCAGGGCGCTGCCCGGCAGAACCTCTGCGGGTACGACACTCACGTCGCGTTGCTCCTCTTGGGTCCGGTGGTCGCCCTGTTCGATACGGACGCGGATGCGATCCTGCTCACACCTTCACCAACCCCTGGCGGGCGGCCCCGCCCAGCGCCAGGTAGACGTCCTCCAGGCTCGGTGTGGCGAGCGTGAAGTCGTCCAGGGCGGCGAAGGCGGCCCCGCCGGTGACGGTGGCGACGACCGTACGGGCCTCCTCGGGGCCCAGCCGCAACGTCCAGCGGCGCCCGGACTCCACGGCCCGCTCGCGCAGCGCGGCGACCTCCGGGACGTCCAGCGGCGCCCGCTCGCGCCACACCAGTTCGACCCGCACCTCGTCCGCGACCTGCTCCTTGAGACCGGCAGGGGTGTCGCAGGCGATGACCCGGCCGCGGTCGAGGACGGCGACCCGGTCGAGGACCGTCTCGGCCTCGATGACGTTGTGGGTCACGAGCAGCACGGTGGTGCCGCGCTCGGCCCGCCGCCGGTCCACCGCGGACCACACGGCGCGCCGGGCGACGGGGTCCATCCCGGTGGTCGGCTCGTCCAGCACCAGCAGCGGCCGCTCCCCCACCAGCGCGGTGGCGAAGCAGGCCAGCCGCCGCTGCCCGCCGGACAGCTTGCGCAGCGGCCGCCCGGCGATCGGGGTGAGCCCCAGCTCCTCCAGCACGGCGTCCCGTTGTCGCCGGGCCTCGCGCACGGGGAGGCCGCGCAGCCGTCCGGTGGTCTCGGCCGCGAGGGAGACGGTGAGTTCGTCGAGGGCGGTCGACTCCTGGCCGAGGTAGGCGAGGATGCGCGCGGCCCGTTCGGGGTGGCGCACGATGTCGTGGCCGAGGATCTCCACGCTGCCGGTGTCCGGCCGCATCAGCCCGGTCACCTGCCGGACGACGCTGGTCTTGCCGGCGCCGTTGGGCCCGAGCAGACCGAAGATCTCACCCCGCCGTACATCCAGCCGGACGTCGTCGGTGGCGCGGACCTCGGGGGTGGCGGGAGTGCCGCGCCGGCCCCGGACCGCCGGATAGGTCTTGGTCAGTCCGCGTACGGCACACACGACCTCGTCCCGGTGCCGAATGGTCGATGCCGCGCGCGTACTCACAAGAAACGAGACTACGGGGTCGGCGGCCCACGCTCGCCGTCGGGGGCGCCCGGAGTGCCCGGTTCAGTCCGCCGCGGGTGCCTGCTCGGCCGCCGTCCGCACGTCGATCTCGCGCCAGAACCCCGCCCGGATGGCGTAGCGGTCGTGCTCGTCGATCTGGTCGTCCTTGTGGGCGAGGAGGCCGAAGCGGGCCGCGTACCGCAACAGTTCGCCGTCGATGCGGTGCGGGATGCGCGGGTACATGCCGGAGAGCTTCTGGAGATGGCCCTGGTCGCCGAGGCGCCCCATCCAGCGGCGGGCGAAGACCTGGCCCACCTCGAAGGGGTCGCCGCCGACGGTGGTGATGTCCTCCTCGCGGTCGGCCCACCGCTGCTCGGCCGTGGTCACCTGCGCGAGGGTCGGCATCGAGGCGACCTCGGGGGGCTCGGCGGCGGCGCCGGGCCGGTCGACCCAGCCCTTGTCGGAGGACCAGCGCAGGGTCGCGGTGGCCGGGGGCTGGGCGGCCTGCGCGGCGCCGGGTGCGCGCAGGGCGGCGAGGTCCTTGGGGGTGGGAACGCCCTTGGGGGCGGGGACCCGGTCCCGCGTGCCGTTGTCGGCGGGGGCGGAGGGATGCTCGCTCTGCTCGGCGGGCCGCTCCGACGTGGGGGCGAGAGTGGATTCGGGCAGTGGCGCGGAGAGGATGGCGGCGATCTCGGGGCGCGGCACGGGCGGCGGCACGCAGACCCCGCCGAGGTCCTTGGGGCGTACGGCCTTGGTGATCCAGGCGCGGTCCAGGACGCGCCGTTCGTCGGCCTCGGCCACCAGGTCCTCCGACTGGTTGTAGTCGCCGTCGGCGGCCTGTACGGCCCACAGGTGGACGGCGACGCCGTGCTCCTTGGCGGCCATCATGCCGGGCAGCAGATCGCCGTCGCCGGTGACGAGGACGACGTCGGAACAGGCGCGGTTGCGCGCCAGTTCGGTCAGCTCGGCGTGCATGGCGGCGTCGACCCCCTTCTGCGCCCAGCGGCCGTCGCTGCGGGTGAGGGCGCCCAGCCGGACGGTGACCCGGGGCATCACCCGCAGCCTGCGGTGCTCGGGCTGGGGGACGCGATCGGGGGCGCCGTCGAACCAGTAGATGCGCAGCAGGGGCCGTTCGGTCTCGGACTCCGCCTGTTCGCGCAGGCCCTGGACGAGGGCGGCGTGATCGACGGTGATCCGGGATCGCGACGGCTCCCCTGCGAGCAGACTCGCTGCGGCCCCCAGCAGATACCCGGCGTCCACCAGGACGATGCAGCGGTCCACACGACTCACCCTCTTCCCGGGAGGTTTGCTTCGGGCCTGCTTCGGGCCTGCTTCGAGTCTGCCCGACCGCGCGGGGGTTAACGGCCGGAACTCGATCTTCGGCGTGGCGTTTCGGGCCGGCGCCCCTCGACGACCCCTGTCACCGACGGTAATTATCCGAAATGCGCCGTACGTCAGCCTATGTGAATCTGATTCCGGCCCTGGCCCCCAGACCCCCGACAGGAGGCAGATCCCCATGGCCAAGAACAAGAACCGTGACCGCAAGCAGCCGCAGTCCGAGCGCACCCCGCAGGCGGCGTCGCAGGCCACCCTCGAGCCGCAGGACGTGACGCGCTCCCCGCAGGTGACGCCCGGTGACATCGCACCCGGCAAGGGACGCGGCAAGCGCTTCGGCCACAACTAGCATCTGCGTAACGGGCCCTTGACGCCCTTTGCGCGTGCATGAGGGGCGCACTCGGAGGCATCCGGGTGCGCCCCTTGCGTGTGTCCGCCGCTCAACCGGCCAGGCAGGACGGGCCGAGCAGCACCTTCAGGTCGCCGAACAGGGCCGGGTCGGGCTTGACGCGGTGCCGGTCCAGGCGCAGGACGGTCGTCTTCGTCGGGCCCTGGAGCCTGATCCGGACCTCGCTGTCGCCCCTGTGGTGGGTGAGGATCTCGCCGAGGCGGTTGACCATCGGCGGGGTGACCTTCACGGCCGGGATGGTGAGGATCACGGGCGCGTTGGTGCCCGCGTTGGACAGGTCCGGCACCTGGAGCTCCATCGCGACCAGGCGGGGCACGTCCTCCCGCTTGTCGAGGCGGCCCTTGACGAACACCACGGCGTCCTCGACGAGTTGGGTCGAGACCAGCTGGTAGGTCGCGGGGAAGAACATGCACTCGATGGAGCCGGCGAGGTCCTCGACGGTCGCGATGGCCCAGGCGTTGCCCTGCTTGGTCATCTTGCGCTGAAGCCCCGAGATGATGCCGCCGATGGTGACGACCGCGCCGTCCGCGTGCTCACCTCCGGTGAGCTGCGCGATGCCCGCGTCCGCCTTGTCGGACAGCACGTGCTCCAGGCCGAAGAGGGGGTGGTCGGAGACGTACAGACCGAGCATCTCGCGCTCCTGCGCGAGCAGGTACGTCTTGTCCCACTCGTCGGTGGTGAACTCGACGTCGAGGCCGAAGCCGGGCTCGTCGTTCTGTTCCTCGCCCATGCCGCCGAAGAGGTCGAACTGGCCCTCGGCCTCCTTGCGCTTGACCGCGACCACGTTGTCGATCATCGGCTCGTACTGGGCGGTGAGGCCCTTGCGGGTGTGGCCCATCGAGTCGAAGGCGCCGGCCTTGATGAGCGATTCCGTGGTGCGCTTGTTGCAGACCACCGCCTCGACCTTGTCGAGGTAGTCCGGGAAGGAGGCGTACTTCCCCTTGGCCTTGCGGGTCTTGATGATCGACTCGACGACGTTGGTACCGACGTTGCGCACGGCTGAGAGGCCGAAGAGGATCACGTCGTCGCCCTGGGCGGCGAAGTTCGACTCGGACTCGTTCACGTTCGGCGGGAGCACCTTGATGCGCATACGGCGGCACTCGTTGAGGTAGACGGCCGACTTGTCCTTGTCGTCCTTGACCGAGGTGAGCAGCGCCGCCATGTATTCGGCGGGGTAGTTCGCCTTCAGGTACGCCGTCCAGTACGAGACCAGCCCGTACGCGGCCGAGTGGGCCTTGTTGAACGCGTATCCGGCGAAGGGGACCAGCACGTCCCACAGGGCCTGGATCGCCTCGTCGCTGTACCCGTTCTTCTTGGCGCCGGCCTGGAAGATGGTGAAGTTCTTCGCCAGCTCGTCGGGCTTCTTCTTGCCCATCACGCGGCGGAGGATGTCGGCCTCACCGAGCGAGTACCCGGCGATGATCTGGGCGGCCTTCTGCACCTGCTCCTGGTAGACGATCAGACCGTAGGTGACGGCCAGGACCTCTTCCAGGGGCTCCGCCAGCTCCTTGTGGATCGGCGTGATCTCCTGGCGGCCGTTCTTGCGCTCCGCGTAGTTGATGTGCGAGTTCATGCCCATCGGGCCCGGCCGGTAGAGGGCCGAGACGGCGGAGATGTCCTCGAAGTTGTCGGGCTGCATCTGGCGGAGCAGTGAGCGCATCGGACCGCCGTCGAACTGGAAGACGCCGAGGGTGTCACCGCGGCAGAGCAGCTCGAAGGTCTTGGGGTCGTCCAGCGGGAGGGCGAGCATCTCCAGGTCGATGCCCTTGTTGGCCTTCACCATCTTGATGGCGTCGTCCATGATCGTGAGGTTGCGCAGGCCGAGGAAGTCCATCTTCAGCAGGCCCAGCGACTCGCACTGGGGGTAGTCCCACTGCGTGATGGTCACGCCGTCGGTGTGCCGCACCCAGATCGGGGCGTGGTCGACGATGGGTTCGCTGGACATGATCACGCCCGCCGCGTGCACACCCATCTGCCGTACCAGGCCCTCGACGCCCTTGGCGGTGTCGATGACCTTCTTCACGTCCGGCTCGTTCTCGTACATCGCCCGGATCTCGCCCGCCTCGCTGTAGCGGGGGTGCGAGGGGTCGGTGATGCCGTTGAGGTCGATGCCCTTGCCCAGGACGTCGGCGGGCATCGCCTTGGTGAGGCGGTCGCCCATCGCGTACGGGTAGCCCAGGACGCGCGCGGAGTCCTTGATGGCGTTCTTCGCCTTGATCTTGCCGTAGGTGCCGATCATGGCGACCTTGTCGGCGCCGTACTTCTCGGTCACGTACCTGATCACCTCGACGCGCCGACGCTCGTCGAAGTCGATGTCGACGTCCGGCATGGAGACGCGCTCGGGGTTGAGGAACCGCTCGAAGATCAGGCCGTGCGGGATCGGGTCGAGGTCGGTGATGCCCATGGCGTACGCGACGATCGAACCGGCCGCGGAGCCTCGGCCGGGGCCGACGGCGATGCCGTTGTTCTTGGCCCACATGATGAAGTCGGCGACGACGAGGAAGTAGCCCGGGAACCCCATCTGGATGATGACGTCCATCTCGTACTCGACCTGCTTCTGGCGGTCCTCGGGGATGCCGCCCGGGAAGCGGCGCTCCATGCCCCGGCGGACCTCCTCCTTGAACCAGCTGACCTCGGTGTAGCCGTCGGGGATGTCGAACTTCGGCATGAGGTTCTTCGCCTCGAACATGCCGGTCGTGTCGATCTGCTCGGCCACCAGGAGGGTGTTGGCGCAGCCCTCCTGCCAGGCGTCCGAGGAGTCGATGGCGTACATCTCGTCCGTGGACTTCAGGTAGTAGCCGGTCCCGTCGAAGCGGAAACGGTCCGGGTCGGAGAGGTTCTTGCCGGTCTGGATGCACAGCAGGGCGTCGTGGGCGGCCGCCTCGTGCGCGTACGTGTAGTGCGAGTCGTTGGTGACCAGCGGCGGGATGCCGAGCTTCTTGCCGATGTCCAGCAGACCGTCCCGGACCCGGCGCTCGATCTCGATGCCGTGGTCCATCAGCTCCAGGAAATAGCGGTCCTTGCCGAAGATGTCCTGGTAGTCGGCCGCCGCCTTGAGCGCCTCGTCGTACTGGCCGAGGCGCAGGCGGGTCTGTAGTTCGCCGGAGGGGCAGCCGGTGGAGGCGATGAGCCCCTCGGACCACTGCGAGATGGTCTCCTTGTCCATCCGCGGCCACTTCTGGAGCCAGCCCTCGGCGTACGCGTCCGAGGAGAGCTTGAAGAGGTTGTGCAGGCCGGTCTTGTTCGCCGCCCAGATCGTCTTGTGCGTGTAGCCGCCGGAACCGGACACGTCGTCCCGCTTCTGGTGCGGCTGGCCCCACTGGATCTTGCGCTTGTTGCGCCGCGACTCCGGGGCGACATACGCCTCTATCCCGATGATCGGGGTGACTCCGGCCTTCTTCGCGGAATGGAAGAAGTCGTACGCCCCGTGGAGGTTGCCGTGGTCGGACATCGCGATATGGGTCATGCCCATCTCGTTGCACGCGTCGAACATGTCCTTGAGCCGCGCGGCACCGTCCAGCAGCGAGTACTGGGTGTGGACGTGCAGGTGCGTGAACGGCGGCTTTGACACGGCATGGCCTCCAAGGGAAACACTCGACGACGGGCTGGCGCACAGTCCGGGGGTCAGCGTCGAAGTCTATGCCTCGCCACTGACACCCGGCGGGCTCCCCCGCGTACCTTCGCAGCGGGGGTCGCGGGCACTTTCGCCCGCGCCCGCCCGTTGGAGACGACAGAAACGCTGTCGTACACATGAAGCACCAGGAGGCACCCCGCGATGTCGGTCCCGCAGCTCAACGAAGAGCCTCGCGGCGAGGAGATCCTCGCCGTCTTCGACACCGCCTTCGGCGAACTCCTGGCCGCGGACCCGGCCGCGTTCCGCGTGAAGTTCCGCAAGATGGCCGCCTCGGCGTTCGCGTTCTACCGGGGCACGGCATGCCTCTTCTACCACGACCTGGACGCGGCGAGCGGCGGGCGCGGCGACGCCGGCACCTTCACCGGGCCCTACCTGGACGACCGCACCTCGCGCGTGTGGATCCACGGCGATCTGCACGCGGAGAACTTCGGCACCTACATGGACTCCCAGGGCCGCCTGATCTTCAACGTCAACGACTTCGACGAGGCGTACGTCGGCCCCTTCGTCTGGGACCTGAAGCGCTTTTGCGCCTCGATCGCCCTCATCGGGTACGCGAAGGCGCTCAGCGACGACCAGATCACCGAGCTGGTACAGGTGTACGCGGGCGCGTACCGCGAGCGGATCCGCGCCCTGGCGACCGGCGCCAAGCAGGACGAGGTGCCGCCCTTCACACTGGACACGGCCGACGGACCCCTGTTGGACGTGCTGCGCGACGCCCGCTCCCTGACCCGCTTCGGGCTGCTGGACTCCATGACCGAGATCCGCGACTTCGAGCGCCGCTTCGCGCCCGGCGGCGGCTCCATCGAGCTGGACGCGGCCACCCGCTACAAGGTCCTCGCCGCCTTCGACGGCTACCTGGAAACGCTGCCGGAGACCTCCCTGGCCCGCCCGGACTCGTACCGCGTGAAGGACGTCGTCGGCCGCCGGGGCATCGGTATCGGCTCGGCCGGCCTGCCCTCGTACAACATCCTCCTCGAGGGCCACAGCGACGCCCTGGAGAACGACGTGGTGATCTACATCAAACAGGGGCAGACCCCGGCCGTCTCCCGGCACGTCACCGACCGGGCGATCCGCGAGTACTTCCAGCACGAGGGCCACCGCACGGTGATCTCCCAGCGCGCCCTTCAGGCGCACGCCGACCCCTGGCTGGGCTGGACCGAGCTGGACGGCGCGGGCCAGCTGGTCGCCGAGGTCTCGCCGTACGCGGTGGACCTGGACTGGGGCGACATCGACGACCCGGAGGAGATCGCCGGCGTCGTCGCCGACCTGGGCCGGGCCACGGCCACGATGCACGCGGCGGCGGACGACACCTCCGGCGAGTCCCTGGTGCCGTTCTCCACCGAGCGGGCCATCGACGCGGCGCTCGCCGGCGACGAGGAGGGCTTCGCACCGCTCCTGGTGGAGTTCGCGCACTCCTACGGCGCACGCGCGCGGGCGGACCACCAGATCTTCCTCGACCTGTTCCGCAACGGCCGGATCCCGGGTCTGTGACGCGGAAGGTGACGGGGCCCACCGCGACGGGGCGGACCGTGAGGGGGTGGACCGTGGCGGGATCCATAACGAAAAGGGTTCTCAGCGCGACCCTTTAGGGGTCTCTTACAGGCGCGCGTGACACACTCTCCTCCGCTATGGACATATCCGGGACCCGCCTCAGAGCCGTACGCGCGGCGCTGTTCACGGCCTTCGTCGTGACGCTCAGCACCGCGTCGCACGTGCTGCTGTCCCGGGCCCCACTGCCGCTGAACACGGTGGCCGCCCTCGCGGTCTGCGTGTTCCTCCTCGCCTACGCCCTGGCGGGCCGGGAACGCGGCTTCGGGCGGATCGCCGCCCTGCTGATCCCGCTCGAGCTGGCGGCCGACACGGTCTTCACCACCGGCCAGCACGTCTGTTACGGCCGGGCGGGCGGCCCGGTCGCCGGCCCGCTGCGCTCGGTCGGCCTCGACGTCCTGTGCGGTGACGGCACCAGTGTCGGCGCCCCGCTGGCCCAATTCAGCAGGGGCGGCGCGCAGCGCCTCCATCAGGGGTGGTTGTCGGGTGGCGGGTGGAACGGTGCCGACCCGGACCGGGTCGGCGGCCTCCTCGCCCACGCCCACCCGTCGACGGCCTGGCTGCTGCTGGGCGCGCACATCGGCGTCGGCCTCCTCGCCGCGGCGTGGCTGCGGCGGGGGGAGCGCGCCCTGGCCCAGTTGCTGCGCGCGGCGACCGCGACCACGTTCCGGCCGCTGCTGCTGGCCGTGGCCGCCGTGACCGTCCGCCGCGCCCCGGCCACCCGCCGCCCGCCGCGGCCCGCGCGCCGCCCGGTGTCCACCAGCCGCGACCGGATCCTCGTGCACTCCCTGGGACGTCGCGGCCCCCCGCGCCGGGCCGTCGCCGCCTGAGCGTCACCCTGCCCGCGCGGCCACGAGCACGACAGTCCCCACACACGTATCCCGCGCACACATCCTGTGCGCGTCCCACCTGGAGAACACCACCATGAGCAAGCGCAACAGTGCGGCGGCGAAGACGGCGGCCCGTGAGCGGCTGCGCGTCGAGCGCGAACGCCAGGCCAAGCGGGCCAAGATCAAGCGCCAGGTCATCGTGGCCTGCTCGGTCGTCGGCGTGCTGGCGGTGGCGGGCGGCATAGGTTACGCGGTCGTCCAGAACAACAAGCCCACGTACTGGGAGGAGGCCAAGGACAAGCCGCTGGTCAAGCCTGCCAACACCACCGGCGAGAACGGCACGACCGTCGTGATGGGCAAGAGCACCGCCAAGAAGACCCTCGTGATCTACGAGGACCCGCGCTGCCCGGTCTGCGCCCAGTTCGAGCAGACGGTCGGCCCGACGGTGAAGTCGGGCTACGAGGCGGGCAAGTTCAAGCTCCAGTTCGTCGGCGCCACCTTCCTCGACAAGGGCCTCACCGGCGAGGGCTCCAAGAACGCGCTCAGCGCGCTGGGCGCCGCGCTCGATGCCGGCCCGGAGGCGTTCCTCGAGTACAAGACCGCGCTGTACTCGGCGAAGTGGCACCCCGAGGAGTCCGACGACAAGTTCAAGGACGACAGCTACCTGATCAAGGTGGCCGACACGGTCTCCGCCCTGAAGGGCAACGCCGAGTTCCAGAAGGCGGTGAAGGACGGCACCTACGACAAGTGGGCGCTGGAGATGTCCGAGACGTTCGACAAGAGCGGTGTGAGGGGCACTCCGACCCTGAAGATGGACGGGAAGGCTCTGACCGCCCCCGGCAGCGAGAACGCCCCGATGTCGGTCGCCGACTTCAACACCGCGCTCGAGGCGGCCCTCAAGGGCTGAACGGGCCGGAGGGACGAAGACCCGGAAGACGGAGAACCGAAGAGCGGGCGAATTTTTGTCAGTTCGCCCGCTCTTTGTCGTACTGGTCAGTAATCTGATCGCCCGTGACCAGTCGATACAGATCAACCGAGAGCACCGACGCGCCGTCAGATCGCGTCGACACGCGTGGCCCGCGGCGCCGTACGGTCGTCAAGGCCGCTGCCGCCGGGGCCGTGCTGGCCGCGCCGCTCGCCACCGCGCTGCCCGCGCGGGCCGCCGACGAGGCCCCCGCCTTCCTGCACGGTGTCGCCTCCGGCGACCCACTGCCCGACGGCGTCCTGCTGTGGACCCGGGTGACACCGACCGCCGAGGCGGTACCCGGCTCCGGGCGCGGCCCGGACACCGAGGTCGAGTGGGTCGTCGCCGAGGACAAGGCCCTGACGATCGTCGTGGCCAAGGGGTCCGTCACCGCGACCGCCGCCTCCGACCACACCGTCAAGGCGGATGTCCGCGGCCTGGCCCCGGCCACCGACTACTGGTTCCGCTTCTCGGCCGGCGGGACCGACTCCCCGGTGGCGCGCACCCGCACCGCGCCGGCGGCGGACGCGTCCGTGGCGGGCCTGCGCTTCGGCGTGGTCTCCTGCGCCAACTGGGAGGCCGGCTACTTCTCCTCCTACCGCCACCTCGCCGCCCGCGGCGACCTCGACGCCTGGCTGCACCTCGGCGACTACATCTACGAGTACGGCACCGGCGAGTACGGCACCCGCGACACCGTCGTACGGCAGCACGCGCCCACGCACGAGATCCTCACCCTCGCCGACTACCGCACCCGGCACGGCAGGTACAAGACCGACCCCGATCTCCAGGCCCTGCACACCAAGGCGCCCGTCATCGCGATCTGGGACGACCACGAGATAGCCAACGACACCTGGTCGGGCGGCGCCGAGAACCACACCGAGGGCGCCGAGGGCACCTGGGCGGCCCGTCAGGCGGCCGCCAAGCAGGCCTACTTCGAGTGGATGCCGGTCCGCCCGGCGCTGGCGGGCACCACCTACCGCCGGCTGCGCTTCGGCAAGCTCGCCGACCTCTCCCTGCTGGACCTGCGTTCCTTCCGCTCCCAGCAGGTCTCCGTCGGCGACGGTGACGTCGACGACCCGGACCGCACCCTCACCGGCCGTGCCCAGCTCGACTGGCTGAAGGCCGGGCTGAAGGCGTCCGACACCACCTGGCGGCTGGTCGGCAACTCGGTGATGATCTCGCCGTTCGCCATCGGCTCCCTCTCCGCGGACCTGCTCAAGCCGCTCGCCAAGCTGCTCGGCCTGCCGCAGGAGGGCCTCGCCCTCAACACCGACCAGTGGGACGGCTACACGGACGACCGCCGTGAGATCCTCGCGCACCTGCGCGCGAACGCCATCCGCAACACCGTCTTCCTCACCGGCGACATCCACATGGCATGGGCCAACGACGTGCCCGTGGACGCCGGGACCTACCCGCTGTCCGCCTCGGCCGCCACGGAGTTCGTGGTCACCTCGGTGACCTCCGACAATCTCGACGACATGGTCAAGGTCCCCGAGGGCACGGTCTCCGCGGTCGCCGCGCCGATCATCAAGGCCGCCAACCGCCACGTCCGCTGGGTGGACACCGACCGGCACGGCTACGGCGTCCTGGACATCACCGCCGACCGCGCGCAGATGGACTACTACGTGGTGTCCAGCCGCACGAAGGCGGACGCGACCTCGTCCTGGTCCCGCTCCTACCGCACCCGCACCGGCACCCAGAAGGTCGAGCGCGCCTACGACCCCGTGTAGCCGCCGTCTACAGACTGTCGAGGAAGCCGAGCGCCACCCGCCAGGTTGCCTCGGCCGCCTCGGCGTCATGGTCGGGCAGGTCGGGGTCGGTGTAGAGGTGACCGGCCCCGGCGTACCGGTAGATCTCCACGTCGGCGCCCGCTCGGCCCATCTGGAGGTACCAGGCGCTCAGCCAGTCGTCGGTCTCGAACGGGTCCGGCTCGGCCACGTGCAGCTGCACCGGCAGGCCGTCCGCCGAGGCGTTCGGCGCGAGGTCGGAGGTGCCGTGCAGAAGCAGCAGGCCACGCGCCTTCTCGTCACCGAGGGCGAGGGTCTGCGCGACCGACGCGCCCAGCGAGAACCCGGCGTACACCAGCCCGCGCTCGGAATAGGGCGCGGCGGCCAGGACGGCTCTCTTCAGCAGCTCGTCCTTGCCGATCTCCTCGTTGTGCGCCATGCCCTCCTCGACCGTGTCGAACGTGCGCCCGTCGAAGAGGTCCGGGGTCCACACCTCGTGGCCGGCGGCGCGCAGCCGGTCCGCCGCCGCGCGCACCGCGGGGCGCAGTCCATAGGTCGAATGGAAGAGCATGATGTTCATGAGGCCATGGTGCCAGCCGGCACCGACAGCACCCCACGAGGCGATCCCCACAACACGGCACGTGGGCCTCTTCACACGGGACGCATGTTCACCACCCCGCCGGGCCGGTTACGTTCGAAGGCATGGAGAACCTGCTCCGCCCACTGATCGTGGTCGGCGGCTCGGTCGTGCTGACGTTGTTCATCGGCTGGGCCACCGACCGACTGCTGTGCAAGGCCGACGAACGACATCCCGAGACGTCCCTGTGGGGGCTGCTGCGGCGTGGCCGCATCCCGTACCAGCTCGTGCTGTGCGCCGCCCTGCTGAGAGGATCCTTCGACAGCGCCGAGGTACTGGAAAGCCACCGCGTCGGCGTCGCCCAGACGCTCACCCTGGTGCTGATCGGAGCGACCGCCTGGCTGGCGATCAGGATCACCGCCGCGATCGTCGAGACCTCGTACAGCCGTTACGCGCGCGTGCACCACGACGCGGCCCGGGTACGGCGGGTACGCACCCAGGTGTCGCTGATCATGCGGGTCGTCACCGCGATCGTCGGAGTGGTCGCGGTGGCGGCGATGCTGCTGACGTTCCCGGCGTTCCGCGCGGCCGGCGCCTCGCTGCTGGCCTCCGCCGGCATCATCGGCATCGTCGCCGGTGTCGCCGCCCAGTCGACGCTGAGCAACATGTTCGCCGGGTTCCAGATCGCCTTCGGCGACATGGTGCGGATAGGCGACACGGTGGTGGTGGACGGCGAGTGGGGCACGGTCGAGGAGATCACGCTGACCTTCCTCACCGTGCGGACCTGGGACGAGCGCCGGATCACCATGCCGGTGTCGTACTTCACGTCCAGGCCGTTCGAGAACTGGTCGCGTGGCACCCCGCAGATGACCGGCATCGTCTACTGGCACGTCGACCACTCGGCCCCGGTGGACGCCATGCGGGAGAAGCTCCGCGACATCCTGCGCGAGTGCCCCGCCTGGGACGGCCGCGCCCACGGACTGGACGTGACGGACACCACGCCCAACACGATGCAGGTCAGGGCGCTGATGACCGCAAAGGACGCCGACGACATCTGGACGATCCGGGTCACCGTCCGCGAACGGATGATCCGCTGGCTGTCCGAGGAACATCCGTACGCGATGCCCCGCGTCAACACCGCCGACGCGGTCCTGGCCCCGTCCCGCTCCAACGGCCGGATACCCGGCGGCATAGGGCCACAGCGCCGCGCCCACGAGACACCGCGGGTGGACCGCTGAGGCAAGGGCTTCGGCCGGGCGCACCGGGCGCCCGGCCGGCGTCTCCCCACGAGCCGGCCCGTCCCCCTCGGGCCGTCGCCCACGCCCCACCACGCTCGGCGAGCGCCACTTCCCGACGGACCCGGACAGGCGGCGCCGGTGCGGGATCACCGCAGACTACGCACGTCCAGATGGCGCAGCACCCGGTCCACGATCTCCGGATCGGCCCCCGGCTCGCTCCGTGCCGCGACCACCTCGTGCCGGGCCGCGCTCAGCATCTCGCCCTGGATCCGCCGCACCCGCTTCAGCCGGCGCACGCGATGCTCATGTCCCTCCCGCCGCTCGTCCTCCCCCAGGTCCGGGCTGATCCGCAGTCCGATGTCGAGGGCCCGCCGCGCCATCTGCTCGGACAGTTCCTCCGGCAGGTCCTCCTCGGCCTCGATCTCCCGCAGCCGGCGCTTCGCCGCCTTGGCGGCCCGTGCGGCCAGTTCCTTCTCGAACTCCTTCTCACGACCGGTGTCGGCCTGCACCCCGAGCCGCCTGACCAGCCAGGGCAGGGTCAGCCCCTGGATCACGAGGGTCGCCATGATGACCCCGAAGGCGATGAACACGATCTCGTCGCGGTCCGGGAAGGCCGCCCCTTCGTCGGTCTTCAGCGGAACAGCGAGCGCCAGCGCCACCGAGGCGACCCCGCGCATCCCCGACCACCACATCACGACGGTCTCCCGCCAGGTCATCGGAATGTCCTCGTCGTGGTCCCGTCCGGCGTGCATCCGCTGGGTGAGCCAGGTCGCCGGCAGCAGCCACAGCAGCCGTACGAGGATCACGACGGCCACCACGGCCGCGGCCCACCCGAGCATCTCCCCCCACCGCCCGGACGCCGTCCGGATCGCCATGTGCAGTTCCAGGCCGATCAGCCCGAACGCCACCCCGGTCACCAGCGTGTCGATGATGTTCCAGAAGGTGTGCCCGGCCAGCCGGGTCAGCACGTCGTCGGGATCGGTGGCGTACTCGGCGAGGAACAGCGCGGTGGTGAGCACGGCGAGCACCCCGGATCCGTGGAACTCCTCCGCGAGCACGTAGGAGGCGTACGGCACCAGCAGCGTGAGCCCGATCTGAAGGGTCGCGTCCCCGAGCAGGTCCATGAGCCGGTTCGCGCCCCAGCCGAGCGCCAGCCCGACCGCCACCGCGACGACGGCGGACAGCACCAGGTCGCGACCGGCCTCCCACGGCGAGAAGCTCCCGCTGACGACGGCGGCGATGGCCACGTGGTAGAGCACGATGGCGGTGACGTCGTTGAACAGCCCCTCGCCCTCCAGGATGGACACCAGCCGGCGCGGCAGCCCGAGCTGCCCGGCCACGGCGGTGGCAGCCACCGGGTCCGGCGGCGCGACGAGCGCCCCGAGGGCCACGGCGGCGGCGATGGGCAGTCCGGGCACGATCGCGTGGGCGACGGCGGCCACGCACAGCATCGTGACGAACACCAGCGCCACGGCCAGCAGGAAGATCGGCCGTTTGTTGGCCGTGAACTGCCGCCAGGAGGTGCGCCGTACGGCCGCGTACAGCAGGGGCGGCAGCAGCAGCGGCAGGATCAGGTCCGGCGGCACGTTCACGTTGGGCACGAAGTCGGCGACCGCGAGCACGATCCCGAACAGGGTCATCAGGACCGGCGCCGGCAGGCTCCACCGGTCTCCCAGCGGGACACTCACCACGGCCCCGAGCAACAGGACGAACAAGAGGGCCAGCTGGTCCACGGTCAGTGCTCCGGGGGATGAGACGTCACTCGACAGACCTCAAGCCTGCCACGTCACTCGCGCCACGCCTTTCGGCGCCCGGCCGCGCCGGCTACCGGGGGAGCGCCCGCCGCATCGCCCGGTGCGCGATGCCGGCGTCCGGGAACTCCGGGCCGTACGCCTCGTAGCCCAGCCGCTCGTAGAAGCCGAGGGCGTGGGTCTGTGCGTGCAGGTCGACGGCCGCGAGGCCACGCGCGTGTGCCGCGTCCTCGATGGCCCGCACCAGCGCGGCCCCGACGCCGAGCCCGCGCGCCTCCGCGGTGACGGCGAGCCGCCCCAG
Organism: Streptomyces sp. NPDC033216; assembly: GCF_055577115.1. Taxonomy (NCBI): domain Bacteria; kingdom Bacillati; phylum Actinomycetota; class Actinomycetes; order Kitasatosporales; family Streptomycetaceae; genus Streptomyces; species Streptomyces sp. NPDC033216. Next base: position 88,342 of record NZ_JBVIQK010000016.1, on the reverse strand, counting down.
CGACCCGACCGACAGGTCCCCGCCGGTCTTCTCCGCGACCTCCGCGCCGTACAGCAGCCGCCCGGTCCCGAGCGGTACGCCGTCCTCCCGGACGGCCAGGACATGCACCGCCCCGGCGTCGTAGGCGTCGTACTCGATGTCCTCGGGGACGCCCTGCTCGCGGACGAAGACCTCCTTGCGGACCGCGAAGCAGGCCGCACGGTCGGCCGGCTCCTCGGCGACGCGGATCACGTACGCGCGCGTGCCGCTCATCCGTAGGTCTCCTCGCGGACCTGGTCCAGGGCCTGCTGGAGGTCGTCCGGGTACTCGCAGGCGAACTCGGCCCACCGGCCGTCGCCGGGGTGCTCGAAGCCCAGCCGGACCGCGTGCAGCCACTGTCGGGTCAGCTTCAGCCGCTTGGCGAGCGTCGGGTCGGCGCCGTAGGTCAGGTCGCCGACGCACGGATGGCGGTGGGCGGCCATGTGGACGCGGATCTGGTGGGTGCGGCCGGTCTCCAGCTTGACGTCCAGCAGGGACGCGGCACGGAAGGCCTCGATCAGGTCGTAGTGCGTGACGGAGGGCTTGCCCTCGGCGGTGACCGCCCACTTGTAGTCGTGCTGGGGGTGCCGGCCGATGGGCGCGTCGATGGTGCCGCTGGTGGGGTCCGGGTGGCCCTGGACGAGCGTGTGGTAGCGCTTGTCGACCGTGCGCTCCTTGAACTGGCGCTTCAGCGACGTGTACGCCCGCTCCGACTTGGCGACCACCATCAGCCCGGAGGTGCCGACGTCGAGCCGGTGCACGATGCCCTGGCGCTCGGCGGCACCGGAGGTGGAGATGCGGTATCCGGCGGCGGCGAGTCCGCCGATGACGGTGGGACCGCTCCAGCCGGGCGACGGGTGGGCGGCCACCCCGACCGGCTTGACGATCACGACCACGTCCTCGTCGTCGTGCACGATCTCCATGCCCTCGACGGGCTCGGCGACCACCTGCACCGGTGCGGGAGCCTGGGGCATCTCGACCTCGAGCCAGGCCCCGCCGTGCACCCGCTCGGACTTCCCGACCACCGCCCCGTCGACCATGACCTTCCCCGCGGCCGCGAGTTCGGCGGCCTTGGTACGGGAGAAGCCGAACATGCGGGAGATGGCGGCGTCTACACGCTCGCCCTCCAGGCCGTCGGGCACGGGCAGGGTGCGGATCTCGGGAATCGTGCTCACCCGTCGAGTATGCCGGACAGGTCCGGCACCCCCGAACACACGCTCAGTCCCGGTGGACGGTCCCGTCCGGGTCGAGGCCCTTGAAGGACAGCAGGACGATCAGGATGCCCCCGCACACGATCGCCGTGTCGGCCAGGTTGAAGACGGCGAAGTGCTTCGGCGCGATGAAGTCCACCACCGCGCCCTCGAAGACGCCCGGCGCCCGGAAGACCCGGTCGGTGAGGTTGCCGAGCGCACCGCCGAGCAGCAGGCCGAGCGCGATCGCCCAGGGCAGGCTGTAGAGCTTGCGGGCGAGCCGGGCGATCACCACGATCACCGACGCCGCGATCACCGTGAAGATCACGGTGAAGGCCTCGCCGACGCCGAAGGCGGCGCCCGCGTTGCGGATCGCCTCGAACCGCAGCCAGTCCCCGATGATCTCGATCGGCTGGTGATGCTCCAGCTTGGCGACCACGAGCATCTTGCTGACCAGGTCGATGACGTACGCGAACGCGGCGACGCCGAACAGCACGGCGATCCGGCGCGCGCCGCGGGGCTGCTGCCCGGTGGCCTGTGCCGCGGACTCGTCCGCACCGGACGAGTCGCCCGACGTCGGCTGCCCGGCGTTCCCGCCGGACGGCTCCGGCTCGGCTCCCGCCGCCTCTGGAGAATCCGGCGTACCGATGATGCGCTCCGCCTCTGCCACGTGAGTCCCTCGACCTAGGTACCTGACTGAGGACGAGGGTACGGCACACCTCCCGACGGCCGGGGGATCAGTACCGCCGCTCCTGCTTCTGCTTGCACTCGACGCACAGCGTGGCCCGTGGAAAGGCCTGCATGCGGGCCTTGCCGATGGGCTTGCCGCAGTTCTCGCACAGACCGTAGGTGCCCGCGTCCAGGCGCTCCAGGGCGTGCTCGGTCTGGACGAGCATCTCGCGCGCGTTGGCCGCCAGCGCCAGTTCGTGCTCGCGCGTGATGTTCTTCGTCCCGGTGTCCGCCTGGTCGTCGCCGGCACCGTCCCCCGAGTCCCGCATCAGTCCCACCAGGGCCGCCTCGGACGACGCCAGCTCGGCGCGGAGCCGGTCCTTCTCGGAGTCCAGCTGGCCGTGGGCCTCCGCGACCTCTTCCGGGGTCCAGGGGTCCTCGCCGGGGCGCACCGCCAATGCACCGGGCTCCGCCGCGGCGAGCCGTGCCTTGGGAACGGCCGTCTTCGCCGCCGTGGCCGTGCCAGGAGTCTTCTTCGCAACCACTGTCGTGGCTCCCGTCTTCTCCGCGGCCGAGGCCGCGCCCACTTTCTTGGCCGTGCTCTTCGTGGTAGTGCCCCTCCGGGTGGCCCCCTTCCCGGCCGCACCGCCCCTGCCGCCGGCCCCCTCCGTACCGGCGTCCACCTCACCGACCGCACCCTGCGGACCGGTGCCCGACTCGCGGACCGCGCCCTGCCCGGCCGCGGCCGTCCTGCTGCCCGCGGCCGTCTTCTTCGACGTGGCCTTCTTCGACGTGGCCTTCTTCCCGGCGGCAGCCCCCGCCTTCTCGGCGGGCGTCTTCTCGTCAGGCGTCTTCCCGGCGACCGGCTTCCTGCCGACCAGCTTCTCGGTGCCCGCCGCCTCCTTCGAGACCCGCGCCTTCCTGGACGCGGCAGCCGACTCGGAGGCGGCGTCCCTTTTCGCAGGGGGCGCCTTCTTCGCAGGCGCGGCCTTCTTGGCCGCCACCTTCTTGGCCACCGCTTTCTTGGCCACCGCTTTCCTCGCCGCCATCTTCCCGGCCACCGTCTTCTCTGACTGCCTCGCCCCCGCGGCCTCCGTCGCCTCTGCCGCCTTCGCCGCCTTCACCTGCTTCGCGCCCCCCGCAGTGCCCCCTCCCCGCGCGCTCTTCTTCGCACCGACATCCTTGGCCGCACCGCCGGAGGCGCCGGTGGACCTGCCGGACGCCGACTGCTGTACGGCGGTCTTCTTCGCCACCATGGCCGCGGCCCCTTCACATATTGTGATCTTGCACGCGAATCGTGCTGGGACGATAAATCGACTCGAGTCCCGCGGCAACGGGGCACACCGCCCGATTCGCCCGCCTCGCGCACGTCACGCGGCGAGCCTGCATCCGTTGTGCCCAGCTCCCCGCCGGGTAATCCGACCGGTCCGCGGTCCTGGAGTCCGAAGAAGCCCGCCTCGCCATTCGGGTCATCCCGGACCGCTCCGGCCCCGCGCCCCGGAGGCCCGAAAAAGCGGCGGCCGCCGTCCGCGCGGCGCCGTACACTGGGCGGAGCGAGAAGCGTGGATGGGGACGAGTAGCGGCGTACGCAGCCCAGAGCGACCCGGGGACGGTGGGAGCCCGGGGGCGAGCGCGACGTGAATATCACCCCGGAGCCGCCGGAAGAACGCCTTGGACAGTGGGCTCCGCCCACGGCCCCCGGGGCTGGTAGAACCGGCATCGCGACCCCAATGAGGGGGCTCCCCGGAGCGTACGGCGCGCCGGAGGGCCAAGGAGGGTGGTACCGCGGGAGCGCGCCGCACACGGCGTGGACAAGGCTCTCGTCCCTCCGACGGAAGGCAGCACATCCGCCGGAGGAAGCTCGTTGAACACGCAGCCGCAGTACCGCCAGGTACCCGCCCAGGTCGACCTGCCCGCCCTTGAGCACGCCGTGCTCGAGTTCTGGCGTGAGCAGAAGATCTTCGCCAAGAGCCTGGAACAGTCCGAGGGACGCCCCGAATGGGTGTTCTACGAGGGCCCGCCCACCGCCAACGGCATGCCGGGCGCCCACCACATCGAGGCGCGCGTCTTCAAGGACGTCTTCCCCCGCTTCCGCACGATGCGCGGCTACCACGTGGCCCGCAAGGCCGGCTGGGACTGCCACGGCCTGCCCGTGGAGCTGGCGGTGGAGAAGGAGCTGGGCTTCTCCGGCAAGCAGGACATCGAGCAGTACGGCATCGCCGCGTTCAACGCGAAGTGCCGCGAGTCGGTCACCCGCCACACCGACGCCTTCGCGGAACTGACGACCCGCATGGGCTACTGGGTCGACCTCGACGACGCCTACCGGACCATGGACCCGGAGTACGTCGATTCGGTCTGGTGGTCGCTGAAGGAGATCTTCAACAAGGGCCTGCTGGTCCAGGACCACCGCGTCGCCCCCTGGTGCCCGCGCTGCGGCACCGGCCTGTCCGACCACGAGCTGGCCCAGGGCTACGAGACGGTCGTCGACCCGTCCGTGTACGTCCGTTTCCCGATCACCTCCGGTCCGCTCGCCGGCCGAGCCGCGCTCCTGGTGTGGACGACGACCCCCTGGACCCTGGTGTCCAACACGGCCGTCGCCGCGCACCCCGACGTCACCTACGTCGTGGCGACCGACGGCGAGGAGAAGCTGGTCGTCGCCGAGCCGCTCGTCGCCAAGTCGCTCGGCGAGGGCTGGGAGACCACCGGCGAGACCTTCACCGGCGCCGACATGGAGCGCTGGACCTACCAACGTCCGTTCGAGCTGGTGGAGTTCCCGGCCGACGTGACGTCCCACTACGTGGTCAACGCCGACTACGTCACCACCGAGGACGGCACGGGTCTGGTCCACCAGTCCCCCGCCTTCGGTGAGGACGACCTCAAGGTCTGCCGCTCCTACGGCCTGCCCGTCGTCAACCCCGTCCGCCCGGACGGCACCTTCGAGGAGAGCGTCCCGCTGGTCGGCGGTGTCTTCTTCAAGAAGGCGGACGAAAAGCTCACCGAGGACCTCAAGCAGCGCGGCCTCCTCTTCAAGCACCTGCCGTACGAGCACAGCTATCCGCACTGCTGGCGCTGCCACACCGCACTGCTCTACTACGCGCAGCCCTCCTGGTACATCCGCACCACGGCCGTCAAGGACCGTCTCCTCCAGGAGAACGAGAAGACCAACTGGTTCCCGGACACCGTCAAACACGGCCGCTTCGGCGACTGGCTGAACAACAACATCGACTGGGCGCTGTCCCGCAGCCGCTACTGGGGCACCCCCCTGCCGATCTGGCGCTGCGCGGACGACCACCTCACCGTCGTCGGCTCGCGCGCGGAGCTGACCGAGCTGACCGGCACCGACCAGTCGGAGCTCGACCCGCACCGCCCCTACATCGACGCGGTCACCTTCGCCTGCCCGCACGAGAGCTGCGGGCAGCCCGCCACGCGCGTGCCCGAGGTGATCGACGCCTGGTACGACTCGGGTTCGATGCCGTTCGCGCAGTGGGGCTACCCGTACAAGAACAAGGAACTCTTCGAGTCCCGCTACCCCGCGCAGTTCATCAGCGAGGCCATCGACCAGACCCGCGGCTGGTTCTACACCCTGATGGCGGTCGGCACCCTGGTCTTCGACAAGTCCAGCTACGAGAACGTCGTCTGCCTCGGCCACATCCTCGCCGAGGACGGCCGCAAGATGTCCAAGCACCTGGGCAACATCCTCCAGCCGATCCCGCTGATGGACACCCATGGCGCCGACGCGGTCCGCTGGTTCATGGCGGCCGGCGGCTCCCCCTGGGCGGCCCGCCGCGTCGGTCACGGCACCATCCAGGAAGTGGTGCGCAAGACCCTCCTCACGTACTGGAACACGGTCGCCTTCCAGGCCCTGTACGCCCGTACGTCCGGCTGGGCCCCCTCCGCGGCCGACCCCGCCCCCGCCGACCGCCCGATCCTCGACCGCTGGCTGCTGTCCGAACTCCACGCGCTCACCGACCAGGTGACGCAGTCCCTGGAGGCCTACGACACCCAGCGCGCCGGCAAGCTCCTCTCCGCGTTCGTCGACGACCTGTCCAACTGGTACGTACGCCGCTCCCGTCGCCGCTTCTGGCAGGGCGACAAGGCCGCGCTGCGCACGCTGCACGAGGTCGTCGAGACGGTCACGAAGCTGATGGCCCCGCTGACCCCGTTCATCACGGAGCGGGTCTGGCAGGACCTGGTCGTGCCGGTCGCCCCGGGCGCCCCGGAGTCGGTGCATCTGGCGTCCTGGCCGGAGGCGGACCTCTCCGCGATCGACCCGGAGCTGTCGAGGCAGATGGCGCTGGTGCGCCGCCTGGTCGAACTGGGACGTGCCACCCGCGCCGAGTCGGGCGTGAAGACCCGCCAGCCACTGCGCCGGGCGCTCATCGCCGCCACCGGCTTCGACACGCTCTCCCCCGACCTGCACGCGCAGATCACGGAGGAGCTGAACGTCGTCTCGCTCGCCTCGCTCGCCGAAGTCGGCGGCAGCCTTGTCGACACGACCGCCAAGGCCAACTTCCGCGCCCTGGGCAAGCGGTTCGGCAAGCGCGTCCAGGACGTGGCCAAGGCCGTGGCGAACGCCGACGCGGCCGCGCTGTCCGTCGCCCTGCGCGAGGGAACCGCCGCGGTGGAGGTCGACGGCGAGACCATCGCCCTCGCCCCCGACGAGGTCATCATCACGGAGACCCCGCGTGAGGGCTGGTCGGTGGCGTCCGACTCGGGCGCGACGGTCGCCCTCGACCTGGAGATCACCGAGGAGCTGCGCCGGGCCGGTCTGGCCCGTGACGCCATCCGCCTGATCCAGGAGGCCCGCAAGAACAGCGGCCTGGACGTCGCCGACCGCATCGCGCTCCGCTGGACCGCGACCGACCCGGCCACCGTCGACGCCCTCACCGACCACTCGGCCCTGATCGCCGACGAGGTCCTCGCCACGGACTTCGCCCAGGGTGAGGCGGACGACACCTACGGCGCCCCGTTCGCGGACGAGGCACTGACCCTCGCCTTCCGCCTGCGCAAGGCGTAGCGCCACCGGCACCGACAAGGGCCCGGTCTCCCCTCTGGGGGGAGACCGGGCCCTTCCGCTTTGTCCGGCCCGGCCCGCTCGGGTGTCCTCCCGATACGGACGCTCGGCCTCGTCACCACGCGTAAAAAGGGCGGGGCCCCGGAGAGGTGTCCGGGGCCCGCCCTTTGAACGCTGCCGACGCCTAAGGCGTACTACCGGCCGTCAGTTGTCGTCCTCGTCGATGAGGAAGCCGCGCATCGGCGAGGGAGCCTGCCCCATCGGGGAGGGACCCTGCGGACGTACCGGGGCCATCGGCTGGGTCATCGCCGGGGACATCTGCTGCTGGCCGCCGTAGGACGGGCCGGCCGGGCTCGGTCCACCCATGCCCTGGTTGCCGCCGCCGTAGGACGGGGCGCTCGCGCCGGCCGGAGCCATCGAGGGCGCCGGGGACGGCGGCAGGGAAGCCGTGGCCGGGGTGCGCGGCGGAGCCAGGGAGTCGTCGGCCTGGGTCTCCAGCTGACGCAGCTGGGACTCGAGGTAGGACTTCAGACGCGTACGGTACTCGCGCTCGAAGCCGCGCAGGTCCTCGACCTTGCGCTCCAGCGTGGCGCGGGCGGACTCCAGGGAGCCCATCGCGACGCGGTGCTTCTCCTGCGCGTCCCGCTCCAGGGCGTCGGCCTTGGCACGGGCGTCGCGCTCGAGACCCTCGGCACGCGAACGCGCCTCACCGACGATCTTGTTGGCCTCGGAACGGGCCTCGGCGATCGCCTGGTCGGCGGTCTGCTGGGCCAGCGACAGGACACGGGCGGCGCTGTCGCCACCGGGGCCCTGACCGGGGCCGCCCATCGGGCCACCCATCTGGTGCTGCATGGGCTGGCCGCCCATGGGGCCCTGGCCCATCTGACCCTGACCCATGGGCCCCTGACCCATGGGGCCCTGGCCCATCTGACCCTGGCCCATGGGGCCCTGGCCCATCTGACCCTGGCCCATCGGGCCCTGGCCCATCTGACCCTGGCCCATCGGGCCCTGGCCCATCTGACCCTGGCCCATCTGGCCGGGACCCTGCGGGCCACCCTGGCCACCGCCGGGACCGGCGGGCAACTGCGGGGCACCGCTCGGCAGCTGGGGCGGGCCACCCATGGGGCCGCCCATCTGCTGCTGCGGCGGGCCCGATATGCCGGCGGGCACCGGACCGCCGCGCATGCCTTGCTGCGGCATGCCCTGCTGAGGCATACCCTGCTGCTGCGGAGGCATCCCCTGCTGCTGCTGGTCCTGCGGCTCCGGAGGCTTGCGCATGTTCTGCTGGTTCTGGGCAGCAGCACGCGTGGCCGCGGCCAGCTTGGCGCGCAGGTCCTCGTTCTCCCGGAGCAGGCGGGTCAGTTCGGCTTCGACCTCATCGAGGAAGGCATCGACCTCGTCCTCGTCATAGCCTTCTCGGAGGCGGACGGTCGTGAACTGCTTGTTCCGCACGTCCTCGGGGGTCAACGGCATCTCTTCACCTCAACGTAGTCGTCGGCATTCGGCAAGACCGTATCTCTCACATCGTTCACATCGCGCCTGCTACCAGCGCACGCAGGATAAAAACGATGATCATCAGTACGAAGAAGGACAGGTCGAGCGCCACGCCCCCGAGACGTAGCGGCGGGATGAACCGCCGCAGAAGCTTGAGCGGTGGATCGGTGACAGTGTAGGTGGCCTCCAGGACGACCACCATCGCCTTGCCGGGTTGCCATGAGCGGGCGAACTGGAAGACGTAGTCCATGACCAGCCGGAAGATCAGCACGATGAAGAACACCGTCAGCGCGATGTAGAGGATCGTCATGACCACGCTCATGTCCGGTGTTTCCCTCTCCCCTGTTCCGTGCCGCTCAGTACTGCTGTTGTTCGGTCTGCGTCTCAGCTCTGGTTGAAGAACCCGCCCTCTGCGATGCGGGCCTTGTCCTCCGCCGTGACATCGACGTTAGCAGGCGACAACAGGAACACCTTCTGCGTCACCCGCTCGATGCTGCCGTGAAGACCAAACACCAAACCGGCCGCAAAGTCGACAAGTCGCTTCGCGTCCGTGTCATCCATCTCGGTCAGATTCATGATCACCGGGGTGCCCTCACGGAAGTGTTCCCCGATGGTACGGGCCTCGTTGTAGGTCCGGGGGTGAAGCGTGGTGATCCGGTACGGCTCTCGTTCGGACACGACCTTGGGCATGATCACCGGTGCGTTCTTCTCCAGGGACTGACGTTCTTGTGTGATGGATGCCACGGGCGCGATCCGCGCCGGGCGCCCGGATTCCGCGCTTGGCGAAGCCGGTCTGGCCACCGGCTCGCGCGGTGCGGGCGGTTGGGTGATTCGCACCTCTTCGTCCCTTTGGGACTGATGTGCTCCATGCAACTGATGTGACGGCTCGTGCCGTCGGTGGTCACGCTCGGGCTCAGGGTCGAGCTCGGGTTCGAAGTCGTCGTCGGGGTCGAAACCCCGGCCGTCGTACCCATCGTCCTCCACGAGGCCGAGGTAGACCGCCATCTTGCGCATCGCGCCGGCCATGCTCTGAGTCCTCCGCTCTGTGGTGGATCCGCTGACAACTGCCAAGTCCCGCGGTCCACGCGGCCCTTATGCCGCCTTTCGACGGTAATGACCATATTTTCTGCTGTGGTCCGACTTCCTGGCGACGTTACCCGAGCCTGGGGCGGACTCCGAGTACCGCACTGCCGACGCGTACATGTGTCGCTCCGGCGGCCACGGCCTGTTCGAGGTCCGCGCTCATCCCTGCCGAGACCATGTTCGCAGCCGGATGAGTTCGGCGCAGGTCAGTCGACAAATCCATCAACCGCTCGAACGCCGCCTGCCGGCGTCCGGCGTACTCCCCGGTCAGAGGTGCGACTGTCATCAGGCCTCCGAGCCGGAGCCCCGGAGCGCCCGCCACGAGGTCGGCCAACTCCGCGATTCCGTCGGGGGCGACTCCGCCCCGCTCCCCCCGCGCGCCTTCTCCCGCCGAGGGCTCCCCCGCGTCGAGCGCGACCTGGATGAGGCAGTCGACCTCACGTCCGACGCGCTCGGCCTCCTTCGACAGGGCCGCGACCAGCCGGGGGCGGTCTACGGACTGCACGACATCCGCGTAACCGATCACGGAACGCACCTTGTTGGTCTGCAACTGACCCACGAAGTGCCAGGAAAGGGGCAGATCCGAGCATGCCGCGGCCTTGGGTGCCGCGTCCTGGTCACGGTTCTCGGCGACGTGCCGCACACCGAGTTCCGCCAGGATCCGCACATCGCTCGCCGGGTAGGTCTTGGTGACCACGATCAGGGTCACTTCTTCGCGCTGGCGTCCGGCCGCCGTACAGGCGTCCGTGATGCGCTGTTCCACCCTCGCCAGATTCCCGGCGAGTTGGTCCTTACGGTCTGTCATGTCTCGTCAGCCCAGCCAGACATATCCTGCGAGTCGCCCCGTGGTGCGATCGCGGCGGTACGAGAAGTGGTCGTGCGACTCGCGCGTGCACACCGGCGACTGCTCCCGGTCGTGCACCCCGAGCCGGTCGAGCTGCGCGTGCACCCCGGCGGTCACATCGACCGCGGGAGTGCCCCAGCTCGTCTCGGCGTGCGCGGCCGGCTCGACGGCGGCCACCTCGGCCCGCATCGTCTCCGGCACCTCGTAACACCCGCCGCAGACCGCGGGCCCCGTGCGGACGACGATCCGGGACGGCTCGGCGCCGAGTCCGACCATGGCCCGTACGGCGGAGGGGACGACCCCCGCGACCATTCCGGGCCGGCCGGCATGCGCCGCGGCCACGACACCGGCGACCGGGTCGGCGAGCAGGACGGGCGTGCAGTCGGCGGTGAGGACGGCGAGGGCGAGCCCCCGCTCCCGGGTGACGATCGCGTCGACCTCGGGCACCGGGCGCTCCCCCCAGGGCCCGTCGACGACGGCGACGTCCGCACCGTGCACCTGGTTCATCCAGACGACCCGACCCGCTTCGAGACCCAGCGACCTGGCCGCCGACTCCCGGTTGGTCCGTACGGCCTCGGGGTCGTCGCCGACCGCGCCGCCGAGATTGAGCTCCTCATACGGAGCGGCGCTCACCCCGCCCCACCGGTCGGTGAAGGCGAAGTGCGCGCCGCTCGCGTGTCCGCGCTGTCCTATCACTTCAGGAAGTCCGGCACGTCCAGTTCCTCGGCCGCGCTGTCCGAGTAGCTCCGGGACGGCGGCACCGGCGGGGCGACCGGAATGTCGGCCACCGGCTCGGGCGCCGGCTCCGGCTCCTCCTTCGGGGTCACGCTGCCGAGCGAACCGAAGGTGGGGCGGCTCTCGGGCTGCCGCACCGGGGTGGGCTGCTCCTCGCGGCGGGGCGAGGACGAGGACGAGGAGGCCGAGCCGAGGACGTTGTCCCGGCGGGCCGGGGGCTGTCCCCCGTCGAAGCCGGCCGCGATCACGGTCACCCGGACCTCGTCGCCCAGCGCGTCGTCGATGACCGCGCCGAAGATGATGTTGGCCTCGGGGTGGGCGGCCTCGCTGACCAGCTGGGCAGCCTCGTTGATCTCGAACAGGCCGAGGTCGGAGCCGCCGGAGATGGACAGGAGCACGCCCCGGGCGCCGTCGATGGACGCCTCGAGCAGCGGCGAGGAGATCGCCATCTCGGCGGCGGCCACCGCACGGTCGTCGCCGCGGGCGGAGCCGATGCCCATGAGCGCCGAACCCGCCTCGGACATGACCGACTTGACGTCGGCGAAGTCGAGGTTGATCAGACCGGGCGTCGTGATGAGGTCGGTGATGCCCTGGACACCGGAGAGCAGGACCTGGTCCGCCGACTTGAACGCGTCGAGGACGGAGACCTGGCGGTCCGAGATGGACAGCAGCCGGTCGTTGGGGATGACGATGAGGGTGTCGACCTCTTCGCGGAGTTCGGCGATGCCGTCCTCGGCCTGGTTCGCACGGCGCCGTCCCTCGAAGGTGAACGGGCGTGTGACCACGCCGATGGTGAGGGCGCCGAGGGAACGCGCGATGTTGGCCACGACGGGCGCGCCGCCGGTGCCGGTGCCGCCGCCTTCACCGGCCGTCACGAAGACCATGTCGGCCCCCTTGAGGACCTCCTCGATCTCCTCGCGGTGGTCCTCGGCGGCCTTGCGGCCGACGGCCGGGTTGGCTCCGGCGCCGAGTCCGCGGGTGAGTTCGCGGCCGACGTCGAGTTTGACGTCGGCGTCGCTCATCAACAGAGCCTGGGCGTCCGTGTTGATGGCGATGAACTCGACACCCTTGAGACCGACCTCGATCATCCGGTTGATGGCATTGACACCACCGCCGCCGACACCGATGACTTTGATGACTGCGAGGTAGTTCTGCGGTGCTGCCACGTCGAAGGCCTCTCGCCTCGAGTTACGTGTCGCTGGTTCGCGAGACGCTCTGCGCTCCACGATCCGGCGACTGATGCCGAATGGGACGGTCCGTTTCGCCGACCCGAACCCTAACGCTGAAGTTTAGGGTTACCAGTGTGCCTGTTCCTTGAAGTCTTCTGAACAGGACACTAAGTCGACAAGTGGCGCCCGTTCAACGAACACGCCGAACCTCCCGTTTTTCTTTTCACCCTATGTGATCAGCCGTGTCACTGCCCAACCAGGGTGCTGGCCTGCGCGGATGTGCGTCAACTCCCCGCTGACGCAGGGGCGGTGGGGACACTGACATCGAAGTGCCGTGCGTCCGGGGAGGCTTTCATCAGAGCGAGGATGGTACGGCTCTTCGACGCGCCGTTCTCGGCGCTCCCCCAGGCGACGGTCCGGCCGCCGCTCAACTCCAGCGAGATGTCGTCGTAGGAGCGGACCTTGAGGACGCGGGTGTCACGGGCGACCGCGGGCGGCAGGTCGCCGGCCGCCCGCACGGCCTCACGGACGAGGCGGTCCTCGCCGAAGCGGCGCAGACTCGCGGCGGCCGAGCTCGACGGCGCGAGTTCCGACTCCAGCAGCGGAACGCCCTCGGGTGCCTGGGAGACGGTGGCGAACCGGACGCCCTCGTCGTCCACTTCCACGAAGTTCCGGCCCTTTCGAACGAGCAGGACGGGCCTACGCTCGGTCACTTCCAGGCCGATTCCGTCGGGCCAGGAACGGGTGACGTCGACCGAGTCGACTCGGCGCAGTCCTTCCCGCAGCCGCTCCTCGATCGCTCCGGCGTCGACGGAGATCAGCGGTGAACCCACGGGGACGGCGGCGGCCTCGCGCACCTGGGCCGGCGTCAGAACCGCCGTACCGGAGACGGAGACGCTCTCCACGCGCAGCCACGGGGAGCCGTACAGCAGCCAGCCGCCGCCCACGCCCAGGAGGACGACGGCGAGCGCGATGATGATGATCGTACGAAATCGTCGTGGGCCGAGCCGCCGGACAAGGGGCGGGCCGGACGACTCCTGTTGGCGTGCACCGCGCTCGGCGGTGGCGGGTCCGGCCACGCGCACTCCCTTTCCTGGCCCGTTCCCCTCCGGGGCGCCGCCGGATGTCCAGAGCCCGACCGCGCTCGGCCCTCCGGGCCTCCGCTCGCTCGCGCTCTCGACACCGACGCACCCCTTCGGCTCACTCGCCGATGCGTTTGCTAATGGTGGGCACGGCTGGCGGCGATCGCCTCGTACACCATGCCGACGAGCAGGTCGTCGGCGTCCCGGCGGCCGAACTCGCCCGCGGCGCGGGACATCTCGTACAGCCGGTGCGGATCGGCCAGTACGGGCAGGACGTTCTCCCGGATCCACTCCGGGGTCAGTTCCGCGTCGTCGACCAGCAGACCGCCGCCGGCCTTGACCACCGGCTGGGCGTTCAGCCGCTGTTCGCCGTTGCCGATGGGCAGCGGGACGTAGGCGGCGGGAAGTCCGACGGCGGAGAGCTCGGCGACGGTCATCGCGCCCGCGCGGCAGAGCATCATGTCGGCCGCGGCGTACGCGAGATCCATCCGGTCCACGTACGGTACCGGGATGTACGGGGGCATTCCAGGCATCTGCTGGACGGCGGGCAGTTCGTTCTTCGGACCGACCGCGTGCAGGATCTGGATGCCGGCCTGCTGGAGCCAGGGCGCGACCTGCTGGATCACCTCGTTGAGGCGGCGGGCACCCTGCGAACCACCCGAGACGAGCAGCGTCGGCAGGTTCGGGTCGAGGCCGAACACGTGCCGTGCCTCGGGGCGCGCTGCGGCCCGGTCCAGGGTGGCGATGGAGCGGCGCAGCGGGATGCCGATGTAGCGGGCGTCGCGCAGCTTGCTGTCGGGCGTGGAGACGGCGACGCGGGCGGCGTACCGCGAGCCGATCTTGTTGGCCAGGCCCGGGCGGGCGTTGGCCTCGTGGATGACGATCGGCACACCCCGGCGCTTGGCCGCCAGATAGGCGGGCAGGGCCACGTATCCGCCGAAGCCGACGACGACGTCGGCGTTCGTGCGCTCCAGGATCTGCTCGGTCGCCTTGATCGTGCCGCGCAGCCGGCCCGGCACGGTGATCAGCTCGGGGGTCGGCTTGCGCGGCAGCGGCACCGCGGGGATCAGCGCCAGCTCGTAACCCCGCTGGGGTACGAGCGTGGTCTCCAGACCGCGCTCCGTGCCCAGGGCCGTGATCCCCACCGAGGGGTCCTGCCTGCGCAGGGCGTCCGCGAGGGCGAGCGCGGGCTCGATGTGGCCGGCGGTCCCCCCACCAGCGAGTACGACATGCACCGAAATTCACCGCTCTCCGGACGTACGCGCCGCCGAGGCACGCCGTCTCATCGTGTTCCATCTCCGGGGCCCCGTCAGGCCCCCGGCCCCCCGCTTTCTACCAAAGCGTGGGGGCCGCATCGCAAGCGCCGCCCGCGCAGCGGGCTCGTCGCGTGCGAAGGCGATCAGCAGCCCGATGGCGAACATGGTCGGCAGCAGGGCGGACCCCCCGTAGGAGAACAGCGGAAGCGGGACACCGGCGATCGGCAGCAGGCCGAGCACCGCACCGATGTTGATCACGGCCTGGGCCGTGATCCAGGTGGTCACGCCTCCCGCGGCATACCTGACGAAGGGGTCCTCCGTGCGTCCGGCCACGCGGATACCCGCATAGCCTAGAGCCGCGAACAGGGCGAGCACCGACAGCGTCCCCGCGAGACCCAGTTCCTCGCCGGTGACAGCGAAGATGAAGTCGGTGTGCGCCTCGGGGAGTTGACCCCATTTCTCCACACTCGCGCCGAGCCCGGAACCGAAGATGCCGCCTGAGGCGAGGGCGTAGATCCCGTGCACGGCCTGCCAGCAGTCGGCCGCCCCGGACTTCGGTTCGGTGGCCCCGATGCAGGCGAGCCGGGCCATGCGGTTCGGGCTGGTCCTGATGAGGATCACGCCGATCAGGGCGGCGATCGAGAGCACACCCGCGAAGAGGCGGGTGGGTGCGCCCGCCAGCCACAGCAGGCCGAACAGGATCGCCGTGAGGATGATCGCCGTTCCCATGTCTCCGCCGAGCATGATCAGGCCCAGCAGCATGAACGCGACCGGCACGAGCGGCACCAGCAGATGCTTCCACTGGCTCAGCAGCCTCTTGTCCTGCTTGCGGGCCAGCAGGTCGGCGCCCCACAGCACCAGTGCGAGCTTGCCGAACTCGCTGGGCTGGATCTGGAACGAGCCGCCGAGCGAGATCCAGTTCTGGTTGCCGTTGACCGCCATCCCTATCCCCGGCACCTGCACCAGGACCATCAGGCAGACGGCGCCCGCGAGGATCGGGTAGGCCAGCGCCCGGTGCAGTCTCACCGGCATCCGGGAGGCGGCCAGCATCAGCAGCCCGCCGATGGCGGCCGCGAGGAACTGCTTGCGGAAGAAGAACGAGCCGGGCAGCGACATCTGCAACGCGGTGATCTGCGAGGCCGAGTAGACCATCACCAGGCCCAGCACGGTGATCAGCAGGCTGCCGCCGAGGATCAGGTAGTAGGCGGTCAGCGGCCGGTCCCAGGCCTTGCGGGCACGCGTGTGGAGCCGCAGCGCGGGGTTGTCGCGCGGCGGCCCGGCGGCGGGTCTGCGGACGGTCCGCTGCACGGGCGGCCGCCCGGTACGGCTACCGGGCACCGCAGCCCCCGGTGAACGTCGGCCTCGACGGTCCCACGCGTCCTCCCAAGGTCCGCCCGGCAGGCGGCCGGGTCAGGCGCCGAGTTCGCGAACGGCCTCCGCGAACGCGTCACCGCGCTGGTTGTAGTTGACGAACATGTCCATGGAGGCGCAGGCCGGGGCGAGCAGTACGGTGTCGCCCTCGACGGCGAGTCCGCGGGCCTCCCGGACAGCCGCGAGCATCGCCCCAGTGTCGGTCCGGTCGAGGTCGACGACCGGTACCTGCGGGGCGTGTCGCGCCAGGGCTTCACGGATCAGGGCCCGATCGGCGCCGATGAGCACGACCCCGCGCAGCCGCTTCGCCGACTTGGCGACCAGCTCGTCGAAGGTCGCCCCCTTGGCGAGCCCGCCGGCGATCCACACGATCGACTCGTACGCCGCCAACGAGGCTTGCGCCGCATGGGTGTTGGTGGCCTTGGAGTCGTCGACGTACGCGACGCCGTCCAGGTCCGCCACGTGGGCGATCCGGTGGGCGTCCGGGGTGAAGGCCCGCAGCCCGTCCCGTACGGCCGTGGCGGGCACCCCGAAGGCTCGCGCGAGGGCCGCCGCGGCAAGCGCGTTGGCGATGTTGTGCGGAGCCGGCGGGTTGACGTCGGAGACCTCGGCCAGTTCCTGGGCGTTCTTCTGCCGGTTCTCGACGAAGGCGCGGTCGACCAGGATGCCGTCCACGACGCCGAGTTGGGAGGGGCCCGGGGTGCCGAGCGTGAAGCCGACGGCCCGGCAGCCCTCCTCGACGTCCGCCTCGCGCACCAGGTCCTCGGTGGCCTTGTCGGCCACGTTGTAGACACAGGCGACCCGATTGCCCTCGTAGACGCGGCCCTTGTCCTTGGCGTACGCCTCCATGGAGCCGTGCCAGTCGAGGTGGTCCGGGGCGAGGTTCAGCACGGTGGCCGAGTGGGCGCGCAGGGAGGGCGCCCAGTGCAGTTGGTAGCTGGAGAGTTCCACGGCGAGGACGTCGTAGCGCTCCTCGCCGAGGACGGCGTCCAGCAGCGAGACGCCGATGTTGCCGACGGCCGCCGTACGCAGGCCGGCCGCCTTCAGGATGGACGCCAGCATCTGGGTGGTGGTGGTCTTGCCGTTGGTGCCGGTGACGCAGAGCCAGGGGGCCGCGTCGGGTCCCCTGAGGCGCCAGGCGAGTTCGACGTCGCCCCACACCGGCACACCGGCCGCGGCCGCCGCCGTGAACAGCGGCTTGTCCGGCTTCCAGCCGGGCGCTGTGACGATCAGTTCGGTGCCCTCGGGCAGGGTCGCCCCGTCACCGAGGCGCACGGTGACGCCCAGTTCCCCAAGCCCCGCGGCCTGCTCGCGCGCGCGGGCGTCGTCGCCGTCGTTGACGACGGTGACGTTCGCGCCGAGCCCGTGCAGCACCTTGGCCGCCGGGACGCCGGAGACGCCGAGCCCGGCGACGGTGACGTTCTTCCCCTGCCAGTCGGTCACTTTTCTGCTGCCCATCCCGCGTAGAAGAGGCCCAGTCCGACGATCACGCAGATGCCCTGGATGATCCAGAACCGGACCACGACGAGGACTTCGGACCAGCCCTTGAGTTCGAAGTGGTGCTGAAGTGGCGCCATGCGGAAGACGCGCTTGCCGGTCATCCGGAAGGAGCCGACCTGGATGACCACGGACATGGTGATGAGGACGAACAGGCCGCCCAGGATGGCCATCAGCAGCTCGGTGCGGGAGCAGATGGCGAGGCCGGCGAGGACACCGCCGAGGGCCAGCGAACCCGTGTCCCCCATGAAGATCTTGGCGGGCGAGGTGTTCCACCACAGGAAGCCCAGGCAGGCACCCATGAGGGCGGCGGAGACGACCGCGAGGTCGAGCGGGTCGCGCACCTCAAAACAGGCGTTGGGGTTGGTCAGGGTCTCGCCGTTGGCGCAGGACTCCTGGAACTGCCAGACACCGATGAAGGTGTACGCGCCGAAGACCAGGACGGACGCTCCGGTGGCGAGACCGTCGAGACCGTCGGTGAGGTTCACGCCGTTCGACATCGCGAGGATCATGAACAGCGCCCAGACCACGAACAGCACCGGGCCGATGGTCCACCCGAAATCCGTGATGAACGACAGCTTCGTGGAGGCCGGGGTGTTGTTGCGGGAGTCCGCGAACTGAAGGGACAGCACGGCGAAGCCGATGCCCACGATCAGCTGGCCGGCCATCTTCGCCTTGGCCCGCAGACCGAGCGAACGCCGCTTGACGATCTTGATGTAGTCGTCGAGGAAGCCGACCAGTCCCATGCCGACCATCAGACCCAGCACCAGCAGACCCGAGTAGGTCGGCGGCTTGCCCGTGATGACCTTGGACAAAAAGTACGCCGCGACGGTCGCCAGGATGAAGGCGATACCGCCCATGGTGGGCGTACCGCGCTTGCTGGCGTGCTCGCGCGGGCCGTCGTCGCGGATGTACTGGCCGTACCCCTTGCGGGCGAGCAACTTGATCAGCAGCGGAGTGCCGACCATCGTCAGGAAGAGGCCCAGCACACCCGCGAACAGGATCTGATTCATCATCGCGCGGCGACCTCTCCCTCGGCACCGGTCTCCAGCAGCGCCTGCGCGACGCCCTCCAGACCGACCGAACGGGACGCCTTCACGAGTACGACGTCTCCCGGGCGCAACTCGCTGCGCAACAGGTCGACAGCCGCCTGTGCGTCGGACACGTGCACCGACTCCTCACCCCACGAACCCTCGTTGTATGCGCCCAGTTGCAGCCAGGCGGCTTCCCTGCCCCCGACCGCGACGAGCTTGCCGACATTGAGCCGGACGGCGAGCCGTCCGACCGCGTCGTGCTCGGCGAGCGCCTCGTCCCCGAGCTCGGCCATCTTGCCGAGCACCGCCCACGTACGACGTCCCTTGCCCATGGCCGCGAGCGCGCGCAGGGCCGCTCGCATGGACTCGGGGTTCGCGTTGTAGGCGTCGTTGACGATCGTCACGCCGTCCGGGCGCTCGGTGACCTCCATCCGCCAGCGGGAGAGGGAGCCCGCCTCGGAGAGCGCGGTGGCGATCTCTTCCGCGGACATACCCAGCTCATGGGCGACGGCGGCCGCGGCGAGCGCGTTCGACACGTGGTGCTCACCGTACAGGCGCATGGTCACATCACTTGCACCGGAGGGTGTGTGGAGCCTGAAGGCGGGCTGTCCGGTGTCCGTGAGTCTCACGTTCTCGGCGCGTACGTCCGCTTCGTCGGACTCTCCGAAAAGGACCACCTTCGCCTTCGTACGGGAGGCCATGGCCCGGACCAGGGGGTCGTCGGCGTTGAGGACCGCCGCGCCGCCCTCGCTCGCCGGGGGCAGGCTCTCGACGAGTTCGCCCTTCGCCTGGGCGATCTGCTCGCGGCCGCCGAACTCGCCGATGTGGGCGGTGCCGACGTTCAGCACCAGGCCGATCTTCGGCGGGGTCAGACCGGTGAGGTAGCGGATGTGGCCGATGCCGCGGGCGCCCATCTCCAGCACGAGGAACTTCGTCTCCTCGGTGGCGGTCAGGGCGGTCAGCGGCAGCCCGATCTCGTTGTTGAGCGAGCCGGGCGTGAACACCGTCGGCGCCTTGCGCCGCAGGACCTGGGCGATGAGGTCCTTGGTGCTGGTCTTGCCGGCCGAGCCGGTGAGGGCGACGAGGGTCGTGCCGAGCGTGCGCACGACGTGCCGGGCGAGGGCGCCGAGCGCCGTCTGGACGTCGTCCACGACGATCGCGGGCACGCCGACGGGGCGCGAGGCCAGTACGGCCGCCGCGCCCGCCTCGACGACCGCCCGCGCGTAGTCGTGGCCGTCCACCCGTTCGCCGACGAAGGCGACGAAGAGGCTGCCGGGCTCCACCTCTCGGGAGTCCCGGACGACGGGCCCGGTGACCTGTACGGACGGATCCGGTATGTCGTACGTCTGCCCGCCGACGACTGCTGCGATCTCGGCGAGGGAGAGGGCGATCACAAGTTCATCCCTGGGTCTTCTGGATAGCTTCGCGAAGCACCTGGCGGTCGTCGAAGGGACGGACCACACCGGCGATGTCCTGGCCCTGCTCGTGGCCCTTGCCCGCGACCAGCACGGTGTCCCCGGGACGCGCCCGGCCTACGGCGGCGGCGATCGCGGCGGCCCGGTCCTCGAACAGCTGTACCTCGCCGCGCTCGTGGGCCGGCACGGACGCGGCGCCCTGGAGCATCGTCGCGAGGATCGCGAGGGGGTCCTCGGAACGGGGGTTGTCGGAGGTCAGTACGGCGGTGTCGGCGAGCCGGGCCACGGCGGCGCCCATCGGGGCCCGCTTGGTGGTGTCGCGGTCGCCGCCGCAACCGAGCACCACGTGCAGCCGACCCTTGGTGACCTTGCGCAGCGCCTTGAGCACCGACTCGACGGCGTCCGTCTTGTGCGCGTAGTCGACGACCGCGAGGTAGTCCTGTCCGGCGTCCACCCGCTCCAGCCGGCCCGGCACGCCCGGTACGGCGGCCACGCCGTCGGCGGCTGTCTGCGGGTCCAGCCCGGCGACGGCGAGGGCGACGATGGCGCCGAGGCTGTTGGCCACGTTGAACGGGCCGGCGATCGGCGACCTGGCGGCGATCCGCTCGCCGTTCGGGCCGAGGACGGTGAACGTCGAGTCCATCGGGCCGACCTGGACGTCCACGGCCCGCCAGTCGGCGTCGGGGTGGCCCTCGGCGGAGAACGTGACGACCGGGACGGTGGCCTCGCCGGCCAGCCGGCGGCCGTACTCGTCGTCGACGTTGACGACACCGAGTTTGCTGCGCTGCGGGGTGAACAGCTGCGCCTTCGCCCGGAAGTAGTCCTCCATGTCGGAGTGGAACTCCATGTGTTCCGGGCTGAGGTTGGTGAACACGGCGATGTCGAAGACGCAGCCGTCGACCCGGCCGAGGACCAGGGCGTGGCTGGAGACCTCCATCGCGACCGCCTCGACGCCGCGTTCGCGCATGACGGCGAAGAGGGCCTGGAGGTCGGTGGCCTCGGGGGTGGTGCGCTCGGACTTGATGCGCTCGTCGCCGATGCGCATCTCCACCGTGCCGATCAGCCCGGTGGTCTTGGCCGACTTCAGGCCGCCCTCGACGAGATAGGCGGTGGTGGTCTTGCCGGAGGTGCCGGTGATGCCGATCTGGAGCAGCTCGCGGCCGGGGTGGCCGTAGATCGTGGCGGCCAGCTCCCCCATCCGCCCGCGCGGGTCGTCGACGACCAGGACCGGCAGGCCACTGGCGGCGGCCCGCTCGGCGCCGGCCGGATCGGTCAGCACGGCGACCGCGCCGAGGCCCGCGGCCTGGGTGGCGAAGTCGGCGCCGTGCAGGCGGGCGCCCGGGAGGGCGGCGTACAGGTCGCCGGGGCGGACGGCGCGTGAGTCGTGGGTGATGCCCGTGACCTGCGCGGCGCTGCCCGGCTGCTCGGCACCCAGCTGGCCGGCCAGCTCCGCCAGGGGTGCGGCGGAGACGTGAACCGGTCGCGGCGGCCCCGGATATGTCACGGAAGCGCCCTTCTGAGTGGTTGGGGACTGATCAGCGTGTGGCACGGCGGTGAGCGTACCGGGCGTGGCTGGTCCGGAGCGAAGCGAGGCGGCGGGTGGTGCCTGGTTCGCGGGATCGGGAGTGATCATGGTCACGGCTGGTTCCCTGGCTGGTTCGGCGCTGAACACTGGCGGGCGGACTGGGCTGTGGGCTGGCTGCCGGCTGGCTTACCGGCTGGGTCAGGGGGCGAAGGAGACCGGGAGGTTCGCGGGCTTCCCCCCGGTCGGCGGGATCTGGAGCGTCTTCAGGGAGAACTCCATGACCTGCTTGAAGATCGGGCCGCAGATCTGGCCGCCGAAGTAGCTGCCCTCGGTGGCGTTCTGGATCGCGCAGTACACCGTCACCCGGGGGTTGTCGGCGGGCGCGAATCCGGCGAACGACGAGGTGTAGCCGTGGTACTTGCCGGTGGCCGGATCCACGCGGTTCGCGGTACCCGTCTTGCCCGCCACGCGGTAGCCGGGGATGCGCGCCTTGGTGCCGGTCCCCTCCACGTCGTCCACGACCGACTCCAGCATCTGCGCGAGGGACTTGGCCGTCTTCTGGCTGACCACGCGTGTCTTGCGGGGGGCCTCGGCGGGGGTGAAGCGGCCGTCGGGACCCTTGGTGCCGCGCACCAGGCTCGGCTCGACGCGCACGCCGCCGTTGGCGATCGTCGAGTAGACGGAGGCCGCCTGGAGGGCGTTGATGGAGACGCCCTGGCCGAAAGGGATCGTGTACTGCTGCGAGGTCGACCAGTCGCCGGGCGCCGCGAGGATGCCCTTCGTCTCACCGGGGAAGCCGAGCCCGGTGTGGCTGCCGATGCCGAACTTGCGCAGGTAGGAGTAGAGGGTCCGGTTCGCCTGCGCCTGGGTCTTGCCGAGCTGGCCGGTCGCCAGGATCGTGCCGATGTTGCTGGACTTGGCGAGCACGCCGTTGAGCGTGAGGTACCAGGTGGCGTGGTCGATGTCGTCCTGGAAGAGCCGGTCGCCGCGGTGCAGCCGGTTGGGCACGGTGACGTGCGTGAGCGGCGTGGCGGCGTTCTCCTCCAGTACGGCGGCCATGGACATGACCTTGGCGGTGGAGCCGGGCTCGAAGGCGTCCTGGAGGGCCGCGTTGCCGAGGGCCTCGGGGCTCGCCTCGGACAGGTCGTTGGGATCGAACCCCGGCGAATTGGCCAGCGCGAGGATCTCGCCGGTGCGGGTGTCCTGGACGATGACGTAGCCACGGTCCGCCTTGGACGCCCTCACCTGCTCGGCGATGGCGTTCTGCGCGGCCCACTGGATGTCCCGGTCGATCGTCAGCTCGACGTCGGAGCCGGGCACGGCCGGGGTCTCGGTGGAACCCACGGTGGGCACCTGGCGGCCGCCGGACTGGGCGTAGCGGATCTTGCCGTCCTTGCCGGCCAGGGTGGTGTTCAGCTGCTGCTCGATGCCGCCGCCACCCTTGCCCTCGGTGTTCACCCAGCCCAGTATCGCGGCGGCCAGCTCACCGTTGGGGTACACCCGCTTGCTGCTGGGGACGGAGAAGACGCCGGCCAGGACGTTGACCGTGGCGGGGTCCGACCCGGCCTTGGTGGCGAGCGCGGACTTCAGGTCCCTGATCTGCTTCCAGACCTGCGGGGTCTGCCGGCCGGCCAGCTTGGCGTAGCGCGCGTTCGGGTCGGCGGGGCGCAGCTTCCCGACGAGCGCGGACTGCTCCTGGCCCAGGATCGGGGCGAGAAGGGCGGCCGCCTGTTCGGGACCGTCGTCGATCTTCAGCTGGTCGGGGGCGAACATCGTGGGGTCGGCCGTGATGTCGTAGGCGTCCTCGCTGGAGGCGAGGGCCACGCCCGAGCGGTCGGTGATCTCACCTCGCTCGGCGGCCAGGACCTGGCCGACGTACCGGTTCTGCTCCGCCTTGGCGGCGTAGGTGCTGGCGTCGACGGCCTGCACCTGGAGCAGACGGACCACGAAGGCGATCATCACCAGCGTCAGCGCCAGGCCGACCAGACGCAGCCGGGGGCGCGGGCTGCCGAGCCGGATGACGCGGGAGGACGCGGGCCTCGCGGCGGCCGGGCGGCGGGCGGGCCGGGCTCCGGCTCCCGGTCGGCGCTGGGCGGGCGCGGGGCGGGCGGGCCGGGCGGGGCCGGGCACGCGCCGGCGCGGCGGTTGCCTGTCGGACACTTCCGTCACCTGCCGGGAGTCGTGGGAGTGGCTGTGGTCGCAGAGACGCCGGGGGCGGTGGCCACCGGGTCGGCCCCGGCAGCGTCGGGGGCGGTGGTCGCCGGCGGACCGGCCGGGGGGAGGGCCGGTATGGTCGCGATGGCCTCGGGGGGCCGTACGGCGACCGGAGTGTCCGCCGGGGAGCGCGGAGCGGCGGCCGAGGGGACGCCCTTCACCGTGCCGTCGGGGCCGAGGAAGGCCGGGTCGCCGCCGGGCACCATGCCCAGTTCGCGGGCACGGCGCTGGAGGGCGTCCGGGGCGGAGTAGGAGTCGATGTCCCGCTGGAGCGCCTGTTCCTCGTCGGTGAGGTTCTTGGTGTCCTGCTGGAGGTCGTCCATCTTGAACGAGCCCTCGCTGAGCGCGGAGTTCAGCACCAGCAGACCGATCAGACCGCCGCCGAGAAGCAGCACGACGAGCAGCACGAACGGCGTGCGGGCCGCCTGTCGCGGTCGGGCCGGGAAGATCCGCGCGAGCCGGGCGGCCCGCCCCTTCAGCCGGGGTTTCCTGCTCACTCGCCCTCCCCTGGGCCGTCGGTCGCGACCCCACTGGGCCGGGACGTCCCCCGGTCCGCCCGCCGCACGTCCGTCACTCGACGTCCTCCCTGATGCGTTCGGCCCCGCGCAGCCGCGCCGGGGCGGCCCGCCGGTTCTCGGCGACCTCTTCCTCCGTGGGAAGTTCGGCACCGCGGGTGAGCAGCTTGAGGCGTGGCTGGTAGCGCTCGGGGACGACGGGCAGCCCGGCCGGCGCGGTGGTGGCGGCTCCGGCCGCGAACACCTGCTTGACCAGCCGGTCCTCCAGCGAGTGGTACGACAGCACGGCGATCCTCCCGCCGACGTCGAGGGTCTTCACGGCGGCCGGGATCGCCCGCTCCAGGACCGACAGTTCGCCGTTGACCTCGATGCGCAGCGCCTGGAAGGTGCGCTTGGCCGGGTTGCCGCCGGTGCGCTTGGCGGCCTGCGGCAGCGCGCCCCGGATCAGCTCGACGAGCCGGGCGCTGTTGGTGAACGGCTCCTTCTCCCGCTCGCGCACGACCGCGGAGACGATGCGCTTGGCCTGCTTCTCCTCGCCGTACGCCCGCAGGATGCGCACCAGTTCGCCCGGCGGGTAGGTGTTGAGGACCTCGGCGGCGCTGATGCCGGTCGTCTGGTCCATGCGCATGTCGAGCGGGGCGTCCTGCGCGTAGGCGAAGCCACGGTCGGCCTCGTCGAGTTGCATGGAGGAGACGCCGAGGTCGAACAGGACGCCCTGCACGCGCGCGATGCCGAGCCGGTCGAGCACCTCGGGAAGCTCGTCGTACACGGCGTGCACGAGGGTGGCGCGGTCCTGGTGGGGCGCGAGGCGCTCGCCGGACAGCCGCAGCGCCTCCTTGTCCCGGTCGAGGGCCACGAGGCGGGCCTCCGGGAACCGGGTCAGCAGGGCCTCACTGTGTCCGCCGAGGCCGAGCGTGCAGTCGACGACCACCGCTCCGGGCCGCTGGAGGGCGGGGGCCAACAGGTCCAGGCACCGCCGGAGCATCACCGGGACGTGCCGGCTCCGTCCCTCCTGCCGCCCGCCGTCGCCCTCATTCGAATGCGCTTCGCGCCCCATTGATCCTGGGCCCTCTCAGATCCACGGGCCCGTACACACGACCGGGTCCCCGCCCGCTCGAAGAAGGGGAGGTCCGCCGGCGCCGGAAGCGTCAGCCGACCGGGAGCGGGAGGAGGCCGAGCCGTACGTACGCGCCGCGCACGCGGGGAGATCTCCGGCGGCCGCGCCGGGGTCTCTCGGGGAATTCAGTCCAGCAGGGAGATCACCGCCTCCCGCTTCGCGTCACTTTAGTCCACCCTGTCTCGCGGTCAATCAACCGGCCTGCGCGTCGTGGGTCCGTACGCGTGCGAAGCGGCGATTACGGGAAAATCACTCCCATGGGCGCCCTCTCGCCACCCGTGTGGATTACCTCACATGAGGCCGGGATGACGTTCTTCATCCCCTCTCACAACGCGACCGGAGAGCATGTGACCAGTAACGTCATGGGTATGACGACTTCCACATCGGTACCCACCGGCTCCGAGGCGGCCCTACCCAGTGGCGGTACGGTCACCGACCGCCTGATCGAGGCGAACCAGCGCTACGCCGCCGAGTTCAGCGACCCCGGTATGGACGCACGCCCCGTCCTCCAGGTCGCCGTGGTGGCCTGCATGGACGCCCGGCTCGACCTGCACGCCGCCCTCGGCCTCGAACTCGGCGACTGCCACACCATCCGCAACGCGGGTGGTGTCGTCACCGACGACGTGATCCGCTCCCTCACGATCAGCCAGCGGGCCCTGGGGACCCGCAGCGTGGTCCTGATCCATCACACCGGCTGCGGTCTGGAGAGCCTCACCGAGGAGTTCCGCCACGACCTGGAGATGGAGGTGGGGCAGCGTCCGGCATGGGCGGTGGAGGCGTTCCGGGACGTCGATCAGGACGTGCGGCAGTCGATGCAGCGCGTGCGGACGTCGCCGTTCCTGGTCCACACCGACGACGTGCGGGGCTTCGTCTTCGACGTCAAGACAGGCCTGCTGAGGGAGATCGACCCGGCCGAACAGTCTTGAGACCTGACATATCGCTGTCAGTTGTCCACAGGCGAGTGACACGAAACGGTAACGGCAGCGAGAATGCGGGAGTGACGTCACGCTGAGCGTTTCCCGCGTGGTGTCCGTGTTTCGGGGTGGGCCGGTCCGCATCGCAGAGCGTCGGCCGGAAAGAACGGGCCGAGGAGGGCCGGGTGACGACCTATGACGAGCGTGCGAGCCTTACGGATCTGACCGCCACTGTGGAGCGAGTCCGCAGCTCGGTGGAGGGAGTGATCGAGGGCAAGCCCGAGGTCGTACGGCTTTCTCTGACAGTGCTCCTCGCCGAGGGGCATCTTCTGATCGAGGATGTCCCCGGCGTGGGCAAGACGATGCTGGCGAAGGCGCTGGCTCGGTCCATCGACTGTTCGGTCCGGCGTATCCAGTTCACGCCCGACCTGCTGCCGTCGGACGTCACGGGCGTGTCCATCTGGGACCAGCAGCGCCGCGACTTCGAGTTCAAGCCGGGCGCGATCTTCGCGCAGATCGTGATCGGCGACGAGATCAACCGCGCCTCCCCCAAGACCCAGTCGGCGCTGCTGGAGTCGATGGAGGAGCGCCAGGTCACCATGGACGGGCAGACCTATGAGCTGCCCAGCCCGTTCATGGTGGTGGCCACCCAGAACCCGGTGGAGATGGAGGGCACCTATCCGCTGCCCGAGGCCCAGCGCGACCGCTTCATGGCCCGGGTCTCCATCGGTTATCCCAGCCCGGAGGCCGAGCTTCGGATGCTCGACGTCCACGGCGGGGTGAGCCCCCTGGACGACCTCCAGCCGGTGGCACACGCGCACGAGATCCTCAAACTGATCGAGGCGGTCCGCGGCGTCCATGTCGCCGAGGCGGTCCAGCGGTACGCGGTCGACCTGGTCTCCGCCACCCGCGCGCACCCCGATCTCAGACTCGGCGCCTCACCCCGCGCGACGCTGCACCTGCTGCGCGCGGCGAAGGCGTCCGCCGCCCTCAGCGGCCGGGACTACGCGCTGCCGGACGACGTGCAGAACCTCGCCGTGGCCGTCCTGGCCCACCGGCTGCTGCCCACCGCCCAGGCCCAGCTGAACCGCCGCACCTCGGAGCAGGTCGTCGAGGAGATCATCCAGCGCACCCCGATACCCGTGGGCTCCCAGCAGCAGCGGGGCTTCGGCCTGGGCAACGGCACACAGGCGTACGGCCGACAGCCGCCGCGGAGGCTCGGATGACCACCGGCGCGGCCGGACGGGCGGCGGACCGCGGGGAGAAGGGCGGCGCTCGCACCGCACTGGCCGGTCTCACCACCCGCGGCCGTTCCTTCCTGGCGGCCGGAGTCGCCGCCGCGATCTGCGCCTACGTCCTCGGCCAGCCCGACCTGCTGCGGGTCGGGCTGCTGCTGGCCGCGCTGCCGCTGGTCTGCGCGGCCGTGGTCTACCGCACCCGCTACCGGGTCGCCGGCAGCCGCCGGCTCTCACCCGCCCGCGTGCCCGCCGGCAGCGAGGCCCGCGTCCATCTGCGGATGGACAACGTCTCCCGGCTGCCCACGGGCCTGCTGATGCTCCAGGACCGGGTGCCCTACGTCCTCGGCCCACGCCCCCGCTTCGTCCTGGACCGGGTCGAGGCGGGCGGCCGTCGCGAGGTGTCCTACCGGGTCCGCTCCGACCTGCGCGGCCGCTACCCGCTGGGCCCGCTCCAGTTGCGGCTGGACGACCCGTTCGGCATGTGCGAGCTGACCCGCTCCTTCTCGACGCACGACACCCTGACGGTCGTCCCGCGGGTGGTGGCCCTGCCGCCGGTCCGGCTGGGCGGCGAGGCGAAGGGGTACGGCGACGGTCGGCAGCGCTCGCTGGCGCTGGCCGGCGAGGACGACGCGATCCCGCGCGGATACCGCTACGGGGACGACCTGCGCCGTGTCCACTGGCGTTCCACCGCCCGCTACGGCGAGCTGATGGTGCGCCGTGAGGAGCAGCCCCAGCGCTCGCGCTGCACGGTGCTGCTGGACACCCGCGGGCTCGCCCACCGGGGCGCGGGCCCCGACTCGGCCTTCGAGTGGGCGGTCTCGGGCGCCGCGTCCGTCCTGGTGCACATGCTGGAGCGGGGCTTCTCGGTCCGACTGCTGACGGACACCGGCACCTCCGTGCCCGGCGAGGGCGCCGAGGGCTTCGCCGGGGCGGGCCAGGGATCGGCCGACGCGGCCGGACTGATGATGGACACCCTCGCGGTGATCGACCACTCCGACGGCACGAGTCTGTCCCCCGCCTACGACGTGCTGCGCGGGGGCAACGAGGGGCTGCTGGTGGCCTTCCTCGGCGCCCTCGACGAGGAGGAGGCCGCGGTGGCCGCCAGGATGCGCCAGCGCAGCGGGGGCGCCGTCGCCTTCCTCCTGGACGGCGACAGCTGGATGCGTGAACCGCATGACCTGTCTCGTCCGATGAACGGGCAGGAGGAGCGGCTGCGGATGCTGCGCGAGGCGGGCTGGACGGCCGTTGCTGTGCCGCGCGGCGCTCCGCTGGAGGAGTTGTGGCGGCAGGCGGACCGGGAGCGTTCGGGTGTCGTGACGGCGAGCGGACCGAGCGGAAGGGGGGCGGGATCATGAGCGGGCGGGCCCGACTGACACTGTGCTCCGCGGCCGCCACGCTGATGGCCGCCTCCGCCCTGCTGCCCCTGGTCGAACAGACATCGTGGATCCTCCTGGCGGCCGTTCTGCTGGCCGTCCAGTGCGCGGTCGGCGCGGCCACCCGGCGGGTGCCGCTGGCCCGGCCGCTCACCGTGCTGGCCCAGGCCCTGGTCACGCTGGTGCTGCTCACCCTGGTCTTCGCCCGCGGGCAGGCACTCGCCGGGCTGATCCCCGGCCCGCAGGCCTTCCAGCACTTCGCCGACCTCCTGCGGTCGGGCACGGACGACGTGGGGCGGTACGCGATACCGGCCCCGCTCTCCGACGGCATCCGGCTGATGATGATCGGCGGTGTGCTGCTGATCGGCCTCGCGGTGGACACCCTCGCCGTGACGTACCGCAACGCGGCACCGGCCGGTCTGCCTCTGCTCGCGCTGTATTCGGTCGCCGCGGGGCTGTCCGACGGGGGCGCCGACTGGCTCTGGTTCCTGGTGGCCGGCGGCGGCTATCTGATGCTGCTGCTCGCCGAGGGCCGGGAGCGGCTCTCGCAGTGGGGCCGCGTCTTCGGCGGCGCGCCGAGCACCCCGGGCGGGCAGTCCGGCCCGGCGGCCCCGGTGCGTACCGGGCGGCGCATCGGCGCCGCCGCCCTGGGCGTGGCGCTGGCGGTGCCGTTGCTGCCGCTGCCCGCGATCGACGGGGGCCTGCTGGACGGCGCGGGCACCGGGGTCGGTCCGGGCACCGCCGGCGGAGGCACCATCTCCGCGGTCAACCCCCTGGTGTCGCTGCGCGACAGCCTGAACGTGGACCAGGACCGCACGGTCCTGACCCTGCGCACCAACACCAGCGATCTCTCGGACCTGTATCTGCGGATCGTCTCCCTCGACGACTTCGACGGCACCACCTGGAAGCCGTCGAAACGCGATGTCGTCGCCGTGCCCGACGATCTGCCCACTCCGCCCGGCCTCGGCGCGGACGTCCGGCGCGCGGAGATCACCACCCGGGTCTCGGCCGCCGACTGGTACGCCCAGGACTGGCTGCCGATGCCGTACCCGCCGAGCGGTGTGCAGGTCAGCGGCAGATGGCGGTACGAGCCGGTCGGCATGACCGTCGTCGGCGACCACCGCCAGACCACACGCGGCAAGACCTACGAGGTGAACAGCCTTCAGGTGCGGCCGACCGCGAGACAACTGGCCTCCGCTCCCCAGGCACGCGGCTCGCTGCGCGGCGAGTACACACGGCTGCCGGACACCCTGCCGGCGGTGGTGTCGCAGACGGCCAGCCAGATCACCGAGGGCTCGTCGAACGACTACGAGCGGGCGGTGAGGCTCCAGGACTGGTTCGCGGTGACGGGCGGCTTCGAGTACGACACCGAGGTCAAGGTCGGCACCGGCAAGGACGCGATCGCCCGCTTCCTGCGGGACAAGCAGGGCTTCTGCGTGCACTTCTCGTTCGCGATGGCGGCGATGGCCCGCACGCTGGGCATTCCGGCGCGGGTGGCGGTGGGCTTCGCGCCCGGTTCCCCGCAGTCGGACGGTTCGGTGGCGGTGAGCCTGAAGGACGCGCACGCGTGGCCGGAACTCTACTTCGAGGGCGTGGGCTGGACCCGTTTCGAGCCGACCCCGACCCGGGGGACGACGCCTCCGTACACGCTGCCGGACACCTCGGGCAGTGCCGCCCCGGACCTGCCGCAGGCCTCGCGTTCGGCGGGCACGGCACCGTCGGCCGAGCCGTCGGCGAGCACGAGCTGTACCGCGGAGGACAAGAAGCTCGAGGGCTGCCTCAGCGCGCTGCCGCCGGACCGGGCGGACCAGGGCGGCGGCGGCCCGCCGTGGTACGAGATCGCCGGCTGGACGGTACTGGGGCTCGCGGCGCCGACCCTGCTGCTGCTGCCGATGCTGTGGCGGCTGAGGCGGCGGTCGGTGCGGCTGGCCTCGGGTCGGCACACCGGTCTCGCCGGGGCCGGCCGGGCGGGCCCCGGGCCGTACGCGGGCGGCGGAGGGCCGTCCACGGTCGACGCCGGTCCGGCGGTGCTGTGGGACGTGCCGTCGGCCGAGGTCACCGAGGCGGTCGTCGCCCATGTCCTGGCAGTCTGGCGCGAGCTGACCGACACGGCCTGGGACTACGGGATCCCGCCCGACGACGCGCTGACGCCCCGCCGGGCGGCGGCGCGTGTCGTGCGGCTCGGCGAGCTGGACGAAGCGGCGGCCGGATCGGTGTACCGGGTGGCGGGCGCTGTGGAGCAGGTGCTGTTCGCCCGGCAGCCGCGGGCCGAGGCAGGGCTGGTCGAGGAGGCGCGCAGGCTGCGGGTGGCGCTGCGGGCGCGGGTCGGCCGGCGCACCCGGCTGCGCGCGGTCGTGGCACCGCGTTCGGCTGTCCGCGCGGCGTGGGACCTCAGTGACCGCTGGACGGTGGTCAGGGCGACCTGGTCGGCTCGGTCGGCGGCCCTGGCCCGTCGGGTACGGCCGGGCGGGCGGGCGGCCGACGCGCGGGCGGGCAGCTGATGCCCGGCCGCCCGCTGACGGCGTAGCCGGAGAGATCCGGCCGGTGACCGGTTCCGGTCCCTGCTCCTGGACAGATCCCGGAGCAGGGACCGGCCGCTGTTCCGTGGAGGGTCCCGGGCGCGTGTCAGCGCGGGGCGGGCATGCATGAGGGGGTGATCACCCGGACCGGGTGATCACCCCCTCACAGAACGTCTCTGTACGACTGCGACGGCTCAGCGGCCGGGCACGGGTCGGCCCGGAACGGGCTCAGTGACCCTGGCCGCCGCCCTGCTCGTCGCGGCGGCGCTGCCAACGCTCCTCGATCCGGTTCATCACCGAGCGCTTCGGCCTGGCCTGATCGCGCGTCTGCGGGGCACCGGCGGGCTGTTCGCCCGGCTTGGGTGCCTTGCGCCAACCGGTGACCGCAAGGACCGCGCACCCCAGCATGACGAGGAAGCCCACCACGCTGAGCCAGACCTGCTTGGCGACCATACCGGCCATGAGGAGCGCGATACCCACGAGGAAGCCCGCGACCGCCTGGTAGACCCGGCGCCGGGTGTACGTACGCAGCCCGCTTCCCTCAAGCGCCGACGCGAATTTGGGATCTTCGGCGTACAGCGCTCGCTCCATCTGCTCGAGCATGCGCTGCTCGTGCTCCGAGAGCGGCACGGAGTCCTCCTCATCGTGCAGTCGCCGGGGCGACCCGGGGGGTCCCTTCAGGATAGGCAGGGAATCGCCCCCGTGAAACCCGCCCCTCTAGGCCAATTGGCCAACCGGAGCCCTTCATGGACGTCTCGGTCCGCTGGGGATTCCATTCCCCGGCGGCCGACCCGTCATGCCGGGCGGTCTCCCTCGATCATACGGCGCACTTCGGCCGAACGGGGGGCCTGTGGCGTACTCCATGTACGCCCGCGTACCTGATCAGCGGCGCCTCTCAGGAGGGGACGGAGGCCCCGTCGGTCCCCCGTGTCTCCCCGAGCACATGGAGCTGTGTCGCCACGGAGTGGAAGGCGGGCAGTTCGGCCGCCGCCTCCTCCAGCTTCAGCAGTGCCTCCAGGGCGCCGGGCTCGGTGTCCACGAGCACACCGGGGACGAGGTCGGCGAAGACCCGCACCCCGTGCACGGCGCCCACGGCGAGACCGGCGCCCTCGACCAGGTCGGTGAGCTGGTCGGCGGTGAAGCGGTGCGGCACGGGGTCGCCTTCGCCCCAGCGGCCGTCCGGGTCGGTGAGGGCCTGCCGGGCCTCCGTGAAGTGACCGGCGAGGGCCCGGGCGAGCACGGCTCCGCCGAGACCGGCGGCGAGCAGGCTGAGGACGCCCTCGGGGCGCAGCGCGGCCACCACGTTGCGGACGCCCTCGGCGGGGTCGTCGACGTACTCCAGGACGCCGTGGCACAGGACGGCGTCGTAGCCGCCGCGCCGGACCACGTCGAAGAGGCCGTGGGCGTCGCCCTGGACGCCCTGCACACGGTCGGCGACTCCGGCCTCGGCGGCGCGGCGCTCCAGCGCGAACAGCGCGTTGGGGCTGGGGTCGACGACGGTGACCCGGTGTCCGAGGCGGGCGACGGGCACCGCGAAGTTGCCGCTGCCGCCTCCGGTGTCGAGGACGTCCAGCGACGCACGACCCGTGGCCTTGACCCGGCGGTCGAGGGCGTCCTGGAGGACCTCCCAGACCACGGCGGTACGGAGGGAGGCGCGGGGACGGGAGGGACCGGAGCGCGGCGACGCCGGGTGGCGGTGGGAGACGGGCGGGCGCATCGGGTCCGGCACGGCAGTTGACTCCTCGGCGCGGCACCGCCTCTTGCGCGGCGGAGCGAACGGGCGCCCTCCCGGCCCGGACAGCGGCAACGGCAACGGGAAGGCTTCAGGCGCTCTCCACCCTATTGCCTCGGCCATCGCACCCGGTCACTGCGGTACGCACGGGTCGCAGGCCTACGGGGACCGCCCGCCGCCCCCGGACGGGCACCCGGGTGCCCCCGCGTGTCCCCCCGTGGACCCGTCGGCGGCGGCGCTCATCCCGCGTCCGGCATGCCTGCTCCCGCGGTCGGACCGTCCGGCTCGTCGCCCTCCTGCCGAGGCTGGGGCAGGACCGGCTGGAGGACCAGCATGCGTTCGACGAGACGGAGGAACATCGCCACGTCGCGTATCAGGTCGTCGGCGTCGCGGCGGCTGGCCGCGCCCTGGATGCCGGCCTCGGCGCGGGCGCGGCGCCGGGCTCCGGAGGCGAACAGCGCGCACCACTCGGTCAGTTCGGGCGCGATCTCGGGGAGCACTTCCCACGCGCTCCGGATCCGGGCCCGGCGTCGGGGTGTGGTCTCCGGGCGCCCCCGCGCGGCGAGCACGGCGGCGGCGGTGCGCAGTGCGGCCAGGTGCGCCGTGGCGTACCGCTCGTTGGAGGTGTCGAGGGCGGTGGCCTCGTCCAGTCCGGCGTGGGCCTGGGCGAGCAGGTCGAGGGCGGCGGGCGGGGCCGTGGTCCGGCGCAGCACGGGGTGCACGTCGCTCGCCGGGCCGGTCAGTGAGGGGGCAGGGCCGGTGGCGCGTCGCCGACGTGCGGCTGCTGCGTGGGAGCTGGCCATGACGAACCTCCTGTCGTCTGTGTGACGGCACACTCCTGTCGGGTGGTGCCGTATGTGCCCATCGTGAGCTATGCCACTGACAATCCGTTCTGACCTGGTCTTTTGCTTCGCTCGAAGGTTCGGGTCAACTCGTTGCGCCCGTTCCTGCCGATGGGCCGACGCCGTCGGGGCGCTGCGCCGGCTCAGCACGGGCGGCGGCCCGGAGCCGGTGCGGCACCCCCGCCTTGCGCTGATCGCCTTGACCGCGGAGGCCTTGCGCTGACCGCTCTCCGCGCGCCGCCGCCATGTGTGGGCGCTGGTCCGGTTGCGCCCGGAGCTGCCCCTGTGACCGTGCCACCGCGGCCTCCGGCCGGCCGGGTTCCTGTGACAATCGGGAGCATGGACAGCACCACCACGCCGGTCGGCCGCACCCGCCGCGAGGCCACCCGGCAGAAGCTCTACGAGGCAGCCGTCACGCTCATCGCCGAGCAGGGCTTCTCCGCCACCACCGTGGACGAGATCGCCGAGCGGGCGGGCGTCGCGAAAGGCACCGTCTACTACAACTTCGCGAGCAAGTCGGTCCTCTTCGAGGAGTTGTTGCGGCACGGGGTGGGACTGCTCACCGCCTCCCTGCGGGAGGCCGCCGAGGGCACGGCGCGGGAGGGCGGCAGCCGGGTCGACGCGCTGGACGCGATGATCCGGGCGGGCCTGGTCTTCATCGACCGCTATCCGGCGTTCACCCAGCTCTACGTGGCCGAGCTGTGGCGCACCAACCGGGCCTGGCAGTCCACGCTCATGGTGGTGCGGCGGCAGGCGGTGGCCGTCGTCGAGGGCGTGCTGCGCGAGGGCATCGACAACGGCGAGTTCAGCGACGAGATCGACGTGCAGCTGACCGCTGCCGCGCTGGTCGGCATGGTCCTGGTGGCCGCCCTGGACTGGCAGGCCTTCCAGCCGGAACGGTCCCTGGACGACGTTCACGCGGCCCTGTCCCGGCTGCTCCAGGGACGGGTGAGCGGTCGTCGTTAGCGGCGGAGGCGGACGCGGGCGTACCGCAGGACGCACGGAAGCGCCGGTCCGCTGTGGCCACGTCCCCCGTGTGCCGCCGCGAACCGGCGCTTCCTCGTGCTCCCCCGCTTCCCCCGTTTCCCCCGTTTCCTCCCCCGTTCCCCCGTCTCTCCCCGTCCGGTCGGTCCTGCCTCCGTCCGGTCGGTCCCCCGTGTTTCCCCCGTCCGGTCGTTCCCCCGGGACCCCGTGCCTCGCTTCCGCCGACCGGGCCGACGGAAGGAGCGGTCCAGGACCGGCACCGTCCGCCGCCCCGTGTCGGCGGTGCGGTGCCGGGCCCCGTTCCGTGGGCTCCACTCTTCCGTCCACGCGGGCCGGTCCCCATCCGCGCGCGTACTCATCTCGGCGGCTAGGTACGGCTACTCAGACCCGGATGCCGGCCTCCAGGGCGCCGCACCTCCGCCTGGTGACGATCACCCCCGTCTCCCTACTCCCTGCGGTGCTCACGAGAGGCTGGGCCGACCACGTCGACGTCCACGCGGTGGTGGTGTCCCAGGCCTGTTCAGCGCGGTGGAGGGCGGCTGACAAAGCGGTGGAGGGCGGCCGATAAAGTCGCGGGCATGGCACGGATTACGGTGATCGGCGCCGGGATGGGCGCCATGGCGGCTGCCGCCCGGCTGGCCGTCGCGGGCCACCGGGTGACGGTGTACGAGCGTACGGAGACGTACGGCGGTGCGGTGCGCCGCTTCGAGAGGGACGGGTTCTCCTTCGACACGGGACCCGGTCTGCTGACCCTGCCCGCGGTCTGGCGCGATCTGTTCGTCAAGACCGGCAAGGAGCCGCTGGAGGCCTGCGTCGAGCTGGTCCAGGTCGACCCGTCGGCACGGCACGTGTTCGCCGACGGCACCCAGGCCTCTCTGCCGAACGCCTCGCGCGCGGGTGTCGTCTCCGCCCTGGACGAGGCGCTCGGTCCGGGGACCGGCGGGCGCTGGGGTGACTTCCTGGTCCGGGCCCGCGAGGCCTGGGACCGCACGCGCCGCCCGCTCCTGGAGGAGCCGCTGTGGCCGAACTGGTCGGTGCTGGCCGATCGCGAGCCCTATCCGTCGGTGCCGCACAAACGGCTGCTGCGCACCCGCCGGGCCGGCACGCTCGCCGAGGTCGGCGCCTGGGAGCTGCGCGACCCCCGCCTCGTCGCCCTCCTGGAGAGCCACGCGCTCGCGTACGGCCTCGATCCGCGGGTCACCCCGGCGAGCGCGGCCGTGCTGCCGTACATGGAACACGCCTTCGGCATGTGGACCGTGCGCGGTGGCGTCCGCGAACTGGCCCGTGCGGTGTACGAGCGATGCCTGGCCCGCCGGGTGGAGTTCGTCTTCGGTGCCGAGGTCACCCGGATCGTGGAGAAGGACGGCCGGGCCGTGGGCGTGGAGCTGGCCGGGGGCACCTCCCTGGCTCTCGGCTCCGGAAGCGGCGGGGTGGCGGAGGCGGACTTCGTGATCGCGCCGGGGACGGGCGGCGCAGCGGGTCTGCCGCCTCGCGGTCCGGGCGAGGTGGTGCCCCAGCGGGGCCTGCCGAGCCGGCTGACCGTGCTGCTGGCCCTGCGGGGCGGGCGCCCGGCGGGGACCGCGCACCGGACGGTGGTGCACACGCAGGACCGCGAGGGCGAGTTGGAGGCCCTGTTCGGTACGGCCCCCGCGTCGGCCGCCGGTCCGCCGGTCACGGCACCGACGGTCACGGTGCTGCGGCCCGAGGACCCCGCTCTGGTGCCGGACTCCGCCCATGAGGCGGTCACCCTGAGTGTCGTGGTCCCGGCCGGAGCCGAGCCGCGGACCGATCTGGTGGAGGCGGTGCTCTCCGCCTCCGAGCGTGCCCTTCCAGGCCTGCGGGACCGTGTCCTGTGGCACGAGGTGCGCACCCCGGCGGACATCGCGGAGGAGACCGGGGCGGAGGGCGGGTCCGTCCCCGCGCCCGCGCTGGCGGCGGCCGGGGGCCGACTGCTGCACCCGGCCAACTCCACCGCCCTGCCGGGCCTGTTCACCGTGGGCGGCTGGACGCACCCGGGCGGCGGGCTCGCCCACGCGGGCATGTCGGGCGCGCTGGTGTCAGGACTCGTCGTGGAGGGACCGGAGTTCCGGGGCTCCCAGTGAACGTCGCCCGTACTCGCATCACTCGACACCGGCTGACATGAGCGTCCGTCAGAAGCGGTACTGCTCGTCGTACCCGTGCCCCTGCTGCTGCCCGTCGCCCTGGTAGGGGTACGGCTGCTCTGCCGGGAGTTCACCGGCGTGCGGGTCGTCGGTGGTGCGCTGCTGCGGGACCCAGACGCCGTCGGCCGGGGTTCCGTCGTAACCGCCGGTGCCGTAGTGCTCCTGGCCGTAGCCCTGCTGGGCGTACTGCTGCTGGTCGTACCCGGCGTCGTAGGAGCCGCCGCCGTAGGTCTGGGTACCGATGTAGGGGTCGGAGTAGGCCGCGTACTGCTGCTCGCCGGTGGCGTCGTAGCCGTACTGCTGCTGGCCGTAACCGGAGTAGCCGTCGTAGCCGTACCCCTGGTCGGCGCCCTGGGCGGCGGTCGCGTAATGGTCCTGGGGCTGGGTGGCGGAGGCGGGTGCGGTGTCGCTGTAGACGCCGTAGGAGCCGGTGTCGTCCGGCAGGGGCTGCGGCTCGTACACGGAGGTGGTCTCGGCCGGCGTGGGTCCAAAGGTGCGGGCGACGGGTGTGAACACGTCGTCGCGGTCGTGGTCCTCGTCGCCGTAGCTCTTGTCCTGGCCGTACGCCACGCCGTCGCCCGTGAACGGCGTGCCCTCGTCGTCCTGGCCGTACGCGTCGGGGCCGCCCTCTCCAGCCTCCAGACCGGAGACCTCCAGGGTCGGGTTCTGGCGCGCTCCCTTGCCGCGGCGGCGCTTGGTGCCGTCGTCGCCGGGGCGGCTGACGGCCCAGCCCTCGGCGAAGCCGCGGCGGAACGACAGCGTGACGTACGTCTGGCCGACCGCGAAGGCGGCAGCGCCCACACCGATGACGACGACGGACGGGATCAGCACACCGACCACGACACCGAGGAAGCCGCCGAAGGCGAGCAGCCGGTAGCGCAGCCGGGCCTTGTACTGAAGCAGCACCTCACCGAGCAGCCACAGCGCGACGATGCCGAACGCGATGTAGAGGACCGTCCAGCCCATGTACGCCCCTCTCCCAGCGGCCGCTCCGCTGTGTGTCGTAAGGCGGAGCGACCGGTCTAGGCCTGCGGTGGGTGGTGCAGACCCAGGTTCTCGTAGATTTCCAGCGTCGCCGTGGAGTTGTTGAGCGTGATGAAGTGCAGTCCGGGCACTCCCTCGGCGAGCAGCCGAGCGCAGAACTCCGTGGCGAAGTCGATGCCAATGGAGCGTACAGCGGCCGGATCGTCTTTGGCCGAGAGGATCCGTTCTTTCAGCGCCGCCGGGAAGTGGGCGTTGCTGAGCTGGGGCAGCCTCTCCAGCATCTTCACGCTCGTCACCGGCAGGACCTCGGGGATCACCGGGGTCGCGCAGCCGGCCACCGACACCCGGTCGCGCAGGCGCAGGTAGGAGTCGGGCTCGAAGAACATCTGCGTGATGGCGTAGTCGGCGCCGGCCCGGCACTTGTCGACGAAGCGTGCCACGTCCGTGTCCCAGTCGCTGGAGCGCGGGTGCATCTCGGGGAAGGCGGCGACGCCGACGCAGAAGTCGCCCGACTCCTTGATCAACTGGACGAGTTCGGCGGCGTAGGTGAGGCCCTGCGGGTGCGGCACCCAGTCGCCCATGGGGTCGCCGGGCGGGTCACCGCGCACGGCGAGCATGTTCCGGATCCCCGCGTCGGCGTACTGGCCGATGATGTTGCGCAGCTCGGCGACGGAGTGGTCCACGGCTGTGAGGTGCGCGACCGGGGTGAGGGTGGTGTCGACGACGATCTGCTGCGTCTCCTTGACCGTGGTCGCCCGCGTGGTGCCGCCGGCGCCGTAGGTGACGGAGACGAAGTCGGGGGCCACCGCCTCCACCCGCCGGAGCGCGTTCCACAGGCTCCGCTCGCCCTGGGAGGTCTTCGGCGCGTAGAACTCGAACGAGTACGTCGTCTTGCCGGTGGCCAGGATGTCACGCACGGTGCGGGCGCGGTCGGTCCTGGTGGATGCGGTTCCGAGGGCCATACCCGCAGGTTAGCCAGGGGATGGTCCTCCCCCAACCAGAACTCGGAAATTTGCCCGAATTGTCGACTTGTTGTCCATCCCTTGGACAGGGGGGACGGACGGGCCGGTGTCCAGGCCGCCGGCTCAGATCCCGCGCAACCGCTCGGCGAACTCCGCCGCCGCGGCACCGGGGTCGTCGGCCTCCGTGATCGCCCGGACGACCACGACACGTCGGGCACCCGCCTCCAGCACCTCGTCGAGATTGCCGAGGTCGATACCGCCGATCGCGAACCAGGGGCGCCCGGTGCCCAGCGCCGCCGTGTGACGGACCAGGCCGAGGCCGGGGGCCGGACGGCCCGGCTTGGTGGGGGTCGGCCAGCAGGGGCCCGTGCAGAAGTAGTCGACGCCGTCCTGTACGGCCGCGGCGTCCGCCTCCGCCTCGCTGTGCGTGGAGCGGCCGATCAGGACGCCGTCACCGAGGACGGCGCGGGCCGCGGGGACCGGCAGATCGCCCTGGCCGAGGTGGAGGACGTGGGAGCCGGCGGCGTGGGCGACGTCCGCCCGGTCGTTGACCGCGAGCAGCCTGCCGTGGCGGGCGCAGGCGTCGGCGAGGACCGCCAGGTGCTCGAGCTCCTCGGCCGCCTCGATGCCCTTGTCGCGCAGCTGCACGATGTCGACGCCGCCCGCCAGGACGGCGTCCAGGAACTCCGGGAGGTCGCCCTGGCGCTTCCGGGCGTCCGTGCAGAGGTAGAGACGGGCGTCGGCGAGCTGGGAGCGGGCGGTGTCGGGCATGCGTGGGCCCCCCGGGGCGGTCGGTGGCGCCTCGGGCCTCTCCCGGGGCGGGCGGTGTGCGGCCGTGGCGGACCACGGCCGCACACCTGGCGGTCGTTCGGATCTACGGGGTTCTGTGGAGCGGCTCTCCGGCGGATCTCCGGCTCAGACGGCGAGCGCCTGGGCGCGGCGCTTCACCTCCGTGCCGCGGTTCTCACTCAGCGCCTGCGCCGGCGTCCCGGGCAGGGAGGGGTCGGCGGTGAACAGCCACTCCAGCATCTCTTCGTCCGAGAAGCCGTCGTCCCGCAGCAGGGTCAGGGTCCCGGACAGGCCCTTGACCACCTTGTCCTCGTCGATGAAGGCGGCGGGGACGTGCAGCGCCTTGTTCTCACCACGGCGTACGGCGATGAGCTGGCCGTCCTTGACCAGCTGCCTCACACGCGTCACGTCGACATCGAGCATCTCTGCGATGTCGGGCAGGGTGAGCCAGGCGGGGACGAGAGCATCGATCTTTGCGTCAATCTCGGTCACCCCTCAAGACTGCCATCCCGGACCGACAGTCGGTAGCCGAGCCTCCTCGTGGCGGGGTGAGCCGCCCGCTGGACACGGGGTTCACGCCGTCGCCGCCTTGAGCGGTCTCGCCGGGTCCATGAGCAGCTCCGGGTTCATCGGCGCGCCCGACTCGATCAGCCGGCGGCCCTGCGCGAGGTCGCGGGGGCGGCCCACCGCCAGCAGCGCGACCAGACGGTCCTCCCGCAGCCAGCAGACCGTCCAGGCCGGACCGGCGGGGTCGCCGCGCCACAGGGTGGTGTCGGCGCCGGCGTGGTGGCCGGCGTACTGGACGAAGCGGCCGAACTGCTCCGACCAGAAGTACGGGACCGGGTCGTAGACCGCGGGAGTTTCGCCGGTGGCCGCGCCGAGGATGTTCGCGGCGACCGTGCGCGGGCCCTGGAGGGCGTTGTCCCAGTGGTGGACGAGGAGCCGCTCGCCGTACCGCCCGGAGGGGAAGGACGCGCAGTCGCCGACCGCGTACACGTCGGGCACGGAGGTACGCAGGCTCGTGTCGGCCACCACGTCGCCGTGCGGGCCCAGCTCGATGCCCGAGCCGGTCAGCCAGGCCGTGGCGGGTCGGGCGCCGATGCCGACCACGACGGCGTCGGCGGGCAGCCGGGACCCGTCGTCGAGGAGGACCGCGCCGGGCTCGACGCGTTCCACGCGCGCGTGGGTGCGCAGTCCGGTGCCGCTGTCGGCGTACCAGGCGGTCATCGGGGCGGCCACCTCGGCGGGCAGGGCGCCGGCCAGCGGCCGGTCCGCGGCCTCGACGACGGTGACCGCGCAGCCGGCCTCGCGGGCGGCGGTGGCGAACTCGGCGCCGATCCAGCCGGCGCCGACGACCACGATGTCGTGGCGGTCGGCGAGCACCGGCCGCAGCCGTTCGGCGTCGTCCAGGGTGCGCAGCAGGTGAACGCCGGGGACGCCCTCGGTGCCGGGCAGCCGGATCGGTTCGGCGCCGGTGGCGAGCACGAGGACGTCGTACGGCACGGGGCCGGACCCGGTGTCGAGTTCGTGGTCGGCGGGGCGTACGCCGAGGGCCTCGCTGCCGAGCCTGAGTTCGACACCGAGGCTCTCGAAGTCGACATCGAAGGCGGAGTGCTCGGCCGTGCCGAGCAGGACGGCCTTGGACAGCGGGGGCCGGTCGTAGGGCTGGTGGGGTTCGGCGCCGATGAGGAGCACCGTGCCGTCGAAGCCCTGTTCGCGCAGGGCGACGGCGGTCTGCACCCCGGCCATTCCCGCGCCCACCACGACCACCCGCCGGTCCGCCGGCCTG
Source organism: Streptomyces sp. NPDC033216 (assembly GCF_055577115.1). NCBI lineage: Bacteria > Bacillati > Actinomycetota > Actinomycetes > Kitasatosporales > Streptomycetaceae > Streptomyces > Streptomyces sp. NPDC033216. Next base: position 46,812 of record NZ_JBVIQK010000016.1, on the reverse strand, counting down.
TCTTCTTCCGTTGTCTGCTCGCTCACCTGATCACCTTAGACAGCTGACGAATCGTCAGTCACCGGCCTGCTCCGTGACCTGCTCCACAACGCTGGTCCCGCTGCCGGCCCGCGACTCCCACTCCCAGGTCTCCTCGAGGCGCAGCCGCCCGTCGGCGAGCTCGACGACCGCCGACACGCAGTGCCCGGACGACGTCGTCCCGTCGCGTCCGAGCTGGACGTACCGGAAGTCGAGCCGGTCCCCCTCCCGGATACCCACCAGGTGCCCGCGTACGACGTCGCCGCCCGCGTAGTCGGCCCAGACCACGCCGTCGCGTTCGTGGTACGTGAAGCGGGTGCGGGTGCCGACCTGACCGGGGGCCTGGTCGGCCACCGGGGCCAGGACCAGACCGTCGAGCGAACGGGCCACGAGCGGAGGCTCCCTTACTGAGACGGACGACGGGGGGCTAGGGTGGCCAACGTAGAGCACTCGCGGGAGCCCGGACGCACCGGGCTGAGAGGGAGGCTGGCGGCCTCCGACCGTACGAACCTGATCCGGGTCATGCCGGCGAAGGGAGGGGCTGGACGCCCATGTCCTCACGCACGTCAGAGGTCCTCGTCCTCGGGGGCGGCATCATCGGGCTGGTCACCGCGTGGCGAGCCGCGCAGCGCGGGTTCGCCACGGCGGTGGTGGACCCCGAGCCGGGCGGCGGCGCCGCGCAGGTGGCGGCCGGGATGCTCGCCGCCGTCACGGAACTGCACTACGGCGAGCAGACGCTGCTCGGCCTGAACCTGGAATCGGCCCGCCGGTACCCGGACTTCGTGGCCGAGCTGACCGAACTCACCGGCCACGACCTCGGCTACCGCCGCTGCGGCACGCTCGCGGTCGCGCTGGACGCCGACGACCGCGCCCATCTACGCGAACTGCACGTTCTGCAACGGCAGTCGGGCCTCGCGTCGGAGTGGCTTTCCGGGCGGGAGTGCCGACGGCTGGAACCCATGCTCGCCCCCGGGGTGCGGGGCGGACTGCGGGTGGACGGGGACCACCAGGTCGATCCGCGGCGGCTGGCGGCGGCGTTGGTGGCCGCGTGCGAACGGGCGGGCGTGACCTTCCACCGCGACTGGGCGGAGCGGCTGACCGTGTCGGCCGGGCGCGCCACGGGGGTCCGCACGCGCGCGGGTACGACGCTCGTCGCGGCGCAGGTGGTGCTCGCGGCGGGCAGTCTGAGCGGGCGTCTCGCGGGCGTCCCGGCGGAGGCGCTGCCGCCGGTGCGGCCGGTGAAGGGGCAGGTGCTGCGGCTGACCGTGCCGCGGCGGTACGCGCCGTTCCTGTCCCGGACGGTACGGGCCGTGGTGCGCGGCAGTCAGGTCTACCTGGTGCCGCGCGAGAACGGCGAGCTGGTCGTCGGGGCCACGAGCGAGGAGATGGGCTGGGACACCACGGTGACGGCCGGGGGCGTGTACGAGCTGCTGCGGGACGCCCACGAACTGGTCCCCGGTATCACCGAGCTGCCGCTCACCGAGACGCGCGCGGGGCTGCGTCCCGGATCACCGGACAACGCGCCGCTGCTCGGGCCGACCGGGCTGGAGGGACTGCTGCTGGCGACCGGGCACTACCGCAACGGCGTGCTGCTGACACCGGTCACCGGGGACGCGATGGCGCATGCGCTGGCCACCGGTGAACTCCCCGACGAGGCCCGTCCCTTCACGCCCAGGCGCTTCCACGCCGCCGCACTCTCGGAGCAGCCCGCATGAAGATCTCGGTGAACGGCGAGCGGCGCGAGGTCGCTCCCGGCACGGCCCTCGACAGCGTCGTACGGTCCCTGACGCCGGCGCCCTCCGGGGTGGCCGCCGCCCTCAACGAGACCGTCGTCCCCCGCGCGCGGTGGTCCGCCACCGCCCTCTCCGACGGAGACCGCGTGGAAGTCCTCAGCGCCGTCCAGGGAGGCTGAGCCATGGCCGACGACCCCTTCGTCCTCGGCGGGACGACGTACTCGTCCCGCCTGATCATGGGAACGGGCGGTGCGCCCAGCCTGGAGACGCTGGAGCGGGCACTGGCGGCGTCCGGGACCGAGCTGACGACGGTCGCGATGCGGCGGGTCGACCCCTCGGTGCACGGGTCCGTGCTGTCGGTACTGGAACGGCTCGGCGTGCGGGTGCTGCCCAACACGGCGGGGTGCTTCACGGCCGGGGAGGCGGTGCTGACCGCGCGGCTGGCGCGGGAGGCGCTGGGGACCGATCTGGTCAAACTGGAGGTCATCGCCGACGAGCGGACGCTGCTGCCCGATCCGATCGAACTGCTGGACGCGGCGGAGACGCTGGTCGACGACGGCTTCACGGTGCTGCCGTACACGAACGACGATCCGGTGCTGGCGCGGAAGCTGGAGGACGTCGGGTGTGCGGCGGTGATGCCGCTGGGGTCGCCGATCGGATCCGGGCTGGGGATCCGCAACCCCCACAACTTCCAGCTGATCGTCGAGCACGCGCGGGTACCGGTGATCCTGGACGCTGGGGCCGGTACGGCGTCGGACGTGGCGCTGGCGATGGAGCTGGGGTGTGCGGGGGTGATGCTGGCGTCGGCCGTGACGCGGGCGCAGGAGCCGGTGCTGATGGCCCGGGCGATGCGGGGGGCCGTGGAGGCGGGGAGGCTGGCCCGCCTCGCGGGCCGCATCCCCCGGCGGCACTTCGCGCAGGCGTCGTCCCCGACGGACGGCCGCGCCGCCCTGGACCCGGAACGTCCGGCGTTCTGACCACGTCTCCCACGCGCGCACCACCGGCGACGGGTACGGCGCTCCCCCGACGTCCTCCGCGTCGTGACCCGGCGCCGCGGTCCCGCGCCGCCGCCCCACCCGCGCACCGCCGGTGGCGGTCGGCCCGGCGGTGTCCCTCGCCCGTGGGGGCCAGCGTCACCGGCCGTCCGCGCCGAGCGTCACGGGTGGTGCGAGGGTGGGAGACCCCTGTGGGGCGGGGCACCGGCGCCCGCTCGTGTCGCTCGTCACAGGTCCGCTTCAGTCCCGCTGCGATACCGGTGTGAGCGGTGAGGGGTGGCGGTGCGGACTCGTAGACTCGCCTGCGTGGACACGACCCTTCAGGACCCTCTGGTCGGGCAGCTGCTCGACGGGCGCTATCGCGTGGACGCGCGGATCGCGGTCGGCGGGATGGCCACGGTCTACCGGGCCGTGGACACCCGCCTCGACCGGGTCCTCGCGCTCAAGGTGATGCATCCGGCCCTCGCGGCCGACGGCTCCTTCGTCGAGCGGTTCATCCGCGAGGCCAAGTCCGTCGCCCGACTGGCGCACCCGAACGTCGTCCAGGTGTTCGACCAGGGGGCCGACGGGTCGTACGTCTATCTCGCCATGGAGTACGTCGCCGGCTGCACCCTGCGTGACGTGCTGCGCGAGCGCGGCGCGCTCCAGCCGCGGGCCGCGCTGGACATCCTGGAGCCGGTGCTGGCCGCGCTCGGCGCCGCGCACCGGGCCGGTTTCGTGCACCGGGACATGAAGCCGGAGAACGTGCTGATAGGGGACGACGGCCGGGTCAAGGTCGCCGACTTCGGCCTCGTCCGGTCCGTGGACACCGTGACCAGCACCACCGGAGCCGTCCTCGGCACCGTCGCCTACCTGGCGCCCGAGCAGATGGAGCAGGGCACCACCGACGCGCGCGTGGACGTGTACGCGTGCGGGGTCGTGCTCTACGAGATGCTCACCGGCGACAAGCCGCACGACGGCGACACCCCGGCCGTGGTGCTGTACAAGCATCTCCACGAGGACGTGCCCCCGCCCTCCGCCGCCGTCCCCGGCATGCCGGTCGCTCTGGACCAACTGGTGGCCTCGGCCACCGCCCGCACCCCGGACGTCCGTCCCGCGGACGCCGTGGCGCTGCTCGCCCAGGTCCGCGAGGCACGCGGCGCGCTCGACGAGGCGCAGCTGGACGCGCTGCCGCCGCAGGCCCTGTCCGCGGACCGCGACATCGCCGAGGACCGCACCAGCGTGATCCCGCGCTCGCTCACGGTCCCGCGCCCCCTGCCGGTGAACGAGGACGCCGACGGCCGCGACGGCGACCCGATGAACCGGACGTCCCGGTTCGCGGCCGAGCCCCCGCCGCCGCCCCGGCGCCGCTCGGTGCGGCCCCGCCGCGGGCTCGTCGCGATCGTCGCCGCCGTCCTGCTGGTGTTCGGCGTCGGCGCGGGCGTCTGGTACATCAACTCGGGCCAGTTCACGAGGGTCCCGGCGGTTCTCACGCAGACCGAGGCGCAGGCCAGACAGCGGCTGGAGGCCGCCGGGCTGGACGTCGGCAAGGTGAAGCACGCCTACAGCGACACGGTGAGGCGCGGCACGGTCATCAGCACCGACCCGGAGCCGGGCGCCCGTATCCGCGACCACGACTCGGTGACCCTCACCGTCTCCGACGGCCCGGAGACCGTGAAGGTGCCGGATGTGAAGGGTTCGCGGCTGGACAAGGCCAAGGAGCTGCTGAAGACGGACGGACTGGAGCCCGGCCGGGTCACCGAGGCGTTCAGCGAGGACGTCGTCAAGGGCTTCGTGGTCAGCAGCAGCCCGCAGGCCGGCACGGAGCGGCGGGCCGGCTCCGCGGTCTCGCTCGTCGTCAGCAAGGGCGGCCCGATCGACGTCCCGGACGTCACCGGCAAGGATCTCGACGACGCACGGGCCGAGCTGGAGGAGGCCGGCCTGGTGGTCGAGGTCTCCGCCGGGGGGGTCAGTTCCGAGTTCGACAAGGGCCGGGTCGCCGCCCAGTCGCCGGGCGCGGACAAGCAGGCCGCCGACGGCGACACGGTGACGCTGACGCTGTCCAAGGGCCCGGAGATGGTCGAGGTCCCGGACGTGGTGGGCGCGAGCGTCGACGACGCCGAGGCCGAGCTGGAGGAGGCGGGCTTCGAGGTCGACGAGGACCGCGGCCTGCTGGGTCTCTTCGGCGACACGGTGAAGAGCCAGTCCGTGGACGGCGGCGACAAGGCCCCCAAGGGATCGACGATCACCATCACCATCCGGTGACGGTGCACGGCGACCACGACGGCCGTCATCGGTGGCGGTGCCGTCCGGTGACCGGGCGGTAGGGGGAGCATGACACCCTGAACGGGTGAGTTCTCCGTCCTCCCCCCTCTCCCGCAACCCTGTCGGCGGTCATGTCCCCGTGGCCGGCGGCCTGCACTCCGTGGGCCTGTCCTACGCCCGTGACCTCACGGCGGAGGCGGTCCAGGTCTTCGTCGCCAACCCGCGCGGCTGGGCCACACCGGCGGGCAACCCGGCGCAGGACGCGGCGTTCCGGGAGGCCTGCGCGGCCGAGTCGATCCCGGCGTACGTGCACGCGCCGTACCTGATCAACTTCGGCTCGCACACCGAGGCGACGGCGCAGAAGTCGGTGGAGTCGCTGCGGCACTCGCTGCGCCGGGGACGGGAGATCGGCGCGCTGGGCGTGGTCGTGCACACGGGGAGCGCGACGGGCGGGCGGGCGCGGTCCGTGGCGCTGAAGCAGGTCAGGGAGTATCTGCTGCCGCTGCTGGACGAGCTGACCCATGACGACGACCCGTTCCTGCTGCTGGAGTCCACGGCCGGTCAGGGCGCCTCGCTCTGCTCGCGGACCTGGGACTTCGGGCCGTACTTCGAGGCGCTGGACGCCCATCCGAGGCTCGGTGTCTGTCTGGACACCTGCCACATCTTCGCGGCCGGGCACGACCTGACCGGCCCGGCGGGTATGCATCAGACCCTCGACCTGCTGGTGGACACCGTCGGTCAGGGCAGGCTGAAGCTGATCCACGCCAATGACTCCAAGGACGTGGCGGGCGCCCACAAGGACCGGCACGAGAACATCGGCGCGGGTCACATAGGCGAGGATCCGTTCCGCGCGCTGATGACGCACCCGGCGACCGCGGGCGTGCCGCTGATCATCGAGACGCCCGGCGGGAAGGAGGGGCACGCGGCGGACGTGGAGCGGCTGAAGAAGCTCCGGGACGGCTGACCCGTCCGGGGCTCCCGACCCGCGCGGAATACCCCCATGGGGTATACGGTTGTTCCAGTCCGACACAGCAACCGTCATCCGACGTTGGGGGCACCGATGCAGCATGACGCGCACGGCACACACGCTCACCACCACGGGACGTCGGCCCGGCCCGCCGGCACCTGGGCCCTGGCCGTCCAGGCCACCCTGCACTGCCTCACCGGCTGCGCCATCGGCGAGGTCCTCGGCATGGTCGTCGGCACCGCGCTCGGCTGGGGCGACGCGGCGACCCTGATCCTGGCGATCGTTCTCGCCTTCTTCTTCGGTTACGCGCTCACCCTGCGCGGCGTGCGGAAGGCCGGCGTCGGCCTCCGAGCGGCCGTCCGGGTGGCGCTGGCCGCGGACACCCTGTCGATCGCCGTGATGGAACTGGTCGACAACGGCGTGCTCGTGCTGTGGCCGGGCGCGATGGAAGCGGGGCTCGGCGACGCGCTGTTCTGGGTGGCGCTGGCGATCGCCCTCGCCGTCGCCTTCGTGATCACCACGCCGGTCAACAAGTGGATGATCGGCCGAGGCAAGGGCCACGCGGTGGTGCACCGGTACCACCACTGACCGGCGAGACGCCAGGAGTCACAGCTCGGGGCCGTCCCCGGGCTCCTCCTGGTACGAGTAGCGCTGCTCTTTCCACGGGTCGCCGATGTTGTGGTAGCCGCGCTCCTCCCAGAAGCCGCGGCGGTCGGCGGTCATGTATTCGACGCCGCGGACCCACTTGGGGCCTTTCCAGGCATAGAGGTGGGGCACGACCAGGCGCACCGGGAAGCCGTGCTCGGCGGTGAGCAGTTCGCCGTCCTTGTGGGTGGCGAAGAGGGTGTGCTCGGCGGCGAAGTCCGACAGCCGCAGGTTGGAGCTGAAGCCGTACTCCGCCCACACCATCACATGGGTGACGTCGGCCGCGGGCGGCACGGCCTCCAGTATGGTCCGTGCCGGGATCCCGCCCCACTCGGCGCCGAGCATGCTGAACTTCGTCACGCAGTGCAGATCGGCCAGCACGGTGGCGTACGGGAGGGCCGTGAACTGCTCGTGGTTCCAGCACCGCTTGTCACCGTCGGCGGTGGCCCCGAAGACCCTGAACTCCCAGCGTTCCGGCCGGAACTTGGGCACCGGGCCATAGTGGGTGACGGGCCAGCCCCGCTGAAGTCGCTGCCCCGGCGGAAGCTCGGTCGCGGCTGGTTCTCCTGATTCTCGCTCCACCGGATGACCCATGTCTCCATCCTGACAGACCCCGACCGGTGCGAATGACCAGGCATGTCCAGAATCGGGCTAGTGGTAACGAACATGGACTAACTTACTAAGTACGCACTTACTGGACGATCTTCGGTGCCGGTGAAATCATGCGGCGGCACTCCCCCGATCCCCCGCACGGAAGGAGCCTCTGCGATGCAGGGCGACCCCGAGGTCCTCGAGTTCCTGAACGAGCAGCTGACCGCTGAGCTGACCGCGATCAACCAGTACTTCCTGCACGCGAAGATGCAGGAGAACTTCGGCTGGACGAAGCTCGCCGCATACACGCGACGCGAGTCGTTCGACGAGATGAAGCACGCGGAGACCCTGACCGACCGGATCCTGTTCCTGGACGGCCTGCCGAACTACCAGCGGCTGTTCCACGTGCGTGTGGGCCAGACGGTCAAGGAGATGTTCGAGGCCGACCGGCAGGTCGAGGTCGAGGCGATCGACCGCCTCAAGCGCGGGATCAAGGTGATGCGCGAGAAGGGCGACATCACGTCCGCGAACATCTTCGAGTCCATCCTCGAGGACGAGGAGCACCACATCGACTACCTCGACACCCAGCTGGACCTGGTGGAGAAGCTCGGTGAGGCGCTGTACATCGCGCAGCTGATCGAGCAGCCGGAGAGCTGAGGCCCGGCAGGCTCAGGCGGCTTCCTCGAGCGCGGTGAGAACGGGCCGGCCCTGGTCGGCCAGATCCCGGCGCGGGCAGGCGCCACGGCCGAGGATCGCCTGGATGCGGCGGACGCAGGAGCCGCAGTCCGTGCCCGCCTTGCAGGCGGAGGCGATCTGGCGGGGCGTGCAGGCACCGGCGTCCGCATGCTGCTGGACCTGCGCTTCTGTCACTCCGAAGCAACTACAGACGTACACGCGGATTCACCTCCCGCCGAGATCGCTAAGGCAAACCTAACCTTACCCGGCGCTCAGAGACCGCAAAAGACGGTGGGGCGCGGATCCCGTGTGATCCGCGCCCCACTTCCGTCCCCGGAACAGGCGGACCCCTCACGGGTCCACCACGTCACCGGTCCCCTACTGGTCCCGGTACATCTCCGCGACGAGGAACGCCAGGTCGAGCGACTGGCTGCGGTTGAGCCGCGGGTCGCAGGCGGTCTCGTAGCGCTGGTGGAGGTCGTCGACGAAGATCTCGTCGCCGCCGCCCACGCACTCGGTGACGTCGTCGCCGGTCAGTTCGACGTGGATGCCGCCCGGGTGGGTGCCGAGGCCCTTGTGGACCTCGAAGAAGCCCTTGACCTCGTCGAGCACGTCGTCGAAGCGGCGGGTCTTGTGACCGGAGGCCGCCTCGAAGGTGTTGCCGTGCATCGGGTCGGTCACCCAGGCGACGGTCGCACCCGAGGCGGTGACCTTCTCGACCAGCTCCGGCAACTTGTCGCGGACCTTGTCGGCGCCCATGCGGACGATGAAGGTCAGCCGGCCCGGCTCCCGGTCGGGGTCGAGGCGCTCGATGTACTGGAGCGCGTCCTCGGCCGTCGTCGTCGGGCCGAGCTTGATGCCGATCGGGTTGCGGATCTTCGAGGCGAACTCGATGTGCGCGTGGTCCAGCTGCCGGGTCCGCTCGCCGATCCACACCATGTGCGCGGAGACGTCGTACAGGCGGCCGGTGCGGGAGTCGACGCGGGTGAGGGCCGACTCGTAGTCGAGGAGCAGCGCCTCGTGGGAGGAGTAGAACTCGACCGTCTTGAACTCCTCCGGGTCCGTCCCGCAGGCGTGCATGAAGTTGAGCGCCTGGTCGATCTCGCGGGCGAGCTGCTCGTAACGCTGGCCGGACGGGGACGACCTCACGAAGTCCTGGTTCCAGGCGTGGACCTGGCGCAGGTCGGCGTAGCCGCCGGTGGTGAAGGCGCGCACCAGGTTCAGCGTGGAGGCGGACGCGTGGTACATCCGCTTCAGACGCTCGGGGTCCGGGACGCGGGCGGCCTCGTTGAAGTCGAAACCGTTGACCGAGTCGCCGCGGTACGTCGGCAGGGTCACGCCGTCGCGGGTCTCGGTGTTCTTGGAGCGCGGCTTGGAGTACTGGCCCGCGATCCGGCCCACCTTCACGACCGGCACGGAGGCCGCGTAGGTGAGGACGGCGCCCATCTGGAGGAGGGTCTTGAGCTTGTTGCGGATCTGGTCGGCCGACACCGCGTCGAAGGCCTCGGCGCAGTCGCCGCCCTGGAGGAGGAACGCCTCTCCCTTGGCGACGGCCGCCATCCGGGCGCGCAGCTGGTCGCACTCGCCCGCGAAGACGAGCGGCGGATACGACTCGAGGTCCGCGATCACTGCGCGCAGAGCCTCGGTGTCGGGGTACTCGGGCTGCTGCGCCGCGGGCAGGTCTCGCCAGGTGTTGCCAGCGCTGGCGCTGGTCTTAGCGTTCACGGTCACGCATCCAACATTACGGGGTCATGTCGAGTGATTTTCGTGCGGCTCGACAGGTGAGACGCCCCGGCGCTCACGTGCGCGTGGGGTAGGGTGCGTCGCATGTTCGCGCTTTCGATCCAGAACTGGTGGTGGACCGCTCGTCCGGCGGCCCACTGACTGCGCGTACGCAAGACTTCGCGAAGGCCGCCCGAGGGGGCGGCCTTCGGTGTTTGCGGGCCCGGCCGTCCCTCTCGACTCCCCCTACCGAGAAGGACACCGTCCCCATGCATCTGCTCGACCTCCTCGCCGATCCCCGCCCGTTCGCCCTGCTGCGCCGCCGCACGCCGGGTCGCGCCACCGAGGACGGTGCCACCGTGGAGCTGCTCCTCGGCCCGGTCTCCGTGCGCGAGCGGCTCGTCGACCTGCCCGACGAGGGCCTCGCGCTCGTGCCGTTCCGTCAGATCCGTGAGCGCGGCTTCGACGTCCGTGACGACGGCACGCCGCTGTCCGTCCTGATCCCCGAGGAGCGGTACGAGATCCCGCTGGCCGAGGCGCTGGACCAGCTCCCCGCGCACGAGGTGCGCGTCGAGGGCGGCGGCTTCGACGTCGGCGACGAGGCGTACGCGCAGATCGTCGCGCGGGTGCTCCGGGAGGAGATCGGCAGGGGCGAGGGAGCCAACTTCGTCATCCGGCGGACGTACGAGGGCGCGATCTCGGGGTTCGGACGGGCCGACGCCCTCGCGCTGTTCCGGCGACTGCTGGAGGGCGAGCGGGGCGCCTACTGGACGTTCGTCGTGCACACCGGGGACCGCACGCTGGTGGGTGCCAGCCCCGAGGTGCATGTGCGGATGTCGGGCGGCACGGTCGTGATGAACCCGATCAGCGGGACGTACCGCTACCCCGACGACGGGCCGACACCCGAGCACCTGCTGGACTTCCTCGCCGACGGCAAGGAGATCGAGGAGCTGTCGATGGTCGTCGACGAGGAACTCAAGATGATGTGCACCGTCGGCGACATGGGCGGCGTGGTGGTCGGGCCGCGGCTGAAGGAGATGGCCCATCTCGCGCACACCGAGTACGAGTTGCGCGGGAAGTCCTCGATGGACGTGCGTGACGTACTGAAGGAGACGATGTTCGCGGCGACCGTCACGGGTTCGCCGGTGCAGAACGCCTGCCGGGTCATCGAGCGGCACGAGGCCGGCGGGCGCGGCTACTACGGGGCCGCTCTGGCACTGATCGGGCGGGACTCCGGCGGGTCGCAGACCCTCGACTCCCCCATCCTCATCCGCACCGCCGACATCGACGCGGCCGGCCGGCTGCGGGTGCCGGTCGGGGCGACGCTGGTGCGCGGTTCGGACCCGGCGGGCGAGGTCGCGGAGACGCACGCGAAGGCGGCGGGCGTGCTGACGGCCCTCGGCGTACGGCCGGCCGGGCCGCGGGTCCGGGAGGCGCGGGCCCGGCTGGCCGACGATCCCCGGGTGCGGGCGGCGCTGGACGGGCGCCGGGCGTCTCTGGCGCCGTTCTGGCTGCGGATGCAGGAGCGGTCCCGGGAACTGACCGGGCACGCCCTGGTGGTCGACGGCGAGGACACCTTCACGGCGATGCTCGCGCATGTGCTGCGCTCGTGCGGGCTGGAGGTCACCGTCCGGCGCCACGACGAGCCGGGACTGCGGGCGGCGGTGCTCGCGCACGAGGGCCCCGTGGTGCTGGGTCCGGGACCTGGCGACCCGACCGACCTGGCCGCTCCGAAGATCCGGTTCCTGCGGGAGCTGACCGCGCGGGTCGTCCGGGACCACCGGCACGGGGTGCTGGGCGTGTGCCTGGGGCACGAGCTGATCGCGGCGGAGCTGGGGCTGGACATCGTACGGAAGGAGGTGCCGTACCAGGGGGCGCAGGCGCGGGTGGAGCTGTTCGGGCGGGAGGAGACCGTCGGCTTCTACAACAGTTTCGTGGCGCGGTGCGACGACGACACCCGGCGGGAGCTGACCGCGCACGGGGTGGAGGTGAGCCGGGCTCGGAACGGGGAGGTGCACGCGCTGCGCGGGACGGGCTTCGCCGGTGTGCAGTTCCATCCGGAGTCGGTGCTCACGCTGGACGGGACGGCGATCGTGCGGCAGCTGATGGGTCAGGTGCGGGGTACCAGCGCGTTCTCGGAGCGGTGGCCGGCGCTGTAGTCCGGGACGCCGCGCACCGTGGCCCGGGCGACCCGGCGGCCGAGGGCGTCCCGGTGCGGTACGCCCGGTGCGAGGCGCGGGGCGTTCGGGGGGGGTGACCGGGCGGACCAGGGTGTTCTCCGAGACGGCCGCAGGGCACGTGTCGAGGAAGGACGGGCCCGCCCCGGCCCGATGCCCGGCCCGCGGCCGTCGGGCGGGCCGGGCATCGGGCCACCCCGGCCCGCCCGACGGGTCACTCGTCGTCGAGGCCGCGCTCTATCGCGTACCGCACCAGCTCCACCCGATTGTGCAGCTGGAGCTTGCCGAGGGTGTTCTGCACGTGGTTCTGGACCGTGCGGTGCGAGATGACGAGCCGCTCGGCGATCTGCTTGTAGCTCAGCCCCTTGGCGACCAGGCGCAGCACCTCGGTCTCGCGGTCGGTGAGCCGGGGCGCGTCCGGTTCGTCGGCGCCGGACGCCGGGCCCGGGTCGGACGCCAGCCGCCGGTACTCGCCGAGCACCAGCCCGGCCAGGCCCGGTGTGAACACCGGGTCGCCGACCGCGGTGCGGCGCACCGCGTCCAGCAGTTCCTCCGTGGACGCCGACTTCAGCAGATAGCCGGTCGCACCGGACTTCACCGCCTCCAGTACGTCGGCGTGCTCGCCGCTCGCGGACAGCACCAGGACGCGCAGCGCCGGGTCGGCGGCGACGACCTCCTTGCAGACCTGGACGCCCGGCTTGGCCGGCAGGTTGAGATCCAGCACGAGGACGTCGGGCGAGGTGGCCCTGGCTCGGCGTACCGCCTGCTCGCCGTCGCCCGCCGTGGCGACCACGTCGAAGCCGGACTCGGCGAGGTCACGGGCGACGGCCTCCCGCCACATGGGGTGGTCGTCGACCACCATCACCTTGATCGGACCCTGTTCCTGGCTCATCGTGTCCCTGCCTTCCCCCGCTCGACATGCTGTCTGGGTACCGTCAGTTCGACCTCGGTGCCCTGCCCCGGCGTCGACACCAGCTCGGCCCCGCCACCGAGGTCACGCAGCCGGCCCCGGATCGACTGGGCGACCCCGAGCCGCCCCTCGCCCTCGGCCTGCGCCAGCCGGCCCTCCGCGATCCCCGGCCCGTCGTCCCGTACGGTCACGATCACCGCGTCGGGCTCGTCCTCCACCAGGATCCACGCCCGAGCCTGCTCACCCGCGTGCTTGCGTACGTTGTCCAGCGCCGCTCCGACGGCCGCGGCCAGTTCCCGGGCGGCATCCGGGGCCAGCAGCACCGGGGCACCGGGCTCGGCGAGGCTGACCCGGGCGGCGGCGAAGGGGGCGAGCAGCGCGCGCAGGTCGACCGGACCGTCCGCGTCGTCGCCTTCGTCCACCGCCACGACGACGGCTCCCTCGGCGGCGTCCCGCGACACCCGCGAGACCGGGACGAGGCCGCCGGAGACCAGCGTGCGCAGGGCGACCTCCTGTTCACCGGCCATCCGGCCCAGCTCGGCCGCCTCGCCGCCGATGACCGCGCCGCGCCGCTGCACCATGGCGAGCACCTGGAGCACGCTGTCGTGGATGTCGCGGGCGAGCCGCTCCCGCTCGCGGGTCGCGGCCTCGATCTCCAGGGCGCGGGCCAGGGTGCGCTCGGAGGCGCGGGCGACCTCGACGACGTAACCGATGGCGATGGAGGCGACCCAGACGAGGATCACGTTGTGGACGGTGTCGCGGGCCGGGTGACCCCGCTCGATCAGGTTGGCGACGGCGACGGGCGTGGAGGCGAACGCGGCCCAGCGCCAGCCGCCCTTGATGGCGAACGCCAGGACCGAGCCGGCCGTCCATATCGACGGCAGGGTGGGACCGCTCTCCTGGATGTGCTGGTCGTTCACGACGAGTGGCGTCAGCAGGATGCCGATGAGCGCGACGAGGAGGTCGGCGGTGAGGAAGCCCCTGGTGCACGCCGTCGCGTTCTGCACGCGGGGCAGGGTGGCGAGCGTCCAGCCGCACAGGACGGCGAAGTAGGCGACGGCGACGCCGGGCCGGTCGTAGTCGTGGTACGCGGTGACGAACAGGCCGACCGCGTACAGCATGGTCAGCACCCGGTAGGCGGTGAGCGCGCGCCACAGCGGCAGCTCGACCGACATCCTCATGACTCTCTCGCGCTTCGGCACTTCCCCCACCCCCCTGAGCCCGGACTGCCGTCTAGGGCTCGGTCCTCTCGGACCTCTCCTTCTTCGCCTGGTCCTTCTCGGCCTGCGCGAGGGCCGCCTTCGCGGCCTTCTCCGCTTCCTTGTCGGCCTTCGCCGCCTCCGCCATCCGCCGCTTGGCGGCCGTCGCGTAGATGTCGACGTACTCCTGGCCGGAGAGCTTCATGATCTCGTACATGACCTCGTCGGTCACCGCGCGGAGCACGAACCGGTCGTGTTCCATGCCGTGGTAGCGGCTGAAGTCCAGCGGCCTGCCGATGCGGATGCCGGGCCGCATGATCTTCGGCATCACCTGGCCGGGCGGCTGGATCTTCTCCGTGTCGATCATCGCGACCGGGATCACCGGGGCGCCGGTGGCGAGCGCCACGCGCGCGAGGCCACCCGGTTTGCCGCGGTAGAGCCGGCCGTCGGGCGAACGGGTGCCCTCCGGATAGATCCCGAACAGCTCACCGCGCTCCAGCACGTCCATGCCGCTCCTGATCGCCGCCTCACCCGCGCCGCGGGCGCCGGAACGATCCACCGGGAGCTGGCCGACGCCCTTGAAGAAGGCCGCCGTCAGCCGGCCCTTCACACCGGGCGTGGTGAAGTACTCGGCCTTCGCGATGAACGTGACCTTGCGGTCGAGGACCGCGGGAAGGAAGAACGAGTCCGAGAAGGAGAGGTGGTTGCTCGCCAGGATCGCGGGTCCCTCGGCGGGCACGTTCTCCAGGCCCTCCACCCAGGGCCTGAAGATCATCTTCAGCGGCCCCCCGACGGAAACCTTCATCGCGCCGTACAACAACCGAGTGCCTCCTGTAAGTGTCGCTCAGACCTTAACCCGGAGTGGTGGCCAAAGGTCCCGACGACCCTGGTCGGTGTCAGTGCGGTCGCGTACGGTGAACTGCACGCCCGTCCCACCGACAACGACGAACAGGAGACCGACGTGCCGGTCCTTCCTGGAGCCGAGCCGTACCGCCACGACGGCGGGGAGGTCGGGATCCTCCTCTGCCACGGCTTCACCGGTTCCCCGCAGTCTCTGCGCCCCTGGGCGCGGTATCTGGCCGGGCACGGCCTGACCGTCTCGCTGCCCCTGCTGCCGGGACACGGCACGCGCTGGGAGGACATGGCGGTCACCGGCTGGCAGGACTGGTACGCGGAGGTGGACCGCGGGCTGCGCGTGCTGCGGGGGCGCTGCGCGCGGGTGTTCGTGGCCGGACTCTCGATGGGCGGGGCCCTGGCGCTGCGGCTCGCCGCGCGGCACGACGCGGTCGAGGGCGTGGTGGTCGTCAACCCGGCGAACAAGGTGCACGGCCTGTCCGCCCGCACGCTTCCGGCGGCCCGTCATCTCGTGCGTACGACGAGGGGGATCGTCAGCGACATCGCCAAGGAGGGGGCCCTGGAAACCGGGTACGACCGGGTGCCGCTGCACGCGGCGCACTCCCTGCGGGCCTTCCTCCGACTGGTCGACGGAGAGCTGCCGCAGGTCACCCAGCCGCTGCTGCTCCTGCGCAGTGTCCAAGATCATGTGGTGCCGGCCGCCGACGCGGCCCGGATCCTGAGCCGTGTCTCGTCGACGGACGTGACCGAGATCCTGCTGGAACAGAGCTACCACGTGGCGACGTTGGACCACGACGCGGACCGGATCTTCGAGGAGACCCTCGCGTTCATCGGCCGGCTCGCACCCAGTGTCGGCAAGGAAGGGACGACCGCAGGTGGCTGAGCACGACTCCGACCGCGAGGACCGCGAGGACCGCGAGGACCGCGAGGACGGCCGCGACCACGAGCCGGAGCAGAGCGTGCCCTTCGACGAGGACGCCGCGTGGGCGGCGATCGTCGCGGGGTACGGCGACGAGCCGGTGGACCCGCCGGGCGCCAAGCCCTTCAAGTCGGTCGAGGACCTGGCGCTCCTGGAGGTGGAGACCAACGACGGAAGCCCGACGGCCGCCGCGCCGTCGGGTGCGGGCGCCGCGGACGAGCCCGGTGAGGAGAAGCAGCCGGCCCAGCCGCTGGGCAGCTCGGTCTCCTTCGCCCCCGGTGTCGGGCCGCGCGACTACTCGCCGGCGGAGCCCGCGGAGACGGATCTCGACGCGGAGGACGAAGGCCACTTCGTGCCGCCCGAGCCGCCGCCGCTGCCCGACGCCGACACCACGGCCAGGTTCGCCTGGCTCGGGGTGATCGGCGGTCCGATCCTGCTCCTGGTGGCGATCCTGCTCGGCTGGGACATGACCTGGTGGCTCACGACGGTCTGCGTCGGCGGTTTCCTCGGCGGTTTCGCCACCCTGGTGATGCGCATGCCCCCGGACGAGGAGGACGACGACGATCCGGGGCGGGGCGCGGTGGTCTGAGAGCCGGGCGGCACCATGCGCCCGGCACTCCGCGGGCGGCCTAGGACACCGGCCCACCCCGGGGGACGACCGCACGGGCAAGCGGCCCCGGCCGTCCTCAGGAGAGGCTCCCTCCATGCCCTTCGCACCGTTCGGCCGCGAAGGCCTCACCGATTCCGCGCGGCCTACCGGCTCCGCGGGACCGCGCCGGACTCCGCCCGGCGGTCGGGGCTCAGACCGCGGGCACCCGCAGAGCGGCCAGGACGGGCAAGTGGTCCGTCGCCGTTCTCAGGTCCGTGTCCGTGATGCCGGGGAGGCCGTGCGGTACCCCGCAGCCCAGGACCTCGACACCGTTCGTCGCGAGGACGGCGTCGATGCGGCGGTCCGGGCCGACGGGCGGGAAGGTCTTGTCACCGCCCCACGGTGTCGTCGTACGGCAGTCCTGGAGTGCGGCGGTCAGGCGGGTGAAAGCGCGTCCGCCGGGGCGCTCGTTGAGGTCGCCGCCCGCGACCGCGTGCGCCACGCCCAGCCCGGCGAGCCGGTCGAGGAGCATCCCGGCCTGTTCGTACCGCTCGGCCTCGTCCAGGCTGAGATGGCAGCTGAGGACGCCGAGGCGGGCACCCGCGAACCGGACGACCGCGGTGGCGAAGCCCCGTCGGTGGTGTCCGGGGATGAGGGGCAGGAGCACGTCCTCGGTGCGCTCGACGGTCGCCCGCAGCGAGCAGAGGACGGCAGGGCCCGCGGCCGTACCGCCGCCGGTGAGGACGACCTGACCGGACGCGGCCGCGAGCCGGGCGAGCTTCTTGCGCCACCGGAAGAAGCGGGGGGCCTCCTGGACCAGGACCAGGTCGGGGGCGCAGGCGGTGATCACTCGGGCGAGGGCGGCGGTGTCGTCGCGCATCGAGCGGATGTTGTAGCTCAGGACGCGGATCACGGCGGAACCGTCGGGTTCCGTACGGGGCTCGGGGAGCGGCCGGGCCGGCGGGAGCGGGAGCGGCCGGGCCGACGAGGGCGGGAGCGTCACCATACCGTCACGATACGGGCTGATCGTCCCGCGGGTGGGAGGATCCCTGGTGGCCGGACGCACGGTTCCCCGCGCCCCGGGAGGGGTGCGGGGAACGTCCCTGCGGCAGAGCGTCGGCACAAGCCGACCGTCACATGATCGGGTCGGGCTCGCGGGCCAGGTCGGCCGCGCCCACCATTCCCGCCTTGTTGCCCAGCCGAGCGGCGATCACGTCCGCCACCGGGCGCCAGTTGCCACCGACCAGCCACCGCTTGTACGACTTGCGGATCGGGTCGAGCACCAGGTCGCCCTCGTCGGAGAGGCCGCCGCCGACGATGAAGGCGGACGGGTCGAAGAGGGAGGCCAGGTCGGCGAGGCCGGCGCCGGCCCAGCGGGCCAGCTCGCGGTAGGAGTCGACGGCTACCGGGTCGCCCTGACGGGCGGCCATGGAGATGTGCTTGCCCTCGATGCCCTCCGGGGTGCCGTCGCCGAGGGTCAGCAGGACCTCGGCGCGCTCGGGGGTGGCGTTGGCGCGCTGCTTGGCGTAGCGCACGAGGGCACGGCCGGAGGCGTACTGCTCCCAGCAGCCCTGCGAGCCGCAGCCGCACAGCAGCCCGTCCGGGACCATGCGGATGTGGCCGAACTCGGCGGCCACCCCGAAGTGACCGCGGCGCAGCTTGTTGCCGATGATGATGCCGCCGCCGAGGCCGGTGCCGAGCGTGATGCAGATGACGTTGCGATGGCCCTTGCCGGCGCCGAACTTGTACTCGCCCCAGGCCGCGGCGTTGGCGTCGTTCTCCACGACGACCGGCAGGCCGACGCGGGCCTCGACCTTCTCCTTGAGCGGCTCGTTGCGCCAGTCGATGTTGGGCGCGAAGTAGACCGTCGAGCGCTGGCGGTTGACGTAACCGGCGGCACCGATGCCCACGCCGACGATCTGGTGACCGGCACGCGCCCCCTCCACCGCGGAGGCGATGGCGTCCACGATGCCCTCGGGCGTACCCGGGGTCGGCACCTTGAAGGTCGAGAGGATGCTGCCTTCCTCGTCGACCACGCCGGCCGCGATCTTCGTGCCGCCGATGTCGACGCCGATGGTGAGTCCCATGAATCCCTCAGTTTCGGTCGAGCCCCGCTACGGCCAACCGTACCCGAGGAGGGCGGCGCCACTACCGCGCGAGCGCCGCCCGGAGGCGCGGGAGGACCGTCAGTCGAGATCGATGCGCTGGCCGGGGCCGGTGCCCCCGTCGTCGTCGCGGGGATCAGCCGGGTCCTCGGTCGGATCGGCGGTGCGGGCGGTCCAGCGCCGCTCCTGCCGCTGGACCGCGGAACGGTAGGCGGCGAGCAGTTCGCCGCCCGCGGCGGCCAGATGGTCGAAGACGTCCGGATTGCGCTCGATGACCGGTTCCACGGCGGCCTTGGCCTGCTGGACGACCTGGCGCACCACCTGCTGTGCGGCGGGTCCGGCGACCGCGCCCAGCAGCGGGGACTGGAGGCCGGAGAGCCTGTCGGCGACCGTGTCGACGAGCCTGCGCAGTTCCTCGGCGGCCGATCCCTGGGGCGCCCCGCGCTCAGCGCGGCGGCGGGCCTTCTCCGCCGCCAGGTCCTCGGCGCAGGCGGTGGCCCAGGCGTCCGCGTCGGTGGCGCGAGGTACCTCGTCGACGGTCTGCTCACCGGTGTCCGACGGGGGAAGCTCTTCGCTCATGACGGGCTCCTGACTACGGTTCGTCCCTACGACGTTACCCGAACGGCGGAACGTCCTTCACCGGGTGCGCGGCCACAGCGCGGGATCCGGCGCGAACCGCACGCGCAGCTCGCCGTCGCGCAGGGCGGCACCCGCCACGGAGCAGCGGCGCAGGGCGGAGGGCAGCGGGACGATCCGGCGGAACGGTCCGGCGGTGACGACGAGTTCGTCGCCGCGGCGGACCAGGTCCAGCTCGTCGCGTATGGCGCCGGGCAGCGGGAGGTGCCACACCAGGACGCCGTCCGCGCCGATCCGGTCCTCGACGGGCCACTCGACCGGGGATGCCACCGGGTTGACGCCCGGCACGGCGAGCGCGGCGAGGTCGTCGGCGCCACGGGGGTCGCGGCCCAGGTGGGCGACGGTCCGCGCGTCGGTCCACTCCGCCAGGGTCTTCTGCTGCTGGGTGTGGAGCCCGGCCAGCCGGTCGCCGGGCTCCTCGGGCAGGACCCTGTTCGCGAGGAGGGACTCCACGGACAGGCCGCGCAGGGCCAGACCGAGGCGGGCGTCACGGACGGCGTCGGCCCCGGCCGGTCCCGGCTCGGCCACCAGCCGCACGGCGGTCCGGCGGTCGGCGAGGACCGCCTCCACGGCGGCCAGCTCCAGGTCCCAGCGGGCGGTCGTCTCGTACAGCCACTCCGCGGGCATGGGAACGCCGGCCAGGCGGCCGAGGACGGGGCGCAGGGCGCGGGCGGCCTGCCGCTCCGGGGGGAGCAGCCGCCGCAGGTAGCGCCGCAGTTCCTCCGGGAGGGCGAGCAGGGCGAGGGCCTGCGGGGCGGGCGGCAGGTCGACGACGAGGAGGTCGTGGCTCTCGGCGAGGGCGGCGTCGCGCAGGGCGCGCAGCAGGGTCAGCTCCTCCGCGCCGGGCAGCGGGGTGACCTCCTCCGGGTCGAGCCGCGAGGCGCCGAGCAGGTCCAGGACGGTCGAGGCGCGGTCCTGGAAGGCGGTGAGGTCGTCCCGGAAACCGGCGGTGGCGTCGGGGCGCCAGGCGGTGAGGTCGGAGCCCGCCTGCACCGGCACCGCACCCGTCGCCACGCCGAGGGCCGTGCCAAGGGTGTCGGTGCGGTCGGCGCTGAGCACGAGGGTCCTCACGCCCTCGCGGGCCGCCGCCAGTGCGGTGGCCGCGGCGACGGTCGTACGGCCGCTGCCGCCGGGGCCGGTGATCAGGAGGGTGCGCATGAGGGTGAACGGTAACGGAAGTCGGGCTTGTGCCCTGTTGACCGGTGCGCGTCGGCCGCGACCGGGCCGGAGGTGGTCGCGCGGCCCGGCGCTGCCGGCGGGGTACCTGCCCCCCTGTCGGCTTCGCTCGATCGGGGGTGCCAGCGCCCGCCCGTGCCACTCCGGGCGGCACGCGAGCCCGCGTCGCGGGGCGGCCCTACTCCCCCGACTCGACCCGCTTCTTCAGGCCCGCCAGCGCCCGGTCGATGATGACCTTCTCCGCCTTGCGCTTGATCATGCCCAGCATGGGGATCTTGACGTCGACCGTCAGCTGGTAGGTGACCTCGGTCGTCCCCGCCGCGGCGGTCTTCAGGAGGTACGAGCCGTCCAGCGAGCGCAGCATCTGGGACTTGACGAGCGTCCAGGAGACCTCGTTCTCACCGCTCCAGGTGTAGGCCAGCGTCTGGTCGTCCTTGATCGCACCCGCGTCCATGACCAGCCGTACCTGCTCGGCCCGCCCCGCGGCGTCGGTCGCGAGGACCTCCGCCTCCTTGACCTCGCCGGTCCAGTCCGGGTAGCGGGCGAAGTCGGCGATGACCGCCATGACGTCGGCCGGTGCCGCCTCGATCGTGATGCTCGAGCTGGTGTATTCCGCCATCGCGGTGGTTCCTCCAGATGCGGGCCGGTAGGGAGAGATCCCCCGTGCGCGAGCGTGCGCACGTGTGTGCAGCGTGAAGGCTACCGCGCGCCCGACCAGCCGCCTTCACCCCGTGGGCCCCGCGCCTCCGCGCCGTGCCGGCCTCACCACTGGAGCGCCCACGGCTTCCCGGTGCCGGCGAAGTGTCCGACGTTGACGCACTCGGTGGCCCCGATCCGCATGCGCCGTACCAGTGGCTGGTGGACATGGCCGAAGAGGGAGTAGCGGGGCCGGGTGCGGCGGATGGCGTCCAGCAGCGCCCGGCTGCCGCGTTCGAAGCGGCGCGCGACGGTGTCGTAGACGAGTTCCGGCACCTCGGGCGGGATGTGGGTGCACAGGACGTCGACCTCGCCGACGGCCTCGATCTTCGCGGCGTACTCCTCGTCGCTGATCTCGTAGGGAGTGCGCATCGGAGTGCGCAGGCCGCCGCCCACGAAGCCGAAGACCCAGCCGCCTATCTCCACGCGCTCCCCGTCGAGCACGGTGGTGCCCGGGCCGGCGTACTCCGGCCACAGTGTCGGCATGTCGACATTGCCGTAGGTGGCGTACGTCGGCGTCGGGAACGCGGCGAACATCTCGGCGTACTGCTTGCGCACCGCCTGCTCGATCACCGTCGCGCGGTCCCCGTCGACGCCGCCCCACAGCCGGGTGCCCAGTTCGCGGGCCTCGGCGAAACGGCGGGCCGTACGCAGTTCGACGATGTGATGCGCGTTCTCCACGCCGAACAGGTCGGGGAAGATGCCGCGGGAGTGGTCGGCGTAGTCGAGGAAGAGGACGAGGTCGCCCAGGCAGATCAGCGCGTCCGCGCCCTCGCCTGCCCGGGCCAGGTCGCGCGCGTTGCCGTGCACGTCACTGACCACGTGGATACGTGTGCTGTGGTTTCCGGACGGGGTGGAGGCCATGTCGATCAAGGGTAGGGGTGTGCGGCATACGTGAACAGTGGGGGCCGACCCTGCGGTTACTGGCCAGTCACTTAGGGGGTGGACTACCGTACGGACTGCAACACCCATCTGTGTGACGCAGCGAACATCTCGCCGGACCCCCCTGTCGAAGAAGCCATACCGGCGGGTAACGTCCGGGCAGTCCAGTCGTGCTCAGCATTTCAACCACCGGATGCGCGAGCACTTGCCCGAGCCTTGGACCGCACCGTCGCATCGCACAACGTCGTGGCGCCGGCGCCCTATGAGGAGCAGCAGTCTTGCGCGAGTTCAGCCTTCCGGCTTTGTACGAGGTCCCCACGGACGGCAATCTGACCGACATCGTCCGGAGAAACGCCGCGCAGCACCCCGACGTCGCCGTCATCGCCCGCAAGGTCGACGGCGTCTGGCAGGACGTCACGGCCACGGCCTTCCTGGCCGAGGTGCACGCGGCCGCCAAGGGGCTCATCGCCTCCGGTGTCCAGCCGGGCGACCGCGTCGGCCTGATGTCACGCACCCGCTACGAGTGGACGCTGCTCGACTTCGCGATCTGGTGCGCGGGCGCGGTCACCGTGCCGGTGTACGAGACCAGCTCGCCGGAGCAGGTGCAGTGGATCCTCTCCGACTCGGGCGCGACCGCCTGTGTCGTCGAGCTGGACGGCCACAGCGCCACCGTCGAGTCGGTGCGTGCCACCCTGCCGGCGCTGAAGCACGTCTGGCAGATCGAGGCAGGCGGCGTCGAGGAACTGCGGCGGCTCGGCACGGACGTCTCCGACGAGACCGTGGAGGAGCGCGGCTCGCTCGCCAAGGCCGACGACCCGGCGACCATCGTCTACACCTCCGGTACGACCGGCCGGCCCAAGGGCTGCGTGCTCACCCACCGCAGCTTCTTCGCCGAGTGCGGCAACGTGGTGGAGCGGCTGCGCCCCCTGTTCCGCACCGACGAGTGCAGCGTGCTGCTGTTCCTCCCGCTCGCGCACGTCTTCGGCCGCCTGGTGCAGATAGCGCCGATGATGGCGCCGATCAAGCTGGGCATGGTCCCGGACATCAAGAACCTCACCGACGAACTGGCGTCCTTCCGGCCGACGCTGATCCTCGGCGTGCCGCGCGTGTTCGAGAAGGTCTACAACGCCGCGCGGGCCAAGGCGCAGGCGGACGGCAAGGGCGCGATCTTCGACAAGGCGGCGGACGCCGCGATCGCGTACAGCAAGGCGCTGGACACCCCGGCGGGCCCGTCGATCGGCGTGAAGATCAAGCACAAGGTCTTCGACAAGCTGGTCTACGGCAAGCTGCGCGCGGTGCTCGGCGGCAGGGGCGAGTACGCCATCTCCGGCGGTGCCCCGCTGGGCGAGCGCCTCGGCCACTTCTTCCGCGGCATCGGGTTCACCGTGCTGGAGGGTTACGGTCTCACGGAGTCCTGTGCGGCGACCGCGTTCAACCCCTGGGACCGGCAGAAGATCGGTACGGTCGGCCAGCCGCTGCCGGGCTCGGTGGTGCGCATCGCGGACGACGGTGAGGTGCTGCTGCACGGCGAGCACCTGTTCAAGGAGTACTGGAACAACCCCGCCGCGACCGCGGAGGCGCTGGCCGACGGCTGGTTCCACACCGGCGACATCGGCACCCTCGACGAGGACGGCTACCTGCGGATCACCGGGCGCAAGAAGGAGATCATCGTCACCGCGGGGGGCAAGAACGTCGCCCCGGCCGTGATCGAGGACCGCATCCGGGCGCACGCGCTGGTCGCGGAGTGCATGGTGGTGGGCGACGGGCGGCCGTTCGTGGGCGCGCTGGTCACCATCGACGAGGAGTTCCTGGGTCGTTGGGCGGCCGACCACGGCAAGCCGGCTGGCTCCACCGCGGCGTCGCTGAGCGAGGACGCCGACCTGCTGTCCGAGATCCAGTCGGCGGTCGACGACGGCAACGCCGCGGTCTCGAAAGCGGAATCGGTGCGGAAGTTCCGCATTCTTCCCTCCCAGTTCACGGAGGACTCCGGCCACCTCACCCCGTCGCTGAAGCTCAAGCGCAACGTCGTGGCGAAGGACTACGCGGCCGAGATCGAGGCGATCTACGGGAAGTAGCCGTAGCCGCACGTCTCCTGACCGGTCGTCATGGCGCGGTGTCCTCGGCGAGGACCCGCGCCATGGTGCGTTCGGCGAGCGCCGTGATGGTGACGAAGGGGTTCACTCCGATCGAGCCGGGCACGAGCGAGCCGTCGGTGACGTACAGCCGCGAATAGCCCTTCACCCGGCCGTAGTCGTCGGTCGCCTTCCCCAGTACGCACCCGCCCAGCGGGTGGTAGGTGAAGTCGTCGGCGAAGACCTTGCCGGAGCCGCCGAACAGGTCGTAGCGGTAGATCGTGGCGTTCGCCGCGTTGATCCGGTCGAACAGCTTCTTCGCCATGCCGACGGACACGGCGCTCTGCGCGGCACTCCAGCCGAGCTTCACCGTCCCCGACGCCGAGTCGTAGGTGAACGCCGCCCGCTGCGGGTTCTTGGTGATCGCCAGATAGAGGCTGACCCAGTGCTCCAGGCCCGTCGGCAGCGGGGCGATCTCCGCGAAGACGGGGTTGGCGGTGTTCGCCCAGTCGTCGATGCCCATGACCGGCATGGTCGACTGATCGGCGCCGACGGTGTCCCACAGGTGGTTCGCCCGTCCGAGCATCACGTTGCCGTTGGTGCCCCACCCGGCTCCCACGCTGGCGTTCAGCGCGGGCAGCGTGCCCGTCTCGCGGGCCCGGACGAGGAGTTCACTGGTGCCGAGGCTGCCGCCGCCGAGGAACAGGTAGGTGCAGCCGTAGTGCGTGGTCCCGACGACGTTCCCGGTGGCGTCGATGCGGTCGGCGGTCAGGACGTAGGTGCCGTCGGCGGTCCGGCTGATCGCGCGGACCTTCTCCATGGTGTGGATGGTGACGTTGCCGGTGCCGAGCGCGGAGGCGAGGTAGGTCTTGTCGAGGCTGCGCTTGCCGTGGTTGTTGCCGTAGATGACCTCCCCGGCGAGCGCCGACTTCGTCGCCGTGCCGGCCGCCTCGCGCCGCATGTACCCGAAGTCGTAGACGCTGGGCACGAAGGTGGTCCTCAGGCCTGCGTTCTGCGCGTGCCTGCGGGAGACGCGGGTGAAGCGGTACCAGTCCGTCGCCTCGAACCATGCGGGGTCCACGGTGTTGACGCCGAGCATCGCACGGGCCCGCGGGAAGTACGTGTGGTACATCTCGGCGGCGTCGACGGTCGGAAACTGCTCGGCGAAGCAGGAGGGGAGCGGGGTGACCGCCATTCCGCCGTTGACGAGGGAGCCACCGCCGACCCCGCGGCCGACGAAGACCGACATGTCGGCGAAGTGCACGCGGTCCAGGACGCCGGGGTAGCGGCTGATGTCCCTGTTGACGACGTCCAGCCAGAGGAAGCTCGCCAGCGGGGCCTCGGTGCGGGTGCGGAACCACATGGAGCGCTGGTCGGGCGCGCTGGTGGAGCAGAACACCTTGCCGTCGGCGCCGGGGGTGTTCCAGAGGCGGCCCATCTCCAGGACGAGGGTGCGGATGCCGGCCTGACCGAGGCGGAGGGCGGCGACGGCGGCGCCGTAGCCGGAGCCGACGACGATCGCCGGGGCGTTGTCGACCGCGTCGGGTTCCGCGGCGGGCTCCGCCGCTCGGGCGGAGTCCAGGGTGATGCGCGTGAAGCCGAGGGTGGCGGCCGTCTGAAGGGCTGCCATGCCGAGGATTTGACGTCTCGTCAGATGACGATCTATCAGGTTGGAGGTCATGTGGGCAGCATGGGCGGATTATCGGGTTCCGCCTAGTGGCCGCGCAGCCTTCGGGGCGCCACCCGTGGTGTTTCGCCGCCCGATCGGGCGGGTGCGGGCCGGTCCACCCGGTGGTGCCTCATGCCCGATCGAGCGGGTGCGGGCCGTCGTGGCTGCTCGCGCTCACGCGGCGGAGCCGCACCTCGGCGCAGCCCCCGCGGCCCCTCGGGGGCTGTGCCGCCGGGCGTTCGCCCGCAGAGGCGTCCGCCTCAGAGCAGTTCCTTCAGACGCTCCGCGAGCAAGTCCCAGCGCCACCGTTCCTCCACCCACCGGCGGCCTCGTTCACCCATGCGCCGGCGCAGTTCGGGGTCGGCGAGGAGGGCGGTGACGCGGTCGGCGGTGTCCTCCGGCGAGGCGCCTCGCACCACCCAGCCGGTCTCGCCGTCGAGCACCGCGTCCGGGGCGCCCCCGGAGTCGCCGGCGACGACGGGGAGGCCGGTCGCGGAGGCCTCCAGGTAGACGATGCCGAGGCCCTCGACGTCGAGTCCGCCCCGGCGGGTGCGGCACGGCATGGCGAAGACGTCGCCGGCGCCGTAGTGGGCGGGCAGGTCCGACCAGGGGACGGCGCCGGTGAAGCGCACGGAGGCGGCGACTCCGGTCTCGTGGGCCAGGCGGCGCAGATCCTTCTCGTAGGGTCCGCCGCCGACGACGAGCAGCACGGTCTCCGGCTCGGCGGCGAGGATGCGGGGCATGGCCCTGATCAACGTGTCCTGGCCCTTGCGCGGCACGAGCCGCGAGACGCACACCACCACCGGGCGGTCCGTGAGCCCGAGACGGGCGCGGACCTCGTCGCCGCCGGAGCCGGGGTGGAAGGTCTTCTCGTCGACGCCCGGCGGCAGTCGCACCATGCGTGCGGCGGCCTCGGGGCTCAGCGCCGTGGCGATCCGCGAACGCGTGTACTCGCCGAGGTAGGTGATCGTGTCGGTCGACTCGCCGATCCGCCTCAGCAGTTGCCGGGCGGCGGGCAACTGGGCCCAGCCGGCCTCGTGGCCGTGGGTGGTGGCCACCAGCCGCCGGGCGCCGGCCTTGCGGAGCGCGGGAGCCATCAGCCCGAGCGGGGCGGCGGCCCCGAACCACACGGACGTGCACCCGTGCTCGCGCAGCAGCCCCACGGCCCGCCGGGTCGCGCCGGGCGTCGGCAGCAGCATGGTCGTCGAGTCCCGTACGACGGTGAAGGGCTGCTGGGCGTCGAAGGCGGCCGTGGCCTCGGCCCCCTCCCGGCCGCGCTTCCAGGTGGAGGCGTGGACGACGACGCGCTCGGGGTCCAGGCGCAGCGCCATGTTGTGGAGGAAGGCCTGGATGCCGCCGGGGCGCGGCGGGAAGTCGTTCGTCACGATCAGGGTCTTGTGCATCGCCGCCGACCTTATCCAAACCGCCCGCACCGCCACGCCCGGCCGTGCCGCACGGCCCGCGCACAGCCGGACAGGAGATCATACGGTCCACATACCCTGACCAAGAGGACGAACAGGGGCAAAGTGGAGTTCATGGACGACAGGCGCTCCCCGGCCGGCCTGACGGGTCTGCTGGGCACCTGGGGCGTGACCCGGCTCATGCTGCTGCTGTGCGTGTTCAAGGTGTACGAATTCCCCGGCCCGGACGTCACCACCGACGTGTCGGTGATCTACCGGGGCTGGTACGACGCGCTGAGCGCCGGGAGCTTCCCACGGGACGACGTCACCTGGCAGTACCCGCCCGCCGCCGCTCTCGCCGTCCTCGCCCCCGCGCTGCTGCCCTTCCTGGACTACGCGCCGGCCTTCTTCGTCCTGGCCTTCCTCGCCGACCTCGCCGTCCTCGTGCTGCTGCTCGGCGCGGGCCGCTCGTCACGCGGCGCCGGGGTCTGGGTGGCGGGCGTCCCGCTGCTCGGCCCGACGGTGTACGCCCGCTACGACCTGACGGTGACCGCGGCCGCGGTGGCCGCGCTGCTCGCGGGTGTCCGGCACCCCCGCATCATGGGGGCGCTGGTCGGCCTGGGGGCGCTGCTCAAGGTGTGGCCGGTGCTGCTGCTGGCCGGCGCCGTGCGGTGGCGGGCCTGGAGCACGGCGGCCGTCACCGTCGGCGCCCTGTCGGCCCTGTTCGCGCTGGCCGCGCCCGGCGCCTTCGCCTTCCTCTCCCACCAGCGGGACCGCGGAACCGAGGTGGAGTCGATGGGCGCCCTGGTCCTCCATGTGGCCCGGCACTTCGGTTGGAGCGGCGAGGTGCTGCTCCACTACGGCTCGGTGGAGTTCGTCGGCCCGCACGTGGGCGCGGTGAGTGACGCGGCCCTCGGCCTGACGGCGGCCGCGGTCGGCTGGCTGCTGCTGTGGCGGCTGCGCGCGAGGCGGTTCGCGCCGCACACCCTCGCGGACGCGGCCTTCACCGCCGTCCTGCTGTTCACCACCACCAGCCGCGTGATCAGCCCGCAGTACCTGGTGTGGCTGGTCGGTCTGGCCGCGGTCTGCCGGTGCTTCCGGGACAGCCGGATGGGGCCCCCGACCGCTCTGGTGCTGGCCGCGTCGCTGGTGACGGTGCTGGAGTTCCCGGTCTGGTTCGACCACGTCGTCGCGAGCGACGCCCTCGGACTGACCCTGCTGTTCCTGCGCAACGGCCTGCTGGTGGCGGCCGCCGTCACCGCGGCCGTGCGGCTGTGGCGCGCGACCGTGCCGCTCGGCGACCCGGGCCGCGTGGAGCCCGGTCAGGCCGCCGGCGCCAAGGGCACGCCGGTCTCCTCCTGACGCCGAGCCCGCCGCAGCAGCACGCCCACCGCCGCGCACTGCACGGCCATCGACAGTGCCGAAGCCAGGGAGACCCCCGCCAGGCCCAGCCCCGACAGGGCGTGGGCAAGGGGCAGTTGGACGACCGTGCCGAGCACGGTCACCCGCAGCAGCAGCGGCGCTCCGCCGCTGCCCTCGAACACCCCGCCGAGTGCGATGAACCCGGCCGTCAGCAGCAGATACGGGCCGATGCAGCGCAGGAACAGCACCCCCTCCCTCGCCACGGCGGGCCCGGCGCCGAAGGCGGCCATGATCCAGGGCGCCGTGGCGGCCAGCAGCAGGGCCGCCACCAGGCCGACGGTCCCGGAGACGAGCAGGGCCTGCCGTCCGATCGCCCACCGCTCCCCCCTTCGGCCCGCACCCAGGGTGTGCGCCGTGTGGATGGAGGCGGCCTGGCGTACCGCGTAGAAGGCCATCGTGGCGACGTACAGGACCTTGTAGACGATCGCGTACGCGGCCACGGCCGTCACCCCGAGCCGGGCGACGACGGCGACCAGCGCGAGGGCGCCGGCCTGGCGCACGGTGAAGTCGAGGGACATGGGCAGCCCGGTCGTCAGCGTCCGCCGCAGGGACGCACGGGTGGACGCGCCGGTGGAGGCGCCCGCCGGGGCCACGGCGGTGACCTTCGCGACCGGCTTCAGGAGGGTGTCGCGGCGCAGCGCCCTCAGGCCCAGGCCGAGGGCCACGCACCGGCACAGCACCGTCGAGGCGGCGGCGCCCCGGACGCCGTACCGGTGGATGAGGAGCGGGTCGAGGACGAGGATCAGCGCGTTGGCGAGCAGGGCGAGGCGCATCGGGGTCCTGGTGTCGCCGGCCCCCTTGAGAAGGCCGTCGACCAGGTTCTGCGCGAAGAAGACGGCCACGCCCGGCATGGAGATCGCCAAGTAGGCCACGGCGAGGCCGAGCGCGGGTCCGTCGTCGCCGCCGAGGACCAGCCGGGCCAGGGGTTCGCGCAGCAGGAAGCCCCCCACGGCGACGACGGGGGTGACCACCGCGCAGAGCGCCCAGCCGCCCCGTACGGCCGCGCGCACGGCCGCCGGATCGCGTGCGCCGCGGGCGTGCGAGACCAGCACGGTCGTCCCGGAGGCGAAGACCAGGGCGATGCCGAGCAGCACGTTCTCGGTGTTGGTGGCGACCGCGACGGCGGCGACCGCGGGTCCGCCGAGCCGGGAGACCCAGACGGTGTTGATCAGCCCGGCGGCCACGGAGGCGACAAGCGAGAAGTAGACCGGGCGGGCGAGCGTGACCAGGTGCTCGCGGTGGCTGCGCACGGTGGGTCTCCGTCCTGTCGGCCCCGAGGGCACGTGGGAGTGCCTACCTCGAATCGAGATAGCTCGATAAGAGGTAGCATGGGGTGCCGGTGACCGCAAGGAGGAGTCCGCCCCGATGCTGGAACTGTCGATCCTCGGCTTCCTCGCCGAGCAGCCGCTGCACGGGTACGAGCTGAAGGAGCGCATCAAGGCGCTCAGCGGCCATGTCCGCCCGGTCAGCGACGGCGCGCTCTACCCGGCCATCACCCGCCTGGTGGCGGCCGGCAAGCTCGACCAGCACACCGAGGAGGGTGCGAGCGCGGTCCCGCGCCGGATGCTGTCGCTGACCGAGTCCGGCCGCGCGGACCTGCTGGAACGGCTACGGCACCCCAGACAGACGGAGATCACCGACCAGGTCCGCTTCAACACCGTCCTGTCGTTCCTGCGCCACCTGCCCGACCCGCACGAGCAGGCGGCGGTGCTGCGCCGCCGACTGGACTTCCTCCTGACGCCGTCGAGCTTCTTCTACCGGGAGGGCGAACCCGTACGGGCCGAGGAGACCGAGGACCTGTTCCGGCAGGGCATCCTGCGGGTCGCGAGGGCCACCGGCGAGACCGAGCGTGCCTGGCTCGAAGAAGCCATCGCCGTACTGGACAAGCGGCGGGCGGAGACCGATCGGAGCAGTGCTCAGCCCAGTTCGTCGTGAAGGTACTGCCGCCAATCTGCGGCGAAGTCCTCCAGCGTCGTCCCCAGCACGCTCCCCATCGCCCCCTCGACCGCCCCCGGCCGCTCGCCGCGCTCCCCCACGGCCCGGTAGAAGGCGACGAGCCGCTCCTCGCCCCACCGCTCGGCGATCATCCGGCAGGCCGTCCAGCCGC
Source organism: Streptomyces sp. NPDC033216 (assembly GCF_055577115.1). Classification (NCBI taxonomy): domain Bacteria; kingdom Bacillati; phylum Actinomycetota; class Actinomycetes; order Kitasatosporales; family Streptomycetaceae; genus Streptomyces; species Streptomyces sp. NPDC033216. The sequence goes on along the minus strand of NZ_JBVIQK010000016.1, from coordinate 16,408 downwards.
CCTCGTACGCCCGCGCCAGCCGCGCCGCGTCCCCGGCGAAGCCGAAGTCGCCGTCGGGCGGCAGCTCGTCCGGCACCTGGCCCTCCCGGACGGCCTTGCGCAGCTCGGGGGCGGCCTCGTCCGGGGTGCGTCCGGTGCCGCGGTAGCCGACCCAGTCGGCATACCCCTCGGACAGCCACAGCGGCGTCGCCTCGTTGGTGTCGGCCCGGGTGGCGACGTGCGTGGTCTCGTGGGTGAGGACCACCTGCCGGCCCACCGGGCCGAGCATGGCGTAGGCGTCCGGGTTGACGATGACCCGGTCCGCCGGCGCGTCCGGCCCGCCGCCCGTCTCCCCCGTGGTGACCGCGGCGATCCCCCGGTACGAGGAGGCGGGCGAGCCGAGCAGCGCCGCCATGCCCTCCAGCGACTTCGGTACGAGGACGACGACCCGCCGGGCCCAGTCGGTGCCCCACGCCTGCGAGACCGCGGGGACGGCCCGGTCGGCGAGCCCGGCGAAGCTCCGCAGCAGCTCGCCGGAGTGGCCGACGCCGAGAACGAGACTGTGCGCGCCCCGGACGACGGTGACCGCGCCCTGGTCCCAGAGCTGCTGGCCGGCCTCGCGCGCGGGCTTCTCGGAGACCACGGCCCACCGCCCGGCCCCGTCCCGGGTCAGCCGCAGAGCGCGTGCCACCGTCACCGGAGCCCTGTCGTGGCCCTCGATGCGGTAGCTCAGCTCCGCGTCGGCCGCTGCCTCGTCGCCGCCGGGCCGCACGTCGGTGACCCGGTAGGACCAGGCGGCCAGCGGCACGGCCCGCAGCCGGGTGTATCCGGCGGGGTCCCCGGTGGTGGCGTAGGCGGCGGCGTCATGGGCGAGGACGGCGGCGGCCCGCCGGTCCAGCACCCGCTGCACCTCGGCCCTGGCGGTGTCCGTGGCGGGCCGCCCGCCGCAGCCCACGAGCAGGGCGAGCAGCAGCACCGCGAGCCCCACGACTCCGGATCCGCGCGCCCGCCTGCGACCAGCCATCCCCCCGATCGTACGGCGAGTCGCCCCGGGCGGAACCCGTCCGGCGTCCGCCGCACACCCCCGTCAGGGCCTTGTCACCGACGACACCGGCATCATCCCGACCGGGTCGTAACGCACGGGTGCGCCGGGGTAGGGGGCATGGATGACCTGGCCGTTGCCCGCGTACATGCCGACATGACTGGCGTCGGAGCGGTAGGTGACGATGTCGCCGGGCCGCGCCTGGGAGAGCGGGACCCGCCGCCCGGCGTGCGCCTGGGCCTGCGAGGTCCGCGGCAGGGAGATCCCGGCCTGCGCGTACGACCACTGCACCAGGCCCGAGCAGTCGAAGCCGGTGGGGCCGTTGGCGCCCCACACGTACGGCCTGCCGAGCGCGGAGCGGGCGGCGGCCAGGGCGGTGGCGGCACGGCCCGAGGCGACGGCGCCGCCGGGGGCGGGGAGGTCGGAGCGGCCGGACCGGGAGGCCCGGTCGTAGGCGGCACGCTCGGCGGACGGCAGGGAGTTCAGCAGTTGCCGGGCCCGGGCGAGCTTCCGCTCGACGGTCCGTTTGTGCTTCTCGGCGGCCACGCGACTCTTCTCCAGCTCCCCCAGCTTGCGGGTGGCCTCCGCGCGCTCCTGGGCGAGTTCGCGCAGGGCGTCCTGGAGGTCCTTCAGCTCACCGGCCTGGTGGGTGGTGATGCGGTCGAGGACGGAGGCCTTGTCGAGGTAGTCGGCCGGGTCGTCGGAGAACAGGAGCGCCAGGGACGGGTCGAGGCCACCGGAGCGGTACTGGGCGCCGGCCAGGGCGCCGAGCTGCTCACGCAGCCCGTTGACGCGCTCCTGCTTGCGGGCGATCCGGTCCTGGGAGTCGCCGACCTGCCGGCGCAGGACACCGGCCCGCTCCCCGGCCTCGTTGAAGGCCTCGGTGGCCTTCTCGGCGGCCTCGTAGAGCCGGTCCACCTCGGTCCGGGCGTCCTCGTGCGGGGCGGCCGTGGCCGGCACGGTGGTGGAGACGGCGCCGAGGGCGGCTGCGGCGGCGGACAGGACGCACAGGGCGCCCCTGTCGAACCCGGACGGTGCAAGGCGGCGATGGGACCCCACGGGAAGCCGCGCTCCTTCCACTGGCGGACAGAGACCGTCCCCGGCACGAGTACCGGGGAAACGCGGCAGACAGTAGCCCCGTGACGGGGGGCCCACCAAAGAACCTCTGCGGCCACACAACGTGACACCCCGCCTCTGACGCAGGTCATGGGCGGGGTGTGGGGTCAGTTCGCGTCGCGGTGATTCGCCCGTTCGGGCGTCACTGTGTCGCGATCCCGGATGCTCAGATCCGGACGCCGAACTGGAACGGCATGTTGTTGATGGACTCGTAGCGCACGACCGTGCCGGTGCGCGGGGCGTGCAGCACCTGGCCGTTGCCCGCGTAGAAGCCGACGTGGTGCTGGTCGCCGTAGAAGATGACCAGGTCGCCGACCTTGAGGTCGGACTGGGAGTAGATGCGCGTGCCGGCGTTGGCCTGGGCCTGCGAGGTGCGCGGGATACCGACGCCGGCCTGGGCGTACGCCCAGGAGGTCAGGCCGGAGCAGTCGAAGGAGGACGGGCCGGTGGCGCCGTAGACGTAGGGCGAACCGATCTTGCTCTGGGCGGCCTGGAAGGCGGCCATGGCGCGGCCGGAGGCGGGGCCGGTGTTGCCGAGGTCGACCCGCTCGCCGGCGTCGCGGCTGGCGCGGGCGTCGTCGGCGGCCAGGTCGGCCTTCTCCTTGGCCGTGAGCGTGTTGAGGAGCTTCTGCGCCTCGGCGAGCTTGCCCTGGACTTCCTTCTTCTTCTTGCCCAGTTCGGTGCGGGTGGAGGCGAGGTCCTTGAGCTTGTCGGAGGCCTCCGCGCGATCCTGGGCCAGCTCGCGCTGCTTCTCCTGGATCTTCCTCAGCGACTCGACCTGCTGGGCGCTCAACTGGTCGGCGGTGGACGCCTTGTCGAGGTAGTCGTCCGGGTCCGAGGACAGGAACAACTGGAGGGAGGAGTCGATGCTGCCGGAGCGGTACTGGGCCGCCGCCGCCAGGCCTATGGACTCACGCAGCTCGTTCAGCTCGTCCTGGCCGCGGGCGACGTTGTCCTGGATCGTGGAGATCTCCTTCTGGAGCTTCTCCTGCTTCTCCTTGGCCCCGTTGTACTTCTCGGTGGCCTGCTCCGCGTCTTCGTAGAGCTTGTCGACCTTGGACTTGACCTCGTCCTTGCTGGGCTTCTCGCTCGGAGCGGCGTTGGCGGCCTGCGAGCTCAGGGCGACAGCGGCGGCGGCCGCGGTGGTCAGCACGGTCACGCGCGTGCGACTCGGCTGCTTGGGTCGACGGTGGGACGCCACGGAGAGCGAGCTCCTTCTTGTGAGTGATCACTCGTGCGGAGGTTCGAAGGCAGACCCTAGTGACCTTCTTGTGATCACTTCAAATCCTGGAGCCGAAAAAGTCGGTGACGCACTGCATTTATTACACACAACCCACATGCAGTGACGCGGGATTGACGCTACGTTGCGTGACGTTTGCGTCAATTCGGGCATTGACCCTTTACGTTGACCTTCAGGCCAGGCGCTTCAGGAGCACCGCAGAAGCGACAGGTCGGGCCCCCGCCCTGGCCACCCCGTCGGCCACCTCACGGTCCGTCGAGGCGACGATGACGGGCCGGCCGGGCGGCTCGGCCCGCACCAGCTGGCGGATCAGCTCGTCGGCGGTGATCCCCGGCTTGGAGAACAGCACCCGCACCCCGCGCGGCGGGGCCAGCAGCACCGGCGCGACCAGCTCGGCTCCGTCGAAGACACAGGTGACCTCGGCGCCGGTCTGCGCGGCGAGGGCCGAGAGCTGCCCGAGCAGCCGCAACCTCTGCTTCTCCAACGGCATCTGCGGATAGCCGGTCTTGGTGACGTTGTAGCCGTCGACGACGAGATGCGCCTGCGGCAACGCGAGCAACTGGTCCAGGATCGCCGGGTCGTTCTCGGACAGGGCTCGGGCGGCGATGTCCTTCGGAGTCATCCGGCCGGGCTCCACCGCGTCCACGGTCTCCGCCGGACGCACCGACACCGGCGGCAACGCCAGTTCCCTGCGCAGCCCTTGGGCCGATTCCAGCAGGGTGTCCAACAGCAGCCGCACCCGCATGTCCTCGACGCTGCGCCCCTCGCGGGCCGCCCGCCGGGTGGCCTCCAGCGCGGCCTCCGCCTCGCCGAGCCGCGCCTTCAACCGCCGTGACTCGCTCTCGGCCGCGGACACCTGCGCCTGCCCCTCGCTCCGTACGGCGTCCATCTCGCCCTGGAGCTTGCGCAGCGCGGCCTCACCGCGCTTGACGTCGTTGAGGGCCGACCGCAGTTTGCGATGCAGCGACTCGCCCTCCCGCCTCGCCGCGTCCAGTTCGCCGCGCAGCCGCTCGGTCTCGGTCCGGGTCAGCTCGCGGGCCTCGGCGAGCTGTTCGCGCAGCCGCTCCAGCTCCGCCCGGCTCTCCTCGCCGGCCCGCTCGGCGTCCGCCCGCTGGGCTTCCTCGCCGGCAGCGGTGACCAGCTTCACCCAGCCGGTGGGGCGCAGTACGTAGGCCGCGGCCGCCACGTCGAGCGGGTCCGCGGCCGGGGGCGGCGAGCCGGAGTCCAGGGCACCGGCCAGTTCCGGCTGGGCCTCTCTGAACTTCTCGGCGATGCGCTGCCGGAACAGCGGATCGGTCTCCAGGGCGGCCGCCATCGCGTTGCCCGCGAACTTGGCTCGCCGGTTCGGGGCGAACCGGGCGTACTGCCGCAACTGGCCGGGCAGTTCGGCGACGGTCAGGCCGCCGAAACCGTCCGAGACGATCTGCACGACCCGGCGTCGTACGCCGTCGGGCAGCGGACGGTCGAGCACCTCGGCGGCGCCGTCGCCCGGCCCCCCGCCCGTGGTCTCCACCATCCGTCACACCCCACTACCTGTGCGGGGCCAGCTCCCTCAGGAGCCGGCACCCGGCCTGTCCACCAGTTCCACCTGATCCACGGCGTTGCACCAACGGCACCTCACCGACTCGATGGTCTCACTGACCACCTCGCGCTCCTCCACCTTCGCCTCACCGGCGAGATCGAGGTGGACGTACTCGACGACCTTCGACGAGCGCGTCACGTCGAACCGCGTGAGGTTGCCGCAGAGAGTGCAGCGCCACCGCGTCGTGGCGGTCGGCAGGGGAACCGTCATCGTGACCGTCCGCTTCCTTCTAGTGTCCGTCTTCCGGGACCGGGGCGCGCTCGACGCTCCCCGGAGCATGTGGCTCGCAACCCTACGGCCTGGCGGGTACTCGCCGCCCGTCCGTCCACGGCGGCGAGGCGGTCCGGCATGGTACGTCCCGTTACGTCATGCTCTGTAGCCATGATCAGCCACTGGAGCAGGCCTCTCGGCCGAGCCGTCCGACACCCCGCGGCGCCGGTGACGTACGCACTGATGGCCGTGTGCTGCCTGGTCTTCGTGATCGGTCCGGCCTCGGGCCTCGACCCGGTGTACGGCACCGGCGAGGAGGCGGCACTGGCGCAGCGCGCCTATTTCCGCCGGTGGGGCGTGATCCCCGCAGACCTGTTCGAGGGTACGACCGGCGCCGCCCTCACACCCCTCACCGCCCTGTTCGTCCACGGCAGCTGGGTGCACCTGTTGGGCAACATGCTCTTCCTCCACGTCTTCGGGGCGATGACCGAGCGCCGCATGGGCCGCGTCGAGTTCACGCTCTTCTACCTCGGCTGCGGCGCGCTGGCACTGCTCGGTTACGCCGCCGTCAACGCCGACTCCGAGCAGTCCCTGGTCGGCGCCTCCGGGGCGATCTCGGCGGTCCTCGGCGCGTTCCTGTACCTGTTCCCCCGGGCCCGCGTCACCAGTCTCCTGCCGTTCCTCTTCTTCCTGCCGCTGCGCTTCCCGGCCTGGGTCGTGCTGCCCTTCTGGGCGGCGCTGCAATGGGTGGCGGCGGGGCGGGCGGGGCCGGGGCCGGGTGTGGCGTACCTGGCACACCTGCTGGGCTTCGGACTGGGCTTCGTCTACGCGTGGGCCCGGTTCACCCGGCCCACTAGAGTGAACAGCAGCCCAGCTCCGGCCCCCGAGGGAGAGAACCAGCCGTGATCACCGCGATCGTCCTCATCAAGACCAGCGTGGACCGGATCCCCGAGATCGCGGAGTCGATCGCTTCGCTGGAATCCGTGAGCGAGGTGTTCTCCGTGACCGGGACCTACGACCTGATCGCCATGGTGCGGGTGCGCCAGCACGAGGATCTCGCCGAGGTCATCCCGGGGCGGATCAGCAAGATCCCGGGCGTGGAGGTGACGGACACGCACGTCGCTTTCCGCACGTACTCGCAGCACGACCTGGAGGCGGCGTTCGCGATCGGTCTGGACTCCTGACCGTCCGAACCCGCCTCCGGCGCGAACGGCCGCCTACACCACCGGGACGCAGCGGCCGTCCTCCGTGCGGTAGCGCCACTTCGCGCCCTCGGCCACCAGCTCCCCCACCGCCGTCACGAAGCGGTCGACGTGCTCGTCGGGAGTGCCCGCGCCGAAGCTCACGCGGATCGCGTTGAGGGACTTCTCGCCGGGGGCCGCCTCCGGAGCTCCGCACTCGCCCTGGGCCTGTGGGTCGCCGCCCAGGAGGGTGCGGACCAGGGGGTGGGCGCAGAAGAGGCCGTCGCGGACGCCGATGCCGTACTCGGCGGAGAGCGCGGCGGCGAAGTGGGAGCTGTTCCAGCCGTCCACGACGAACGAGATCACGCCGACCCGGGGCGCGTCGTCGCCGAAGAGGGACAGGATCCGCACCTCGCGGACCTCTGCGAGGCCCGCGCGGACCTTCTCGACGAGGTACTGCTCGCGGGCCACCAGCGTGTCGAAGCCCGCCTCGGTGAGCGCCTTGCAGGCGGAGGCGATGGAGTAGGCGCCGATGACGTTCGGGGAACCCGCCTCGTGCCGGGCGGCGCTCTCGTGCCACTCCACGTCCACTCCCCCGTCCTGGCGCCGGGCGACCTTGCGGCTGGCGCCGCCGCCGGCGAGGTACGGCTCGGCCGCCCGCAGCCAGTCCGCGCGGCCGGCCAGGACGCCGGACCCGAAGGGGGCGTACAGCTTGTGGCCGGAGAAGGCGACCCAGTCGACGTCGAGGTCACGGACGGACACCGGGTGGTGCGGGGCGAGCTGGGCGGCGTCCAGGACGATCCGGGCGCCGTGCGCGTGGGCCGCGGCGGCCAGTTCGCGTACCGGCCACAGCTCGCCGGTGACGTTGGAGGCGCCGGTGACGCAGACCAGCGCCGGGCCCCGCGGGTCGCGGGCGGCGAGGGCCCGCTCCAGGGTGGCGACGGCCTGGCGCGGGGTGCGCGGGGCGTCGAGGTAGGTGACCCGCGCGTCCTTCCAGGGCAACAGCGAGGCGTGGTGCTCCGTCTCGAAGACGAAGACCTGGCAGCCGGAGGGGAGGGCGGCGGCGAGGAGGTTCAGGGAGTCGGTGGTGGAGCGGGTGAACACCAGCTGGTCGTCGGGACGGCAGTCGAGGAAGTCGGCGACCGTCCGGCGGGCGTTCTCGAAGAGGTCGGTGGAGAGCTGGGAGAGGTATCCGGCGCCGCGGTGGACGCTGCCGTAGTAGGGGGCGTAGGCGGCCACGTCGTCCCAGACCCGCTGGAGGGCGGGGGCGCTGGCGGCGTAGTCGAGGGCCGCGTAGCTGACTTCGCCGCCGGTGACGAGCGGGACGGTCACATCCCGCCCGAGAACGGGCAGCGGGGCACAAATGGCGTGGACGGCGGCAGCGGTGGAGACGGACATGGCTGAACTCCCGTGGAGGCAGGCGGACTCGCCGCGCGAGCGGCCGTGGCTCGAGCGCGGGAATGGCTGAACAGGGATGTGCGGAGGCGGGGCTCTGCGGCCCTATCGCATTCGCTTGCTCACGGAAGACTCCTCGACGACCAGGACCCCTGGTGTGGCGAGGGGTCCGCGCTTGCCGTGGACCTTTCTGTCCACAGCCTGGTCTTCACCCGGGGCACCCCGCCACGGACGGAGGGTTGCCGGACAGTCGGCCGGGGCCTCATGACTGTCGCTCATGACCTGGTAGAGCATTTTGCCATACGATCATCCGCGCGCAAGGCGCAGTCCGGATGATGGACCGCGCCCCGCGTCGCACCGTACGGGCGGTCAGGCGTGGGTGGCGGCCGCCCAACGTTCCAGCGTCCGCTTCGCCGCCCCCGAGTCGAGGGACTCCGCGGCCCTGGCCATGCCCGCCCGGATCTGCTCGGTGAGCGACGCCGCGGTCGGTTCCAGGGCGACCAGGGCGGCCGCCGAGTTCAGCAGGACGGCGTCCCGGACCGGGCCCGTCGCGCCGTCCAGCAGCGCGCGCGCCACCTCCGCGTTGTAGGAGGCGTCGGCACCCCGCAGGGCCTCGACGGGAACGAGGTCGAGGCCGACGTCCCGCGGGTCGAAGGACTCCTCCGTCACCTTGCCGTCGCGGACGACCCAGACGCGGGAGGTGGAGGTGGTCGTCAGCTCGTCGAGGCCGTCGTCACCGCGGAACACCAGCGAGGAGTTGCCGCGCTCGGCGAAGACGCCGGCGACGATCGGCGCCATGCGCGCGTCCGCGACGCCGACCGCCTGGGCCCGGACCTTGGCCGGGTTGGTCAGCGGGCCGAGCAGGTTGAACACCGTGCGGATGCCCAACTGGCCGCGGGCGGCGCCGGCGTGACGCAGCGCCGGATGGAACCTGACCGCGAAGCAGAAGGTGATGCCGGCCTCCTCGGCGACCTCGGCCACCCGTTGCGGGGTCAGGTCGAGGCGGACGCCGAGCTTCTCCAGGACGTCCGAGGCGCCGGACGCGGAGGACGCGGCCCGGTTTCCGTGCTTGACGACCTTCACGCCCGTGCCGGCCACGACGATCGAGGACATCGTCGAGATGTTGACCGTCTTCGCGCCGTCGCCGCCCGTGCCGACGATGTCGACGGCCGGACCGGGCACCTCGATCACGTTCGCGTGCTCGTACATCGCGCGGACGAGCCCGTTGATCTCCTCGACGGTCTCGCCCTTGGCGCGCAGCGCCACCACGAACCCGGCGATCTGGGCGTCGGTGGCCTCGCCGCGCATGATCCGGTCCATCGCCCACGCCGTGGCGTCGGCGCTCTGGTCACGGCCGTACAGCAGGGCGTTCAGCACGTCGGGCCAGGAACGGTCCGCCGCGGTGTCGCCTCCGGCGGGGGTCACAGCGCTCATAAGCCGCTCCTGGGTCAGTGTGGTCCCGCTCCACGGGACGCGCGTCTCGACAGGACCACCCTATCCAGCCCCGGACAGGGCGAAGGGCCCCGTCCGTGCACCGGACGGGGCCCTTCGCGTTGCGTGGCGACGCAGTGATCAGTGGTGGCCGTGGCCGCTCGTGATCTCCTTGTACTCCTCGACGGTCGGCTTGGGGATCTGGCTCTCCTCGCCGTAGTACGCCTTGCTCAGCTTGGCGCGGACCTTCTCGGTGCGCTTCACCTTGCGCTCGACGCCGTTCTCGTCGACCGTAGGGCCGATCTCGGCGGGCTTGTACTGCTCGTGCGAGGTGAGCGTGTAGAGCGCCTCCTGGCTGAGCGGCTCGTGCACCTCGATGAACTCACCGTGCGGCAGACGCTTGATGGTGCCGGTCTCACGACCGTGCAGCACCTTGTCCTTGTCGCGGCGCTGGAGGCCGAGGCAGATCCGCTTGGTGATCACGAAGGCGATGACCGGTCCGGCGAAGAAGCCGATCCGGACGAACCAGGTGACCGCGTTGATCGACAGGTGGAAGTGGGTGGCGAAGATGTCGTTGCCACCACCGATCAGCATGATCAGGTAGCCGGTGACCCAGGCGACACCGAAGGCCGTACGGGTCGGGGCGTTGCGCGGGCGGTCCAGGATGTGGTGCTCGCGCTTGTCGCCGGTGACCCACGACTCGATGAACGGGTACATCGCGATCACACCGAGGAACAGACCGAACAGCACCAGCGGGACGAACACGCCCAGGACCAGCGTGTGGCCCCAGAAGTTGATCTCCCAGCCCGGCATGGCGCGGATCAGGCCCTCGGCGAAGCCCATGTACCAGTCGGGCTGGGCACCCGTCGACACCTGGTCCGGCCGGTAGGGACCGATGGCCCAGATCGGGTTGATGGAGGCGATGCCGGCGAGGAGCGCGATGAACCCGAAGACCAGGAAGAAGAAGCCTCCGGCCTTCGCCATGTAGACCGGCAGCAGCGGCATGCCGACGACGTTCTTGTTGGTGCGTCCGGGACCCGCGAACTGGGTGTGCTTGTGGTAGAAGACCAGGATCAGGTGGCCGACCACGAGCCCGAGCATGATGCCCGGCAGCAGCAGGATGTGGATCGAGTAGAACCGCGCGACGAAGTCGCCGCCCGGGAACTCCCCGCCGAACAGGAACATCGAGATGTACGTGCCGACGATCGGCACGGACAGGATCGCGCCCTGGGTGAAGCGGACACCGGTGCCGGAGAGCAGGTCGTCCGGGAGCGAGTAGCCGGTGAAACCGGTGAACATGCCCAGGACGAACAGCAGGAAGCCGAACAGCCAGTTGATCTCGCGCGGCTTGCGGAAGGCGCCCGTGAAGAAGACGCGCATCATGTGCACGAACATGCCGGCGAGGAAGATGACCGCGGCCCAGTGGTGGATCTGACGGATGAGCAGACCACCGCGCACATCGAAGGAGATGTGCATGGTCGAGTTGAAGGCCTCGGACATCAGCTGACCCTGGAGCGGGACGTAGCTGCCGTGGTACTCCACCTCGTTCATCGACGGGTGGAAGAACAGCGTCAGGTACACACCCGTCAGGATGATGATGATGAAGCTGTAGAGGCAGATCTCACCGAGCATGAAGGACCAGTGGTCCGGGAAGATCTTGCGCATGTTGGCCTTGGCCAGGGAGTAGATCCCCAGGCGGCCGTCGGCCCAGTCGGCGACCCGCTCGCCCGCGGGCGCCTTGCGGCGGTCGTCCTTGTTACTCATCCGCGCTCCCAGAAGGCAGGACCGACGGGCTCTTCGAAGTCGCCGAGCGCCTCGAGGTAGCCCTCGTCGTTCACGCCGATGCGCAGCTGCGGCAGGGCGTGGCCGGCGGGACCGAAGATCACTCGGGCGCCGTCGGACAGGTCGAAGGTGGACTGGTGGCAGGGGCACAGCACGTGGTGCGTCTGCTGCTCGTACAGGGAGATCGGGCAGCCCACGTGGGTGCAGATCTTCGAGTACGCCACGATGCCCTCGTGCGACCACTCGAGCTCGCGCTTGTCCTTGATGTCGTCCGGCTGGATGCGGACGATCATCAGGGCGGCCTTGGCGATCTCGGTCTGGAAGTCGTGGTCCTCCTCCTCCAGGCCTTCCGGCTTGGCGAAGGTGAGGGAGCCGACGGCGACGTCGGAGGCACGCAGCGGCTCGTTGGTGTTCATGTTGACGAGCAGCTTGCCCTTGGCCCACAGCGTGTGCCGCAGCTTGTTCTCGGGCAGCGGACCGAGGTCGCGCAGCAGGACGACGCCGGAGAGCGGGAACAGGGCCAGCGCGCCGAACATCGTGTTGCGGATCAGCTTGCGGCGGCCCAGCGCGGACTCCCTGGCGCCGTCCCGGAAGTCGGCCATGACCTTGGCCTTGACCTCCGGCGCCGCCTCGATCGGGTGACGCTCGTCGGCGACCTCCACGTCGGACATCAGGGTGCGGGCCCAGTGGACCGCGCCGGCGCCGATGCAGAACAGGGCCAGCCCCAGCGTCACGCCGAGCGCGAAGTTCAGCGCGCTGACGTGCCCGAGCGGGAAGAGGAAGACCGTGGTGTCGGGCGAGATCGTCACGTAGGCGGCGATGAAGGCGACGGTGGCCAGCATCGACAGCGTGAACAGGAGGGCGACCGCACGTTCGGACCGCTTGGCGGCCCGCTCGTCGACGTCCTGGATCCGGTGCTCGTGGGGCGGCAGGCCGGGGTCGGCGAACGGGTGCTTCTCGTCCGCCACGTCCACCGCACCGTGCGCGTGGTCCTGCTCAGCGGGCAGGTTCTCTTCTGGAATGTCTTGGCTACTCATGACTTCTTGGCCTTTGCGGTCCGAGCGGCAACCCATACGGCGACGGCGATCAGCCCGCCCAGACCGAAGATCCAGCCGAACAGTCCCTCGGCGACCGGGCCGATGCCGCCCAGCTCGAGACCGCCGTAGCTGGCCGTCTCCTCACCGTTGACCGCCTTCAGGTAGGCGATGACGTCCTTCTTGTTCTGCTCCGTCAGCGTGCTGTCGGGGAAGGAGGGCATGTTCTGCGGGCCGGTCTGCATGGCCTCGTAGATGTGCTTCGGGCTGACGCCGTCGAGGGGCGGTGCGTACTTGCCCCGGGTCAGGGCGCCGCCCTTGCCGGTGAAGTTGTGGCACTGAGCGCAGTTGGTGCGGAACAGCTCACCGCCCTTGGCGATGTCCGCTCCCTCGGGACCGTACTGGGCCTCGGTGGGGACGGACGGGCCGGCGCCGAGGGAGGCGATGTACGCGGCGAGCTGGTCGATCTCGGCCTGCGTGTAGATGTTCCGCTTCTGCGGCACCTGGGCGCTCTGGGAGGTCGCGGCCGGCATCCGGCCGGTGGCGACCTGGAAGTCGACGGCCGCGGCGCCCACGCCGACCAGGCTCGGACCGTCGGAGGTGCCCTGACCGCCGGTGCCGTGGCAGCTGGCGCAGCCGACGGCGTAGAGCTTCTTGCCCTCGTCGATGGCGAGGGACTGGGCGGTTTCGTCTGCCTGCGCCTTGCTCGCGGGTGCGAACGCGGCGTACAGCCCCCCGGTGCATGCCAGCGCGAGGAGTAGGACGACGAGCGCCGCCAATGGATGGCGTCGTCGTGCGGAGAGCTTTTTCACGGATTACCCCGGTGTCAGGATCTTCTGCGTCGATGCTTCTGGGACGGGTGCGGGATCGGGCCCGGCTACTTGATCAGGTAGATCGTGGCGAAGAGGCCGATCCAGACGACATCGACGAAGTGCCAGTAGTAGGACACGACGATGGCCGCGGTCGCCTGTTCGTGGGTGAACCTCTTCGCCGCGTAGGTGCGGCCGAGGACGAACAGGAAGGCGATGAGGCCACCCGTCACGTGCAGGCCGTGGAACCCGGTGGTCAGGTAGAAGGCCGAGCCGTACGGGTCGGAGGAGAGCGAGAGCCCGTCCTTCTTGACCAGCTCGGTGTACTCGTACACCTGACCGCCGATGAAGATCGCACCCATCACGAAGGTGACGATGAACCACATCCTGAGCTTCTTCACGTCACCGCGCTCGGCGGCGAAGACGCCGAGCTGACAGGTGAGGGAGGAGAGCACCAGGATCGTGGTGTTGGTCGCCGAGAACGGAAGGTTCAGCGCATGCGCCATTTCCTTCCAGTGATCGGGACCGGTCACCGATCGCAGGGTGAAGTACATCGCGAAGAGGGCCGCGAAGAACATCAGCTCGGAACTCAGCCAGATGATGGTTCCGACGCTGGTGAGGTTCGGCCGATTGACCGACGGGTGCGCGTGCCCGGTTTCTACTGTCGTTGCTGTCGCCACGACCGACATTATGTCGGTCGCTTATCCCGCCCTCACTCCCGGGGGTGCCGTTCGGAGTGTTCGCACCTCGTGTACTGCCCGTATGGCCCATCGCAGGCATGTTCCAACAGGTGTTGGCGACCGGCCCGGGGGAGTAGCATCCGCCCCATCGGTACCCGAAGTTCCACTCCAATGACGCGGAGGAACCATGCAGGCGACCGCCACGGTGCTGGTCTACAGCGACGACGCCGACACCAGGGAGCAGGTGCGGTTGGCCGCCGGCCGTCGGCCGGCTCCGGACGCGCCCCTGGTCGAGTTCCTGGAGTGCGCCACGCCCGCCGCCGTGCTGACGGAGCTGGACAAGGGCGGGATCGACGTGTGCGTGCTGGACGGCGAGGCCGCGCCCATGGGCGGCATGGGGCTGTGCCGGCAGATCAAGGACGAGGTGTTCCGCTGCCCGCCGGTGCTGCTGCTCATCGGGCGGCCGCAGGACGCGTGGCTGGCGACGTGGAGCCGGGCCGACGCGGCGGTGACGCTGCCGGTGGACCCCGTGGAGCTCGCGGAGGCCCTGGCGGCGGTTCTGCGCCGCAGGAACCTCGTGGGCGCCTGAGGGGCGGGGGCGGGGTCCTCGGGCCGGCCGCGAACCGTCCGGGGCTGTCGCGCCCGCGCCCTGTACGCGTCGGCCCCGCCGGCCTTCGGGGCGCGTCACGCAGCCGCGGGCCGCAGCCGTGACGTGTCCTCCTGGGCCTTCTGCCTGGCACCGGTCAGGGCGCTGCCCTCGCGCCACTTCTTCCAGTCCAGGTTCCAGTCGCCGAAGCCGTTGCCGAAGGCCTCCATCGTGCGGCCGCCGCTGTTGACGACCTGGACGATGTCACCCTCGCGGACGTTGTCGAAGAACCACTGCGCGTTGGCGGTGCTCATGCCGACACAGCCGTGGCTGACGTTGGCGTAGCCCTGGGAGCCGACGGACCAGGGGGCGGCGTGGACGTACTCGCCGCTCCAGGTGACACGGGTGGCGTAGTAGACGGGCAGGTCGTACGACTCCGAGGAGCCCTCGGCGATGCCGACGGTGGTGCCGCGCATCCGTACGAAGTACTCCTTGCCCAGGACGACCTTGACGCCGTTGCGGGTCTCGAAGCCGGGCTTTCCGGTGGTGACGGGGATCTTCTTCACCTCTTCACCGTTGCGGTACAGCGTGAGGGAGTGCGAGGAGGCGTCGGCGACCGCGATGACGCGGTCGCCGATGGTGAGTTCGACGTCCTTGGCCTTGCCGCCCCAGAGCCGGTCGCCGACCTTGATGCCGTCCAGGTTGCTGTGGACGCGGACCGCGGCGTGGGCGGGCCAGTAGTCCTGCGGGCGGTAGTGGAGCGTCTTGTCGTCCACCCAGTGCCAGGCGCCCTGTACGGAGGGCTTGGAGTCGACCTTCAGGGCGCGTTCCACGACGGCTCGCTGGAGGGGGTCCCTGACGGGCCGGCTCAGTTCGGCGGTGACGGGCCGGCCGACGCCGTAGGTGCCCGCGCCAGGGCCGAAGGCGACGGTCAGCCGCTTCTTGTCGGTGGGTTTGCCCGTGTCGAAGGTGAGGACCCGGCGGCCGGGTGCCCCGTCCTCGTCCTCGGTGCTGACGCGGACCGTGTAGTGGGCGTTGGCGGCCAGCGGCTCGGTGCTGTGCCAGCGGCTGCCGTCGGCGGCGAGTTCGCCCGCCACGTAGCGTCCTGTGGCGTCCAGGGCGGTGACGTCGGTGATCCGTTCGTCGGAGTCCTTCGCCCTGATCTCCAGGGGCTTGTCCGGGTCGGCCTTCTCGGTGTCGCCGTGGGGGACGCTGAAGGAGATCTGGTCCGTCGCGTCGTACGGACGTGAGGCGAGCGGGTTGCCGTCCGAGCCGCAGGCGGTTGCGCCCGCGACCAGGGCGATCACCAGCAGCGTGCAGCTGACGACGGTGCGGGGCCGGGGTTCGTGGCTCATGGCTTCACGCTAGGGAGCCGCGTCAACCACGGCGCGCTGGGTGACACGTACGGGCGACCCCGATTACGGCAAACGCAGGAGCCCGGACGCTCCTGTCGGAGTGTCCGGGCTCTGTCGCGCGGAGGGTGTGCTACTGGGTGCGGTTCTCACCGCGGTAGTACTCGAAGACCCAGCCCCACAGGCCGATGAGGATCAGCGGGGCGGAGAAGTAGAGCAGCCACCAGCCGACCGCGACACCCAGGAAGGCGAGGGCGCCGCCGACGGCCAGGGAGAGCGGCTGCCAGCTGTGCGGGCTGAAGAAGCCCAGCTCGCCGGCGTCGTCCGCGACGTCCGCCTCCTTGTTGTCCTGGGCACCGGTGTCGACCCGCCGGGCGGTGAAGCCCAGGTAGAAGCCGACCATGATGCACAGGCCGAAGGCCAGGAAGAGGGCCGTGGTGCCGGCCGGCTCCTTCGACCACACGCCATAGACGACCGCCATGGCGAGGACGAAGACGCTCAGCCAGATGAACATCTTGCCCTGGATCTTCACTTGCCGGCCTCCTTGCTGCCCGCGATGGCGCCGGCGCCGTGACCGGCGTGCTCCAGCTGCTCGAGCGCTGCGATCTCGGGGTGGTGCAGGTCGAACGCCGGGGATTCGCTGCGGATCCGCGGCAGGGTGAGGAAGTTGTGCCGCGGCGGCGGGCAGGAGGTCGCCCACTCCAGGGAGCGGCCGTAGCCCCACGGGTCGTCGACGCCGACCGGCTTGCCGTACTTGGCGGTCCTCCACACGTTGTAGAAGAACGGCAGGACGGACAGGCCGAGCACGAACGAGCTGATCGTCGAGATCGTGTTCAGGGCGGTGAAGCCGTCGGCGTTGAGGTAGTCCGCGTAGCGGCGCGGCATGCCCTCGGCGCCCAGCCAGTGCTGGACCAGGAAGGTGCCGTGGAAGCCGACGAACAGGGTCCAGAAGGTGATCTTGCCGAGGCGCTCGTCGAGCATCTTGCCGG
>NZ_JBVIQK010000015.1:68017-181312 GCF_055577115.1 Streptomyces sp. NPDC033216 | reverse complement strand
GAACCTTTTTCCTTCTTTTGGAAGGGACGGGGAGAGGCGGGGGGGAAAAGGGGGGGGGGGGGGGGGGGGGGGGGGGGGGGGGGGGGGGTGGGTGCCTTTCTCCCCCCCCCCCCCCCCCCCCCCCCCCCGACCCCGCTCGGTGCGATCCGGTCGGACCGAGCGCGGGACGTCCCTCGGCATCTGCCCCCCTCGACGTCATCGGTCCCACGGATTCGCGTCCCGCCTCGGATGATCATCCTCCATCAAGCGGATTCGCCGCGCATGGCCTCTGAACTGCCGCTTTGGTAAAAGACGGTCGGTCGTCTATTCTTCAGGAGGTGCCAGTTGACACTGGGATCGACGGGGTCGGCAGCTCCGACGTTCGGGGCGAGTCCGCCGGTATCGCGAATGGAGATTTCAAGATGATGCGAGTCGAGATGTGGACGGACGTCGCCTGCCCGTGGTGCTACGTCGGCAGAGCGCACTTCGCCGAGGGACTTGCCGCCTTCGCGCACCGTGATCAGGTGGAGGTGGTGCACCGTTCCTTCGAGCTGAACCCCCAGGCCGAGAACGGTACGGTCCCGATCATCGACGCGGTCGCGGCGCAGTACGGACGCACCCGTGAACAGCAGGTCGCCAGGGAGGAACAGGCCAAGGCCATGGCGAATGCCGTGGGACTGGAGTTCCGCGTCGGCGGACGCGTCTTCGGAAACACCTTCGACGTGCACCGTCTCGCCCACTTCGCCAAGACCCGCGGCCGTCAGAGCGAACTGCTGGACCAGGCTTTCCATGTCAACTTCGCGGACGAGTCCTCGATCTACGACGAGGAGACCCTGGTCCGTCTCGCCGTAGCGGCTGGTCTGGAGGAGGCCGAGGTGCGGGAGGTGCTCGGGAATCCGGACGCCTTCGCCGAGGAAGTGCGGTCCGACGAGCGACTCGCGGCCGAGCTGGGCGCGAGCGGTGTGCCGTTCTTCGTACTGGAGCGACGCTACGGCGTGAGCGGTGTCCAGTCGCCCGAGGCGTTCACCCGGGCCCTGGAGCAGGCGTGGGCGGATCGCCCCGCCGCGTAGTGTTCCGATGAGGTTGCCGACGGGCCGGTCTTCGCCCGCACGACCCCCGCCCACCGTGGGCAGCCCAGCGGGCCGTCCACGGTGGGCGACCGTTTCCCGGCCGGTCCGTCCAGGGTCTGTCACGGTCCGGCCGGTG
Source organism: Streptomyces sp. NPDC033216 (assembly GCF_055577115.1). Taxonomy (NCBI): domain Bacteria; kingdom Bacillati; phylum Actinomycetota; class Actinomycetes; order Kitasatosporales; family Streptomycetaceae; genus Streptomyces; species Streptomyces sp. NPDC033216. The sequence continues at coordinate 180,127 of NZ_JBVIQK010000015.1, read as the reverse complement.
GAGGGGAGCGGCGGACTCCGGCGGAGAGGCGGCGGCGACAGGCTCGATGGACGGCCGGTCGGTTGTCGGAGCGGGCGAGAAGGCCGGAAACGAGTGAGGCCTGTTTGCGGTGCGTGCGGACACCGGGACGGATCACGTCGCCGCGCTCGTGGAGGGGCCCCGACGAGGCGCGCAGGCCGGGGTCCGGGCGTGCGTCCGCCCGCTCCGCTCGCGAACCCCTCCTGTCCGACCGCCGGATCGTCTCCGTCGACAGCCGGGCCGCTCGCACATCCTGATCGCGACCCGCGGGGGTGATCGCTGCCCACCGGAGGAAACCTCCGGTGGGCTCGTTCCGTCCGCAGGGGCGCGGGGTGCGCCGGACGGAAGCCGACGGTCGGCCTGGACAGCCGGGGTCAGTGGCCGGCGGTGGAGCGCGCGGCCTGCTCGATCAGGCGCGTCACCGCGCCCGGCCGGGAGACCGAGACGGCGTGGGAGGCCTTGATCTCCGTGGTGTGGGAGTGGGCGCGCTGGGCCATGAAGCGCTGGGCGGCGGCCGGGATGTTGAGGTCCTGGGTGGTGACGAGGTTCCAGGAGGGGATGGTCTTCCAGGCGGCCTGCGTTGCCTTCTCCTCCAGGGCGGAAGCGGCCACGGGGCGCTGCGTGGCGGCCATCAGGTCACTGACTCGCGTGGGGACGTCGGCGGCGAACTGGTGGTGGAACTTGTCGGTCTTGATGTAGAGGTCGGTCCCGGTGCCGCCTGCGGGCAGCGGGAAGGGCACGGGGTTCAGGACCGATCCGAGCGTGCTGCCGGGGAACTTGCTGGACAGCCCCAGTGCGGTCTCGCCCTTCTCGGGGGCGAAGGCGGCGATGTAGACCAGTGCCCTGACGTTCGGGTTGCCCGTAGCGGCTTCGCTGATCACGGCGCCGCCGTAGGAGTGGCCCGCGAGCACGACGGGTCCCTCGACGCTCTTGAGGAAGCTTTTGAGGTAGTCCGCGTCGCTGGTCAGGCCGCGCAGCGGGTTGGCCGGGGCGACCACCGGATAGCCGTCGTGGCGCAGGCGCTCGATCACGCCGTTCCAGCTGGAGGAGTCGGCGAAGGCGCCGTGCACCAAAACCACCGTGGGCTTGTCCGCCGGGTCGTGGCCGGCCGTGGCGTCCGCCGGGGCCACGGCGGCGAGGGAGAGGGCAGCCACTCCGGCCAGGGCCCCGGCGATGGCGACGCGCTTGCGAGTGGGGCGGAAGGCGGTCGAGACGTTCATGGCAGGTCTCCTTGCGGCGAGGGGCGGGGCTGGGACAGCCACTGGGCGATGTCTTCCGCCCGGTGGGGATGACGAGAAACCTAGCCTCCTTTTATCTGGTGCGCAAGTCTCTTGCGCACCAGATAAAAGGAGGCGAGTGTATAGTGTTTCTGAAACGGTGGAGCAATGTCCGAATTGCCACAGTCACACCAGGCGGCATGGCGACCTGGGGAGCGAGGAGCCGACGATGAGTGACCACAGCAGCGCGACCGAGCCGCGCGACCCCGTTCCGCTTCTGGACGATCACCTGTGCTTCACGCTGTACGCGGCCTCGCGTGCGATCACCAGTGCCTACCGGCCCCTGCTCGAGCCGCTCGGCCTCACCTATCCGCAGTACTTGGTGCTGGTCGTCCTCGGAGAGCACCGCACGTTGACCGTCAAGGAATTGGTGGCCCTCCTGCAACTGGACTACGGGACCGTCACCCCGCTGATCAAGCGCCTTGAGGCGAACGGCCTGCTCAAGCGGCAGCGCCAGGCGGACGATGAGCGGGTGGTTCACGTCGCGCTCACCACGGAGGGCCTCGCGGTGCACAGGCACCTCTCCCGCGTCCCGCCCGCCATCGGGGACGCGGTGGGGCTGACGCTCGACGAGATCGTCACCCTCCAGGACCTCGCGCGCCGCCTGACGGTCAACGTGAACCGTCACAACGCCGGCACTCCGGCGCGCGGGACGGCCTGACCGCCGTACCGCAGGCGCTGGCTCTCCCTGCCCCCGCGTCCGACGGCCGCCGCGGCGGTGCGGGGAGCCCGCACGAGCGCCGCCGGCCTCGGCGTGCGCCGGCCCTTGCGCGCGTACCCGGTCCGGCGGCCTGCCGCGAACGGACCGTCGCTCGACTCGGCCGGGCGGGCGGGCGGCGCAGGGGACCCCGGCTCCGAGGTGTCGACGCGGAGTCACCTCGGTTGCGAAGAAGCCCTGCTCGGATCAGCCTCGACCAGCTCAGTGACGGATCACAGATCTGCGTCCTCAGCGACGCGGGCCACATCGTGTTGGCGACCTGTCGCGGCAGGTCCGGCACCGACGACCCGAGCACGTACATCCCTGTCGACCTCACGATCTGGCGAAACGCACAAGAGCCCCAGAAGGGCCAGGAGGAAGGCAGGACCACGGCGATTCGTCTTGCCGGGTGGCCGTTCCTGCCTCGTTGCTGGCGGACGAACCCGCCGCACGACTGGACTTGACGTCGCCGGGACAGATCAGGCCTGCCGCGGCGTCCCCCTCCGCGGTCCCCGCCATCCATCCGGGTCAATCGTGATGGCGGCGGGGCCAGGCTCCGGCGAGGGTGGGGTGGTGTCGACGTTCCGGTCGGCACCTGTCCCCTGTTCCAAGGAGCACTGTCATGTCCGATCGCAACACCCTCATCCGCAGCATGCACGATGTGGGTCTGGCAGCCTGGTTCGGCGGCTCACTCATGGGCGCAGTCGGTCTCAACGGGGCAGCGAAGGAGGAAAGCGACACGGCCCGGGCCGGGGCACGGATCGCCTCGTCGGGGTGGGCGAAGTGGACGCCGGTCAACGCCGTGGCCATCGGCGCGCACCTGTTCGGCGGCGGCGGACTGCTCGCGGTGAACGCTCACCGGGTCGCCGCCCAGAAGGGTGTGGGGGCCTCCACCGTGGCCAAGACCGTCGTCACCGCCGCAGCCCTGGCGGTTACCGCCTACGCGCGTGTCCTGGGCAAGAAGGTCGAGCTGGCTTCCTCCTCCGACCCGCAGGACGCCGAAAAGGCCGCCCAGCACCCCATCGATCTCGACAAGGCCCAGCGGCAGCTGGCCTCCGCGCAGTGGGCGGTGCCGGCCCTGACCGGATGCCTGGTGGTGCTCAACGCCCTGCACGGTGAACAGCAGCGTCCTGAGGAGCAGCTGCCCGGCATGTGGGAGCGGGCTCGCGCCGCCGCTACCCCCTTCATGCAGCAGCACTCCTGAGGGACCCGCTGGTGGCGGGCGCGGACCGGTGGAGCAACCCGGCAACCCGGGATAGAGCCCCGAGTGCGCCGGGCGTCGCCGGAGCCCGGTCCGGGGCAGGAGTCCGTGGTGCATGCGGTGGACACGGACCGGGACCGCGGGTACGTCGGCAGCTGCGCGGCCCCGCCCACCACCGGGACGCCGGCCCCATCTCGCTGCCGCGCCTCGGGCGCGGCACCACCGGCCGGCGTCGACGGGGCCCGTCCCGTTTCGGCTCACCCGGACCGTCCGGCCGCAGATCGGACGGGGGCACGGGAGTGGCCCGCACCGCCCTCGGCAGCCTCCACGTCACACCGGGTCCCTTCCGCCGAGCGCTTCCCTGCTGTCGTTCTGCCGTCACGTCCCGCTGAGGGGTGAAGGGGCGGGGGAGTACTGCGTCCGTGCGCGTTCACCGTCACACGCAGTGCGCGCGTGGGGAGCACGAGGCCGTCGGCGAGGTCGTCGAGGGGCCGGTCGTCGTGCGCTGCGGCGGGGCCATGCCGTGAAGGAGTCCGTGATGTCGGTGCGGGCTCTCCGCTTCCGCCCCGCGTGCTCATCGGGGCGGGGTGCCGGTGCCGCGGCGTTCTCCGGTCCCGCCGTGGCGGTCGGCGGGGCCGGGGAACGCCGACAGGCGCCCGGACGGGCCACGACCGCCCGCCTCCCCGCTCCCGCAACACGGGCCAGGGTCGTCGACGGCGAGACGGGCAGCGACCAGACCCTGGCCGGCGCGACGCAGAGGAGCGGTCGCGTCACCTCACGATCGGGGCAGAGGGTGCACAGCTCCCGGAACGATGCGCGGCCGCGTCATGGCCCGCTACCTTGAGCCGCCCCGTGGCCGGCGGCCGCGGCGTTCACGGGCCAGGCGCCTACTCGGCCCAGGGTTCGAATCCGGTGTGGAGGACGGCGTCGAGGGACGCACGCAGCTGGGCCGCCTCAGCGGCGCCGAAGCTCTCCTCGAACCGTGCCTGCACCTCTTTCCACAGGGGCAGCGCCTCCTTCAGTCGGGAGACGCCCTCCGGGGTGATGGTGGCGATCCGCGCCCGACGGTCGGTCACCGAGGTCTCGACCGTGACCAGCCCTTCCCGTGCGAGTGGCTTCAGGTTCGATGCCATCGTCGTACGATCCATGGCGATCATGTCCGCAAGATGCGTGATCGTCACTTCTTCGCCCTGGGAGTGCAGCTTCTGAAGAATGCTGAACTGGGTCGACCGCAGGCCGACGGGGGCGAGGGCCTTGTCGTAGGTCGCGCCGAGATAGCGGGCGGCTTTGCGCAGAGCCAGGTTGTTGCACGCGTCACCGCGGTTGGTCGGCGTAGGGGTCATGGGTTCCTCCAGAGCATCTTCCCTCATGATAGGAGCACCCGCTCGTAAATCCGGCGTGCGACGACTTCCGCTGGTTCCGCCGTAGCGCCCCGACCGTCGGCGTGGGCGGCGCGGTCGTCCTGCCGGTGACGGTCGTCGAGGTCCGGGCGGCCGGTGAGGCCACCCGGACGACACCGGGCGGCGGCGGGTCTTCACCGCAGGGACGGCGGAAACGCCAAGCGGGGGGAGTACTTGCCGCGGAAACGGGATACAGGCGTCACGCCGGGCTGAGAGGCGTCGGCCGGCACGTGGGGGCGCGCACCGGATCGTGAGCCACGAGCACCTCAGCTTTCGGGGCGGGTGCCCGTCGAGGGTGCGAGGCCCGGCGATCCGCGCCGCGCCGGGTGGGTGCGGGGACGGAGCGGAGCGATGCCGCAGGCACGCAGCCGGGGCCCGAGGGCCCGGCCGCGTACACCGCGACGTTGGCGTCAGACCATGGCGAGCCGGTCCACCAGCAGTTCCGTCCTCCGCTCGGTGTCCTCCGGCGGCAGTCGTCCGGCCCGGGTCAGGGTCGCCAGCCCGTGCAGGGCCGCCCAGAACACCTCGGTGAACAGCGCCGGGTGGCGCGCAGAGCCTGGCGTCGTGGCCGGAGGGACGTCCCCCTTCGGGTCTTCGCTCTTCCGGTCGGCGGCCTGGTCCCGTTCGCCTGCCGCCTGGAGTCCTGCGAGATCGCGTCACCGGTGTGTCAGGTGATGACTGTACGGCACCGGGTGTGTCCGTACGGCGCCTGCTGGGGGCGACGAGCGGCATGTGGCGGCGAGTCGGCAGTTCTGACGCCTGCGGGCGGCCCGTGCCGACGACGCGCGACGGCACCGCGACCGCGCTGTCGCCGCGGAAGTCACTGGGAACATGCTTGGTGGGCCGCCATCGGTCGGACCAGGCGCGCGAACCGGCAATGACCGCGGGGACTCCGACAGTCCGTCACTGTCTTGACTGGTGACGATGCGGTGTGGCAGCATGCGAGCACTGTTTCGGGTGGCCAATCGCTGCCCAGCCGGCCAGAAGTCGGCTACGAGTGGACGTCCGACTGCCGTCGACCGGCCGGGCAGGCGGTCGGCTCAGGTACTGCCCGACAACCCCGATCTCACGAACTCATCGCGCACACGCACGGCCGACACCGGCCCCGTGCTGCGCCACGATCGTCGCGAAGGCGAAGGAATGGTGGTCATGACAGGACAATCAAAACGTCCGGTCGAAGGAGCACCGGTAGGGCGCCGGGCCATGCTGGGCATGCTCGCCGCGGGTGCCGCCGGACTCGCCGGCGCTCCCCACCTTCAGAACGGTTGGGAGCGGTTCCTCGCGTCCTCCTCCCAGGCCGACCCGACCGGCCTCACCGGTCTCCTGCCCAACCCGGGCGGGTTCCGGTATTTCAGCGTGGTCACCTCGGTGCCGCACAAGGATGCGACGAACTACGAACTGCGCATCGACGGGCTCGTGGACAGGCCGACGACCTACACACTCGCGGACCTGCGTGCGATGCCCCAGACGCGGGTCGTCGCGGACGCGGTGTGCACCGACGGGTGGCGCGTCGACGACACGCCCTTCAGCGGTGTGAAGCTGTCACATCTCCTGGACGCCGCCGGGGTGCGCTCGCGGGGCACGGCCGTCCACTTCACCTGCTTCGACGGCGCGTACACCGAGAGCCTCACCCTCGAACAGGCACGCCGGTCGGACGTGCTGGTCGCTCTGGACATGCAGGACAAGCCCATCACGCACGCTCACGGAGGTCCGGTCCGGCTCTTCGTCGCGCCGATGTACTTCTACAAGTCGGCCAAGTGGCTGTCGGGCATCACGGTCACCCGCAAGGTGATACCCGGTTACTGGGAGGAGCGCGGATATGACGTCGACGGTTGGCTCGAAGGGGCCGACAGGGACAACGCCGCGGCCTGATCCCCCCGGCAGGGTTCGGCGCTTCAGTCGTGCCGAACGAATGGTGCACCGTACGACAGGCTGGTTGATGCTGATATGCCTGGTGACGGCCGCCTGTCTCTACATCGGGCCGATCGCCCAACTGGTCGGGCAGCGATATCTGATGGCCACCCTCCACAAGTGGTCGGGCATCCTTCTCCCCGCCCCCCTGCTGATCGGCCTCTTCTCGGCGGCGCTGCGCTCGGACCTGCGCCGGCTCAACCGCTTCGCCGAGTACGACAGGCAGTGGCTGCGCGCGGTCCGCCGCCGACTGACGTCCCCCGGTGCGCGGCCGGCCGGCAAGTTCAACGCGGGGCAGAAGATCTACGCAGGGTGGATCGCCGGCGCCGTACTGGTCATGATGTTCACCGGACTGCTCATGTGGTTCATGGGGCTCCTGCCCTTCATCTCCCGCGCCAGCGCCATCTTCATCCACGATGTCGTCGCGTGGGCGATCGCCTTCGTCGTCATCGCGCACATGCGCAAGGCGCGCGCGCACCCTGAGGCACTGCAAGGAATGCGCACCGGCTACGTCGACCGCGCCTGGGCGGCCCGCCACCACTCCCGGTGGCTCTCCGACGAGCAGGACGAGGACCAGCCCGACAGGGCCGGGAAATGACACGGCGGGAGGCCGCCCCACCGCAGCCCGTGGGGCGGCCTCCCGCCGTGTCAGGAGCCGAAGGCGGTCTTGACTGCGAGCCGAACCCGAGCATCCGGGCCGCTCGGCGCGCTACCCGCAGGGCTGCACCTCAGCCCCACTCATGATCTGGATCGTTTTCTCTCGGATCACGGCCCCCCGTCACGGACGGCCGTCCCTGGCCGTCCAGGGACGGCGCAGCCTCCTGGCGCGTCGGCGGGTGGCCTGTTCGCGGTGAACGGCACTGCCGGACAGCGCGTCGGGGAGGAGACCCCTCGCCCCGCCCGTCCCGGCCGGTGCGCACGGGGTATGCGGAAACGGAGGCAGGCCCCGCACGAGTGGCGCTTACACGTGCGGGGCCTGCGGCTCCGGGGCGCGGACCGGTGGGAGGCGAACCGGGGAGGTCAGACGGCGACGGCGTTGATGGTGACGGGTATGTTCCCGCGGACCGCCTTGGAGTACGGGCAGATCTGGTGCGCCGCCTCGGCCAGTTCGACGGCCTGGTCCTGAGTGACGCCGCCGACCTGGAGGTTGAGGACGGCAGCCAGCGAGAAGCCGTCCTCGCCGTGGTTCAGCGTCAGATCGGTGTCGATCTCGGTACTGGCGAGGCGGATTCTGCGCTCAGCGGCAGCGACCCGGACCGCGCCCAGGAAGCAGGCCGCCCAGCCTGCCGCGAACAGCTGCTCGGGATTGGTCGCGGTACCGGCGCCGCCGAGTTCCTTGGGCAGCGCCAGATCGGTCTCCAGCAGACCGTCGTCGGACTGGGCTCGGCCGCCGTTGCGGCCTTCGCCGGTGACCTTCACATGGGCGGTGTAGCTGTTCGGCATGGCAAGTCCTCTTGGCAAGGGGTGGGAGGGACGCAAGGGGTGCGTGCGTCGGTGAACCTCGCGGCGGGTCGCTCTTCGCGGCACGCGCTCGATCGGTGAACTCATACTTTCAACCTGCGTAGTCACCAGTCAAGCCGGTGACGAATGCGAGTGGGTGATGTGCGGCATACCGCCGTCCCGGGACGGCGGGGCCGGTGAACCCTGCGGTGGTCAGCCGGTGACCGCACGGCGTCGCGCAAGGTGTGGAGGCAGAGCCAGTACGGTCCCGGCGACCGCCGCCCATGCCGCCAACGTGAGCACGGGGGCGGCCAGGTGCGAACCGCCGTAGTAGCTGAGATCGGTGATGGCGCGAACGGCGGCGCCGGGCGGCAGCAGCGCCGAGATCGCCCGGGCCCCGGCAGGCAGGAGATCGGCACCGATGACGGCGCCACTGGTGGCGTTGCCGACGGTCAGCAGCACCAGCGTGGTGATCGGCAGCCCGATCGGCCCCAGAAGGGTTCCCAGGAGGGTGGTGGTGAATGCCGCCGAGGCGGCCAGCAGGGCCAGAACGGACATGAGGGGGACCAGTGGTGCCGGGGCGGAGCCCAGGACGGGGCCGACGAGGATCGCCCCCACGATTCCGATGGCGCCAGAGGCGCCGGTCAGCAGGAAGAGCCGGTGGCGCAGCCGCATGACGGCGGCCAGGCCCAGGACGTTCGAGCCGAGGACGAACCCGGCCAGGGATACCCCGAAGGCCACGTAGAAGCCTGCCAGGCCTCGGGCGTCGTGCTTCGCCAGCGGGATGACGTCCTGGGTGGTGACCTGGGCTCCGGTCTGCTGGGCGTAGGTGCTGACGAGGTGGCCCACGGCCGAGGTGGTGGACGTGCCGGCGGCTCCCGCGATCTTCAGGCTCAGGCGGTCGGGAGTCTCGGTGCTGAGCACCGCCACGACATCGTGGCGCTCCAGTGCTTCCTGTGCCGTCGCGGCGTCCGCGGCCGGGTGCACCTCGACGGCGCCGCCCAGGGCCCGGTGCACCTGACTCGGCAGATCGGGGCCGGTGACGGCGATGGGCACCTGGTGCGGCTGCGGATCGCGCTGGAGGCCGACGTAGCACGCGATGAAGGCCGCCGCGACGATCAGGGAGATCAGGGTCGGCTGGAGCCACGCCTTGAGGGGCGTTCGGCGGGTGCCCTGGTCGGGCTTCGGGACTTGCTCTGCCGCTGGAGGGAGCGTGTGCTCGCGCTCGGCAGTAGTCATGGCGTGACCTTCGGGGGGGAGGCGGGGGTGGACGGGTGGGGGAGCGGGAGGCGTCATGCCCCATTCGTAATAGGAGCATATGCTCGTATCTCGGGGTCGGCAAGGGTGCACCCGGCTCGACCACGAGCGAAGTGGTCCGCTCGGCCGGCCGCCACCGGTTCACCCCCTCGACGTCGAGCCGTGGCCTGCCCGGACAGCTGGAGCACGCCAGGGAGTCTTCGCCCGTGCGGCAGGATGTGCCCGCGGGTGTGCGCGTGCCAGGCCCTGCTCCCCGCGCCGAGCCGCCGTCCCGCCCTGTCGGCTGCCGCGTGCGGGGGCGGGAGCCGACCGCGCGCCGGACCCAGGGAGGGTGGCCGTGGCGGGCGCCGCCGTCGACCGGCTCCTCGCCGACCGGCGCCCGCCCCCGAAGCTGCTCGCCGGCTGCCGTCGGTCACGAGGAGGTCCTCGGCCTCCGCCCGGCCGACCGGTCTCCCCACGCACCTGCCGGGCCGCCCGTGTCGTAGCGGCACGGGACGTAGGTCGCGCGGGGTCGACGCGAGCCGGATCCCGCGTCAGCGGGCGCGGCGGATCATCGGCATCAGGCCTCACGTGCGTGGCGACGAGGGACGAAGAGGGCGGGCGTCGGGACAGGGCTGCCGGGGAGAAGCCGAAGACCAGATACATCCTTTGATCGCATGACAGCAACCCACCTGTGGACGTCATTTGAAAGCAGGGAAGGGCTCTTAGTCAACCTTCAAGAGAATCTTGCTTCTTTCATTGACAGCGGAAAATAAGCCGCCTAGGTTCCCGGCCATGTCCTCGCCACCTCGTGCCGAGACGTTCCCGGCCAACACACCGGCCGTCTCGCAGATCTTCCTCACGGCCCTCTCCCACGGCCCGCTCACCCGCTCGGAGTTGGCCCGGCGGGCCGGACTGTCCCCAGCCGCCGTGACCAAGGCCGTACGGCCCCTCATCGAGGCCGGATACCTGGTGGAGAGCGCCGACGAGGACGCCCGTCCGACGCTGGGCAGGCCCGCCGGCCTGGTCCGGGTCGACGGTGGACGGGCCCTGTTCATCGGGATCAAGGTCACCGGCGACGAGGTCATCGGGGTCCTCACGGACCTGTGTTGCCGGGTGCTGGTCACCCGGCGCCTGCCGCTGGCCGACCGCGCACCGCGGGCGGTGCTGACCACACTTGCCGCACTGACGCAGGAACTGCTGGCCGAGGCGGACGGCCTGGGCGTCCACGTCGTGGGCGCGGGCGTCGCCGTCTCCGGTGACGTGGACCGAGCGCAGGGCGGAGTGCGGTACTCGCCGTTCCTGGAATGGCGCGAGGTGCCGCTCGCCGAACTGGTCGCGATGACCACCGACCTGCCGGTCACCGTCGACAACGACGTGCGGGCCCTCACCGTCGCCGAGCAGTGGTTCGGCGCGGGCGTGGGCCTGTCCGACTTCGCCCTTGTCACCCTCGGCGCGGGTATCGGCTGCGGCCTGGTCGTGCACGGCCGGGTGGTCGCCGGGGCGCACGGCGTGGCCGGCGAGATCGGACACGTCACCGTCGACCCGGCCGGTCCCCCCTGTCACTGCGGCAACCGCGGCTGCGTCGAGGCCATCGCGGGCGACGCCGCCATCGTCGACCGGATCCGCGCCGTCACCGGAGCCGAGGTCGCCGACGTCGTGGAGGCCGCCGCGCTGGCCCACGACGGCGTCCTTGGGGCGCAGGAGGCGTACGCCAGGGCGGGCGAGGCGATCGGCCGGGGCATCGCCACCGTGGCCAACCTGTTCGGTCCCGAACGCGTGATCATCTCCGGCGAGGGCCTGACCGCCTACGACCTGTTCGCCGTGCAGATCCGCGAGGCGTTCACGACGGCCGCGTTCGGCTCCGCCGCCGAATGCGACGTACAGACCCGCCCGCTGCCCTTCGAGCAGTGGGCACGCGGGGCCGCGGCCACCGCCATCCAGTCCTACATCGGATCAGGGCAACACCAGTGAGTGCCCCGACCCCCGTCACCAGATCGAACCCGCACGTGCGAGGAGCATCCATGACGCAGCAGACCCGCCCATCACCGGTTGCTCCCGGACCCGGGCGCCGCAAGGTCGTCGGCACCCTGTTCGGCCTCCCGGCCGCCGCCCTGGCCGCGCCCGTCCTCACCGCCTGCGGAGGGGGACCGTCGGCCGACCCCAAGACGGTCACCTTCGGATCCAACGGCGCGGACGCCACCCCGAAGTCCGCCTACGCCGCCCTGACCAAGGCATTCTCCCAGGAGTCGGGCCTGACGGTGAAGACGAACACCGTCGACCACGACACCTTCCAGAAGAGCATCACCAGCTACCTCCAGGGCACCCCCGACGACGTCTTCACGTGGTTCGCCGGGTACCGCATGCAGTACTTCGCCAAGAAGGGCCTCGCGAGCCCGCTCGACGAGGTGTGGGACACCATCGGCGACGGCTTCACCGACGCCGCCAAGCAGCTCTCCCGCGGCGAGGACGGCAAGTACTACTTCGTGCCGCTGTACAACTATCCGTGGGCCGTCTTCTACCGCAAGAGCCTGTTCGCCGAGCGCGGCTACCAGGTCCCCCGGACCTGGGACGAGTTCACGGCCCTGGCCAAGCGCATGCGCAAGGACGGCCTCTCACCGGTCGCCTCCGGTTACGGCGGCGGCGACAGCTGGTCGATCCTCGGCGCCTTCGACTACCTGAACCTGCGCGCCAACGGCTACGACTTCCACATGTCGCTGATGCGCGGCGAGACCTCCTGGACAGACAAGCGCGCCGTCCGCGTTTTGGACCTGTGGCGCGAGCTGACCCCCTATTACCAGAAGAGCGGCGGAGGCCGGTCCTGGCAGGACGCCGCCCAGTCGCTGCTGGACAAGAAGTCCGGCATGGCGGTCATCGGCCTCTTCCTCGGCCAGCAGGTCACCGACGAGAAGATCCGCGCCGACCTCGACTTCTTCGCTTTCCCCGAGATCGACCCGGCGCACGGCCAGGACGCCGTGGAGGCGCCCACCGACGGCTTCATGCTCAGCCGCCGGCCGAAGAACGAGAACGGCGCCAAGAAGTTCCTGACCTACCTCGGCGGCGCGGGCGCGGAAGAAACGTACATGGGCGTCGACCCCAGCAACCTCGCCGTCAACGAGCGGGCGGACACCGGCTCGTACAACGCGCTCCAGAAGAAGTCGGCCGAACTCATCGCCTCCGCCAAGCACATCAGCCAGTTCGCCGACCGCGACAGCGACCCCGGCTTCATCTCCACCGTCGTCCTGCCCGGCCTGACCGAGTGGCTCGACCACCCGGACGACGGCACCGCCACGCTGAAGAAGATCGAGTCGCAGCGCTCGCGCTTCTTCACCTCCTGACCCGGACGGAAAGGTCCGCCCGTGTCCTGCGCACCGTCCTCACCCTCCCGCCTGGGCCGTGGTGACCGCCTGTTCCTGGCGGTCGTCATCGGTCTGCCCCTGCTCGCGCTGCTGGTCTTCGTCTGGCTGCCCGCGCTCGCCTCGATCGCGCTGTCCTTCACCACCTGGGACGGCCTCGACCTGTCCGGCATCCACTGGACGGGCGTCGAGAACTACACCGAGATCCTCACCAACTACCCGCCGTTCTGGCCGGCCGTCGGCCACAACGTGCTCTGGCTGCTCTTCACGGCGCTGCTGCCGACCCCGTTCGGCGTCTTCCTCGCCTACCACCTCGACCAGAAGATCCGGTTCACCCGCTTCTACCAGACCGCGATCTTCCTGCCGATGGTGCTGTCCCTGGCCGTCGTCGGCTTCGTCTGGGAGATCATCTACGATCCCGACACCGGACTGCTCAACAGCCTGCTGGACGCGGCCGGCGCCGGTCACCACGTCGACTGGCTGGGTGACCCCGACCTCAACCTGTGGGCCGTGCTCGTCGCCTCCGCCTGGCGTCACACCGGTTACATCATGATCCTCTACCTGGCCGGCCTGAAGAGCTTCGACCCGGCCCTGAAGGAGGCCGCCGCCCTCGACGGCGCGAACGGCCGCCAGACCTTCTTCCGCGTCGTCCTCCCCGTCCTGAAACCGGTCAACGTCATCATCGTCGTCGTCACGGTCATGGAGTCGCTGCGCGCCTTCGACATCGTCTACGTACTCGGCGGCGGCACCGGCAGCAAACCCGGAATGGAACTCCTCTCCCTGCTCATCACCGACAACATCATCGGCGAGTCCGGCCACATCGGATACGGTTCCGCGCTCGCCGTGGTTCTGCTCCTCGTCTCCCTGGCCGCGATCGGCGCGTTCCTCGTGCAGACCTTCCGCAAGGAGGACGCATGACGACGACCACGCCCCGCCCCGCCTCCCCGACCCGTCCGAAGCACCCGGCCGCCCCGGCCCGCCCGCGCCGCGACACCGGCCGCCACCTGCTGCTCGGCACGATCTCCGTCGCGTGGCTCGTGCCGCTGCTGTGGGCGGTCTACACCTCGCTGCGCCCCTACGGGGACACCGCCGAGCACGGCTACTTCTCCTGGCCGCACAGCCTGAGCCTGCAGAACTTCACCGACGCCTGGTCCCAGTCGGGCATGCCACGTTTCTTCTGGAACTCCGTCCTCATCACCATCCCCGCCGTCCTCGGCACCCTGCTGTTCTCCGCGGCCGTCGCCTTCTTCGTCACCCGCTTCGACTTCCGCCTCAACCTCGCCCTGCTGATGCTGTTCACCGCGGGCAACCTGCTGCCCGCCCAGGTCCTCATCACCCCCCTGTACCGCCTCTACCTCCTGATCCCGCTGCCGTGGTGGATGAGCGACAGCCTGCTGCTGTACAACTCCGCCTGGGGCATCATCGCCATCCACATCGCCTACCAGTGCGGCTTCTGCACCTTCGTCCTCAGCAACTACATGAAGACGATTCCGCGGGAGATCACCGAGGCGGCCCTGGTCGACGGGGCCCCCGTGTGGCGGCAGTTCTTCCAGATCGTCCTGCCGCTGTGCCGCCCGGCCTTCGCCGCGCTCGCCACCCTCGAATCGATCTGGATCTACAACGACTTCTTCTGGCCGCTCACCCTCATCGAGACCGGTGACAAGCGGCCCGTCACCTCCGCCCTGGCCAACCTCCAGGGCCAGTACTTCACCAACCCCAACCTGATCGCGGCCGGCGCCCTGATGACCGCGATCCCCACCCTGCTGGTGTACTTCGCGCTCCAGCGGCAGTTCATCAGCGGACTCACCCTCGGCTCGGGCAAGGGCTGAGCCGCCCCTCCCCGCCGGAAAACCCACCGGGAAACCCACCCTCAGGAGGCACGACCCATGCGGTCATCCTCGTACTCCGTCCTGCCGGCACGCTCTTTGAGAGCCGTGGTCGTGCTGACCCTCGCCGCAGGCCTCGCGACGACCGCCCCGGCCGCCCACGCCGACACCGGCACCGGCGTGCCGGTCGTGGCCGACAAGCCCTACATGGGCTGGTCCAGCTGGAGCATGCAGTCGTCGAAGTATCCCGGCCTCAACCCGGACGGCGACTACAGCTATCTCACCGAGGCCAACGTCCTCAAGCAGACGAACGCCCTGGCCGCCAAGCTGAAGAAGTACGGCTACGAGTACGTGAACATCGACGCCGGCTGGTGGCGCGACCAGGCCTGGAAACCGGAGTTCGACCAGTACGCCCGCCAGAAGGCCGACCCCGACCGCTTCCCGCACGGCATGAAGGCGGTCGCCGACCACATCCACGCCAACGGGCTCAAGGCCGGCATCTACCTCCCCGTCGGTCTGGAGAAGGAGGCGTACGACGACGGCAAGTCGCCGATCTGGAACGCCGAGGGCTGCACCACCGCCGACATCGTCTACGACGACCTGCGCACCACCAACGGCTGGGACAGCGCCTACAAGATCGACTTCTCCGATCCGTGCGCGCAGAAGTACGTCGACTCCCAGGCACAGCTCTTCGCCGACTGGGGCTACGACTTCCTCAAACTCGACGGCGTCGGCCCCGGCTCCTTCAAGAGCGGCGACCACTACGACAACGTCGCCGACGTGGCCGCCTGGCAGAAGGCCATCACCTCCACAGGACGCCCGATCCACCTGGAGATCTCCTGGTCCCTCGACATCGGGCACGCCGCCGACTGGAAGAAGCATTCCGACGGCTGGCGCATCGACACCGACGTCGAGTGCTACTGCAACACCCTCGTCAGCTGGGAGAACTCGGTCGACGACCGGTGGAACGACCTCCCCGCCTGGACCCGGCACGCCGGCGCCGACGGCTGGAACGACCTCGACGCCCTGGACGTCGGCAACGGCGAGATGGACGGCCTCACCAAGGCCGAACGGCAGAGCTACGCCACCCTGTGGGCCATCGCCAAGTCCCCGCTGTACACGGGTGACGATCTCACCCGCCTGGACTCCTACGGCCTGTCCCTGCTGACCAACAAGGAGGTCATCGCCGTCAACCAGGGCGACACCCCGCCGGCACACCTGGTCACCGCCTCCGACCCGCAGCAGGTGTGGGCGGCCAAGAACCCCGACGGCACCTACACCGTCGCCCTGTTCAACCTCGCCGACGCTCCCGCCGCGGTCACCGCCGACTGGTCGGCCCTCGGCTTCACCGGCAAGGCAGCCGTCCGCGACCTGTGGAACCACGAGAACCTCGGCACTTACCGGAACAAGATCACCCAAGCGCTGCCCGCGCACGGCTCCCGCCTGTTCACCGTCACCCCGAAGGGCGCCGCGGTCTCCCTGACCGGCTACGAGGCCGAGTCCGGGGACAACACCCTCGGCGGCAGTGCCTCCGTCGGCAACTGCTCGGCCTGCTCCGACGGCAAGAAGGTCGGCAACCTCTACCTCGGCGGCAAGCTCACCTTCAACGACGTCGTCGTCCCCGAAGCGGGCACCTACCAGGTGCGGATCTCCTACATCAGCGGCGACGCCCGGTCGGCGTCCGTCTCCGCCAACGGCGGCGGCGCGGTTCGTCACACGTTCGCCTCCACCGGCGACTGGGGGACCGTGTCGACCGCGACCGTCCCCGTCGCGCTGAAGGCGGGCGCCAACACCCTCACCGTCGACAGCGGCTCCGGCTACGCACCGGACATCGACCGGATCGACGTACCGAAGTCATCCTGACCGTCCACTCCGGGGGCCCGGCCCGCCCCGCCGGGCCCCCTTCTCCCGAGCCCAGGAGCCGCCATGAGCACCAGCACCCCCGAACCCGGCAGACGCACCCTGCTCGCCCTGGCCGCGACCGCCGGCCTCGCCGGCGCCCTCGGTGGCCTGCCCGCCTTCACCGCCTCCGCCGCCCCGCAGCGTCCCGCCGAGGATCCGGCGGTGGACGGCGAGGCCCGGCACGTCCTGTGGTGGCAGGCCCCCGGCGACGCCCACTCGATGATCGAACAGGGCCTGCCCGTCGGCAACGGCCGCCTCGGCGCCCTGACGGGCAACGACCCCGGCCGCGAACTGCTCCTGATCAGCGACGCCACGATGTGGACCGGCGGCCTCAACGACACCCTCGACGCCGACGGCCAGTTCCCCTATGGCCGCGACGACTTCGGCTCCCTCACCCTCCTCGCCCGCCTCACGGTCGACCTGCCCGAGCACGACCTGGGCTCCGTCTCCGGCTACCGCCGCACCCTCGACCTCGACCGGGGCGTCGTCACCACCACCTACGTCCGATCCAAGGTGACCTACCGGCGGGAGGTCTTCGCCAGCCGCCCCGACGACGTGATCGTCGTGCACTTCACGCAGAGCGGCGGCGGGCGCCACACCGGCACGATCACCCTGGCGGGCACCCACGGCGAGGATCCGGCGCTGTCCTTCGGCTCCGCCTTCCCCAACGGCCTGCGCTACGGCGCCGCCGTCACCGCGCACGGCAGCGGCGGCCGGGTGAGCGTACGCGGCGACCGGATCGACTTCGCGGGCTGCCGGGAGCTCACCGTGGTGGTCAGCGGGGGCACCAACTACGCGCCCGATGCCGAGGCCGGTTACCGCGACCCCACCCTCGACCCCGCCAAGCTCGCCCGCAGCAAGGTCCGGGCCGCTGCCGCCCACTCCGCGGCGACCCTGCGCCGCACCCACGTCGCCGACCACCGGAGCCTCTTCCGCCGGTTCGACCTCGACCTGGGCGCCTCCACGGAGCGGCAGCGCGGGCTGGACACCTGGGAGCGCCTCAACCTCCGCCACACCAGCGGCGACCCCGACCCGGAACTGGAGGCCGCCTACCTCCACTTCGGCCGCTACCTGATGATCTCCGGCTCCCGCGGCAGCCTCCCGATGGGCCTGCAAGGACTGTGGCTGGACGGCAACGACCCGGACTGGATGGGCGACTACCACACCGACATCAACATCCAGATGAACTACTGGATGGCCGACCGCACGGGGCTGTCCCCGTGCTTCGACGCTCTCACCGACTACTGCCTGGCCCAGCTCCCCGCCTGGACCGACCTCACCCGCCGGCTGTTCGGCGATCCCCGCAACCGCTACCGCAACTCCTCCCGCCGGGTCGCCGGCTGGACCGTCGCCATCTCCACCAACCCCCACGGCGGTGGCGGCTGGTGGTGGCACCCGGCGGGGAACGCCTGGCTGTGCAACACCCTCTTCGAGCACTACGAGTACACCCTCTCCCGCACCCACCTGGAGCGCATCCACCCGCTGCTGAAGGGCGCCTGCGAGTTCTGGGAGGCGCGGCTGGTCACCACCACCGTGCCGGGCGGCACGAAGGAGGTGCTCATCGCCGACAGCGACTGGTCGCCCGAACACGGGCCCCTGGACGCCAAGGGCATCACCTACGCCCAGGAACTGGTCTGGACGCTGTTCGGCAACTACGCGCACGCCGCAGCCCTGCTGGAGCGGGACCGCGACCACGCCGCACGGATCACCGCGCTGCGCGACAAGCTGTACCTGCCCGAGGTCAGCCCGAAGACCGGCTGGTTGCAGGAGTGGATGTCACCGGACAACCTCGGCGAGACCACCCACCGTCACCTGTCCCCGCTGGTCGGCCTCTTCCCCGGCGACCGCATCCGCCCCGACGGCTCCACCCCCGACGAGATCGTCGAGGGAGCCACCGCCCTGCTGACCGCCCGCGGCACCGAGAGCTTCGGCTGGGCCAACGCCTGGCGCGCCCTGTGCTGGGCCCGCCTGAAGAACGCCGACAAGGCCTACCAGCTCATCGTCAACAACCTGCGCCCCTCCACCGGCGGCGCCAACGGCACCGCCTTCAACCTGTTCGACATCTACCAGACCGAGCCGGGCCGCGGCATCTTCCAGATCGACGCCAACTTCGGCACTCCGGCCGCCGTGAGCGAGATGCTGCTGTACTCCCGCCCCGGCCACCTGGAACTCCTCCCCGCCCTGCCCGCCGCCTGGGCCGCCTCCGGGTCGGTCACCGGCCTCGCCGCACGCGGCGGATTCCTCGTCGACCTGGCCTGGAAGGCCGGCGAGCCCACGTCGGCCCGGATCCGCAGCACCGGCGGCAGAACCACCACGGTCGCCTTCGCCGGGACCTCGCGCACGGTCGCCCTGAAGCCGGGAGAGTCCCTCACGCTGAAGGGCTTCACCCGATGAGGGCCCGGCTCGCGAGCGCCGCCGCACTGGCCGCCGTACTCCTCACCGCCGCCGCGACCCAGGCCGTCTCCGTACCGGGCGCCACGGCGGCAACGCACGACGTGGTCACCTGGGGCGCGAGCGCCGACCGGCTCGGCGACGGCGCGCCCGACCGCGCCTACCGGCTGGTCGTGCGCACCAGCGCCGGCGGCGGCGACCTGCGGATCCGGCTCTCCAACGTCTTCGGCGACCGGCCCCTGACCCTCGACAGCGTCTGGGCCGGAACCCAGCAGTCGGGCGCACGACTCGTACCCGGCAGCAACCGGCGGCTCACCTTCGGCGGCGCCCACTCCGTCACCGTACCGGCGGGCAGGACGGTGCTCAGCGACGCGCTTCCCGGCCGTCGGCCCGCCGGAGCGAACCTCGTCGTCAGCCTGCACAGCCCCGACGCGGGCGGCCCGGCGACCGGCCACGGCATGGCGATGCAGACGTCGTACACCACCCAGGGCGACCACACCGCCGAGGAAGGCGCCGACAACTGGACCGGCACGACCGGTTCCTGGTACTACCTCGACGCCGTCACGGTACGCACCGCGGCCCGGACCGGCGCCGTGGCCGTGCTCGGCGACTCCATCACCGACGGCTGGCAGTCCACCTCCGACCTCGACCGCCGCTGGCCCGACTACCTCGCCCGCCGCCTCCAGCGGACCGGATCCGACGTCCAGGGTGTCGCCAACGAGGGGATCTCCGGCAACAAGGTCCTCGCCGACGGCGCCGGGCAGAGCGCCCTGAACCGGCTCGACCGGGACGTGCTGTCGCTGCCGGGTGTGCGCACCGTGTTCCTCTTCGAAGGCGTCAACGACCTCAAGGCCCACACGGGTGTCACCGCCGCCGACCTCATCGCCGGCTACCGGCAGGTCATCGCCCGGGCTCACGCGGCCGGTAAGTGCGTGGTCGGCGCCACGATCGCCCCGTTCAAGGGCTGGTCCGAATGGGACCCCGCCGCCGAGGCCGTACGGCAGAGCGTGAACGAGTTCGTCAGGTCCGGGGGCGAGTTCGACGCGGTGACCGACTTCGACCGCATACTGCGCAGCCCCTACGACCGTGAACGCGTGCTCCCCGTCTTCGACGGCGGCGACCACCTCCACCCCAACGACAAGGGCATGCAGGCGATGGCGGACGCGGTGGACCTCACCGCCCTGGCCTGTCCCCACCCGCCCTCCTGACCGGCTCGTTCCGCTGTCGATTCCTGGCTGGACGAAACCCCGTCCGGCGCGGCGCCGCCCCGGCCGCAGAGGGCGGGGCGGGACCGCCGGGCGGCCGCGCATCGGCAAACGGTCGGCCACCCGCCCCCGGACCGACACGACGGGGCGCGCGCCGGCGCCGACTGCCACGACGAGCACGCGCACCCGTGGCCGAGGCACGGACGGGTGCCCCCGACCGGGCGGCCCGCCACGCACGCCCCGACGAACCGCGCACGGCCTTCGACTTCGACCACCTCACCCCGCGCCGACCACCTGCGTGAGGCGATCGGCGGCGATCTCGTGGCTCCCGAAACGTGACCACGTGAACCCTGCACGGGATACGGCTCACGTCCTCGCTCGCGCGCCGGGGATGCACCCCCGGCGGGCTGGGACGCGGGGCACACCTGGGCGCCGACATGTGAGCGACACGTTCTGCCGTGCCGCCGAGCCGGCAGGTTGGCGCGGCGGCACGGCAGGACGTATCTGGCAGGCGGGGGCGGTAGGAGTGGTTGTGCAGCCGGCAACCGCCGTCGAGGAGGCCGCAACCCGTCCTCGACGACGGCGTCCTGGCCGACACCGCCTACCGTCCGCCGGACGGCCCGGCCTCACTTCAGGTGTCGGTCCAGGAACCGGCACCCGTCCTCCAGCTCGAACCACGGGGTGCCGGTGTGCCCTCCCGGATTGGCGTGCAGCGTCTTCTCCTTGCTGCCGAAGGCGTCGAACAGGTCCAGGGCCCGCTGCCGGGGATTCCCTTCGTCGTCCCATTGCAGCAGGAACAGCAACGGGATGGTGACTTGGCGGGCCTCCGCGCGCTGGGCACGGGGCACGTACCCCCCGGCGAAGAAGCCCGCGGCCGCGATGCGCGGCTCGACCACCGCCAGCCGAATGCCGAGGGCTGCCCACCCCCCGGAGTATCCGACCGGACCGCCGATCTCGGGCAGCTCGAGGAGGGCGTCCAGAGTGGTCTGCCATTCCGGGACCGCGTTCTCGACCAGGGGGCCGATGAAGGACTCGAAGATCTCGTCGACCGGCTCGCCGGCCCGCATCGCCCGCCGGAGGTCGATTCGGGCCTGCTCGTCGGCGGCGGAACGGGGACGGTCACCGCACCCGGCGGCGTCGATGGTGGCCACCGCGTAGCCGCGCGCCGCGGTGTACCGGGCGCGGGCCACCAGCCGGGGTTCCGCCTTGGGCAGACCGTTGTTGTGGGCTATCAGGACCAGCGGGGCCGGTGCGGCGGATCCTGGCGTCCACAGGGTGCCCGGGATCTCGCCGAGGGTGAATGCGCGCTCGAGGACGCCGTCGTCGAGGCGCTGTTCGGAAGTGAATCGCACGGTCGTGCCTTTCGGGAGTGCTCTGAACGGCGCTCCCGGACGACCTATCGTCCGACCGTGACCCCGGAGGGGAGCACCCATGTCGATTCTGCGTCCACGGGTACCACCTCCTCGTTCTCTCGCACGGCCTCCGGAAAAGTAGCAGTGGCCGGGGTGGTCCGCCAACGGGTTATCGCGGAGGGCACGTCCGCCTGCTGAGCCGCGGGCCGCTCGGGCCGGCTCCGTTGCGGCGGCTGCTCCCACGCCGGCCCCGGGGCATCGCGAGCAGGTCGGCCGGCGAGGTGTCGGGGGGCTGGGGCCCGGTGTCTGGAGGCGCAGGTTCCACTGCTTCACCGGGCCCCGGCTATGAGCCCTGGTGCCCGGCAAGGTGGTGGTTACACCGTTTGCCCGGTGAGATGGCCTGATCCGGGTCATGCGCGTGGGCCCCGGGATGTGCCCGGGGCCCACGGACCGGCTGCCGTACGGCGCGGTTACCAGCGGTACCAGCGGCCCTTGCGGCCGCCCGTGTCCGCGGAGCGCATGACGAAGCCCAGCAGCCAGACGACCAGCACGATGACGGCGATCCACCACAGTGCCTTGAGCGCGAAGCCCGCGCCGAAGAGGATCAGAGCCAGCAGCAGAACGAGGAGCAGGGGAACCATATGTATCGACCTCCGTGACTCCTCGTGCCCGGCGACGGGAAGAACACACGGTCGATACCCCTGGTTTCTTCACCGTTCCCGCGGGAAGTCGACTCGGCCCTCGTGCCGGTTCCACCCTGACGGGGGCTGTCCCGGATGGGCGACCCCCGTCCGTGACACGCGGCCGGTGTGACGCGGCGCATCCGTGCGGCGATCGGAGCCCGAGCGTGCATCCCGCGATACGGGGGACACGGGCCGGTATGGCGAGAAGAGTCGGGAAAAGAGTGTCGGCGCAGGCGGCGGCGGAGACGGGGGCACAAGGAGGGGCACAGGAGGGGACGGCCCTCAAGCGCGCGCTGACGACCCCGCTGCTGTATTTCTTCATCCTGGGCGACGTGCTCGGCGCCGGCGTCTACGTCCTGGTCGGCCAGGTCGCGGCCGACGCCGGGGGAGCGGTGTGGGTACCGCTGGTCGTGGCGCTGCTGCTGGCGCTGCTGACCGCTGCCTCCTACGCCGAGCTGGCGACGAAGTACCCACGGGCGGGCGGAGCCTCCCACTACGCGACGCGTGCCTTCGGACCGTTCGCCGGGTTCGTCGCGGGCTTCTGCATGCTGGCCGCAGGCATCGTCTCCGTGGCCGCACTCGCCCGCGGCTTCGGCGGCGACTACCTGTCGTCCTTCGTGACACTTCCCGTGGGGCTCGTGGCCGTGCTGTTCCTGGCCCTGCTCGCCCTGGTCAACGCGCGGGGCATCAAGGAGTCGACCCGCGCCAACGTGGTCGCCACCGTCATCGAGGTGGGCGGACTGGCCGTCATCGTCGGTCTCGGAGCGTGGCTGCTGCTGCGCGGCGACGGCGACGTGGGGCGGCTCACGCAGCTCGGCACTCCGCAGAAGGGGGCGGCGGCGGCCGTGCTGAGCGGGTCGGTACTGGCGTACTACTCCTTCGTCGGGTTCGAGACCTCGGTGAACGTCGCCGAGGAGACCCGCGACCCGCGGCGTTCCTACCCGCGCGCCCTGTTCGGCGCCCTCGCCACCGCCGGGGCCGTCTACCTGCTGGTGGGCATGGCCGCGTCGGCGGCGGTCCCGACCGCCCGGCTGGCCGGGTCGAGCGGGCCGCTGCTGGAGGTCGTCGAGGAGGCGGGCGGCGTCCCGCCCCGCCTGTTCAGCGCCATCGCGCTCGTCGCCGTGGCCAACGGCGCGCTGCTCACCGGCATCATGTCCTCCCGCCTGGCCTACGGCATGGCGAAGGACGGGCTGCTGCCTGCCGCGCTGGCCAAGGTGCTGCCGGGCCGCCGTACGCCATGGGCCGCGATCGCGGTCACCACGCTGCTGGCGATGCTCCTCGCGCTCACCGGCAGCGTCGCCACCTTGGCATCCACCCTGGTCCTGCTGCTGCTGGTCGTCTTCCTCATGGTCAACGCGGCGGTGCTGGTACTGCGCCGGGACCCGGGCGAAGCCGACCACTTTCGGGCCCCGACCGTACTGCCGATACTGGGCATCGCCTCCTGTGTCGTGCTTGCCACGCAGATCGAGGCCCAGGTGTGGCTGCGCGGGCTGACGGTCCTGGCCGTCGGAACGGTGCTCGCCGCACTCACCGCCGTGCGGCGAACCGGGCGGGCGGACGGGAACGTGCGGGACGCCGGCTGAACGGGCGTCGCCCCCTCAGTCGGCCAGGACGACGCGGCCCAAGGCCTCATGGGCGTGACGTCGCTCCCAAGAGCCTGGGCGAGGGACGCGACCGCCGTCCGGCCCCGGCCGGGCGGGCCCGCGCCGCCGGGGCGCCTGGTCTCCCGCCGGCCGCCGACGAACCGCGGCGGCGCCTCGGGCTCGTTCCACGACTGGTCACCGGCCGCTGCCCCGCGCCTCACTCATCGACCCGGAGGCGCCGCTGGAGTGAGGCCGTGCCGCCGTCGCCGTCGGCGCCGCGGGGGAGCGGACGTCGGCCAGGGTGGTGGCGAGGGCCTGCCAGACGTGGGCCGCCAGGTCGAGGTTCTTCGACTCCGTCGCCTGCCGGCCCAGCCGTTGCAGGACCGCGATGCCCTCGTCGACGCGGCCCGCCAGGATCATCAGCCGGCCGTCGAGGACCGACAGCCGTACCCGGTCGCGGTAGGAGAGGCGCAGGTCCTCCTCGGACAGCAGGGCGTGGCTGAGTGCGCGGGCGTCGTCCACCTGGCCCTTGTGGAACGCGAGATGGGCCTGTAGAGCTCGTAGTTCCTGTACTTGCAGGGGAGTGCCGATCAGGGCGAGGACACATGCCGCCTCGCTCAGCCAGCGGTCGGCCGCGGCCACCCGGGGCGGTGACATCTGTAGCGCGGCAGCGGTGGCGGCGGCCCGCAGACGGGTCCACAGGTTCAGGTCGTCCTTGCCTTGGAGGAGGTGCAGAGCCGTTTCCAGTCTGGTCCGGGCGGCTGCGTGGTCGCCCTGGCGGTTGCTGACCATGGCCGCCGTCCACAGTGCCTCGGCCGCCTGGGCCGGAGTGGCCTCGGGCAGCAGGTCCCGCTCCAGTTCGTCGACGTGCCGTCCGGCCGCTTCCAGTCTGCCGACTTCCGTCTCGATGCTGATCAGCACCATCAGGGCGGCCATGGTGTCGGACACCGACAGTCCCTCGGCGCGGGCGATGGACAGCGCCTCCACGGCCGCCGGTTCCGCTGCCCGCATGTCACCCAGGGCACGGGTGCAGCGGGCGTACTGGACGAGCGACCGCGCCCGGAGTTCCGCAGCCTTCAGCAGGTCGCTCAGCTCGATGAGTTCCCGCAGCTGTGCGCGCTCCCGCTCGTAGTCGCCGTCGCGGCCGACGGCGCGGCTCAGCAGCCACAGGGCCTGCCAGCGGGCGGCGGGATCGTCGCCGGTGTCCTCCTCGACCGCACGACTCAAAGCCGCTGTGTCGTCCATGCCGGGCGGCGCCGATGTCACGGCGGCCAGCACCGCCGTCAGAGACCTGCCGTCCGAGGGCTCGGTCAGCGCGGACGCGTCGACACCGAGACGCCGGGCGAGATACGTGACGGCGCGCTCGGTGGGGCGTCGTTCACCCGACTCCAGGCGTGACAGGTATCCCGTGGACAGGCCTTCGCCGACGAGGTTGGCCTGGCTCATGCCTCGTTCCAGCCGGAGCCTCTTCAGTCGGCGGCCGAAATGCGGCTGTTCGAGCATCTCCCTCCTTTGATGCCGGAGTGTCGTCTGCGGGGCCTTCATCCCCGGATCGCCCGCTCGGACGGATGAAGTTGTCAACACTCTACGAAGCCTCCGAAAGGGGAGCAAGCTGTTTTGTACAGGTCAACTCCCCTGTTCAGAAGCCTTTCTCGGTGATCCGGCCCCAGGTGTCGGCCATGGTCGCGCGTGCCGAAGAAGCGCCAGGCACACGGGAGTTGACAGGTTGCCCAGGTCACTTGGCAAACCCTTGTCACGGCGGTTGCCGCGCGCTTAGGCTCGAAGGCGCCGTCCTGATGCGATTCCCCTACCCGCCTCGCGGAGGTATTCGTGCTGCGTCACGCCCGACCGGGCTCATCGCAAAGGCCGATCGTCCGGCCGGTCGTGGTCGCCGGTTCCGCCGGTATCACGGGGACAGTGGCGAACGAGGCGTCGGCTCCCCCGGGTGGCGGCGCTGCGGGCCCGGTCCCGCCCGCTGTGCCAGGCGGCTCTCCCTCAGGGCCGGGCGGCGAGATCGAATGGCCCTGACAACGTTATCAAGGTGTCGGCCGTCCCAGTGCCGGTACCTCTGCTCCTGATCTGCTCCGGGAGTCCCGCGACTGCCGCCGGCCTCCCGTAACGACGCGGAACACCTGGCTCCGGGCCACCCCCGAGGTGGCGCGCGCCAGCACCGGGCGTCCGCCGGCACCCCGGCATCAGCGCACCCGGTCCGCTCCGCGCTCGTGACCCCTTCCCAGCCCTCCACGCGCAGGAAGAAGGACGGTACGTCAGTGGCGACCACGAGTTTCCCCGACGCTTCGCCCCGCAGGAAGAACCAAGCCGCACACCCGACTCCCCGCGTCCACCGCGACACCGACAGGGGCAGCGCACCGCGTGATTCCGCGCCACGGGGTGCCTGCACAGCGCACGTCTCCCCGGGGGACATCACCGTCAGGGCCGCGGACCCGGAATTCGCCCGCCTATTCGGTCTGAGCACCGGCGAGATATGCGGGTCGAGTCTGCTCGACCTTCTCCGGTCGTCCGTTCCCGCACGGTTGCGGGAACAGTTCGTCGCGCTTTCCTCGGGCCGGCGCGGGCGATTCACGGAAACGGTCACTGGCCGGGACGGCAGCGGCCGCACCTTTTCCGCGGAGGTATCCGCGAAGGCGGTCAGAGGCCCTTCCGGTGAAATCGTGCGTGTCGTCGTCCTTCTGCACCGCACAGCAGAGGAGCGGCGGCCGGGAAGCGACAACGCGCCGGTGACCTCCGACGGACCCGTGCTCAGCGTTCTCGACGCACAGGTCCTGGAAGGTGTGGCCGGCGGCGAGTCCACGGTTCAGCTGGCCTCCCGTCTCTATCTCAGCCGTCAGGGAATCGAATACCGCGTCGGGCAGATGCTGCGACGGTTCGACGCCCCCAACCGCCCCGCCCTGGTGGCGCGTGCGCACGCGCTCGGGATGTTCGCCGCCGGCCAGTGGCCGCCGCGTGTCCTTCCGGAGCGCGTGAAGTAGGAAGGAGCGGCGAGCGTCGACTCCCGGTGCGGCGGCCGTGGCGGTGACTCCCGCCACGGCCGCCGCCGCAGGGGCACGGCGCCCGGCGTCACGCGTGCCGGACCGCGCCCCGGCGACGGACGGCGCCCGCCTCATGCCGCCGAGGGCTGCCACTCTTCCTGGAATCGGCGGCGGGCCCGGAAGAGGCGCGAGCGTACGGTGCCCACGGGCAGCGAGAGGACCTCGGCCATCTCCTCCTCGTTGAGCCCGTAGGAGCGCAGGGTGAGGACCTGCCGGTGCGCCCGGGACAGACGCTCCAGCACATCGGTGACGTACACCGCGTCCATGGGGTTCGTCTCCTGTCGCGACTCCAGTTGCGGGCAGGTCTGTTCCTCGCCGTAACGCTTGGCGGTGCGAATCGCCTCGCGGATCGTCACCGAGCGCACCCAGCCGTAGAACGCCGCCGGTTCGCGCAAGCCTCTCAGGCCGCGGTAGATGGCGAGCAGGGCTTCCTGTGTGGCGTCGGCACCGTCGTCGTGGGTGACGGAACGGCAGATGCGCGCGACGTACGGCGTGATGGCGGTCAGCAGATGGTTCATGGCGTGCTCGTCGCCCGACTGGGCTCGGGGGAGCAGTGTCAGGGGGGAGGGGAGGTCGCTGACGGTGGTCATGTCGGGGTAGGGCTCCTTACGGCGCCGGGTCGGCGTGTCGTCGAGCGGAGGGGGTGGTGCTCAGTCGGCGGCCGCGCGGGCGGGCTCGGTCTCCGCCGCGCTCGCCAGGCCGAGGAGCCCGCTGCGCACGTCGTCGCGGAAGGCCTGCATGAAGGACCGGCTGAAGCAGGCGGTGTGGTGCGGGAACTCGATGGCGAGCCGCCCTTCGAAGGAGACGACGCACGCCATGACGGGACTGCGTCCTGCCTGCGGGAAGTAGTGCTCGCGGGCGGGTGCGAGGCGGACGTCGGCGGCCTCCAGTCCCCTGGGCAGCCGCGGTCCCGGGACGACGCCCATGTTGGTGACGATCACCGTGGCCAGTTGCAGCGCGGGGTTGCGGGGGATCTCCGGTGTGATGCGCATCTCGTGGAAGTGGTCACCGCGCGAGATGAAGTCGTTCAGGCGGGCGTGGACGGTTCGCGCCAGGTCCAGGGGGTCCGAGGTCCCGGACACGTCGAGGGTCTGGAGGTGGGTGGTGACCGCGGGCACCATGTCCGACGCGGGCAGCGGTGGGGACAGCCGGGAGCGCAGGTCGACGGGGGAGAGGCAGCCGAGCGTGCGGGGGCCGTCGCCGTCCAGGCGACGCCTGGCGGTGGCCAGTAGTGTCGCGGCGATCAGCGCGTGCACGGAGACGCCGCAGGTACGTGCCGTGCGGCGCAGACGGGTGGTGAGTCCCGTGTCCAGGGTCAGTCGGCAGACCTCGATGCGCCCGTCCACGGCCGCGCCCTCGCCTACCGCTCGGCCGGTGGCGGAGGCACGCCGCACGTCGTACGGCACCAGCTCGACCGAGTGCCGCCTCGTCTCCTCGACACGGGTGTCGAGGTACTTGGCCGTGTCCGCCTCGTCGGCCGCGGGCAGCAACCGACTGACGGGCCGCGGCCATCGCGGCGATCCGGACTCCGAGGCCTCGATACCGCCTTCCCCGTCGACCAGCGCCCGGTAGCGGTCCCACAGCGCATTGTGCAGCGCGATGCTGCTGTGACCGTCCGTGACGGCATGGTCGACGACCAGCACGAACAGGTGACTCTCGCCGTCCGGCGCGCTGACCAGGA
Source organism: Streptomyces sp. NPDC033216 (assembly GCF_055577115.1). Taxonomy (NCBI): domain Bacteria; kingdom Bacillati; phylum Actinomycetota; class Actinomycetes; order Kitasatosporales; family Streptomycetaceae; genus Streptomyces; species Streptomyces sp. NPDC033216. Next base: position 151,918 of record NZ_JBVIQK010000015.1, on the reverse strand, counting down.
CGGCACGGCTCAGCGGCCCTCCGACGGGCAGAGGGCTGTTCAGCTCCACCGCGTACGCCTCGTCCTCGTCGCCGGTGCGGGTGACCAGGTGGGGCCGCTCGTCCTCGTCGAGCAGGCGCAGCGCGTGACCCGCGCCCTCCTCGACGATGCGGGAGCGAAGCATCGGGTTCCGCTGCGTCATGGCGTCGAAGGCGGCCGACAGCGCCTCGACGTCGACGCGTCCGCGCAGGGCGCAGGACAGGACGGCCCTGCTTCTCTGGCCCACGTAGAGGGACTCAACCGGACACAGCGCACGGTGCATGCCGTCAGCCTTCTTTCCGTCGTCCGTTTCGTGTGTCCCCGGCCCTGGGAGCGGCCTGTCGCCGCCTGCTGTCCGCGGGAATCGAGGTCCCTCCGAGAGTGCACCGGGAAGCGCGGTGGAATCCATCCGAGAACCCGGTGCACAGCGAAGTCGCGTGTTTTCCCTAGAAGTTGTCCCGGGCCGCGGACTCCCTCGCACCCCGGTCATTAGGGAAACACCTGAATTGACGCTCGGTGGCCCGTCTCGGCTTGACCCCGTCGGGCCCGGTATCTCACCGTGAGTTCCTGTGAATCCGGGGCCGGGTGATGAGCATTCCCTGCCCTTGGTGTGCGACCTCCCATTTTCCCGCCCCTGTGGGCCGGCCCGGCGAGCACCCACGTGAGGGCGGCACGGAGCGGTGGCCGCACCCGTCCGATCCGGCCGGGCCTTCACCGTCCGGGACATTACGGCTTGTCACGTGAGGGTTGTGCTATGTCAGTGCAGGAGGACGAACGCCGACCGCTGTCCGGGGCCCAGGAGGGCCTCTGGTACGCCGGGCGGCTGGCACCGGACGGCGCCGCGTACAACACCGCGGAAGCGGTGGAGATTCACGGGCCCCTCGACACCGGCCTGTTCGAGGTCGCGCTGCGGCGTACCGTCGGTGAGGCCGACACCTTCGCCCTGCGTTTCGTCGACACCGACGACGGCCCTCGCTGCCGTCTGGCTCCGGACGCGGACGACTGGAGCCTGCACCGGGTCGACGTCAGCGGCGCCGAGGATCCCGAGGCCGCCGCGTGGGCATGCATCCGCACGGACCTCGCGACCCCCGTGGACACGGAGAAGGGCCCGCTGTTCTCACACACCCTGCTGACCCTGGCCCCCGACCGCCATATCTGGCTGCTGAGGGCCCATCACATCCTGCTCGACGGCTACAGCTACAAGCTCCTGGGCCGGCGCCTGGCGGAGACGTACAACGCGCTGGCCGAAGGGCGCGAGCCGGACCCCGCCGGTTTCGAGCCGGTGAGCCGGCTCCGGGCGGAGGAGGAGTCCTACCGCGGCTCCGAGCGGTACGTCCGCGACCGCGCCCACTGGGCGCAGCGCCTGGCCGGGCTGCCCGAGCCCGCCCGGCTCACCACCCGGACGGCCGCCCCCGCCGCCCCCTTCCTGCGCCGTACCGCCGAGTTGGAGCCCGCCGAGGCCGGAGCCCTCGACGCGGCCGCGGCACGTCTCGGCGTCTCGCGCACCGACCTGCTGGCCGCCGCCACCGCCGCGTACCTGCACCGGATGACCGGCGCGGGGGACCTGGTGCTCGGTCTGGCGACGATGAGCCGGCTCGGCAGCGCCGCCCTGCGCACCCCCGGCACCGCCTCCGACGTCCTTCCGCTGCGCGTGGCCGCAAGCGCGGACACGCCCGTCGCGGAGCTGGTGCGCGCCGTCGCGGAAGAACTGAGGGCCCTGCGCCGACACCAGCAGTACCGGGGCGAGTTCCTGCGCCGCGACCTGGGTCTGATGGGCACCGGACGCCGACTGTACGGGCCGGTCCTGAACATCGTCCCGTTCGACGAGTCCCCGGTCTTCGGCGGCCACCCCACCACCTGGCACCACCTGTCCGGCGGCGCCGTCGACGACCTGCAGATCAGCGTACGCCCCGGGGCGCGGCCCGGCGGGATGTGGCTGGCCCTCGACGCCAATCCGGCCCTGTACGAGGAGGACGAACTCGCCCTGCACCGCGACCGGTTCCTCACCGTGCTGCGCGAACTGGCCGACGTCGAGCCGGCCACGCCGCTGCGGGACCTCGACATCCTGCTGCCGGGCGAGCATCCCCGTGACACCCCCGTACGCACGTGTCCCGTCGAGCGGACCCTCACGGAACTGTTCGAGGAACAGGCGGCGTCCGTGCCCGAGCGGACCGCCGTCACCTGCGGGGACGCACACCTCACGTACGCCGAGCTGAACGCCGGGGCCAACCGACTGGCCCGGTTGCTGGCCGACCGCGGGGCGGGCCCGGGGCGCGTCGTGGCGCTGGCCCTGGAGCGCGGCCCCCGGCTGCTGCCGGCGCTGCTGGCCGTCCTCAAGACGGGAGCGGCCTACCTCCCCCTGGACCCCGGCCATCCGGCCGAGCGGCTGCGGCTGGTCGTCGAGGACGCGGCCCCTGTCGCCCTCGTCACCGAACACGCTCACGCCCACCTGGCAGGGGACTCGGTGCCCACCGTCCTCCTGGACGACCCCGAGGTCACGGCGGACCTCGGCCGCCGATCCGCCGCCGACCTCACCGACGCCGACCGGCACGGGCCGACGAGCCCGTCCGACACCGCGTACATCATCCACACCTCCGGCTCCACCGGCCGCCCCAAGGGGGTACCGGTGCCGCACGCCAACGTCGTCCGGCTGTTCGCGGCCGCGGCCCAGCACTTCGACTTCGACGCGGACGACGTGTGGACCTTGTTCCACTCCTACGCCTTCGACTTCTCGGTCTGGGAGATCTGGGGTGCCCTGCTGCACGGCGGTCGGGCCGTCGTCGTCCCGTACGCCGTGAGCCGCTCGCCGGGGGAGTTCCTGAAGCTGCTGCACCGCGAGGGGGTGACCGTCCTCAACCAGACGCCGTCCGCGTTCGAGCAGCTGATCGACGCCGACCTCGAGCGGGACGGCGACACGGGGGCGCTGCGTTACGTCGTCCTCGGCGGCGAGGCGCTGCGCCCGGCCCGGCTGCGCCCCTGGGCCGACCGGCACGGACTGGACCGCCCGGTGCTGGTGAACATGTACGGCATCACCGAGACCACCGTGCACGTCACCCACCACCGTGTCACCCGGGCCGACCTGGACGACCCGCGCCGCGGCAGCGTCATCGGCACCCCACTCGCCGACCTGCGCGTCCACCTGCTGGATCCCGCGGGGCGCCCGGTGCCGCCCGGCGCGACGGGGGAGATGTACGTCTCCGGCGGCGGCGTGGCCACCGGGTACCTGAACCGGCCCGAGCTGACCGCCGAACGCTTCCTCGACGACCCCTACGGCCCGCCCGGAACCCGTATGTACCGCTCGGGCGACCTGGCGCGGCGCCGCCCCGACGGCACCCTCGACTACCTCGGCCGGGCCGACGCTCAAGTCCAGCTGCGCGGCTTCCGCGTCGAACCGGGTGAGATCGAGGCCGTCCTCGCCGGCCACCCGCGCGTCGTCCGGGCCGCCGTCGTGGTCCGCCGGGCCGACAACGGCGCCCAACAGCTCGTCGCCTACACGGTGGCGACGGGTGACGGTCCGGCGAGCCCCGCCGAACTCCGCGCCCACGCCGCCGCCCACCTGCCCGAGCACATGGTCCCGGCCGCCTGTGTCCCGGTGGACACCCTGCCGCTCACCGCCAACGGAAAGCTCGACGTGCGGGCGCTGCCCGTCCCGGACTTCGCCGCCCAGGCATCCGGCACCCGCCCCCGGACGCCGCAACAAGCGGTCCTCTGCGCGCTGTTCGAAGACGTGTTGAAGCTGCCCCGGGACACCGTGGGCATCGACGTCAACTTCTTCGACCTCGGCGGCGACTCCCTGCTCGCCACCCGTCTGCTGGCCCGCCTGCGGCACGAGACGGGCACCGAGATCCCCATCACGGCCCTGTTCGAGACGCCGACACCGGCCGCCCTCGCCCACCGGCTCGCCGCGCGGTCCGAGGCCGCCCTGCCACGGCCCGCCCTCGGTGACGTCGTACGCCCCGAGCGCGTACCGCTGTCCTTCGCCCAGGAACGCATGTGGTTCCTCAACCGGCTCGACGACGGAGCGGCCACCTACAACATCCCGCTCCTCTTCGCGCCGGACGCCGGCCTCGACGCCGAGGCGCTGGAGCTGGCCCTCGGCGATCTGGCCGACCGCCACGAGAGCCTGCGGACAGTGGTCGCCGAGCACGACGGCGTGCCGTACCAGCGGATCGTGCCGCCCGGCGACCTGCGCCCGCAGCTGCGCCGCGTCGACTGCCCCGCCGCCGAGACGGCCGCCCATGTCACCACCGCACTGCGGCACCGCTTCGACCTGACCACGCAGAGCCCCCTCGCCGCCTGGCTGCTGGGTACCGGCACCGACCGGACCCTGCTGCTCGTGCTGCACCACAGCGCCGCCGACGGCTGGTCGCTGCGGCCCTTCGCCGACGACCTGAGCACCGCCTACGCGGCCCGCCGGGCCGGCCGGGCGCCCCAGTGGACCCCGCTGCCCGCGCAGTACGCCGACTACGCGCTGTGGCAGCGTGCGCTGCTGGCGCCCGAACCGGACGGCACGGGACGGCTGGAGCGGCTCACCGCCCACTGGCGCACCGCCCTGGCCGGGCTGCCCGAGGAGTGCACCCTGCCCGGCGACCGGCCGCGCCCGGCCGCGCCGCGCGGTGGCGGCGCGCACGTGGAGACCGTCGTGGACGCGACCGTGCACCGTGACCTGCTGAGCCTCGCCGACCGCGAGAACGCCAGCCTGTTCATGGTGTTGCACGCCGCCGTCAGCGCCCTGCTCACGCGCTGCGGCGCCGGCGAGGACATCGTCCTCGGCACCCCCGTCGCGGGCCGCACCGAGCCCGCCCTCGACCACCTCGTCGGCCTGATCGCCAACACCCTGGTCCTGCGGGCCGACACCTCCGGCGACCCCGCCTTCCGTGACCTCCTCGCCCGGCTGCGCGCGGCCGATCTGGCCGCCCTGGACCACCAGGACCTGCCCTTCGACCGGCTGGTGGAGGAACTCAACCCGACCCGCAAGGCCGGGCGGCACCCCCTGTTCCAGGTCATGCTGGCCCTCCAGAACAACGAACCCGCCGTACTCGAACTGGACGGCCGGCGGGCCGAGTTGCGGCCGACCGCCACCGGCACCGCCAAGTTCGACCTCTTCGTGGACGCACGGGAGCGCCACACTCCCGACGGTGCCCCCGACGGCCTCACGCTGCACGTCGAGTACGCCACGGACCTGTACGACGCCGGCACGGCCGAGAGGTTCGCCCTCGCCCTGCACGACGTCCTGCGCACGGTGAGCGCCGAGCCCGCGGTCCGCGTCGGGCGGCTGCCCGCGATGCCCGAGCGCACGCCGGCCCCGGCGGCGGCCGACACCGCGGTGCTGGAGGACGCGGCCCTGTCCGTGCCCGGTATCCGCGACGCCCGCGCCCTGGCCGGCGCCGACGACGGGCCCCCGCGTCTGTACGTGGTGCCCGGACGGGCGGACGCCCCGGAACGCGTCGAGGACGTCCTGGACCGCGCGGGACACGAGACGGTCCGCGTCACGGCGGTCAACGCGCTGCCCCTCCACGCCGACGGCACCCTCGACACCGAGGCGCTACGAGCCCTGCCCGCCGTCGACCGCACCGCGGCACGAGCCTGGCGGGAGCGGCTGGCCCGCGTCCCCGGCGTCACAGCCGTCGAGGTGGCGGTGGAGAACGCCTCCGAGGAACTGGGGCGCCGCCACGCCGGCCTGCCCGACCGCACGGCGGAACCCGCGCCGGCCGACAGCACCGCGAGCGCGACCTCGGTGTCCGCCGTCCCGGCGCTCAGCGAAGGGCCCGCACTGGCCGAGCCGTCCGTGTCCGGCTGGGCGCAGGCCCTGCTGCGCGCCGCCGAGACGGACCGGGGCGACATCGTCCACGTCCATGCCGACGGCAGCGAACACCGGCGCAGCTACGCCTCCCTCGTCCCGGAAGCCTCACGGGTCCTGGCCGGTCTGCGCCGGGCCGGCCTGCGCCCCGGCGACCAGGTCATCCTCCAGTGCGACGTGAGTGAGGACTTCCTCGCCGTGCTGTGGGGCTGCGTCCTCGGCGGCTTCGTGGCCGTCCCGCTGACCGTCCCCGTCTCCTACGACGCGGCGTCGGCGGCGCTCACGAAGCTGGAGGGCATCTGGCGGATGCTGGGCCGGCCCTGGATCGTGTGCTCCGCCGGCCGCGAGGCCGGGCTGCGTGACGTGGCCGCCCGGCAGGAATGGCCCGGGGTGCGGCTGACCACGGCCGACGCCCTGCGCGAGGCACCGGAGGACCGCGACTGGCACCCCGCCCAGCCGGACGACCTCATCCTGATGCTGATGACGTCCGGCAGCACGGGTCTGCCCAAGGCGGTGCGGCTGACCCACCGCAACGTGCTGACCCGCTCCGCCGCCACCGAGCAGATGAACGGGCTGGACGCCACCGACGTCACGCTGAACTGGATTCCGCTGGACCACGTCACCGGCGTGGTGATGTTCCACCTGCGGGACGTGTACCTGGGCTGCCGCCAGATCCACGCCCCGACGTCCTGGATCCTCCAGGACCCACTGCGTTGGATGGACCTGGCCGACCGGCACCGGGTCACCGTCACCTGGGCGCCCAACTTCGCCTTCGGACTCCTCGCCGAGGAATCCCACCGCTTCACGGACCGCGCCTGGGACCTGTCGCCGATGCGGCTGGTGATGAACGCCGGCGAGGTCGTCGTGGCGTCGGCCGCCCGCCGTTTCCTGCACACCCTCGAGCCCTTCGGCCTGCCGCAGGACGTGATGCACCCCGGCTGGGGCATGTCCGAGACCTGCTCGGTGGTCACCGACGCGGTCCTGCCCGGCCAACCCGATGACGACGAGGGCACCTTCGTCAGCTGCGGCCGTCCCTACCCGGGCTTCGCCATGCGGATCGTCGACGAGCAGGGCACCGTCCTCAAGGAGGGCGAGGCGGGCCGGTTCCAGGTGCGCGGCACCTCGGTGACCGGCGGATACCACGACAACCCGGGCGCCAACGCCGAGGCGTTCACCGAGGACGGCTGGTTCGACACCGGCGACCTGGCCTTCCTGCGTGACGGCGAGCTGTACATCACCGGCCGCGCCAAGGACGTCATCATCGTCAACGGCGTCAACCACTACAGCCACGAGATCGAAGCCTGCGTGGAGGAACTGCCGCACGTGGAACGCAGCTTCACCGCCGCCGTCGCGGTGCGCTCCGATCCCTCCTCGCCCACCGACGAACTGGCCCTCTTCTTCCACCTCACCCGGGGGATCGCCGCACAGGACACGGCCGCCTCCCTGCGGGAGATCGCCGGCAAGGTCACCCGGGAGATCGGCGTCAGCCCCGCCTTCCTCATCCCGGTCGAGCCGGACGCCGTCCCCAAGACCGAGATCGGCAAGATCCAGCGCACCAGACTGCGCAAGAACTTCGAGGCGGGCGCCTTCGACGACGAGGTCCGCAGGGCACAGCTGCTACTGGGAACCGCCGCCACCGTGCCCGACTGGTTCCTGCGTCCGGTGTGGCAGCCGGCGGAACGCCCCGGTCCACGCGCCACGCACGCCGGCCGGCACACCCTCGTGCTGACCGGCGGCGACCCCCGGATCCAGCGGCTCGCCGGCCGCGTCGCCGACGCCCTGCGGTCCGGCGGCGGCCTGTGCACGGTGGTCGGCGACGGGACGGCGTACGCCCGACTCGACGCCGCCCACTACCGCGTCCGGGCCGCCGAGGCAGACGACCACACCGAGCTGCTACGAGAGCTGGAGCGCGACCAGCGCCCGGTCGACGCCGTCCTGCACCTCGACGGGCTGCGCGACACCGGCTCGCCGGAGCAGGCGCCGTACGACACGACCGGTACGGAGCGGCTGCTCGCGCTCGCCCGCGCCCTCGCCGCCCGGCCCGGCCGACAGCGCCCCGTCGATCTGGTGCACGTGACGGCGGGTGCCCAGGCCGTGCTTCCCGACGACCGCCCCTGCCCGGCACGAACCATGGCCGGCGCCCTGATCAAGTCCCTGGGCGAAGAGTTCGGATGGCTGCGCGGGGCGCACCTCGACCTCGCGCCGGACGACGGCGAGGACCCGCTTCCCGTCCTGCTGGCCGAGGCGACGGTCGCCGGGGACGGGGCGGAGGTGGCGTACCGCGACGGACGTCGTCACGTGCGCCGTCTGGCAGCCCTGCCCGACACACCGCCGCGCGCCGAGGCGCCCGCGCGCGACGGCTTCACGCTGATCACCGGGGGACTGGGCGGCGTCGGCAGCGAGGTGGCGGCCCATCTGCTGCGCACCCCCGGTACGCGGCTGCTGATCGTGGGTCGCACCCCGCAGTCCGAACTGGACCTCCGAGAGCCCGGATCGGCGCGCGGGGAGGCCCTCCGGCGGCTGCGCGAACTGGGCGAGGTCCGCTACGCCCGCGCCGACGTCACCGACGACCGCCAGGTGCGGGCAGCGGTGGAGGCGGCCACCGCTGCCTGGGGGGTGCCGCTGGGCTCGGTGCTGCACCTGGCCGGGGCCCTCGTCGAGCGTCCCGTGGGCGACCTGGACATCGCCACCTGGCGCCGCGCGCTGGAGGCGAAGGTGCGCGGCGCGTGGACGCTGCACCGGCTCACCGAGGACCACCCGGTCGGCTCCTTCGTCACCTTCTCCTCGGTGAACGGATACTTCGGCGGTGCCATGAACGCCGCCTACGCCGCCGCCAACGCGTACCTGGACGCCCTCGCCCGGCATCGCCGAAGCCTCGGCCTGCCCGCGCAGTCCCTGGCCTGGAGCATGTGGCGCGAGCAGGGCATGAGCCGTGGCTACCGGCTCACCGCGCTCACCGAGGCCCGCGGCTACCGGCTGCTCGACGCCCCCGCCGCACTGCGCTCGTTCGACCTGGCCCGCGCCCTGGACGAGCCGCATCTGCTGATCGGTGCCGACCGCAGCGCTCCCTGGGTCCGCAGCCACGTCGTGGCCCCGGTCCGTGACGTGCGACGCCTGACCGCCCGCGTCGGCCTGGAGGACGGCACCGACCTGGGCGCCCTGTACCGGGCGGCGGCCGACAGTGCCGGCGTGGCCGGCCTGGGCGACGCCTGGACGCTGCGCTCGGCGGGCACCTCCGCACGCCGCGACCAGGCGGAGCCGGGGGAGGACCTGCGGCGGCTGGAGAGCCGGCTCGCCGAGGTGTGGTGCGGAGTGCTGGGCCGCGACCGGGTGGGCCGCGACGAGAACTTCTTCGACCTGGGCGGCAACTCACTGCTCCTCGTCACCGCCCAGAGCGCCGTCAACAGCGCCTTCGACGCCGACCTTTCCGTCGTGGACCTCTTCGCACACCCCACCGTGCGGGACCTGGCCCGCCACCTGTCGACGCGCCCCGGCACCAGGACGGTCGGGGAGCCCTCGCCCCAGCGCGAGCCCGCTCCACAGCGCACCGCCGACCCCGCGGCACGACGGTCCGCCGAGACCGCCCCCACCGGCCTTGACCGGGCCAAGGAACAAGCACAGCGGCAGCGTGCGGCCCGCGCGCGCCGTACCGCACGGCAGGGGAAGGACCGAGGCCATGCCTGACATCACCGAATCCCACGAGCCGGAGGTCCCCGCCGTCGCCGTCATCGGCATGGCGGGCCGCTTCCCAGGCGCCGACGACCTCGACACCTTCTGGGACAACCTCGCGGCCGGCCGGGAGTCCGTACGGCCCGTCACCGACGAGGAGTTCCTCGCCGCGGGCGGCGATCCGCGCGACCTCGACGACCCCTCGCTCGTCCGCATGGCCTCCGTCGTCGAGGGCATGGACCGCTTCGACTCCGGCTTCTTCGGCTACAGCCCCGCCGAGGCCGCGGTGGTCGATCCGCAGCAGCGGCTGCTGCTGGAGACGGCCTACCACGCCCTGGAGGACGCCGGCTGCCTCGGCGGCGACCGTACGCACGAGGCGTTCGGCGTGTACGCGGGCAGCGGCGACAGCCGCTACTACCCCGCCCACGTGTACCCGCGCCACGCCGGGCAGCCCGGCTCGGTCGCGCTCGTGCACGCGGCCACCGCCAACTCCCTCGGCACCCTCGCCACCCGCGTCTCCTACGAACTGGGCCTCACCGGTCCGAGCGTGTCGCTCCAGACGGCCTGCTCCACCGCTCTCGTCGCCGTGCATACCGCCTGCCAGGACCTGCTCGACCACCGCTGCGACACCGCGCTCGCCGCCGCCGTCTCCCTCAACCCCTCGGCCGCGCTGGGCTACCGGCACGTGCCCGACGGCCCTTTCTCACCCGACGGCCACTGCCGCGCCTTCGCCGCGGACGCCGCCGGCACCTCCTCCGGCGACGGCGTCGGAGCGGTCGTGCTCAAGCGCCTGGAGGACGCCCTCGCCGACGGCGACCGCATCCGGGCCGTCATCCGCGGCAGCGCCGTCAACAACGACGGCCGCCGCAAGGTCGGCTTCAGCGCGCCCAGTTCCGCCGGGCAGACCGAGGTCGTCCTCGCGGCGCAGGCCCAGGCGGAGATCGACGCCGGCACCATCGGCCTGATCGAGGCGCACGGCACCGCCACCAAGCTCGGCGACCCGATCGAAGTGTCCGCGCTCACCGAGGCGTTCCGGCAGAGCACGGAACGGACCGGGTTCTGCGCGCTCGGCTCGGTGAAGACGAACATCGGCCACCTGGGCGCGGCCGCCGGCATCGCCGGGCTCATCAAGGCGGTCCTGGCCCTGGAACACCGGCAGATCCCGCCGAGCCTGCACTTCGACCGGCCCAACCCGCTCATCGACTTCGCCTCCGGCCCCTTCCGCGTGCCCACCACCCTGGAGGACTGGCCCGCGGGCGACCACCCCCGTCGGGCCGCCGTCAGCGCCTTCGGCATCGGCGGCACCAACGCCCACGTCATCCTGGAGGAGGCCCCGCCCGTCGCCCCGGCCGCGCCCCGCGCGCCCGAGGACGGACGCCGCCTGGTGCTGCCGCTGTCCGCGCGGACCGCCGGCGCCCTGGGCGGCCAGGCCGACGCCCTCGCCCGACACCTGGAGCGGCGGCCCCGACTGCGCCTGGACGACGTCGCGCTGTCCCTGCGCACCGACCGGCCCGCGCTGCGCCACCGCCTCACCGTCACCGCGGCCACCCGAGAGGAGGCCCTCGACGCCCTGCGCACCGCCGCGCCGGGCACGCCCCGGCCGGTCGACGAACCCGCCCGAGTGGCGTTCCTGCTGCCGGGCGGCGGCACCCAGTACGCCGGCATGGGAGCGGAGCTCTACCGCGACCACGGCTTCTACCGCGACATCGTCGACGAGTGCGCCCGCATCCTGTGGCCCGCGCTCGGCGCCGACGTCCGCACCGCCCTGTTCGAGGAGCACCAGCCCGACGACACCGCCGCGTTCCTCGGCCTGGTGGTGACCGAGTACGCCCTGGCCCGCACCCTCGCCGAACAGGGCGTGCGCCCGGACGCGCTGATCGGCCACTCGCTCGGCGAGTACACGGCGGCCTGCCTGGCCGGGGTCATCGATCTCGAGGACATGCTGCCTCTGGTCACCGAACGCATCCGGCTCATCAGCTCCGCGGGCGGCGCGACCGTCGGCGTGGCCGCCCCGGCCGAGGACATCGGGCCGCTGCTCGACGACGAGCTGTCCCTGGCCGCGGCGAACGGTCCCAGCGCCTGCACCGTCGCAGGACACCTCGACGCCGTCGCCCGCCTCGAGGCCGAACTCGCCCGCCGTGGCGTCCCGTTCCGCCGCCTGCGCATCCCCGTCGCGGCCCACTCCCACGTCCTGGATCCGGTCCTGCCGACGTTCGAGACCCACCTGCGTCAGGTCACGTTGCGCCCGCCACGGATCCCGTACGTCACCAACGTCACCGGCACCTGGGTCACCGATGCCCAGGCCACCTCCGTGCGGCACTGGATCGACCACACCAGGAACACGGTGCGCTTCGCCGACGGCATCACCGCCCTGTGGGACCGCCTGCGCCCCGTGCTGGTGGAGATCGGGCCGGGGGACACCCTGACCAAGCTGGCCACCGGGCGGCTCTCCGACGAGGAGCCCGTGACGGTGACCACCATGCGGCACGCCAAGGCCGAGGCCTCCGACGGGTTCGTCCTCGCGGAAGCCCTGGGCCGACTGTGGAGCGCCGGCGTGGACTCCGCCCTCCCACCGGTGCCTGACACCGCCCGACGGGTCCCGCTGCCGCCCTACGCCTTCGAACGCCACCGCCACTGGATCGATGCCCCCGGCGCCCGCACGGACCCCGCCGCGCCCGACACCCCCGCCGGGACCGAAGAGGGCCCGGCGCTGGCCCCACGGCCCCGGCTGACCACGGAGCACGTGCCGCCGCGCTCCGACCGCGAACGGGCGGTCACCCGGCTGTGGGAGGAGACCCTCGGCATCGGCGGCATCGGCCTCCACGACAACTTCTTCGACCTGGGCGGCGACTCGATGCGCGCCGTGCTGCTGGCGGGCCGGCTCCGCCAGGCCGGAGTCCTCGACGTGTCGGCGGCCGACCTGCTGGCCGCGCCCACCGTGGCCGGAAGCCTCACCACGTCCGACGGACGGGACCAGGACACACGGGGGAGCGCCCCCACCGCCCTCGGCCCGCTGCTGCCGCTGCGCGCGGAGGGCACCGCCACCCCCCTGTTCTGCGTCCACCCCGGCGCGGGCGTGTCCTGGCGCTACACGGGCCTGCTGCCCCACCTCGGCGGCGACCAGCCCGTGTACGGCGTCCAGGCGGTCGGCCTGGACGGCACCCGGCCGCCCGTGCCGGACGCCGCCGCCATGGTCGACGCCTATCTGGACCTGGTTCGGGAGGTTCAGCCGCAAGGGCCGTACCGGCTGCTGGGCTGGTCCTACGGCGGCTTCGTCGCGCACGCCATGGCCTGCGCGCTCCAGGAGAGCGGCGAACGGGTCGAACTCCTCGCCATGCTCGACGCCCCGCAGCCGCACGGCACGACGTACGACCCCGAGGCGTCGGAACGGCAGGTGGCGGCTCTGCTGTCACGGGTGACCGGTCTGCCCGTCGAACCGGGGGTCGCGCCGCCGGACGTCGACACCGTCCTGGACCGTGTCGACGCCTGCCTCGCGGCCGACCCGTCGAGTTCGCCCGTCACCCGCGCCGAGGCGGCCGCCATCGCCGCCGTCATGCGCAACAACCTGCGCATCGCACCGCAGTTCGCCCCCGGCGTCTACCGCGGGGACGTGCTGTTCTTCAGCGCCGCCCAGGAGGATGCCACGGACTTCCCCACGGACCTGGCGGTGCTGCCCGGAAAGGCCGACAGCTGGCGGCCCCACGTCGACGGCACGCTCCACGACCACCAAGTGCCGTGCGGACACTACGAGATGACCGAGCCCGAGCCGATCGCCCGGATCGGCGCGGTGGTCGCCAAGGCCCTGCGCGGACTCCACGACTGAGCCGCCGGGCGGCGTCCGCCCCGATTCCCGCCCCACCGAGTACGCCCCGACCGTTCAGGAGACCCGCGTGACCGCGACCCAGGACCTCTACGAGCTCGGCGACGCGCCCGAGATCGGCACCGTCCCCAAGAAGATGTACGCCTCGCTCATCCGCCGCGAGCGCTACGGCCGGCCCGTGGACGCCTTCCGCACCGAGGTGGTCGACGTCCCACCCGTCGGCCGCGGCCAGGTCCTGGTGAAGGTCATGGCGGCCGGCATCAACTACAACAACGTGTGGGCGGCGCTGGGTTCGCCGCTCGACGTGATCGCAGCACGCCAGAAGGCGGGCGCCGCCGAGGACTTCCACATCGGCGGCTCCGACCTGTCCGGGATCGTGTGGGCGGTCGGCGAGGACGTGCGCGGCGTGCGGCTGGGCGACGAGGTGGTCGTCCTGGCCAACCGGTGGGACGAGTCGGCCGAGGACGTCCGCCTGGGCGCCGACCCGGCCTTCTCCGCGAGCCAGCGAGTGTGGGGCTACGAGGAGAACTACGGCTCCTTCGCGCAGTTCGCGGTCGTCGACGACTACATGTGCCACCCCAAGCCCGCCCGGCTGTCCTGGGCCGAGGCGGCCTGCTACATGGCGACCGCGGCCACCGCCTACCGCCAGCTCTTCGGATGGGAACCGCACACGGTGCGCCCGGGCGACCCGGTGCTGATCTGGGGCGGCGCGGGCGGTCTGGGCTGCATCGCCATCCAGCTGGTCCGGCACGTCGGAGGCATCCCGGTCGCGGTCGTCTCCAACGAGGAACGCGGCGAGTTCTGCCTCAAGCTGGGCGCCAAGGGGTGGATCGACCGGCGGGACTTCGACCACTGGGGTCGGCTGCCGGACACCTCCGACGAGGCCGCGACGGCCCGCTGGCTGTCCGGCGCCCGTGCCTTCGGACGGCGCTTCTGGGAGGTGCTCGGCGAGCGCCGAAGCCCCCGCATCGTGCTGGAGCACTCGGGTGCCGACACCATCCCCACGTCGATGTACCTGTGCGACAACGGCGGCATGGTCGTCATCTGCGGCGGCACCACGGGCTACAACGGCGACGTGGACCTGCGCTTCCTGTGGATGCGACAGAAGCGGCTCCAGGGGTCGCACGTCGCCAGCGCCCGTGAGGCGCGGGAGATCACCCGGCTGATCGACCAGGGCGTCGTCGACCCCTGCCTGTCACGGACCTTCGACTTCGACGAGATCGGCCTGGCCCACCAGCTCATCCACGACAACCGTCACCCGGCGGGGAACATGGCGGTGCTGGTGAACGCGAGGGTGTGACGGGCTCGGCGGGCCCGGTCGTACGTGGGGCGGTGCCGGCCGCGCACTCGGGGTGATTTGCCCCGCCCCTGCGGGGGTACTCGCGGCCGGGTACGACGCACGCGCGATCACGGGAGGTGTCCCATGGGCAAGCTGGGCGACATGGCGAAGAAGGCCAAGGACATGGCGAAGGGTCACCCGGACCAGGCCGACAAGGGCGTCACGAGTGCCGAGCGAGCGGTCGACGGGCGGACGGGGGACAAGTACGACGCCCAGACCGACAAGGCCGCCGAAGCGGCCCGTCGTTCCTACCGGGGCCGCGGTACGACGGACAGGTGACCGTCGCGTCCGACCTTCCGGCACCGGGCTCCCCGGCCCCGGCCCCCGGCTCTGTGCGCCGGGGGCCGGGGCGTGTGGTCACTCCTCGGCGTCGGCCCACCCCACGACGTAGCTGAGCACCCCTGTGCCGAGGAGCACCACCCGTACCCGGACGGCGGCGTGCACGGCTCCGCGCGCAGACCGATACGCAGGCCGCCCCCGGACGGGCACGCACGCAGGCCCCGCAGGGTCACCGACGACTCGGCCGCACGACCGCCGACCGCGGACGGGTCGAGAGCCTTCCACGCGGCCTCCTTGGCGGAGAACAGCTCCGTCGGTGATCATGCCGCGTCGGCCGGCCGGGAGCCGGTGAGGAGTCCCTCCTCGTCCTCGCGCAGGGGCAGGCGTGCCGCACGGCGGGGGAGCGGTCGCAACTCCGGATCACAGCCGAGCGGGATGCCGTCGCCCGGCATACGGGCCACGGCCACGGCGATCCCCGCGCTGTGCGAGACGGATGCCGCCCGTCCGGGCGGAAACACCGGCAGCCGTCCCGAGCGGGGGATCTCGCCGCAGTCCGGTCCGACGGCGCGCAGGGCCCTGCGGGCGGCCTGCCGGCTGGCCAGGAACTCCAGGCGGCGCGCGGAGGGGCCCGCGGGGGCCAGGTGCGGCTCCGATACGCAGGCGGCTCCGAGGCCGAGACCGGCGGCGGCCAACTGCGGGCGCAGCCGGGTGATCAGGCCGATGTCCGGCACGTGGACCGCTGCGGTGGTGGCGCGCGCACGCCCATCGGTGAGCCGGCAGAGCCGCTCGGAGCACGGAACGTCTCCGTGGCTGCTGCGGCTGCCGAGGCTTGCGTGGCCGTCCGGCGTCTCGCCGTCGTCGGCCGGGTGCGGACCGGACGTGACCGACGCCGGGAGGTCGCCCGGCACGGCAGGCGCCGGAAGCCGACCGGCCGTGACCGGCGCAGCGACGCCACCCACGCGGCCGGATCAGTCCCGGGGGGCCCCGGTCACCGCGCCTCGCCCCGGACGCCCGCGCACACGCTCAGACCCGCAGCAGCTTCTTGATGATCTTTCCCGCGGGATTGCGCGGCACCTGCTCGATGAACTCCACGCGCCGCGGCCGCTTGTACGGCGCGAGCAGCCCCGCGACATGCGCCAGCAGTTCCACCGTGCCCGTGTCCGCGCCCGCCTCCAGGACGACGTACGCCAGGGGCACCTCGCCGTAGTCCTCGTCGGGCATCCCGACGACCGCGGTGTCCCGCACCGCGGGGTGGGCCATCAGGGCGCGTTCGATCTCCGAGGGGTAGACGTTCTGGCCCGCGCGGATGATGACGTCCTTCGTGCGGTCCACGAGGCTGATGCGGCCGTGCTCGTCCACGAACCCCAGGTCACCGGTCCTGATCCAGCCGTCGAGGGTGATCTCGCGGGTGGCCTCCGGGTCGTTCCAGTACCCCTGCATGAGGCCCGGCCCGCGCACGATGATCTCGCCGATGCCGCCGCACGGCAGGTCCCGGCCGCCCTCGTCCACCGCGCGGACGGACATGCCGGGTACGACCCTCCCGCACGGGATGCGGGCGGTGACGTCCTCGGGGGCGGGGTGCTCGTCGGGGCCGAGGGTGACGAACGGGCCCCCCACCTCGGTCATGCCGTACACCTGCCGGAAGCCGCAGCCGAGCCGCTGCACGGCGTCGGCGTACACGTCGAGCGGCATCGGGGCGGCGCCGTACAGGATCTCCCGGAGGGAGGACAGGTCGGTGCTGTGGGACGCCTTGGCCTGCAACATGAAGCGCAGCATCTGCGGCACCGTCCACATGTGGGTGGCACGGTGTCGTTCCACCGCGGCCAGCGCCCGCTGGGGGGTGAAGCCGGGCATCAGCACCACCGTCGCGCCGGCCGCCATGTAGGTCAGGGACACGACCATGCTGCCGTGGTAGAGCGGGCAGCAGTTGACCATGACGATGTCGTCGGTGGGCCGGGCCATGACCAGCCAGCCCAGGGCGATGGCCCGGAACGACCCGCTGTCGACGGTGACGCCCTTGGCCTGTCCGGTGGTCGCCGAGGTGTGGAGTACGGCGATCGGGTCGGTGTCGGCCACGGCGGGCAGGTCCCGCTCGGCCGCCAGGGTGCCCAGCGCCTCGAAGGCGGGCTTGTCGAAGGCCAGCCGGATCCGTACCGACGCCGGCAGCTCGGTGTGCCGGTCCAGCAGCTCCGACTCCCCGAGGACGGCCACCGCCCCGACCCGTTCGACGATCCCGGTGACCTCGGGCACGGCCAGGCTGTGGTTCAGCGGCACGAACAGCGCGCCGAGCCGGGCGAGCGCGAAGTAGCTCTCCAGAACCTCGACGCGGTCCTTGGAGAGCACGGCGACCCGGTCACCGCGTGCGATGCCCAGGTCGGACAGCCCACGCGCCAGCTCGGCCGTACGGTCGTGGAACTCCGCCCAGGTGACGCTGCGTTGCTCGTCCACCAGAGCCGTCCGGTCGGGAAAGCACTGGCGGTTGCGTTCCAGCAGCTGTGTCAGCCACATCACGCACCGCCGGTGGCACCGGCGACGGACCGCTCGGCGACGAAGCGCTCGTAGTCGGCGATCGTGTGCAGCCTCTCCATGTCCTCCGCGGTGATCTCCACGCCGAGCCGCTGCTCGACGAGCAGGACGAGACGCACCAGGTCCCCGGAGTCGATACCGCTGGCGGCGAGGTCGACGTCGTCGCCCACCGCGTCCGCGTACTCGATCGTGCCGGTGAGCTCGACCAGCAACTCCCTGATGGTGCTCATGGTTTCCCCTTTCGCCCCGGCGTGTCGGCCGCCGTGCGGATCTCGACTGTCACCCCCTCAAGAGGCGCAATCGGCCGGTCCCACTCCCCGGTCCGGCTCGTGAGCTTTGTCACGCGCTCGGACGGCGTGCGCCAGGGATAGCCGGGGTTCGTCCGCGGCCTCTTATCGCAACGAGGAAAGCCGCGTACCGCGACGCTGGGACCTGTCGCGGCGCGACCGTGTTCCGGCACGACCGTGTCGCGGCACGGCGCGGAGGGGGAAGGAGCGAAAGGAGTGATGCGAGTGCCCAGGCAGCCGGTACCGGTCCGGGCCGCGGGAGGGCGCCCGGTACGCCGTGTCGCCGAGGCGCACACCGCTCGTGCGGGCGGTGCCGCGTGAGCGCGCGGACCCCTGGTGCCGTGCCCGCGGAGCGGGCTGCCCCACCCGGGGACCAGGACGAACTGCTCGCGCACTTCGACGCGCTCGTCGCCGAGGGCGCGACGATCGAACCGCGCGACTGGATGCCCGACGGATACCGCCGCATGCTGATCCGCCAGATCGCCCAGCACGCCCACTCCGAGATCATCGGCATGCAGCCGGAGGGCGCCTGGCTCACCCGGGCCCCCTCCCTGCACCGCAAGTCGGTCCTCGTCGCCAAGGTCCAGGACGAGGCCGGCCACGGGCTGTACCTGTACTCGGCCGCCGAGACGCTGGGCGTGGACCGCGCCGACCTGCTGGAGGCCCTGCACCGCGGACAGCAGCGTGCCTCGGCCACGTTCAACCACCCCGCACTGACCTGGGCGGACACGGGGGCCATCGCGTGGCTGACGGACGGAGCCGCCGTCATCAACCAGGCCCCTTTGTGCCGTACGTCCTACGGGCCGTACGCGCGGGCGATGCGCCGCGTCTGCCAGGAGGAGGCCTTCCACGTGCGGCAGGGCTACGACCTGATGCGCGCCCTGTGCGAGGGGACGCCGGACCAGAGGGAGATGGCGCAGGACGCGGTGAACCGCTGGTGGCTGCCGGCCGTGGCGTTGATGTTCGGGCCGCCGGACACCGAGGCGGGCGGTGCCGACGCGCGGACGGCAGCGTTGGGCGCCGCGGTTTCCCGCCGCGCGATGGCCTGGGGCATCAAACGCCACTCCAACGACGAACTGCGCCAGCGCTTCGTCGACCAGTGCGTTCCGCAGGCCGAACGCCTCGGCCTGACGCTGCCCGACCCGGCGATCCGCTGGAACGAGGAGCGCGGCCACTACGACTTCACCCCCATCGACTGGGACACCTACCGCGAGGCGCTGGGCGACGACACGCACTGGGCGCGGCAGCGGATCGCGCACCGCAGGGCCGCGCACGACGACGGCGCCTGGGTGCGGGAGGCGGCCGCCGCGTACGCCGCCCGCGCGGACGCGGGCGCCCCGCCGGCCGGAGCGGCCGCCGGGGAACGGACGGAAAGCGGCGGCAGGGACGGGACGCCGTCCGGAGTGGCCGCCCCGCGGCGGACGGAGGAGCACGCATGAGCCGCGACCGAGAGGGCGCACCCGCTTCCTGGGAGGTCTTCCTGCGGACCCGTCGGGGCCTGGCCCACCAGCACGCGGGGTCGGTGCGCGCGGCCGACCCGGACGCGGCGCTGGCGCTGGCACGTGACCTGTACGCCCGCCGCGGCGATCCGCTGTCGCTGTGGGTGGTCCGCTCGGACGCCGTGCACACGGCGTCCCCGGACGAACGCGATCCGTACTTCGCCGGTGCGCGCCACAAGCCGTACCGCTATCCAGAGCACTTCCCGCCACTGACCGAGAAAGGGTCCGATGGTGACCACGCCGAGTGACACGGTGGCGGACGCCGCCGCGGCCGGCGCGACCGCGGCGGCGTCCGACGGCGCCTCCCGCGTTGCCTGCCCCCGTACCGACGCCGATGTCGCCCGCCCGGTCGACGCCGATGTCGCCCGCCCGGTCGACGCCGATGTCGCCGGCGTGGCCGACGCCGACTTCGCCGCGCATCTGCTGCGCCTCGGCGACGACGCCCTCGTCCTCGGGCAGCGCCTGTGCCAGTGGATCACGCGCGCGCCGACCATCGAGGAGGACCTGGCGCTGTCCAACATCGCCCTGGACCTGATCGGTCACGCCCGCGCCCTGCTCACCCGCAGCGGACAGCTCGACGGGAGCGGCCGGACCGAGGACGACCTCGCCTTCACCCGCTCGGCGCGCCAGTTCACCAACGCCCTGCTCACGGAGCTGCCCAACGGGGACTTCGCGGTGACCGTGGCCCGCCAGCTGGCGTACACGCACTACGCGGTCCTCCACTACGAGGCGCTGGCGGGCTGCGCCGACGCCGAACTGGCCGCCTTCGGGGCTCGCGCCGCCAAGGAGGTCGCCTTCCACCGGCTGCACGCGGACCGCTGGACCCGACGGCTGGGACGCGGCACCCTGGAGAGCTGCCGCCGCATGCAGCGGGGCCTGGAGCGGGTATGGCCCTACACCGGCGAACTGTTCGACGAGGACGATGTGGTGCGGCGGCTGGTCGCCGCCGGCACGGTGCCTTCACCGGCACGCCTGCACGGGGAGTGGGAACAGCGCGTCGCCGATGTCGTCACCGACGCGGGGCTCACCATGCCCACGGCCTCCTGGTCGGCCAAGGGCGGCCGCTCCGGTCTGCACACCGAGGAGTTCGGCCCCCTGATCGCCGAACTCCAGTCGGTGCACCGCCAGTTCCCCGGAGGCACCTGGTGACCGGGCCGCTGTCGACCACGCTCCGCCGCTCCGTACGGGAGGTGCGTGAGCGGGTGGAGGCGATCCCGGACCCGGAACTGCCGGTGATCGGCCTGGGCGACCTCGGTGTGGTGGGTTCGGTCGCCCGGGGCGCCGACGGGGTCCTGGAGGTGGAGATCACGCCCACCTATCTGGGCTGCCCCGCTCTGCCCGCGATCACCTCCGCGGTCCGGGAGGTGCTGATCGCCTGCGGCCACCCCGAGGGCCGCGTACGACAGGTTCTGTCCCCGCCCTGGACGACGGACCGCATCACCCCCGAGGGACGGCGCAGGCTCGCCGCGAACGGCATCGCCCCGCCCGTCTCCCCGGCTCCCGAGGGACCGGTCCCCGTCCAGCTGGGCGGGGTGCCCTGCCCGCACTGCGGCTCGCGGGCCACCCGGCCGCACAACCCGTTCGGACCGTCCCGTTGCCAGTCGGTGCTGTGGTGCACGGCGTGCCGCGAGCCCTTCCCCCACCTGACCGCACTGTGAGGCAGACCGTGAACACCGCCACCCCGCCCGCCGCCCCCCGTGAGAAGCTCGTCGCCAGGGACCGGGACCAGGACCGGGACAGGGGCAGGAACCAGGACCGGGAACAGGGAAGGGACCAGGACCCGGGCACGCGCCCGCGCACCGACTGGCACAGCCTGGAAGTCACCGACGTGCGCCACCTGACGGGTGATGTCGTGGCCGTCGGCCTGGACGTGCCCGCCGCGCTGAGCGACGTCTTCGCGCACCGGCCCGGCCAACACGTCGTCGTCCGCCATCGTCGTGCCGACGGCGAACTGCGCCGCGGCTACTCGGTCTGCCCGCCTCCGCACGACCCTGCGGCGCTTCGCCTGGTCATCAAACGGGGCACCCCCGACGGCTTCGGCGCCCACGCCATCAGCCACCTCGCCCCCGGTGACCGCCTCGAACTCTCCCCGCCCACCGGCACCTTCACCCTGCCGGACCTGCCCGGCGCCCACCACTTCCTCCTCGCGGGCGGCTCCGGCATCACCCCGCTGGCCGCCATGGCCGCCGACGCTCTGCGCCGGGACCCGGCTTGCCGTGTCTCCCTCGTGCACTCGGTCCCCACCGCCGCGGACGCCCTGCTGGCCGACGAACTCGCCGAACTCAAGGACGCGTTCGTGGACCGGTTCACCGTCCTGTACGTCCTCACCCGCGAGGACCGCGAGCACGGTGACGGCCCGTTCAGAGGGCGGATCGACGCCGGGAGTCTGTCCCGTCTGCTTGCCGCGGTGGACGCCCGTCCCAGCCCGCGCACCGTCTTCGCCCTGTGCGGCCCGCCCGGCCTCCTCGACACCGCGCGGCAGGTCCTCGCACGCCAGGGAGCCGACCCGGCTCTGGTTCGCTGGGAGTTGTTCACGCCGGCCAGGGCCTCACAGCGGCCGCCGGAGACGCTCGGACCGGTAGGCACGGCCGAAGCGGTCCGCACGGCCGGACCAGTGCGCACGGCCGAAGCCGTCGGCACGGCCGGACCGGTACCGGGCGTCGGTGTGGGGGAGACCCGCGTCACCGCCCTCCTCGACGGGCGCCACCACGTAGCCACCACCCTGCCGCAGGACTCGGCGATCCTCGACGCGCTGCTGCGGGCGCACCCCGACGTGCCGTACGCCTGTCGTGAAGGCGTGTGCGGCAGCTGCCGCGCGAAGGTCCTGTCCGGCCGCGTGGCCGCGCAAGGCCAGTACGCCCTTCACGAGGACGACCGTGCCGCCGGCTACACGCTCGTCTGCCGCGCACGACCACGCACCCCCGAGGTCACCCTCGACTTCGACGCATGACCCGCACCGGCGGACAGGCCGCCGTACCACCACCGAGCGAAGGAGAACCGCCTTGACCGCCACCGCCCGCCACGAGGGAAGGACCGCCCTGGTCACCGGAGGCAGCCGGGGCATCGGCAGAGCCATCAGCCGCCGCCTCGCCCGCGAGGGCGCGCTGGTGGCGGTCCACTACGGCCACGACGTGGCGGCCGCAGAACGGACGGTCAAGGAGATCGAGGCCGACGGCGGCCGTGCCTTCCCCGTGCACGCAGAACTCGGAGTACCCGGCGACGCCGACACCCTGTGGTCGGCCTTCGACCAGGCCCTGACCGGGCAGGACGCGCCGGCCGGGCTGGACATCCTCGTCAACAACGCGGGCATCACCCTCCCGCGCCCCATCGCCACCGTGACCGAGGCCGACTACGACCGGGTCTTCGCGATCAACACCAAGGCGCCGTTCTTCATCATCCAGCGCGGCCTGGACCGGCTGCGTGACGGCGGCAGGATCGTGAACATCTCTTCCGTGGCCACTCGGGTCGCCTTCCCGGCGATCGTCTCCTACACCATGACCAAGGCCGCCCTCGACTACCTCACCCTCTGCCTGGCCCAGGAACTGGGCCCCCGGGGCATCACGGTCAACGCCGTGGCGCCCGGCTACACCGAGACGGAGATCAACCCCACGCTCAGCATCCCGGAGATCCGCCGCAGGTACTCCGACGCCTCCACGTTCGGCCGACTCGGCGACCCGGTGGACATCGCCGACGTCGTCTCGTTCGTCGCCAGCGACGACGCCCGGTGGGTGACCGGTCAGTGGATCGACGCCTCCGGCGGTGCCCACCTCGGCGTGTGACACCACCGCCCGGCACCCTGCCCCCATGCGGGCGTCCGGCTCGCCGGCCGTTCGCCTTCCTGGCCGTCCGTCGGCCGTACCTAGGAGTTGCGATGAACAACTGCACGTCCGCGCTCGCCGAGCCGGTGGCGGACGACTCCCTGACCCGGCCCTTCACGGGCGCGAGCCCCTACGACACGTACGTCCGCGCGTCCGTCCTCAACTCGCTGCAACACCCGCTGACCGAAGCCCCGGACGAGATGGGCTTCCTCGTCACCACCCAGGTGATGGAGCTGTGGTTCACCCTGATCGTGTACGAGTGGCGCACCGCACGCGTGGCCTTCGCCAAGGACGACCTGCGCGCGGCCACGGACGCCCTGGTGCGCAGCCGCCGGGCGTTGACCGCGCTCAACGGCGCCTGGGCGCCCATCGCCGCGCTGACCCCGGCCCAGTTCAACGGATTCAGGGCCGCGTTCGGCCAGGCGTCGGGCTTCCAGTCCGTGATGTACCGGCACATGGAGTTCCTCCTCGGCGACAAGTCGTCCGCGATGTTGCGCGCCCACCGCGGCGACCCGGCCGTCCACGAGGCACTCGCGGAGACCTACCGCGAACCGTCCCTGTACGACGAGGTGCTCGCGTTCCTGCACCGGCAGGGCCTGCCCGTGCCCCGGAGCGTCCGCGAGCGGGACGTCACCAGCCCGCACACCTGCGACCCCGGGGTGGTGGACGTCTGGCGGCACATCTACGCCGGACCGCAGCACCACCCCCACCTCGCGCTGGGCGAACTGCTCACCGACATCGCCGAACTGGTCACCCGCTGGCGGTTCGAGCACGTCCTGGTGGTGCGCCGCGCCATGGGATCGAAACCGGGCAGCGCGGGCTCCGCGGGCCTGGCCTGGCTGGAGCAACGCGCGGCCCGCCCGGTCTTCCCCGAACTGTGGGAGGTGCGCGGTGACGTCTAGGGTCATCTCCGCCTTCGCGGCCGAGGAGGAGAAGCGGGTCCTGAGCCTGAAGCCGGTACTGGCCCCGGTGCACCGCCGCTACGGGGACCACCCCCACCAGTCCTACGACGCCTGGCCGGCCGACGATCCCGACGCGCCGCTCGTCATCCTCCTGCACGGCGGCTACTGGCGCTACGACCGGATGCACCTCACCCCCTTCGCGGCCTACCTCTCCCGGCAGGGCTTCGACGTCCTCCTTCCCGGCTTCCGCCGCTCCGGCGGCGCGGGCGGCTATCCCGAGACCTTCGACGACGTCGCCCGGATCGTGGACACCCTGCCCCAGGGACGGCCCTATGTCCTCGCGGGCCACTGCTCCGGCGGCCACCTGGCACTGTGGTGCGCCGCCCGCGGTCTGCTGCCCCCCGGCTCGCGCTGGCACACGAACACCCTGCCGACGAGCGTGCTCGCCCTCGCGCCGATCACCGACCTCACCGCCACCCGGCGCGACGCCCTCAGCGACGGAGCCGCCCTGCAACTCCTCCGTGGCGAGGAAGCGTTCGAGCAGCGGCTGCCCGAGGTCGACCCACTGACCCTGCTGCGAGAGGCCGGCACCACCGGGGTGCCCACCGTGCTGCTGCACGGCGCCGTGGACGAGGAGGTGCCGCTCACGCAGTTCAGTGACTACGCGGCCGTCCACCGTGACCTGCGGACGGTCGTCCTGCCCGGCACCGGCCACTACACCCTCATCGAACCGGGAGCCCCCGGCGCCCGTGCGGTCGCCGGCATCCTGCGGGAGATGTCGGCCGCGTTCGGCCCGCGGCCGTCCGACCGAGCGGGCGAGGAGGCCGCACACCGATGACCACCGCACCACCGGCAGTGACCGCGTTGCGCGAGCTGGCCGCACAGCTCGACGCGGACGACGCCCTGGCTTTCCTCCGCGAGCGGTACCTGCTTCCGCCGGACGTCGTCTACCTCGACGGCAACTCCCTCGGCCCGCTGCCCGCCGCCGTCGGACCGGTCCCCTCCGACGTGGTGACGCGCCAGTGGGGCACCGACCTGATCGGCTCCTGGAACACGAACGGCTGGTGGCAGGCGCCCTTGCGGGTCGGCGACGCCATCGGCGCGCTCATCGGCGCCGCGCCGGGGCAGACGGTCGCGGGCGACTCCACCAGTGTGCAGCTGTTCACCGCGCTCGACGCCGCCGCCGCACTCCGCCCGCGCCGAGCCCTGCTGGTCACCGACCCCGGGCACTTCCCGACGGACCGCTACCTGGCGGACGCGGTGGCCCGCCGCCGGGGTCTCGACGTGTGCCGGGTCTCCCCGGCCGACCTGCCACGGTTCCTCGAGGCCGAGGGCGCCCGGGTCGCCGTGGTCAGCTACTCGCCCGTCGACTTCCGCACCGGGGAGCTGTACGACATGCGGGGGCTGACGCGGGCCGCGCACCAGGCCGGTGCCCTCGCGCTGTGGGACCTGTGCCACGCGGCCGGAGCGCTGCCCCTCGACGTCGACACCCTCGGCGTGGACCTGGCCGTCGGCTGCGGCTACAAATTCCTCTCCGGCGGCCCCGGCGCTCCCGCCTTCCTCTATGTGGCGCGCCGTCACCACGCGGCCCTGGAGACGCCGCTGCCCGGCTGGACCGGTCACGCCGACCCGTTCGGCCTGGGCCGGGACTACACGCCCGCCCCCGGCATCGCCCGCGCCCGCATCGGCACCCCGCCGATCCTGTCCCTGCTCGCCCTCGAAGCGGCCCTCACCGCCTTCGACGGCGTCGACATGACCCAGGTCCGCGGCAAGAGCCTGTCGCTGACGGGTTTCTTCCTGCGCTGCGCGGAGGAACTCCTCAAGCCCGAGGGCTTCACCTCCGTCACGCCGTCCGAGCCCCGCCGCCGCGGCAGCCAGGTCACCCTGCGCCACCCCCACGCCCACGGGCTCACCGTCGCCCTGGCGAGACACGGCGTGATCGCCGACATGCGCGCGCCCGACCTGCTCCGCTTCGGCGTCAACGCCCTCTACACCAGCCACCAGGACCTGCTCACGGCCGCACTGCGCCTCCGGGACATCGCACACGAGGCCGCCTACGACCCGGCGCCCCCGCCCGCGGGGACGGTCACCTGACGATCCCGGCCGCGCGAGGTCGGTGACCGGGACGAGGCCACCGACCGTCCGGTACAGCGTCTCGCCGTCGGTGGACACGGAGGTCTCGGCGCCGATCTCACGGAGCGCGCCGGTACCCGTATCCGCGGCCGCGCGAGGGTTCGCGAAGTGTGAGGGCCGTCCACCGCGACCTGTCCAGGCGGCCGCCGACGCGGCCGGGAGACCCACTGAGTGGTGTGCATCGTGAAGTAGCAGGTCACGGGCCTGGTGTGCGTCGGCTCCGGGGTACTCATGCTGGTGACGGGCGGGTGACTTCGGTGGAGATCGTCGGTCAGCGGGCGACTTCCCCGTTTGTGAGGACGAGCAGGCGTGGGCGCCCTCCCTCATCGTCACCCGCTGCCGCGGCGCCGCCTAAATCCGCTGGCGGCCGAAGCCTCGTCCTGCGACAGTGCGGGAATGGAGTGGAGAGCCGTTTCCGTGGCGGACGTCGACGCCCTCGCCGAACTGCTCGGCCGGGACGAGGAGGCGACGGTCGGTCGCCGCGAGTCCGGCCCCGCCGAGGCGCGCAGCATGCTGGCCGCCCCCGGCCTGGACCTGCCCTCCCGCACGTGGACCGCGTCGGGCCCCGACGGCGGCCTGCTCGGCTTCGCCGCCCTCCATCCCGCGCCTCAGCCGGGTGAGCTGCGTGCCCAGTTGGTCGTCGCCCCGTTCCCGGATGCACCTGCCGTCACCGCGACGCTCCTGGACCGCCTCGACGTCTGGGCCGCCCACGACCTGCCGACCCCTGACACGCCGGTGACGCTGTATCAGCTTTCTGGCTGCTTCCCCCACGACCAACTCCTCAGCCGCGGCTGGACCGTCGTGAACAGCAGCAGCCGCCTCACCGTCGACCTGGACGCCATCCGCCTCCCCGAGCACCCCGCGCCCGCGGTGCGCGCGGCCCGGAACGAGACCGACCTCCGCACCGTCCACTCCGTGCTGAACGAGGCCTTCACCAACGACCCGGAGCACCCCCACCCGGACTTCGACGCCTTCCACCACGCCCAGCGCCGACGCGAGGGCTACAACCCCGACTTGTGGCTCCTCGCCGAACTTGACAGCGTCCCCGCCGGCGCCCTTATCGCCCGCGACCCCGTCGACCGCGCCTGGATCGCCTGGTTCGGCGTCCACCCCGCCCACCGCCGCCACGGCCTCGGCGCCCAACTCCTCACCACCGCATTCAGTCTCCTCCGCGCCCGCGGCCACCGCACGGTCGGCGTCGACGTGGACACCCACAACACCGGCGCCATGCAGGCCTACACCTCCGCCGGCATGACCCTTCTCGGCGCGGCCGACCAGTGGCGCAGGACCTACATCTGAACCCGGCACCCGCCCTGCGTCAGGCAGGGCGACGCCGCCGGTGGTAGGCCCAGGGGAGGGCCAGAACGATCGGTGGAGATCGCCGGTCAGCGGGCGACTTCCCGGTTCGTCAGCACGAGCAGGGCCCGCACCAGCGCGGTCGCCCACCTCGGGTCGGTGCGGACCTTGCCGAGCACGCGCCAGTTCTTCAGATGCGCGAAGCCGTGCTCGACCGGGGCCCGGACCGCGGCCAGCGCCTTGTTGGACAGCTTCTGCCCCCTGGTCAGGGGCCGGTTGCGGGCCGCCTTGTAGCCGGTGATCACCGCCGGGTCCGCGTCCGGGCCGCCGTCGTCGAGACCGACGAAGCCCAGGTCCGCGATCGCGCCGAGGCCGGCCGCGCGCAGGTGGGCGGTCAGTTTGTCGTGGCGGCAGGCGGTGATCTCCGAGGCGCGTCCGGGCCGGACCGCGCTCACCCAGAGTGACCTGCCACTTCACGATGCACACCACTCACTGGGACATTGCGGTGGACTGCACCAAGTGTCCGCCCACCAGCACACGGCCGGGTGCGCACCGACCCGCCGCCGGCGCCCGCGTCACCGGGGGTGATGCGGCACAACACCAGGCGACCGGGACCCCGTCACGGAGCCTCCTCGCGGTCCGGTGGAGGCGGTCCGGAAGTGAGGGCATGGCCGCTCGCGCGCCGGGTTCACCACATGGGGATATCCGGTCTCCGCGCCGCGCCATCCCTTCCGCCACCTTCCCCGCCGGAAGGCCCGGGTCCGCGTCGGCACGGTGGGGTGGCGTCGCGGCCACGGCCGGCGGGCGACGCTCCCTGGCGCTCTCGCCGACCCGGAGCACGGCGACGCGTGGACTGTGAGGGAGGAGGCGCGCCGCCGTGGGCGCGAGCCGTCCCAGGCGCGGCAGCAGCAGCCGGGATGGGGAGCGGAGCGGGACCGCTGGGCTCAGGAGCCCGGGCCGCCCCGCAAGCCCGTACCGGAGCCGGTGCCACGGCCGTGTGAACGCCGTCTCTCAGGGTCCCTCAGCAGCTCCGGGTGATGAATGGCAGGCCCCGGGGGTACCCGGACGCGCATGATGAGACAGGCTCTGTGGCAGGGACTGATCGCGGGAGCGGTAGGAGCGGCAGCGATGACGCTCGGTGAGAAGGCGGAGCAGCGCCTCACCGGGCGGCCCGACTCGCATGTCCCCGGCCGGACCATGAAACGGCTGGTCGGCATGGCGGGGAGCACGGCACCCGTGGCCTCGAACCGGGCCATGCACGTCGGCCAGGCCGCGGTCATGGGCATCCTGCGGTCGGTCATGGCCCACGCCGGTCTGCGTGGACCACTCGCCTCGGGCAAATTCACGGTCGTGCGCCTGACCACCGACCAAATCCTGGAGAACGCCACCGGCGTCGGCGCTCCACCGCAGACCTGGCCGCGCGCGGAACTCCTCGTGGACGTGCTGCACAAGGCCGTCTACGGGTTTGCCACCGGTGCCGTCGCCGACGCCCTGGCCGCCCGCTCCGGCCCGGGACCCGGGCAGCGTCATGCGGCGATGGTGCCGGGACGCCACACCGGAGTGGGTCCTCCGCCGCGCGCCCGGCTGTGACGCGTCAAGAGCTACGTGGTCGCAGTGGTCGCCGCCTCCGGACAGTGGAAGGGGACGAGGAGGAGGGCGGCGTGCTCCCCCGGAGCGGTCCGCGCCCCGGAGGACCATGGGCGGACTCCGTGCCGGAAACCGAGAAGTCCCGAGGGCAGCTGATCTGGGGTGTGCGATGACCGTTGACCAGCCCGGCGGTTGTGGTGGGCGGTGCTCGGTCGGGATATTCGATGGTCGCCGCTTGTCCATGCTGGTCATACTGCCGCGATGGATCCAGTGACCCTTGACACCGACCGTCTGGTGCTGCGGGCCTTCACACTCGCCGACGTGGACGCGGTGTACGAAGCCTGCCAGGACGAGGACATCCAGTTCTACACCCCCGTGCCGGTGCCGTACCGGCGTGCGGACGCGGAGAGGCTCGTCGGCGAGAAGCTGCCCGCTCAGTGGGCCGAGGACAGGGACTACACCCTCGGGGCGTTCCGCAAGGACACCGGCGCCCTGGTCGGCTCGTACTGCCTGACCCTCGTCAGCCGCGGCGTCTGGGAGCTCGGTTACTGGGCGGTCAAGGAGCAGCGCGGACGCGGGTACTCGGTGGAGGCCGCTCGGGCCCTGTGTGACTGGGGCTGGGACACCCTCGACGTCCACCGCATCGAGTGGTGGGCCATGGCCGGGAACACCGGCTCGCGTGCCGTCGCCGAGAGCCTCGGCTTCACTGTCGAAGGGACACTGCGCAATCGCGGCATAGCCAACGACGGCAAGCCGCACGACTGGTGGGTGGGCGGACTGCTGAGGCCCTGACGCCCAGGCGGGTCACCACCGAAATATCACCACCGAAATACACGACCTCGAACAGCGCGTCCGGCAACTCACCGCCGAACCGCACCCTGGACGACCGGTCGAAGAGCGCCCGCTCGAACCTGCGCTTCCCGGACCGGCGAGTAGCCGACCTCGGACCCCGCCTCACCGAGCCGACTCCACGGACCTGACGGCCCGCCCCGGCCCGGGGATGTCAGTGCTGCGCGCCATACTCGTGCCCGCGGCGCCGCCCGGGCACCGTGGCACGAGGGGAGCAACATGGCTGAGGTGCTGGTCTTCCACCACGGACACGGGCTGACCGCCGGCGTCCGCGAGTTCGCCGAGCATCTGCGACGGGCCGGACACACCGTGCACGCCCCGGATCTGTACGAGGGGCAGGTGTTCGACAGCCTCGAGGACGGCACCGGCTACGCCGAGAACGCCGGGTTCGACACGATCACCGAGCGCGGAACCGCCGCTGCCGAGGGGCTGCCTGCGGAGCTCGTCTACGTCGGATTCTCGCTCGGCGTCCTGCCGGCGCAGAAGCTGGCCCAGACTCGCCCCGGCGCAAGGGGCGCACTGCTGCTCGAGGCATGTGTGCCGATCTCGGAATTCGGCGGGGTCTGGCCCCAGGATGTCGCGGTCCAGATCCACGGCATGGACGCAGACCCCTTCTTCGCCGGGGAGGGCGACGTGGAGGCCGCCCGCGCGGTTGTCGGAGCGGCCGTTGCGGGCGAGCTGTTTCTCTACCCCGGCGACAGGCACCTGTTCACCGACAGCAGCCTCCCGTCCTACGACGAACAGGCCGCGACGCAGGTCGACCATCGGGTGCTCGGCTTCCTCGACCGCATCACGCAGGAATCAACGACATGATCCTGTTCGGCTAGACGCCTCCCGGCCCGTCCCCTCCCCGTCCTGGTGGACGGGCCGTCCCACGAGCCATCCGAACGGGCTACGGCAACGATCCCCCCTCGTTGTCACGACATGGAGGAGCGCTGCGCGGATGCTTCTCCCTGCCGTGCTCGGCAGCGACCACGGGGCGAGCCGCCACACGTCAGGTCCGTCCGCCAGTCTGCGGCGCCGAGCAGGACCCGGTCTTCCAGTGGCGCGCCCCCAACGACACTGACAACGTAGTGGCTCGACCCGTCAGCGGTTCAAGAGCATCACCAGGATGACGGTCGCCACCGCGCTGATGAGCAGGGAACCAAGGCAGCCGATGCGGTTGCTGAAGAAGAACATGTCCATCGACTACCCCCTCCACGCCATACGACCGCATTCACCGCGTTCCTGCGAAGCGTTGGGCGGCTACAGGGCGTCGGCCGACAGGCCGGCCACGCACCGTTGCGGTGAAGCCGCCCTCACGAGAAGCGGTACCCGGTCTTGCTGAGCTCGCAATGAGGGAGACGTCCATGCGGCCCTCGGACCAGGAACTGTTGGACTTCGACACCAGTGTGCTCGAGAGCTGGGACGAAGAACGAGCGCGAGCGGCTCTCGACGGCGACACCGGCCCGCTGTACCGGAACCACCTGCACATTGCCCTCCACCTGGACCGGTGGGCGCAGGCGGAGAGCGGACGCACGGACGTCGATGCCCACTACAGGGCCGGTTACGTCCAAGCGCTTCAGGACATGGCCGCGTTCTTGAGGCAGACCTACTGGCTCCCCGAGGACGGCTGTCCTGGGTGAGCCCCGCCGCTAACCGCCCAGCCTGCCGGCCCCGTCTGGAGGCGGGCGCCTCTGATCGAGGAGGACGTCGGAGCAACATCCAGGAGCCGGAGAACGGTCGGGGGCTCCTCTGCCCGTCGGCACGCCCGGCGGGCACCGAGCGACGAGGCGTAGAGGCTGGTCGAGCTGTCCGTCAGCCGCGGAGGGGTCCCGAGGACATCAGGTCAGTCGGTTCCACGCGGATGTCGTGGTGTCGCCGTCCGTTCGGCATCTGATTCGGCGCGTTTCTCGGCGCCCGTCTCCAGGTATCCGGCATCGTCGCCGGCGACCCGGCCCACGAAGATGTCGCTGGGTGTCGTTCCTGTGGTGCTGTGCTGGTCCGTGGCCCCGTCCACCGGCTCACCGCCCGTGTCCTGGGGGCGGCCTGAACGGACCTCCGCGGTTTCGGCAGGCGAGGGCCCGGCCGATCCACCCGCCACGTGTTCGCGAATCCATGACCGCAAAGACATGGTGTCTCCCTGAGCTGTCGGTCGTATCTCGTGCGGTCACTCCCTGCCGTCGACCGGTTGCCTGAATCGGGGGCCGAGAGGGCCGTCGTCCATCCGGTCGTGCTGGGCGAATGCGGCGGTGCCCGTGTCGTCGTTGATGGCTTCGCGTACGGAAGCTTCCTCCTCCAGGGCGTCGGAGGTCTCTGACGGCAACGCGGTCTGTGCCGGCTCGGTGTGCTGCGGCCGGCGTTCGTCACGTTCCGCGCGGTGGGCGTCGGGGTCCGCGCGCAGGTCGGGAGCGGGTGCGGACCGGTGGTCATCACGGCCGGTCATGAGGTTCTCCTGTATTGACGGCATCGGCGGCCCGTGCAGGTGCTCGGGCGCCACGGGCCGCCGCGACTGCGGCGTATGGAGCACGATGAGCGCCGCTCGCACTGGAACGCCCCTGCTCGCGTATGCAAGGTCGTCTTTGTCGGCTTCCTTGCTGTCTGTGGCATGTGACCGGGTACCCCGACACGGCCGCCCCCACCGTCGAACGGTGTTCCCGGTGCCGCCGACCGGGAGCGGCCACGGCGAGTGACGGGACGAGGTACGGGTCCGGGTACTCCAGCAGCGCACCGTGATCTTCACCCTGCGGCGGTGTGCCGCCGGCCTACCCGACGCCGCGAACGTCGTCCCGACCTCGGCATGGGTATCTGGAGCCGCCCATGTGGCTCTGCGGCTCGGCGCAGGGGTCGAGAATGAGTTCATGACAGGTGAAGCGAGCGAGATCGTTCTGAGCAAGCAGGACCTCCGTGAGGTCACCGGGTTCGCCGCGGCGTGCGCGGAGGTGGTGCTCGAGATCTTCGAGGCCGATCAGCCGGACGACTCCCGGCCTCGAGACGCTGTCGGTGCGGCGTGGGAGTTCGCTCGGGGCGGCGAGCGTGGAAAGTCCCTGCGTGACACGGCGTCGGCGGCCCTCAAGGCAGCCAAGTGTGCGGACACGGCGGCTGCGCGCGAGGCAGCGTGGGCAGCGATGTCTGCGGCAGGCGCCGCCTATCTGCATCCGCTGGCCAAGGCCACCCAGGTCAAGCACATCCTCGGAGCCGGCGCTTACGCGGCCAGAGCAGCCGAACTCGCCGCTGGCGACAATCGGGACATCGGTGCCGAACACCTTCAACGAGCGCTACAGACCGCGACTCCAGCCGTCGTTGACGTGCTCAAGCGTTTCCCGGCACCCCCCGTCGGCGGCGGACGGGTCGGTGAGCTGATCCGTATGCTGGACGCCGACCTTCGTGCACTCACCTTCATGAATGACGTTCAGCCGACCGGCTGAAGCTGCTTCGTGCTCGGCACGAAGCAGCTTCTTGCTCGGCAAAAATCCTCCCGTCGGCTCGTCGCCAGGACGCCACGGGCCCGCGCACCGGGGCGGTCAGGCGTCCGGCGATGCGGGCGTCGCAGCACCGCGTCCGCCGACCCCTGTTTGGCACGGAGCGGCGACGGTACCCCGCCGGATGACGGACGTCGATATACGGTCCCGAGGGGAAGGCATGAACAAGAAACTGGTTCTCTGGGCTCTGCCGGTGCTGGGCGCGGGCATCCCGGTGGCACGCAAGGCCCTGTCCCGGCGCCCGGCCGAGGACCGGTCCGAGGAGCGCTGGCTCACCGTGACGGTCAATCGTTCACCGGCCGACATACAGCCCGACGGCAAGCTGCCCCCGCCTCTGGACCAGCACGCCGACACCATCGACGTGCGCATCCGTCCCGCGCCGGGGGACCGGGGCACGGAACTGGCGGCACGGCTGAAGGAGCCGGCTGGCCACGCCCTGTCCTCCGCACCCGCACGGCTCGCGGGCCTCGATCCGCGCCAGGAGATCCGAGTCGCCCTGCGGGAGGCCAAGTCACTGCTGGAAACCGGCGAGGTGCTCCGGGCGGACACACCGCCCACGACGCGCCCGACACCCGGCGGCAAGCTGATCGGTTTGCTCAGCCGCAGGTCCGCGGGGGAGGGAGTGCTGTGAAGGCGCTGTGCTGGGAAGGAGTGAACAAGCTGTCGGTCGAGCAGGTCCCCGATCCGGAACTGCACAATGACCAAGACATGATCGTGCGTCTCGTGGCGGGCACGACCTGCGGCTCCGACCTGCATCTGATCGGAGGCTACATACCCGCGATGCGTGCCGGTGACGTTATCGGACACGAGTTCGTCGGGGAGGTGGTGGAGACCGGCCCGGGCGTACGCCGCCACCGGGTGGGCGACCGGGTGGTCGTCTGTTCGTTCGTCGGCTGCGGACGGTGCTGGTACTGCGCCAACGACCTGTGGTCCCTGTGCGACAACACCAACACCAACCCCGGGATCGGCCAGGCCCTCTTCGGATACGAGGGTGCGGGCATCTTCGGCTACTCGCACGCCATGGGCGGCCTGCGCGGCAGCCACGCCGAGTACGTCCGCGTCCCCTTCGCCGACTACGGCGCCTTTCCGATACCCGAAGGCGTCGACGACACCAGCGCCCTGTTCGTCTCCGACTCCGTGCCCACCGGCTGGATGGGTGCCGATCTGGCCGGGGTGAAACCCGGAGACGTGGTCGCCGTATGGGGCTGCGGCGCCGTGGGACAGATGGCCGCCACGGCGGCGCTCCAGCTCGGCGCAGAGCGGGTCATCTCCATCGACCGCATCCCCGAGCGGCTGGCGATGACCGAACGGTACGTGGGCTCCGAGACCATCGACTACACCAGCACGAACGTCGCCGCCGAACTGCGGGAGCGCACCGGAGGCCGGGGTCCTGACGTGTGCATCGAAGCCGTCGGCATGGAGGCCCACAGCGACGGTCCGATGCACCTCTACGACCAGGCCAAGCAGCAGCTCAGAATGCAGACCGACCGCCCCACCGCCGTACGCCAGGCCATCCACGCCTGTCGCAAGGCGGGCACCGTCTTCATCCTGGGCGTGTTCGCGGGCGCCGTCGACAAGTTCCCCCTCGGCGCCGTGATCAACAAGGGCCTGACCGTGCGGGGCGCGCAGATGCACGGCCAGCGGTACATCCCGATGCTCCTGGAGAAGATGGCCGCCGGACAGCTGAAGACCTCGCACCTGGCCACCCACACCGTGTCCCTGGACCAGGCGCCGCACGCGTACGACCTTTTCAAGCACAAGACGGACGGATGCGTGCGGGCTGTCATCCGCCCCCAGCTCTGACCGTCCGTTCGCCGAGGGCGCGGAGCAGGGTCCGCGCCTCCGGCGGTTCGGCGCTTCGGTGATTTCGCGGACCCGGTAGGGACTCACGGAGGCCATGATGAAGACACGGCGTTACGCGGTGGCGGCATCGAGCCGCTGGTGGGACGAGGAGGACGGACGCTGGCTGCCCGGCGGGGAAGTCCACGCCTGGGAACAGGGCACGAACCAGTCGGTGTGCGGACTGTCCCTGCACCGGTCGCAGCTCGCCCGTTTCGCGGGCGTCGCCTGGCCGGACATCCTTCCCGAGTCCGGGGGCGCCGCCGACGCGGTCCGGCGCGTCTGCCCTCGCTGCGCGTCCGCCGCGGGAGGGCGTGGCTCGGATGCTCGCCGGGACCGGCGAAGGATGAACCACCGACCGTAGGGGACCCTCGCACGGGAGCCACGAGAGATGATCGCCGACTACAGACGGACCACGCCGTGGCGGCCACCTCGGTCGCTCACCTTTCGGTCGCTCACCTTCGGTCGGTCACCTAGGTCGGGTGACCTGGCAGGTCACGATGTGCGGGCCGTCTCCGGAGCGGTCACCACGGGTGGGCCACCTCCGGGGTCGGTCAGGACGGGTCGGTCACGACAGGCGGTTCGCCGTCGGGGGAGACGGTCGCCTCCTGCCCGTGGCGGCAGTGGACGATCCGCTTCGCGAGGCCCAGCCTCTCCGCCTCCGACAGGAACGCGCCGAGCGGCGACCGCATGACGGTGTAGTCGCCGTAGTGCACCGGGAGGATCAGCCCGGGGTCCAGACGGTGTGCCAGCTCCGCGCCCTGCGCCCCGTCCATCGTCACCAGGAACCCGCCCGGGAGCAGGGTGCCGCCCAGGTGCAGAACAGCGAGGTCCAGAGCCGGGAAGCGCCGAGCGATGTCGTCGAGGCCGTCGAAGAGCAGCGTGTCGCCCGACACGTACAGCCTGAGACGGGCGGGCCCCGACACCGGGCCGAACTCCAGGACACTGCCCATGACGGGCGGCAGCAGACCGCGCAGGACACGATGGCCGGCGTGGCGGCCGGGCAGTGACGTCACGCGCGCCTGCGAGTCCGAGCCCTGGACCGTGTACTGCTCCCAGGTGCGCAGTCCCACGGCCCGGTGGAAGCCGTGCAGGCCCTGGAGCCGGCGGGAGGCGTGCGGGGTGGTGATCACCGGCAGAGAGCGGGAGAGGTGCCGTCGGGCTTGCCGGTCCCAGTGGTCCCCGTGCAGGTGGGACAGGAGTACGGCGTCGATGTCCGGCAATTGCCGCACGTCCAGCGCCGGTTCGGTCAGGCGGCGGCTCACCAGCCCGTAGCCGAGGTAGGCGCGCTGACCGAGGTGGAGGAAGTTGGGATCGGTGAGCAGGGTCAGCTCGCGGTACCGCAGCAGCACGGTCGCGTTGCCGATGAAGTGGATGCGGAGAGCGTCGTCGGAGCGGGCCATCCGGTCCTCCCTGTCCGGCGGCGGCCTCACCCGGGGCCCTTCCGCCTGTCGAGTCCGCACCAGTCCTGGTCCGGCGTCGCCCGGAGCCCGCCCGCGGAGGGCCCGGGCGACCCGGACCGACACCGGAGCGTTGGATCCGAGGCGGGCTCCGTGCGGTACTGATCGGTATGACACGCCGGGTACCCACCGGCGCGAACCGACCAACGCCTCAATGCCTCCACATGCCCGCCCGTACAGGGGCCACGCCGACGGCCTGACGCAGCCGGTCCTGTCCGCACGATCGCGCAACCCGGCACGGCCGTCTCGGCTTCGAGTGAAAGAGAAGCTGCCCGCCTCGGCCGGCCTGTCGCTGGCGAAAGCAGCCGCACCACGTGGTCGCGGTCCGACTGCCGCTCGTGAGGCGATGGGCATGACTGGGACACTGGAAGACGGCCGCTGTTCTGCCCGACCGCCCGGCCACTTCGGGACGGTCCGGCGGCTCCCGCTTCCAGCGACCGCCCCCGCTGCCCGGCGGGTGCCGGGTGCCGCTGGTGACGCGCGGTCGCCTTACAGGCGGAGCGCGCCGGCGGTCGCCTTCCCACCTGGGCAATCACCGCTCGGGGGTTCCTGGCCTCTGACGAACCTGCTCGATGTCGGGCCGGATTCGGAGCATAAGATGGGCGTGACCAGGGGCTGGGCAAACCAAGGCGGTGATGGTGGATCGGCGGAGGCGTGGCGCAGGGCACGGCGAACAGGTCGTGTTGCTCGGGCGGAATGCGGAGCGTGCCATCGTCGATCAGATGCTCGCGGCCGTCGACAACGGCGAGAGCCGCGTGCTGGTGGTGCACGGCGCGCCAGGGGTCGGCAAGTCGGCGCTTTTGCGGTACGCGGAACACACGGCCGCGGGCATGCACGTGCTCAGCGCTGTGGGCGTCGAGTCGGAGATGGAGTTGGCGTACGCCACACTGCATCAGCTGTGCGCTCCCCTGTTGAACCGGCTGGAGCGGCTTCCCGGGCCGCAGCATGCAGCGCTGGAGACGGTGTTCGGGATGCGGGCGGGGCCGCCGCCCGAACGGTTCCTGGTCGGCCTGGCGGTGCTCACCCTTCTGTCGGACGCCTCGGAGGGGAATCCGCTGCTGTGCGTGGTCGATGACGCACAGTGGGTGGACCAGGCCTCATTGCAGGTGCTGGGCTTCGTGGCCCGCCGCCTGCTGGCGGAATCGGTCGCCATTGTCTTCGGGGTGCGGGAGCGGTCCCAGGAGCTGTTCGGGCTCTCCGAACTGGAGATCACCGGTTTGCGGGAAGCGGACGCGCACACCTTGTTGGACTCGGTCACGCACGGGCGTCTCGACAGGCAGGTCCGGGATCGGATCATCGCCGAGACCAGGGGCAATCCTCTCGCCCTGCTGGAACTGCCGCGCGGGCTGACGGTGACCGAGATGGCGGGCGGCTTCGGTCTGCTGCGCGCCGACACGCTGCCGGACCGGATCGAGCAGAGCTTCCTGACCCGCATCGGCGCTCTGCCCGAGCCGGCCCGACTGCTGCTGCTGATCGCCGCGGCCGAGCCGGTCGGCGATCCGGTCCTGGTGTGGGGTGCGGCCGACCGGCTCGGCCTGACACCGCAGGAGACGCTCGCCGAAGGCACGCAGGAGTGGTTGTCCTTGGACGCAGCCGTGACGTTCCGTCACCCGCTCGTGCGATCGGCGGTGTACCGGTCGGCGCCGAACGACGACCGCCGAGCGGTGCATCTGGCGTTGGCGGAAGTCACCGATCCGCAGACCGACCCGGACCGTCGTGCCTGGCACCTGGCGTCCGCGACAGCCTCGCCGGACGAATCCGTCGCCGCGGAACTGGAACGATCCGCCGACCGGGCGCAGGCACGCGGCGGGCTGGCCGCCGCCGCAGCATTCCTACAGCGGTGCGTGGCGTTGACGGAGGACTCCTCGCGGCGTGCCGAGCGCGCGGTGGCCGCCGCGGAAGCCACCCTTCAGGCCGGTGACCTCGACGCCGCGCGCAGGTTTGCCGAGGTCGCCGACCGGGCCGCCCAGAACGAGGTGCAGCGCGTCCGGGCACACCTGGTCCGGAGTCGGATCACGTTCGCGGCCGGACTCAACCAGGAGGCGCCTCCGTTGCTGCTGACGGCAGCACAGCGGCTCGAGCCCTTCGACATGGACCTCGCGCGTGAGACGTATCTGGTCGCGTGGGGTGCCGCGGCGTTGCTGGCCGCGGACTCCGACAGCCTGCGGGCGATCTCTGAGGCGGTCAGGGCGCTTCCGGCGCGGGTTGGGGCACCGCACGCCCTGGATGTGGTGCTGGAGGGCTGTGCGCTGCTGGTGACCGAGGGGCGGGCTGCCGCTGTGCCCGTACTGCGGCGGGCGCTGGCGGCGCTGGCGGATCTTTCGGCAAGCGAGATGTTGATCTGGGGCTGGGTGGCCAACGGTGTCAGCGCGGCCGTCTGGGACGACCGGGCAATGCGCGTGCTGGTGGGCCGGGTCGTGGAGGGGGTGCGGGCTGCCGGCGCCTTGACCGAGCTTCCGTTCTGTCTGACATCGCTGGGGATTGCGATCTCCTGGACCGGGGACTTCACCGCCGCGGCTTCGATCGTCGCGGAGATCGAGGATGTGTGCGCGGCGACGGGTGTCCCCATCGCGCCGCATGTCGAGCTCAGGTTGAGCGCTTTGCGCGGCCGGGCTGCCGAGGCCGAGGTACTGATCGCCGCGACGATCGGGGAGGCCGGGGCGAGCGGTCAGTTGATGGGGGTCACAGTCGCCCAGTGGGCGGCCGCGGTCCTGCGCAATGGTCTGGGACGCTATGAGGAGGCGCTGTCGGCGGCTCAGGTGTGCACCCGGATGGCCGAGCCGTGGGTGTCGGTCTGGGCGTTGCCCGAACTGGTTGAGGCGGCGGTGCGCGTCGGCGACGGCGACATCGCTCGCGCGGCACTGCGGGATCTGGCGGAGGCGACGGAGCCGTCGGGCACGGACTGGGCGCTGGGCGTGCTCGCCCGCTCCCGGG
The DNA here is from genome assembly GCF_055577115.1 of Streptomyces sp. NPDC033216. Classification (NCBI taxonomy): domain Bacteria; kingdom Bacillati; phylum Actinomycetota; class Actinomycetes; order Kitasatosporales; family Streptomycetaceae; genus Streptomyces; species Streptomyces sp. NPDC033216. The sequence continues at coordinate 112,402 of NZ_JBVIQK010000015.1, read as the reverse complement.
CACTTGTGGGCGACGACGCCGCGGAGGACCTCTACCGCGAGGCGCTGGAACGGCTGGGACGAACAGAGCTGCGCCCCGAACTCGCACGCGCCCATCTTCTGTACGGCGAGTGGCTGCGCCGGGACCGTCGGCGAGGCGAGGCACGGGAGCAGCTGCGAACCGCGCATGAGATGTTCGTGTCGATGGGTATGGACGCGTTCGCCGAGCGGGCGCGAGGTGAACTGGTCGCTACGGGCGAGCGCATCGGCAATCGCACGAGCGAGGCATCGTCCGGCGAGGGACTGACGGCGCAGGAGCGGCAGGTCGCCCTGCTCGTGCGGGACGGCCTGACCAACCCGGAGATCGGCACCCGGCTCTTCCTCAGTCCGCGAACGGTCGAGTGGCACCTGCGCAAGATCTTCGCCAAGCTCTCCATCACCTCCCGCCGCCAGCTGAGGGACGTCCTGCCTCCCAGCGAGCACGCATCCACGCCGTAGTGACGGTCCCGCCCTCCGTGGGTCGGTCGCTGACGAAACGCCTGTCCGGCGGTGGAAGGCGGGCAGCGCCGGGGCCCGAGGAACGTCTCGGTTTGCGCGTTCCTCCGGATCTACCCCTCCTCACCGCTCGACCTGACGGAAACAGGATCAGGCGAAGATCGATCCAGACATCACGGCCGTGGACGTGACCCGGGACCAGGGGCCGATTCTCGGCAGGCCCACCTGGGGTCCCGTCGGTTCCGGTCGTTCCCTGGCCCCGCAGACCGGCGTAACCCCCGGTGAAGCCGCGGCGCCCCAGGGACTCGGCCAGTGATCACCCTGGTCTCCTGGGGAGCCTGGTCAGGCGACAGTGGTGGCAGGCGCTCAAGATCACCGACCGGAGGGGGCATGACCAGGGACGAACGGCTTTCGGCACGGCGCACGGAGGACCGTGTCCAGCTGATCACCACGGCCCGTCTTCGGTGGGAGGTCGTGGAGGTCGCGCGGCAGGCTGGGGGCTTCGTCGTCGAACGCCTGGGAGTGCTCGCGACCACACCGCGGGCTCGGGTCCGGCGATGACAATCGGGGGCCGCCTTCCCCAGCGGGGAGCGGGCCGCCGAGGACTGGGAAATCTCGCCCGTCGGGGCGAAGAGGACACAGCGGCTCGTGGCGGGCTCATCGACGACGTGAACTACCCCGTGAAGCCTGTTTCGCACCGCCGTTCCGCTGAGCGCTGGTATCTCGCATCCTCCGGACGACCGCACGTGACGAGGAAGACCATGGCATCAGCAACGGAACCTGAACGTCAGGAACCGCCTCAGCGCACGCGTCTGGCCGGCGTTCCCGACACTGACGAGTCCCGCCGCATACGGCACGGACGAGCCCGACTGGCGGGAACGCCTCGACCCGTGCCGGTCATGGTGACTGTCAGGGCGACTGACAGGTTGACGGCCGAAGGCGCGCGAGCCTGGCTCGAAGCGGTGGAGGGAGTGCAGGTCATTCCCTGGGCCGAGCGCGAGAGTGCACAGGTAGCGATTGTCATCGCGCACGAGGTGACTGCACGGGTTCTCGCCTACATCGACGAAGCCTCCGGAATGACGCACAGTGCGAGCTTCCCGGTGCTTCTCGTGGCGGACACCCTCAGCGAACGGGAGCTGTTCGACGCCGTGAACCGAGGGGTCGTGGGAGTCCTGCTACGCGGTGAGGTGAACTACACCGACGTGCTCAGTGCTGTCCGGGGCTCTCTGGACGGCCGGCCCCCCATGCCTCCCTCCATGGTTCGCGCCTTGATCGACAGGCTGCGCTCTCTCCGGTCGACCCCTCATTCCCATACCTGGCCCTTCAACGCACGAGAAATAGACGTACTGAGGCTTCTGGCCGAGGGGATGAGCACCACCGAAGTGGCTGACAACCTCAACTACTCGGAACGGACGATAAAAAATGTTCTGCACGACGCCATCACGCGCCTGAATCTCCATAACCGCACCCACGCCGTGGCTCACGCCATACGCAGTGGCGTTGTGTGATGCAGCGACAGCCCAGCCGGCCTGCCGCAGAGCCGCCAGGTCGCAGCGGCTCCACAGCTTCGGAACCGAAAGCCGACCACCAGGTCCGGTCAGAGACGATGCGACGTCATCGCGGAGAGAGCCAAGCCCCCGTGCGCGGCCGATCGCCGCGGTGTCGGTTTTCGGCGCCGGTAGTCGGAGACGCCCAAGGCTCGGAAAGATCGACAGCCAACCTCACTGCGAACGGACAACGAGGTCTGAGAGGCACCGCCTACGGTCCGACGATGTGCCGCAGATAGGCGTGCGGGTCGGCGAGATAGCGGCGCCAGTGGTCCACGACGCCCAGCTCCCGCCAGGCGACCCTCCGCATACCGTGCTCACCGACCTCGATGACGTCGGCGCCCGGCAGCGCGGTCAGCAACGGGGAGTGCGTGGCACAGATGACCTGGCCGCCCTCCTTGGCCAACCGGTCGATGTGTCCGATCAGCTCGAGGCACGAGGAGAAGGAGAGCGCCGCCTCCGGCTCGTCGAGGACGTAGAGCCCGGCGTGCAGGAACTTTCCGCGGAACGCGGCGAGGAAGCCCTCACCATGGCTGACGTGGTCCGGCGAGAACCCTTCCCTGCCCAAGGCGTCCAGGGCGGTTTCGGCACGCAGGAAGAACCCCTTGCGGGCTGACCAGCTGGTGGCCATACGGCGCCCGCGTCCCGAGGCGGCGTCGAATCTCATGCGCTCGCCGAGTGTCGACTTGCCGCGCGAGGAGGCGTAGCGCCAGTCGTGGGAGCCGCCGTAGGAGTCCAGACCGAACCCCTCCGCCAGGGCCTCGACCAGGGTCGACTTCCCCGAGCCGTTCTCTCCGACCAGGAAGGTCACCGGTGCGGTGAACCGCAGTCCTTCGTCGAGCAGCTGTCGGACGCAGGGCACCGTCCAAGGCCACGTTTCCTCGTCGTACGAGGAGAGATGGGCGTAGGCGCGTTCAATGATCACGCAACCAGTGTCGCTCGGGCTCTCCCGCTCCGAAGCGTCCGTGAGCATCATCTTCGCCCGGTCTGCCGCGCACTGACGCCCGCTTCCGCAGCGACTTCCTCTCCCTGACCGGTCTGCCCCGCCGGCCCGGACAGCCGAGCGGGCGGGATCGGAGGGTGCGGCGCCGGCCAGGAGCTGCTGCACTCGATGTATGGCCCCAGACCGGACCGACCCCGCAGACGGGTTCCGGATGCGTCGGATCGAACTGATCACCTTCGGCCACAGCACCGCGGACCGGGGAACACTGACAAAGCTCCTGCGGGGGGCCGGCGTGGTCGCCGTCGTCGACTTCAGGACCGCTCCCGGCAGCCGCCGCGACCCGAACCTGTCACGGCAGCGGCTCGCCCGGTGGCTGCCCGAAGAGGGCATCGCCTACCGGTGGGAGCCGCGGCTGGGCGGTTTCCGCAAACCGGCGCCGGACTCGCCCGACGTGGTCTGGCGCAACGCCTCCTTCCGCGGCTACGCCGCACATACACGCAGCCCGGAGTTCGTCACCGCCATGGACGCCCTCATGCGCCGAGCGGGTCAGGAGCGCACCGCGGTGATGTGCAGTGAAGCGGTGTGGTGGCGATGCCACCGGCGCCTGATCGCCGACTTCGCCGTCCTGTCCCGCGGGATGCTCGTCCACCACCTGATGCACGACGGACGCCTCACAGCGCACCACCCGACGCCGGGCGTGCGCCCTCGCGGCGACGGCCTTCTTGTGTACGACGACGCCGGCCCGGCGCTCCCATGACCGCTCGCACGGGCCGCCCCGGCGTCCGGACGCGGGTGAGCGACCGGCGTATCCGACGTCGTGGAAGGGCGACGTACACCCTCCTCACGGCAAGGCTGTCCCTCGCCGGATACGCCCCAGCGTTGGTATCGAGCCTGCCGGGGGACGGGACGCCCTACGGGAGACCTGCCCCGTTGGTGCGAGGACCGCAGGCAACGGCCATCACCGCTGAACGCCAAGTCGAACACGCCCGGCACAGGGACCCGGAGCAGGGCCGGTCACGGAGTGGCGGCGGTGAACGGGTACGGGCCCCGCACGAGCGGCGGGGCCCACGGCGCCGAACCGTCAGCAGGTCGAGTTGGTCTGGGTGAGCAGGCCCAGCCGCCACGGCAGGCTGTTGTAGTCACCGCCGGCGTTGGGGTCCTTGCCCTGGTACAGGTATTGGAGCCTGCACGAAGGGATCGTCATTGTCTGGTCGTTGCCGGCGCGGATCATCTCGCCGTGGCTGATGTCCCTGGTCCAGGTTCCGGCGGGGAAGGTCACGTTGCTCGCCTTGGCGAAGGGGTTGCTCTCGGACGCGGCCAGGGGGGACCACGATCCGGCGAGGCTGCTCGTCGTCCAGGAGCGGAAGTAGCGGCGGCCGTCCGAGGCGATGGCCTCGACGAGCAACAGGTACTGGTTGCTGCCCTGCACCTTGTACACGTTGCTCGCTTCGAACAGGGCGTACTTGGAGTCCTGCGCCGCGATCACCGTGTCGGTGAAGCCGTTGGGGAACTGGCCGACGGTCGTCCGGGAGCGGTAGAGATGGCCGTTGTCGTCGGAGGAGAAGAGGTAGCAGTTGGCGCTGTCGCAGATCACCCACATGTCGACCCAGAAACCGTTGCCGATGTTCTGCCGGATGATGTCCGGCATCGACGAGTAGAAGTTGCGCGGGGCGCTCCACCCGTTGGGGTTGCTGATGTCGGGGTTGGTGGAGTACGAGGCGTTGCCGGTCTGGTAGACGAGGTACCACAGGCGTTGCGGCGCGTAGTAGAAGACCTGCGGCGCGGCCCGGTACCCGGCGCCGACGGCGGTGCGGTCGAGGTAGTGGTGGGTGGCCGATCCGGCCTGGGACCAGTCACTGAAGCTCAGGTACACCAGGTTGTACCCGGCGGAGCTCGCGGTGCTCGCGAACACGTGGTACTTGCCGTTGTGGTAGACGACCGACGGATCCTTGATCCCGGCGATCCTGTGGGTCGCGTCCGGCTTGGGGGAGATCAGTGCTCCGCTCGAGTTCCAGCGGAAGGAGGAGGGGAGCGCGGCGGCGGACCGGGCCGAACGGGCGTCCGTCCGCTGTGCCGCCGCCCTGCCGCCCAACGCGGTGAGCGCCGACTGGTAGGCGGGCTTCTTGTTGCCGTTGCGGTCGAACAGCAGAGGATTCTCCCCGCTGCGCCATGAGTCGCTGTCGCGGATGCCCCAGACGGTGATGCCGGTGCAGCGCGCCACGTTCATGCAGGCCCTGACCGTGTTGGCGTAGGCCGTTGTGGGCGCCTGTGCGATGTCCAGCTCGGTGATCTGGACGTCCACGCCGAGGGCGGCGAAGTTCGACAGGGTCGTCTGGAAACTTGCCGGCGGGCCGCCGGTGCCGAAGTGGGCCTGGAAGCCGACGCAGTCGATGGGCACGCCGCGCGCCTTGAAGTCGCGCACCATGCGGTAGACGCCCTGGGTCTTCGCGGCGTTCCAGTCCTCGATGCCGTAGTCGTTGTAGCAGAGCTTGGCCGCCGGGTCGGCCGATCGTGCCGTGCGGAAGGCCTGCTCGACGAAGCCGGTGCCCAGGACGTCCCGGAAGACCGAGCTGCGCATCTGGCCGCTGCCGCCGTCGGCGAAGGCCTCGTTGACCACGTCCCACGCATGGATCCGGCCCTTGTACCGGTTGGCCACTGTCGTGATGTGGTTGTTCATGACGCTGCGCAGGGTGTTCGCGTCCCTGATGGAGCTGACCCAGCCGGGCAGTTGGGAGTGCCACACCAGGGTGTGGCCGCGCACGCGCTGACCGCGTGCCGCCGCGCGGTTGACGATCTGGTCGGCGGCGCCGAAGGTGAACGCGCCGCGGGAGCGCTCGGTGGCGTCCCACTTCATCTCGTTCTCGGGGGTGACCGAGTTGAACTCGCGGTCCAGGATCGTGGTGTACGTGCCGTCGCCGAGCCTGCCGGCGGCCACCGCTGTCCCGAAGTACCGTCCGGACTGGGCGGCTTGTGCGCCGAGTGTGGAGGCCCGGACGGCGTCGGGTGCGGCGCTCGCGGCCTCCGGCGTCACCAGGGCGGCCACGGCCAGCAGGGACAACACCGAGGCTCGGCGGCGGCCTAGCCGTTTCAGCGGGTTCATGGTCTCTCCTCGTACGGTTGCGGGGGGGGGGGGGGCGGGTGGTGCGGTCGGTGGGATGGGTCAGGGCGTGGACAGCTCGAACCGCGGGACGCGGACCGCGCCTCCGAGCGCCCGGGTGGCGTGGTTGAAGAGGGCGAACCGGTATCCCATGAAGAACCGCCAGTCGTTGCCCAGGGAGAAGGACGGGCCGAGGCGGATGAAGTTGATGCCGTCGGTGCTGTAGGAGAAGGTTCCGGGGCGTGCCGCGCCGGGGCGGATGTCCGCGCTCGCGCGCAGTCGGACGCGGCCGCCGGAGATGGTGGCGCTCGCGACTTCGGTGCCGGTGCCGATGGTGTTCCAGTTGCCGTCCATGGTCAGTCCGTCGACCATCACCACCCGTGTCGCGCCGCCGTCGCGTTTGACTCCGATCCAGGCGGAGGAGTCACGCAGCAGCGCGAGGCCGGCCCGGTCCCCGTCACGCATCGCCGAGAAGTCGAGTTCGACCGTCGCCGTGGAGGTGGGACCCTGGATGCGGTGGGTGAGCGTGTTGCGGGCCCAGTACAGGTCGTTGGTGACGGTCGCGGTCCGCAGGGTCAGACCGTTGCCGACCGACCACTTGGTGTTGTCCGGATTGTGGTTCCACTCCCACCTCGGCTTCAGCGTCGTGCCGTCGAAGGTGTCGACACCGACCAAGGGGGTGACCTGGCGGGGTGGGGTGGGCACGACCGGGCTGGGGTACGAGGTGCCCCAGGCGCCGTTCACGAGCTGCACGACGGGCCAGCCGTCCGGGGTCCAGGTGACCGGCGCCAGGGCCGGTACCCGGCCGCCGGGGTACGCGTCCACGAAGGCCAGGTAGTACCAGGCGCCGCTCTGCGTCTGGACCAGCCCGCCCTGGTGCGGGACGCCACCGCCGGGTATCGGTCCGCGCAGGTCGAGGAGGACCTGCCGCATCGTGTAAGGACCGAAGGGGCCGCTCGACGACTTCAGGATGTACTGGCCGTTGGCAGGGCGGGTCAGGAAGATGTAGTACTGCCCGTTGATCTTGTAGAAGCGGGCGCCTTCGAGGGTGCCGACGCTGGAAGGCGTGGTGAAGACCTGCTGCGTGCGGACCTGGCTGCGTCCGTCGGGCGAGAGCTGGGCCACGCTGATGGTGGTGTTGCCGTAGGCCACGTAGAGAGTGTCGTCGCTGTCGACGAGGAGTCCCGCGTCGTAGTAGGGCGTGCTGATCGTCGTGAGCCGGCTCCACGGACCCTCGACCGCGGTCGCGGTGTAGACGTACGTCCTGGCGAAGTCGATCTGGCCGAGCCAGTAAAAGGTTCTGTTGCTCGGCCGGTAGGCCAGTGACGACGCCCAGACGCCGCGGACGTAGCCACGGGCACCGTTCAGGTCGTACTTGGCCCCGAAGTCCAGGACCGGCACCGAGTGACCGGCGATCTCCCAGTTCACCAGGTCGTACGACCGCAGGACGGGGGCCCCGGGGGAGTAGTGCATCGTCGAGGCCGAGGCGTAGTAGGTGGCGCCGACGCGGATGACGTCGATGTCCGCGAAGTCCTGCCAGATCACCGGATTCGCGTACACCGGGGCGGCCGCGAGGGGCGACTCCCGGCCGGGAGCGGCCGCGGCGGTCCGGGACCCTCCGGCCAGAGGCAGGAAGGCACCGGTGACCAGGCCGGTCCCGACGGCCAACGCCCGGCGACGCCCCACTGAATGACGAGAACATGACATGTTCATGGGTCGCTCCCTCTGCGTGCGAGCGCTCGGTGGGTGGATCCCGCATGTGTTCGATATTACGAACGGTGTTCGCTGGTGAGCACCCTGGATCGTAGAGGGTGGAGAGCTCCCGTCAATATGTCTCGCACGATTCGTCAGAAGCGGCGAAATGTTTCGGTCTTTTGGCGGCCGTAAGTCGGTATGGGCAGGTGTTTTTGGACAGCTGCGGGAGCTACGGCGGTTGACAAGCCAGGAAACCTCCCTAATATCCGTGACGTCGGAGATCCGAAAGGAGACCGAAATTTCGAACAGTCTGTAAGTGTCATGCGCCTGACATTGGCTGCCAAGCCACGTCAGTCATCCGCTGTCTCGCTCGTGCCACCTGCCGACGACCGCATCGGCCCAAGCCCTCGTCGGCGCCGTAGGTGTCCAGCCGCGGTGCCTACGCCCACCCCCGAAGGACCCACGATGCCCAGACGATCAGGCAGACGACTGCTCCGTCTCCTCACGGCGGCCGCGTTGACGGTCGCCGCGTCCGTGACGGTCTCCGCCCACTCCACCGCCTCGGCCGCGCCCGGCAGCCCGGCCCTCACCCCACCGTTGGGTTGGAACAGCTGGAACAGCTTCGGATGCGGGATCACCGAGGCCCAGGTCCGTCAGGCCGCCGACGCGATGGTCTCCTCGGGTATGCGGGAGGCCGGCTACCGGTACGTGGTGGTCGACGACTGCTGGTTCGACCCGCAACGCGACGCGGCGGGTAACCTGCGGGCCCATCCGACCAAGTTCCCGAGCGGGATGAAGGCCCTCGGGGACTACATCCACGGCAAGGGCCTGAAGTTCGGCATCTACCAGGTACCGGGCGAACGCACCTGCGCGCAGACCAGCGGCGCCTATCCCGGGTCGACGGGCAGCAGGGGGCACGAGACCCAGGACGCTGCCACGTTCGCCTCCTGGGGTGTCGACTACCTCAAGTACGACTGGTGCTCCTCCAGCGGCACCCGTGACGAGCAGGTCGCGCGGTTCACGCTCATGCGTGACGCCCTGCGCGCCACCGGCCGGCCGATCGTCTACAGCATCAACCCCAACAGCTTCCACGCCATCACCGGCGCCACCTACAACTGGGGCGAGGTCGCTGACCTGTGGCGGACGACCGAGGACCTGCTCGACATCTGGCAGAACGGCAACACCAACAGCTATCCGATGGGCGTCGGCAACGTCCTGGACGTCACCGCGCCGCTGGCGGCGCAGTCGGGCCCGGGGCACTGGAACGACCCCGACATGCTGGTCGTCGGCCGTCCCGGCCTGTCGCTGACCGAGTCCCGCTCGCATTTCGCCCTTTGGGCGCTGCTGAGCGCCCCGCTCATGGCGGGCAACGACATCCGCACCATGTCCGCCGACGTGAGCGCGATCCTGCGCAACCCGCGTCTGCTGGCGGTCAACCAGGACCCGCTGGGCGCGGGCGGGCGCAAGGTGCGCGACGACGGCGGCACCGAGGTGTTCGCCAAGCCGCTGTCCGACGGCTCGGTCGCGGTGGGCCTGTTCAACCGGGGAGGCGGCACGGCGACGGTGACAACCACCGCCGCGCAAGTCGGCCTCACCGGAGGGCCGTTCACCCTCACGGACCTGTGGACCGGCGGTACGACGAGCACGTCCGGGCAGATCTCGGCGAGCGTCCCCGCGCACGGCGTGGCCGTGTTCCGGGTGAGTGGGGGCAGCCCGCTGGCCGCCACCACCTCGCGGCTGCGCGGCAACGCTTCCGGCCGCTGCCTGGACGTGGACAACGCCTCCACCACCGCCGGGGCCACAGTGCTCTGGGACTGCCACACGGCCGCCAACCAGCTGTGGACCACGTGGGCGGGCGGCGAGATCCGCGTCTTCGGCGACAAGTGCCTGGACGCCTACAACCAGGGCACAGCCAACGGCACCCGGGTCATCACGTGGCCCTGCAACGGCCAGAACAACCAGAAGTGGACAGTGGGCTCCGACGGGTCCGTCCGCAACATCCACGCCGGGCTGTGCCTCGACGCCGACAGGGCCGGCACCGCCAACGGAACCCCGCTGGTCCTGTGGACCTGCAACGGCCAGACCAACCAGAAGTGGTCCCGCGCGTGAGGGGCGTCACGGCCCGGCCGGCAGCACAGCCGCCGGCCGGCGCTTCCCGGAAGGCATGATGGTCACCCCTCTCGACCGTTACCCGCCATCGGCACGAGGCTCACCCGGGCAGCCGCCCGGGTGGTGGGCCTCCTGACGGCGTTCGCCGTCGTTCCCGCCGTGGTGTCCGGATCCCACGGGACGACCTCCCGTCCACCGCGCGGGATGCGGGCAAGAGCGTCGTCGCGGTCGGCGTCTTGCACTCGGGACTGCTCCGGTGGCCGGCCCACCGAGGTCATGAAGAACGGCCACCAGGACGCTCCGCGGCCTCCGGTCGCCCGGGCTCGGGCGACCGCCGAGGTCTGTGCGGCGCACGGGACCTGCCCACCGCAGCGATCGCCCCCCCGTGCACCCCTCCCAGTACCCTCGACGTCACCCCCTTCACGCGGACTCCGGAACAGGTCGGACGAAACGTGGAACTTCATGCTCAGCGAGTCCCGGACGGTCTCTGGGACGATCCGCGCGTGCGGGGCTGATGGGTCGGACGTGCCCACGGGGCACGACGGGGGAGGGGCGAGCGGTGTCTCTGACGGACAAAGCCATCGAGCAGATCCGTGAGCTGATCCGGACCGGTGCGCTGCCTCCAGGATCCAAGCTCCCTCCGGAGCCGGACCTGGCCGCCCAGCTGGGGTTGTCCCGCAACCTCGCCCGGGAAGCGGTCAAGGCGTTGGCCGTGGCGCGGATCCTGGAGGTCCGGTGGGGAGACGGCACGTATGTGACCAGCCTTCAGCCGAGCCTGCTGTTGGAGGGGCTGGGCGGAGCGGTGGAACTGTTGCAGGGTGACTCGGTCGCGCTACAGGACCTCATGGAGGTACGGCGGCTACTCGAACCGAACGCCACGGCGCTGGCCGCCACCCGGATCTCCGACGCCCAACTGGCCGAGGTGAAGCGGCACCTGGACGCGATGCGCGAGGCCCGCGACGACGTCGAACAGCTCAACGCCCACGACGCCGCCTTCCACCGCGCCGTCGTCTCGGCCACGGGAAACGAGACCCTCCTCACCCTCCTGGAAGGGATCTCCGGCCGCACCCTGCGCGCCCGCATCTGGCGCGGTCTGGTCGACGACAAGGCCGCGGGCCGCACTGTCGCCGAGCACGAGGGGATCTTCAACGCGCTGTCCACCCGTGACGCCGCCCTCAGCCAGGCCGCCGCGCTGCTCCACGTGAGCAACACCGAGCAGTGGCTGAGGCGACACCTGGGCTCCGGCGAAGCCCTCCCCTTCGGGACGGCAGCGCGGAAGTGACGGGCGGGCACTGCCCGCCAGGGTGCCCTGCGACCGGGACGGTGCCGAGCCCGGGGCACCGCCGGGCACGTGAGGTCGGCGCGCCTACGTCAACAGCGCTGTTCACGGCGTCCGGTGGGTGCTGGACCTGCTGATCGCCGAGCCCGCGCCGTGGAGGAGACGGGCGACGTGCTCCTCGGCGCCCGGACCAGGAACCCGACGACGACGGGGCACTGCTGCTCGTCGCCCGGCACGCCGATGCCTACCCCGCCGCCGGGCCGGCTCCGTCAGCGCCGGATCGCGGAACCAGCAGAGCCCCCGCGGCCCGGGCCGGACGCCGATGGCCTGGGCGGAAGGTCGTCACCGGTGACCCCGGCCGGTGGCGGACGATGCCCGTGGCCCGGTGGCGGGGCGGGGACGATCCAGGCCACGGGAGTCCTGGATCAGTAGCCGTAGATCATCTTGTAGGCGACCTCCGGAAGGAACTGCCCGGCCGAGGAGCCCGCCCCGGCGCCGCAGTTGCCGTCGGACTCGCCCGGGACTTTGATCCACAAGAGCATCTCGGCACCTCCACCCAGCCGGGTGGGGGTGCCGATACGGCGGCCAGAGGGGTTGCACCACTGGCCGTTGGAACCGTTGCCGTTGCGGCTGGTGTCCACGACGAACGGCTTGGTGTAGCCGAAGCGGGCGTTGAGCTCACTGTTCACGGCGTTGCCGTACGCGGTGTTCTCGGCTGTGGTCAGGTAGTTGGAGACGTTGAGCGAGAAGCCGTGAGCCTGTCGGAGGCCGGCTTCGTGGAGACGCCGGGCCATGGTCGCCGCGTTCGCCCAGGCCGGGTTGCCGGCGTCGAGATAGACCCAGGTGTTGGGAGCCTGGCGGTTGAACTCGGCGAGGGCGCCGGTGAGCATGCCTTTGCGTTCGTCGATCTGGGCCTGGGTCATGCAGCCGTAGTCCCCGAGGGAATCGGGTTCCAGGACGACGACGGCCGGGCGGTTGGCGATCCCGCCCGCGAACTGCGCGATCCAGTTCCGGTAGGCGGACGCCGAGGAGGCTCCGCCCGCGGAGTGCCCGCCGCAGTAGTCGCGGTTGTAGATGTTGTAGGCGACCAGGATGGGCAGCTTGTCCCGGGCGTCGGCGGCGCCCACGTACGCGCCGGTGGCGGTGCCGATGGTGCCGCTCCAGGAGCCGAACCAGCGGGCCGTCGGTGTGTTGGCGATGGAGGCGCTGATCGCGGGCGCCCGCCCGTCACCGGGGTTGGCGGCGGCCCACCGCTTCGCGCTGGAGTCGGGGTCCACGTAGAACCCGTTGGTCATGGTCGTCGGGTCGGCCGCGTGTGCGGACGGAGCGGCGGCGAGCGCCAGCGGCAGCGCGAAGAACGCTGCCACCAGGGCGCGGAGTCTGCGGCGCATGCTGTACCTCGATCTCCTGGCAGGGATGCGCCGCACGCTCGTCCCGAGCATGCGACGCGCTGAGGAAGTGCGGTGCTATGGCGCCCCCTTGTGCCGACGGTTCTCCAGCAAACCGCGCCACACAGAGAGTCGACGGTGAGTGGGAGCGCTCCCATCCGGAGGCGCGCCTCAAGGCACTGAGAACTGCCGGGATGTGATCGATATCGTGCGGTGGGCTGGTGGAACTGTCAAGAGTCGAGGGCTTCGAAGTTCATGGCAGAAGAAGTGCCACGGCGCTGTCCCGTGCCGGAACTCGAGCTTCGCCTCCGACCGGTACGCGAAAGAAAGCGGACGCCTACGGGTGATCGCCGGGCTCCGCATGGTGGCGCCTGCGGTCCAGATGACCGATGGTGGGGGTCGCCGTCGTTCCGTGCAGCACAACCGAGATCACCACGGTGAAGGCCACTATCGCCCACAATTCGCGCTCCAGCCCGCTGAATGAGTTCTGCCCCAGCGCGTAGGACAGATAGAACAGCGAACCGATCCCCCGAATACCGAACAGTGAGATGACGACGCGCTCCTCCCGCCCCGTTGCACCCCTCACCAGAGCCAGCCATCCGGTGAGAGGACGGACGACCAGCAGCACCAGGACGCCGACTGCCGCGCCCGGCAACGTCAGGGCGGACAAGGCGTCGGCCGTGAGATATCCGCCGATCAGGAACAGCAGGAAGACGGTCAGCAACCGCTCGATCTGCTCGGTGAACTCGTGCAACACCTTGTGATACCCGTGGCTGCGTTCGGCGGCGCGGATGACGCAGGCCGTGACGAACACGGACAGGAAGCCGTAGCCGTGGAGCACCTCGGCGATCCCGTAGGACAAGAAGGTGGCCCCCAACGCCACGAAGCCCTCCATGTGCTCGGACAGTCGCAGCACCGAAACCTCCGTTCGGAAGAACATCCACCCCAGCAGCCGGCCGACGCCCGCGCCCACGGCCAGCCCGACGGCGCATCGGCCCAGCACGTCGGTCAGCACCCATGGGCCTATCCAGTCCGCCGACCACCCGGCACCCGCCGCCGCGGCGAGGGCGATGGCCGCGTAGACGAACGGGAAGGCGAGGCCGTCGTTCAGTCCCGCCTCGCTGGTGAGAGCGAGCCGCGTTTCATCCTCGTCATCCTCGGTACCGAGCGGCTCGCCCACCCGTACTTCCCCGGCCAGTACGGGATCGGTGGGAGCGAGCACAGCGCCCAGCAGCAGGGCGACGGCGGGTGGCCAGTCCAGCAGTCCCCAGGCGAGCAGGGCGATGGCCACCACCGTCAGCGGCATCGTGACGCCCAGCAGCCGCCAGGTGCTCGACCACCTGCGGAGGCCGAAGGGCCGGTCGATCGCAAGTCCCGCGCCCATCAGGGACACGATCACGCACACCTCCGTGGTGTGCTCGACCCACAGTCGGTCGCGCACGGGATCCACCATCGGTAGGGGCACCGGCAGCAACTGGGTGAGGACGCCTGCGGCAAGGAAGATCATGGGCATGGAAAAGGGCCGCTTGGAGACTACGCGGGGCAGGACAGCCGCCCCGAGCGCCCCGATTCCCAGGCACGCGTAGACCACATCCGAAAGCGTCACCGCATCCTCCTGCCCTGCCACGTAGCGAGTCCGTCCCAGGGCAACGCGTGTACCCCATCCGCACGAATCGGCTCCAGGAATTTCTTCGAGCCCGCTGCTGTCCCGGCTCACCGCGGAGACCCGCGGGCTGCGGCTCGGCCCGGGCGGGATCACGCACCACGCCGGCCGACGCCCCACCCCGCGGCGCCGGTCGCGCGGGGTGGGGCGACGAACCTCTGCCGGGACACGTCAGTCCTGATTGAGTCGGTCGACGGCGGTCGCGCTTAGACGGGGGGGTGAAGGTCTTCGCCGAGCAGGCTGTCGGCGAAGAGGACCTCGGGGGAACCGCCGGCCGTGCGAGGCTCCAGAGGCAGGTCGCCGAAGGCCTGAACCGGACTTCCCCGGACGGCGGGCCAGGCGGCTCGGCCGCCGCAGGCGCGTGCCGACCTGAGCGCGTGCCGCCGTTCGTGACGCGCGGGCCGCCGTTCGTGACGCGCGGGCCGCCGTCCGTGGCGCGCGGGCCACCGGACGGCGTGAGCGCCGCGACGCACCGGCTGCCCGCGTGTGTCACGCGTACGGGTCGAGTTGGTGCGGGCGGTGGCGGTGGAGGACCAAGGGGTGGGCGTCCGTGTCGTGGGACGCCTCGATGGGGCTGCCCACCAGGAGCGTGTGGTCGCCCACCTCGATGGACCGTTCGACGGTGCAGGTGAACACGGCGGACGTGTGGGTCAGTACGGGCTGGCCGTCACGCACGGTGTGGGCGACGCCGTCGAAGCGCCGGAGGGGGTCCCCCTGGGCGAACCGGCGGTAGAGCTCCCGTTGCTGCCAGGAGACGACGTTGACGGCGAAGCCGCCGGTGCGCAGGGCGTGGAGCAGGGTGCGGCTGGTGTTCGCGAGCGACACCAGCAACGAGGGCGGCTGGGCGGACAACGAGATGACGGAGTTGACGGTGCAGCCCAGCGGGCCGTCCGGACTCTGCGTCGTGATGATGCTGACGCCGCTGGGCAGATGGGTCATGGCGGCGCAGAAGGTGTCGCGGTCGGCGCGCGGCCCGCGCTGGGGGCCGCTGCCGGAGGCCGGCGACAGGGTCGTGGCAGTGGGGGCGGGAAGGCCCATGGGGTGACTCCTCAGGAGACGGGTAGCAGCGGGGGCGCGACGGACACGGGATCGCAGGCACGGTGGAGGACCGGGCTCAGCGCTTCCTCCACGGCCAGCACCCGCGTGTGGAGTTCGTCGCGGCTGTCGGCCCCGACGACGACGTGTCCGGGACGCTCGTGACTGTGCTGCCAGACCGGCAGGTGGTCGCCGGGGCGCGCGTGCACCTGTAGTTCCACCACGCCGTCGAGGGAACGGCAGCGGTCCGGATCGGCGTGGCCGGCGAGGACGGCGTCCTCCCAGGGGAAGTAGTGGACGGCCGCGTGGGCGAAGCGGGGGTGCGGCTCGCCGACGGCCGCGCCGGGCAGGACCGAGCGGACGGCCAGCTCGTACTGGTCGAGCCCGGTGACCAGTCGGGTCAGGAGCGGGATGCGGTCGCCGCCGGCCCGGGTGTGCGTCTCGATCACGTGCACCCGGCCGTCCTCGACCTTGACCTCGGTGTGGCTGGCGCCCCGGTCGACACCGAGGGCGTCGAGGCAGCGGCGTACGCAGTCTTCGATACGGCCGCGCACGGCCGGGTCGACGGGGGCCGGGCTCTCGTGACCGATCTCGATGAAGCGCGGACGTCCGCTGGTGCGCTTGGCGGTGACGCCGAGGATGCGGTGGCCGTCCTCGCCGGACACGGCCTCCACGCTGTACTCGGGGCCGCTGATGTAGCGCTCCCAGAGCAGGCCGCGAAGTTCTTCGCGCAGGGCCGGGTAGTCGGCCGGTGCGGCGATGTAGCGCACGCCCCGGCTGCCGGCGCCCCGGACGGGTTTGGCGACGAGGGGGAAGTCGCCGGCGCACGGCTCGTTCTCACCGACGATGCCGAAGGCGGGGCCGGGGCAGGTGGCTTGCAGCGCCCGGCGCATGACGAGCTTGTCCCGGGTGCGCAGTACGGCGCCCACCGACACCGACGGCAGCCCGAGCGCCTCGGAGAGCAGGGCGGCCGGGAGCAGGCCGAACTCCGTGAAGGAGAGTACCGCGGCGGTGTCGCGCGGCAGCGGCACCTCCAGCAGGGAGGTCGGGTCGTCGCGGTAGGGGGCGCGGTGCACGGCGAGGACGCCCGGTCCGGCCTGCTTCAGGGGCTCGCTGGGGTCGACGATCCAGACGAAGGGGATCCCCAGGCGGGTCAGGGTGGCGTGGCCCTCGGCGGGACGGGCTCCGACCAGGACTACGGGTGGGCCGGGGTGGTGTCTGGTCATCGGAGCTCCTTCACCGGTGTCACTGCGGGGGCGTCGTGCAGGAGGGCGGCGAGGGCCGCCCGGTCCGTCTTGCCGTTGCCGTTCAGGGGCAGTTCGGGGCGGACGTGGAGGAAGGCGGGGACCATGTAGGCGGGCAGCCGGTCACGGAGTGCGGCGAGCAGTGTGCCGGGGGCGGGGTCGTCACCGGTGCAGACGGCGTGCAGTTCGGTGCCGCCGTGCGCGGTGGGCAGCGCGAGGACCACGGCGTCGTGCACGTCGGGCTGGTCGCGCAGCGCGGACTCGATCTCGCCGAGTTCGACGCGGTAGCCGTCGACCTTCACCTGGTGGTCCAGGCGACCCAGGTGGAGGAGTCCGTCCCGGCCGGCCGGGCGGACCCGGTCGCCGGTGCGATACCACATGCGGGCCGGGACCACGCCCGTCGGGCGGGCGGCGGAACCGGGCGGTGCCGAAGCGGGGTCGGCGGGACGGTCGCCGTCCAGGTCCCAGAAACGTCCGGCGTTGTCGGCGGGGTCCAGGTAGCCGGGGAAACGCTGGGGTCCCCGCACGCACAGTTCCCCCTCCTCCGCGGGCCGCCCCGCAGCGTCGAGGACGCGGTGCTCCAGGTGCGGGTAGACGTGACCGATCGGCACCGTTCCGTTGGCGGTCGCGGGCCAGTTGCCCATGTCGGTGCCGAGAGAGAACTCCGAGCACGTGATGGTCAGTTCGGTCGGACCGTAGAAGTTCTCCAGCCGTGACGCCGGTGCCGCCGCCTGCCACGCCTGGGCCTGCTGGAGGGTGAGCGGCTCCCCCGCGAAGAGGCTGTGGCGCAGTCCCGGCATGGCGCCGTGGCGCAGCGCCCGCATCCGGCGGGCGAAGGAGATCACCGACGGGACGGAGCACCAGTGGGTCAGACGACGGTCGTTGACGAACCGTACGGGTGCCAGGATCTCGTCCCGGCTCGGGACGACGAGGGTCGCACCGCCACCCCACGCGGTGAACATGTCGAACACCGAGACGTCGAAAGTGAGATCGAAGGTCTGGGAGAGCCGGGAGCCGGGCCCGACCTCGTAGCGCTCGATGACGTGGGCGAGGTACGGGGCGACGTTGTCATGGAGTATCGGTACGCCCTTGGGGGCGCCGGTGCTGCCGGAGGTGAACAGGATGTAGGCGGGTTCCCCCGGTTCCCCGGAACGGGGAGCCGAGCCGTCGGCGGAGCCGCCGGCCGCGTCGGCCAGGTCGAGCAACGGCACGGGCAGCCCGCGTACCTCCCCGCTCCCGTCGGTCAGCACCAGGTCGAGCCCGGCACGGCGGGCGACGGAGGCGTTGCGGGCCTCGGGCCAAGCCGTGTTGAGCGGGACGACCGTGGCACCGAGTCGTTGGACGGCCAGGTAGCCGGCGTACGTGGCGGGCCGCCGGCCGGCCAGCAGACCGACGCGGCGCGGCGGTCCGGGGCAGGCCCGGAGGATGCCGGCCGCGACACGGGCGCTGTACTCGTCGAGTTCGCGGTAGGTCAGGACCTGCCCGTCGGCCTCCAGGGCGACGCGGTCGGGGTGGCGCCCGGCCGATGCGGCGAACCACGCGTACAGGGTGCCGGGGTGGTCCCCGGGGCGGGCGCTCACCGGGCCGCTCCCGCGCTCACGGCGGCGGGGCGGGCAGCGGCCGTGTCACCGGGGCCGATCGAGGCGAGGATGCGGTCGAAGGCGGTGCGCACCAGCGAGGCGCGGGGCCTGCCGCGTGCCGCCGACTGGGCGGCGTAGCGCAGTGAGCGGGACAGCTCGCCCCACGCGGCGGCGGTCGCCGGCTCGGCGCGGTGCAGGTACTGGTGGTGGCGCGCCGCGGCCCAGAGGTCCTCGGCGTAGCGGACCAGTGCCTGCGGGTCGGACGGCAGCAGGTCTCGGAGGAGGGCGAGCGAGGCCTCGGTGCCCCGGACCCAGTCGCCGGGGCACGGATCGAAGCGGCCGGCGCCGTGCTCCAGCCAGCGGTGGTTCCCCGGACCCGGCACCCAGGCGGGGCCGCCGCCGAGGGCGTACATGTCGCGCTGGTGCAGCACGGTGTCCAGGCCCGGCAACGGGGCCAGCAGGACCCGTAGTCCGGCTTCGTCGACCCAGCCGCGGTGCGGTGACTGGTGGCCTTCGGGCAGCAGGGCGTCGAAGTCGTCGACCACCAGCCAGCGGTCGCCGTCGCGGGCGGCGAGGCGAAGCCAGTGCGGCACGTCGCGCACCAGGTGGGACGGGCTCCACGGCAGGTTGCGGCAGTTGGCCACGGCGAGGACGTCGCCCTGGCGGGCGAACTCGCCCCGGAGGGCGGACAGGGTGTCGTCCCAGCGGCGCGCGCCGCGGTAGCCGAAGTCGGGCGCCACTCGGTCGTGGTGGCTGAAGGCCACAGTGTCGTCGAGGCCGTCGCGGCGGACGGAGAGGGTGAAGCCGGCCGCCAGTCGGCGCTCGGCGGCGGGGTCGGTGAGACGGAGGTGTTCCTTGAGGTTGGTGGTGTAGCAGCTCAGTGCTTCAGCGGGCACGGAGATCTCCAAAGGCGCAGCTCACGGGATGGACACTGAGGTGACGCAGGGCGATCCAGGTGAGATCGCCCACCGTGCCGGTGCTGGGCCGCACCGGGATGTCGAGGGACCACGGGCGGCCGGCGATACCGGTGCCGTCGGCCTTCACGCAGGCCTCCTGCACGGTCCACACCCAGGCGAACTCCAGGGCGCGGCGGTCGGCCGGCAGCGGGGACAGTTCGGCGGCCCGTTCGCGCAGGCACCGGCGGACCAGGCCGGGCGGCAGATCCGGGCCGGGGGGCAACTGGACGTCCACGCCCACGCGCCGGCCGGGGGCCACGGCGGCGGCCACCAGATCACCACCCGAGGCGTCGTCCGCGCCGTCGTGGGAGAGGCTGACCCCCAGGCCGGGCAGCCCCTCCAGTACGGGCCGGCCACGGGCGCCGGCGGTCAGCGGGACGCCCTCGGTTCCGGGGCACACCTCGGCGAGCAGGGCACGCAGCAGTCCCCGGGCGGCGAGCGACTGGCGGCGCTGCCACCGCGGCCGGCCGCTCACGTCCGCCAGATCGGCGGGGTGGGGGCTCGGCGTGGCCGCGCGCGCCCAGGCCACCCACACGCCGGGCGCCACCTCGACGGTGACGGGACCAGCCTGTCGGGCCATCGTGCCGGGACGCGCCGGTGCCGTGGCGGCAGTCACGACGCCGCCCCGCGGGGCCGGGACAGCAGCGCCTCCGCCTGGTCGGCGACGGAGGCGAGGACGGTCTCGGTGCTGCCGCCGGCGATGCCGAACAGCGCGGCCTCCGCGCGCCGGTGCTGCATGCCCATGGCGGCGAAGCCGTCCGCACCGCACAGGTGCGCACAGACGTCGAGGACGTGGTCGGCCGTCTCCCCGGCCGCCGCCTTCACCAGCGCCGCACCGGTGTGGTCGTGATCGGCGGCGACGGCGGGTCCCAACGCCTGCACCAACGAATCCAGTTGGCGGGTGCGGACCAGGGCGGCGGCGAGCCGCTGGCGGATCGCGGGCTGCTCCCACAGGCCGCGTTCCGCCAGCCGGTCCCGGGTGTCGGCCAGCGCCCGGCGGCAGGCCGCCGCCGCCCACAGGCCGCCGGCGAGGCGTTCCACCGCGATGTGCCGGGCGAACAGGGCGAGTCCGCGCCCCGCACCGCCGACCGGCCCGTCCGCGAGCACCGGTACGCCGTCGAGGTGGACGTGTCCGGTGCCGGAGCCCGTGAAGTACGGGCCCGGTGCCGCCTCGACGCGTACCCGCGGGTCGTCGGCGGGCACGAGGTACCAGGTGAAGTTGGTGAAGTGGGGGCCGGGACGGCGGCGGGCCAGGACGAGCAGCAGGTCGGCGTGGACCGCGTTGGTGATCCAGCGCTTGGTGCCGCGCAGCACCGTCCCGGTGCCCGTCTCCTCGGCGTGTGTCGTCAGGGCGGTGAGGTCGGAGCCGGGGCCGCTGTCGGTGGCGGCCAGGGCCACGACGGACCGGCCGTCGAGCATCCGCCGGGCGACGTCCGCCGCGCCCGGCCCGCGCCGGCCCGCCTCGGCCAGCAGCGGCAGCACGGTGGCGGCCTGGACGCAGACCGACAGCAGGGGCCCGGTGCCCTCCTCCGCCTCGGCGCGGACGATCACGTCGCGGAGCCGGTCAGGTATGACCCCGCGTTCGGGCAGCCCTTCCCGGTAGATCCCGCGCAGGGTGCCCGCCGCACCCAGGCGTGCCCACAGTTCGCGTCCGGACCCAATGCCGGCCGGCGCGGGCCGCTCCGCCGGCTCGGCGTCGCCCCGCTCGAGGAGTTCCACGACCTCAGGCAAGGCGCACCTCCGCGTCGAGGAGGGTGAGCTTGCCGTCGGCCAGCAGCAGCCGGTCGTTGCTGAAGTTGAGGCTCGCCGACCGCAGGTCGCGCAGGGCGCGCTCCAGCGCGACGGGTGAGTCCCGCAGGTAGCCGTGGCGCAGCCCGACCGCGTCCACCAGTTCCTGCACCGCCGCGTGGCACTGCTCGGACGCGGTCACCTTCAGTCCGTTGACCAGGAGCTGGACGCGAGGCCGGGAGACGTCCTCGTGGACGACCGTGTCCAGGGTGTGGGCCAGCAGCGCGTCGACGGCCTCCAGGCGGTGCCGTACCCGGGCGAGCCGGGTGAGCAGCAGCTCCGAGTCGAGGGAGGCGCCGCCGCGGGTCCGGGCGGAGCGCAGCATGCCGACGGTGCGGGCCAGCGCGCCCTCGGCCGTGCCCAGCCAGGCGGCGCTCCAGCCGAGGTGAGCGAGGGGTCCGAAGGTGTGCGTGACGATGTCGCGGAAGCGGCCGTGCCGCCCCACGACCTGGTGGCCGGGAACGGTGCCTCGCAGGTGGAGCGCGCCGCTGTGGCTGGCCCGCATGCCGTGCGGGTCCCAGCCGCCGGCGGAGGCCACCTCGAGCTGGCTCCGGTCGGCGTACACCAGCGAGACGTCGTGCTCGTTGTCGGAGTCCGGGCTGCGCATGGTGACGAGGAAGCCGTCCGCGTGGGCGCCGCCGGTGACGATCGGCGCGAACCGGTCGAGGAGCAGGTGGCCCTCGCGCTGTTCGAGGGGAGCGGTGGCGGTGAGGAGCGCGCCACCCTTGCCGGCTTCCGTGGTGACCGACGCCAGGTACACCTCGCCCGCCCCGATCCGGGGCAGGAGTTCCGCGCGCAGCGTGCCGCCGGCATGCTGTACCAGGGCGGCCACCTGCTGGCAGTGCATCGCGAAGACCATGGCGAGCGACATGTCCTCGCGGCCCAGTCGCCGGGTGGCGGTGAGCACGTCGCCCAGGTCACCGCCGAGCCCGCCCTCGGCAGCCGGCACGAGCAGGCCGAGCAGCCGGGTGCGGCGCAGCGACTCCAGCGCCTCGACGGGGAACACGGCTTCGGTGTCGGTGCGGCGCGCGTGTGCCGCGGTCACCTCGGCGGCCTCCTCGACCAGCGGTGCGAGGAGGAGGGGGGACCCGCCCCGGTCGGCTGTGCCGACGGCCGGGGCGGGCGCGGTGGAGGTGGCGGTCACGCGACCGCCTCGGAGGTGCGCGCGGCGTCCACGGCCCGCCACAGCGAGCCGGCGGTCGCGAAGGTCTCCTCGTTGAGGTCGTCGTCGGGCAGCGAGACGTCCATCTCGTCCTCGATGGCGAACAGCAGGTCGACCGACTTCATGGAGTCGAGCCCCAGGTCGCGCAGGCGGGTGTCGTCGGTGAGCGGCTGCTCCTGGAGGCGGGGCAGGTGGTCACGGAGCACTTTCTCGAACACGGCGTCCATGGCGGTTCAGTCCTTCCGGGTGAGCGTGAGACGGGTGATGTGCGGTGCGGCGTCGCCGTCGACGGCGACTTCGAGCGGGGCCGGGTGGCCCAGGAAGGCGAGCAGGCTGGCGGACAGCCCGTAGGCGCCGACGTTGGGGACGGCGAGCAGGTCGCCGGGGCGCAGCGGGGGCAGCGGGGCCTGTCGTGCCCAGGTGTCGAGCGGGGTGCACAGGGGGCCGGTGACCATGGTGGGCCGCGGTTCGCCGCGTCCTGCCGCGTCGGTGAGCAGGGTGGGGTTGAGCGGTGGCAGGCGGCGCAGGCCGGCCATGCCGCCCAGGTGGTTGATGCCCGACTCCAGGACGGCGACGTCCCGACCGTGCGACCGCTTCACGTCGAGCACCCGGGTGAGCAGGGTTCCGGCGGTGCCCACCAGGTGACGGCCGGACTCGTAGGCAGGGCGGGGGGCGCCGTCACGCCAGCCGGGCGCGGAGGCGTCGAGCAGTTCGGCGAGCCCCTCGCGCAGGCCGGTCAGATCGCACGCCTCACCTTCCTTGGCGAAGGGGGCGCCGAAGCCGCCGCCCAGGTCGAGGGTGGTGTCCAGCCTCGCGGTGTGCGGGGCCAGTACGGCGCGCAGCCGGGCCGCCGTGGTGAGCGACTGCCGGAACTGCGCCAGCAGGTCGGGTACGTGGGTGAGGTTGGTGCCCATGTAGAGGTGCAGGCCGGTCACCTCGACGTGACGGCGGTCCCCGAAGCACTCCGGCTCGTCGGTGATCCACCGCGTGTCGGCGCCGAACTGGGAGGCGACCCCGGTCATGGCGAGGCCCTGTCCGGCGGCGGGGCGGTCGTCGTTGACGCGCAGCAGCGTCCGTACCGCCACCCCCGCCCGGCCGGCGAGCCGGTCGAGCTGGTCGAGGCCGGTCGGGGAGTCGGCGCAGAACTCGCGGACCCCCTTCTCCAGGGCCCGGTCGATGTCCTGGTCGCGTTTGCCGGGCCCCGTGTAGAGGATCTGCCCGGCGTCCCACCCGGCGGAGAGCGCGGCGTCGAGTTCGCCGGGGGAGCACACCTCGGGCAGGGCCCCGGCCTCCCTGAGGGTGCGCAGGACGCCAGGGTGGGAGTTGGCCTTGAGGGAGTAGTAGAGGTCGGCCGGTTCGGGGAGGGCCCCACGCAGCCGGGCGGTGTTCTCCCGCACGCGTGCGAGGTCGTACACGTAGGCGGGTGTCTCGGCGCCCGCGTCCAGTGCGGCCGAGACCGCCGCGGGCAGGGGGTCGGGGACGGCCCCGGCGTCGGGCCGGGCGCTGCTCGGGCGGACGACGGTGCTCGTGTCAGACAAGGCTGGCCACCTCCTGGGCGAGGGCCTTGCGGTCGACCTTGCCGTTGCGGGTCAGGGGCAGGGCGGGCAGCGGCACGCAGCGGCCGGGCACCTTGAACTCCTCGATCTCCTCGCGCATGGCGTCCAGGACGTCCGCGGGCCGGCGGTCGGAGACCACCGCCAGGATCGCCGGCGAGCCTTGCGCCGGCGGCAGGACGGCGGCCTGTTCGACGCCCTCCACGCGCCGGGCGGCGGCCTCCACCTCGGTGGCGCTGACCCGGAACCCGCGCTCCTTGTAGATGTCGTCGCGGCGGCCGGCGAAGTGGACGAAACCGTGTTCGTCGAGCCATCCGTGGTCGCCGGTGCGCAGCTCGGGGAAGAGCCCGTCGCGGCGCGGGAACCGCTGGGCGGTCAGCTCGGGGCGGCGCCAGTAGCCGGCCATGACGTGCGGTCCGCGCACCACCAGTTCACCGATCTCACCCGGGGGCAGTCGCTCCCCCTCCGGGCCGGCCGCGTAGATCTCGGTTCCGGGCAGGGCCCGGCCGCAGCTCCCGGGGTGCTCCAGGTCCGCGTCCGGCGGGTTGATGGCGGCGCGTTTGCACTCGGTGAGCCCGAACATGAGCTGCACCCGCAGCCCCGGGACGGCGGCCCGCAGTACGGCGAGGGGCTGCGGGGGCATCGCGGCGCCGGTGTTGGTGAGCAGCCGCAGCCGCAGGCCGTGGTCGGGCGAGCGGCGCACCAGCTTGGCCAGGGTCTCGGCGACGGCGGGCACGGAGGCCAGGACGGTGGCGCCCGCGGCCTCGATGTTGCGCAGCAGAGTGGCACCGACCTCGGCGGGCAGCCCGAGCCGTACCGCCGCCCCGCTCACGGCGCCGAGGAACAACTGGTAGAGGCCGTAGTCGAAGGAGAGGGGGAGCGGGCTGTAGACCACGTCGTCGGGGCGGTACTCGAGTTCGCCCTGGATGGCGTGGACGGCGAACAGGGCCTGCTGGTGGGTGCTCACCACAGCTTTCGGGGCCGCTGTGGTGCCGGAGGTGTAGATCAGGCAGACCGGGTCGATCGGGAGCGCAACGCCGGTGCCGCTCTCGTCGGCGGCCGGTCCGGGCCGGCCGGGGGCCGGGACCGGGCCGCGCGGGACGTCGGAGAGGCGGGCGGCGGTGATGCCGCGTTCGGCGGCCAGGCGCCGGGCGTCCTCGTCGTCGGCGAGCAGGAGGACGGGTTCGGCGTCGTCCAGGACGTGGGCCAGGGCCCGGCCGCGGGTCTGTTCGTGCAGCAGCGCGAAGGGGGCGCCGATCCGCGAGGCGGCGTAGACGACGACGGCGACCTCGACGACCGAGGGGGCCACCACCACGACGCGCTCCCCGCGGCGGACGCCGAGGGCGCCCAGCCAGTGGGCGGCCGCACGGCTGGCGACGGCGAGTTCGCCGTGGGTGAGGGATTCCCGCGAGGTGGTGACGGCGGGTGCGTCCGGCGCGCGGTGCGCCGCGGTGTCGATGAGATCGTGCAGCAGGTTCACGGCGTCTCCCGGTGGGCGCGGGCGGTGATGCGGCACAGGCCCTCGAGGTCGTGGAGGTTCTCCGGGACGAGATCGGCGGCGTCGAACTCGATGTCCAGCCGTTCCTCGATCCGCTCGACGATGTCGACCATGCGGAAGGAGCCGAAGCCCGGTATCTCGGTCAATGGGCGGCCCGCCAGCAGTTCGGCGGCGGGCACGCGGAGCACGGCGGCGGCCTCCTCGGCGACGGCCGTGCGCAGGGCGTCCGTGTCCGGGGAACCGGTGCCCGTCGCCCCGGCCGCGGCGGCGGCCGGGACGGCCTCCCGCGCCGGGGACGGCGAGGCGAAGACCCGGGCGTCGGCGTGCAGGAGTTCGGCCAGCCGTTCCAGCGGGCCGGCGGGCTCCGGTCGGCCGCGCTGGACGCGGCGGTGGGCGAGGAAGGTCTGTTCGGTTAGTTTGCCCCAGGCCGTCAGGTGCTCCTCGACGGCCGGCGCCGGGCCCCCGCCGGTGGCCCGGCGCGCGGCGTGCAGCCGCCGGGCCCGGGCCAGGAGCCAGGTCTCCAGGGTGAGCCGGGCGAGGGTCTCTTCCCGGTCGGGGTGCTCGCGGTAGGCGCGCACGTACGACTCGACGGCCGCCGCAGTGGCCGGCACGACCGCGGTGGTGTCCTGGGGGACCCCGGCGCGGGTCGTGCGGTAGACGCGCGCGCCGTCGGGCAGTGCCTCGGCGAGCTCCCCCTCGGTGAGGGTCCAGGTGCCGGGCCGGGCCGGACCGTACGGGGTGTCGTTGTGGTAGCCGTCGCGCACCACGGCCCGCCCGGAGGCGTCCCTGCCGAGCAGGAAGCTGTGGTCCATGTGGGCGTGGCCGTGGTACGGCACCCAGGGCAGGTGGTACGCGTCGGCGATCACGTACAGGGTGCCGGGGCCCGCCGGCGGGACACCGGTGCGGGGCGCGAGGATGTGACGGTCCGTGAGGGACAGACCGAGTGCCGCGGCGGTGCGCTCCACGTGGGTGTCGGTGGCCGCCTCGACGGTCGGCAGACCGCCGGGACCGTCGTCGCGGGGCGCGAACTCCAGGCGCGCACCGAGGACGAGTGGCGACACGCCGTACTCGACGCGGGCCAGCCAGGCCAGGTTGACCTGGAGGCAGTCCAGGAGCTCGGCGCGCAGATCCGCCGGCGGGGCGGTCCGCGGGACGGCGGGGGCGCTCATCGCACCTCCTCGAGACCGACGGCGGCACCCGCCGGCCGTCCGGCCGTCCCGGCGGGCGGGACCGTGATCCGGCCGGGCGCCGCGCCGGTGTCCGCCGCTGCGTCGATACGGGCGAGACCCGCGACGGCGTCGGCGATCGCCGCCGGATCCGGCGCGCGGTCGGTCAGCTCGCCCTCGAGGAACTGCTGGTAGGCGCCGAGGTCCAGGTAGCCGTGGCCGCTCACGCAGACCAGGACGCCGGTGCGGGCACGGGGGGCGTCGCCCTCCCCACCGCCGTCGCCCGCCGCACGGGCGGCGGCGGCCAGGGCGTGTCCGGACTCCGGAGCGGGCAGGGTCATCTCGGTCGTGGTGAAGGCGCGGCCGGCGGCGAGGGCGGC
This sequence comes from Streptomyces sp. NPDC033216, assembly GCF_055577115.1. Lineage (NCBI taxonomy): Bacteria > Bacillati > Actinomycetota > Actinomycetes > Kitasatosporales > Streptomycetaceae > Streptomyces > Streptomyces sp. NPDC033216. The sequence continues at coordinate 85,846 of NZ_JBVIQK010000015.1, read as the reverse complement.
GACCTGGTCGACGGCGGTGGCGCAGACCTGTCCCGCGTGCCGCATGGCGGAGACGAGTTTGGCGGCGCCGTGGTAACGCAGGCCCGCCGAATGGGAGTCGGGGATGGAGTAGTCGCTGCCGACGGTGTACATGGCCTCCAGCGGGGACGATCCGGTGGCGTCCGTGCGGTCGTAGGCGTACACGCCGCGGGTGAGCTTCGGGGTCGTGCTGGACTCCGCCGCGATCAGTGCCGGCGGTTCGGTGCCCTCGGCGGCGGCCAGGGCGTGGAACGGCAGGGCGATGCCGCCGAAGTTGGAGCCCGCTCCGACGCAGCCGACCACAGCGTCGACCTCGCCCCCCTCCTCGGCGAGCTGGTCGATGGCCTCCAGGCCGATCACGGACTGGTGCAGGATGCTGTAGGTCTCGCCGCTGCCGATGCAGAACGCCGCTCCCTCCGTGCGGGCGGCGTACTCGACGGCCTCGCCGATCGCGAGCGAGAGGCTGTTGCCCGCCGACCGGCCGGAGCGGGCGACCTCGGTGAGGGTGCTGGGACTGGAGATGACGCGCGCGCCGAGCATCCGCATCAACACGCCCCGGTACGGCTTGCGTTCCAGGCTGCCGCCGACCATGAAGACGGTGCAGCGCATGCCGAAGCGGGCACAGGCGGCGGCCAGCGCGGTGCCCCACTGGCCGGCTCCCGTGCCGGTGACCAGTTCCTTCACGCCCGCCCGGTGGTAGTAATAGGCCTGGGCGAGCGCGGTGTTGAGCTTGTGGCTGCCGGAGATGTTGCCGCCCTCGTACTTCACCCAGATCGGCACCCGGGCGCCCACCGCCTTCTCGAAGGCGCGGGCCCGCCACAGCGGGGTGGGACGGAAACGCCGGTAGGCGTCGACGACCTCCTCGGGGATGTCCCAGTACTCCCGTGACTGCAAGCTCTGACGGACGAGTTCCATCGGCAGGTTCGCCTGCACGCTGCCGCTGTCGGTGGCGGAGTGCTGGGTACGGTCGGCCGGCAGTGGCTGCCCGAGGTGGGGGAGGACGCTGCGCCAGCGGCGGGGGACCTCGGTCATGCGGCGGCCTCGCTGCTCTGCTCGACGATCGCGGTGATGTCGGCGACGGTGGCGAAGGACCTGCCGACGAACAGCTCGTCGGAGAGGGCGACGCCGCTCTCCTCCTCGATCTGGACCAGGAGGCTGATGAGGGTGAGGGAGTTGATGTGGAGGCGTTCGCCGTTGAGCGGTTCGTCGTCCGTCAGGTCGCGCGGGTCGACGGGGGGTTCGGAGGCCGCCGCGACGACCTTCTTGACGACGCTCGTGAGGTGGGGCGACGTGGGCTGTGCGTGCTGCATGCCATTCCTTTGCCGGAGCGGGACGGGGATACGCGGGGCGTCCGGGAACGCTGAGTGCATGACCGGACACGGGAGATGACCGCCGACGGGCAGTCGGGTGCGCCGTCCCGGGCGGAGGCGGTGGTGCACCCCGCCGGAACGGTGGGAACGGGAAGGGGAGAGGAACGCGGGTGGCGGTGCACGCCGTCAGGGCGGGACCGCGAGGTGGCGCCGTCAGTGCGCCTGCGGAGCGGCGCCGGTCAGCGGACGGGAGCCGCGACGGCTCTACATCGTTCCGTGCCGGGCGCGGGGCACCGCGCCGGGCCGTTGCCGCGAGTTCCGATGAACTCCTGGATGTGCGAACGGAGTTGCAGCAGATGCGGTGCGCGCAGGACGCCGAAGTGGTCGGTGTCCAGGGAGCGGACGGAGACGTCCGCGAGGTGCGGCGACCAGCGCAAAGCCTGCTGCGGGTCGTCACTGCCGGTACAGGTGATCAGCAGGGTGCGGCCGGGATGCCGCCCCTGTGCGCGGTAGCGGGTGCGGGCCCCGAGGTGGGCGTCGACGGTGCGCTCCGTGCGGGCGAGAGCGTCCGCGTCCATGTGGGCCGCGGCCTCGCTCAGGACCTGGCGGCGTACGGCGCCGTAGGCCTCGGGTCCCTGGCCGATCGGTGCCGGACTGCTGTCGACGAGCACCAGGTCCGGCGTGTGCCCGCCGGACAGCCGGCGCGCCGTCTCGAACGCGAGCAGCCCGCCGAGGGACCAGCCCACGAACAGGTCGGGGCAGGCGGGGAGGGCGGCCACCGCCTCGGCGTAACGATCGGCCATGTCCGGTATGCGGGTGTCCGGCTCCTCGCCCTCCTCCAGGCCGAGCGCCCGTATGCCGTACACGGGGCCATGACGGGAGAGGTGGGCGACGAGACCCAGGTAGGGAAGAAAGCCGCCCCCCAGAGGATGGAAGACGACGGTACTGATGTCGCCGGCCCGCCTTCCCAGCGGTAACAGCAGCGGCCTGTCTAAGGCGGCCGTCGTCTCGGTCTTCGCGCTGTGGCTCACGTGTTCCCCCGGCTCGAACCTGTGGTCGGGACCTGTTGGTCTCGACCCGATGGTGCGTGGAGCGCGAAAAGCCGTGGGGACCTTCGGACGGTGTGCCGCGAGCCGCCCTCCGGATCACCCCGGGCTTTCGCTGCTCCCGGTTCACCAGCCCCGCGTGAATCACACATCACTCGGGGATAAATGTGACCTACATCTCGTTCATCGACGAGGAGTGAACACCCGGTTCTCCTGTGCGTTCGTGCATCGGCCCACGTCACGTGCACCGACCCGCATCCGGTGCCCTCGCGCGGCCGCTGGTGGGCTCGTGCGACGCTCGGACGACCGGACATAAATGCCGCTCAGTGGGAACACCTGTCATGTCCGACGCCATCCCGCATCCGTTCGGATCGATCCCCCGCCGCCGCGCGGCGAGGAAGGGCCGCAATGTCTCACCTCCTCTTCGTGGAGACCACGGGTCTGGGTGTTCAGGCACTCGCCCACGCGAAGCGAAGCGGTCACACCGTGACCTACCTGCACTGCCCCCTCTACGACTTCACCGCCACCCCTGACCAGCGCAGGGAGGCCATCCAACTCGCGGACCACACCGCCCCGTTCGCCGACCCCCTGGACGGCGACACGGTGTACGCCGCACTGCTCGCCTCCGGGGCGGACCCCGGGAGCGTCGACGCGGTGCTCTCCACGCTGAGCTACGGGGCGCAGGCCGCCGCCGACCTCGCCGCCCGCATCGGCGCGCGCGGCACCTCGCCGACCGGCACCCTCGCCGCCCGGGACAAGGGCGAATGCCGCCGTATCCTGCACGAGCGCGGGGTGCCGAGCGTCGGCTTCCGTGTCGTCACCGACGCCGCCGAAGCGCTGGAGGCCGCTGAGGCGATCGGCTACCCGGTGATCGTGAAACCGGTCCTCGGCATCGGAAAGGCCGTGACCTCGATCGCCCGCGACCCCTCCGCCGTCCGTGCCCACTTCGCCGCCGCGGCGGCCGACCGCGACGGGCTCACCGAGGGCATGGCCCGGCAGCTCGACGAGCGGTACCTGGTCGAGGAACTGGTGTCCGGGGACCTGTACTCCGTGGAGGTCGCCGCGTCCGGGGGGCGCCTGGTCCCCCTCGTGTGCGCGAGCCGGAAGGTGAGCCGGGAGAACCCGGTGCTGGAACTGGGATGCACCGTCCCGTCCGGGCTGCCGGACGCCGACGAGGCCGCACTCGGCCGCTACGCCGTCGAGGTGTGCCACGCACTCGGCCTCGACCTGGGCATCTTCCACGTGGAGGTGATGCACACCCCGTCCGGCTTCCGGCTCATCGAGGTCAACCCGCGGCTGACGGGCGGCTCCCTGCCGGACACCATCAGCAGTGTCGCCGGGGTGGACGTCTTCGCCCTGCTGGTCGACCTGTTCCTCGGCGGGCCACTGCCCGACGGCCCGCTGCCCCTGGAGGGCTCGGCTTCGCACTCGTTCCTCGCCGCCCCGGAGAAGTCCACCGTGCCCGCCCACCTCCCCGACGACTGGTTCGCCCCCTTCCTGGCCCGACTCCACTCCGGCTACGCGCGGGTGGGAGCCGGAGACGTGGTGCCGCCCATGCGCACCAACTTCGACTCGTTCGGCATGCTGCGCGCCCTCGCCCCCACGCCCGCCGAGGCCGAGGCGGCGTGCTCGGCGGTCAAGGCCGACATCGAGGGTCTCTTCGGCTTCCCGCTGCTGGCCGAGCGGACCCGCACCCCGGCTCCGGCCGCGTGAGGCGCGACGGCGGCCGGCGGAGCACCGCGGGCATGAACAGCAACAGTGCGTCCGGACACCGCGGCCGGACCTCACCGAACGGAGAAGACGTGTCCGACCGCCGCGAGCACGCCGACGACGACGCCACGTCCGGCACCCTGCGGACGCCGGACGCGACCGCGGCATCGAAGGAGCGGGAGCCGGCCGGCGCCCCGCACGCACCCGACCGGGCGGACGGACCGCCGACGCCGGAACCACAGGCCGCACGGGGAGAGTTACGAGAGCGCCGGGGTCTCTCCCTCGCCGTGTACCTCACCTCGGCGACGCTCGTACGCTCGGCGAGCGGCGGCGCTCCCGTCGCGCTCGTCGCGCTGACGCTGGCCCGGCCCGGCCACGGCGGGGCCGCGCTCGGCGGCCTGCTTGCGGCCCTGCTCACACTGCCCAACGTCGCCGGACCGTGGATGGCACGCTGGCTGGAGGAGGCCCGCGAACCGAGATTCCGGCTGGCGGCCGCGTTCATCGTCTTCGGACTGATGCTCGCCGCGACCGGTCTGACGCTGGGCCGTCTGCCCGTCGCCCTGGTGGGTCTGCTCGTCGTCATCGGCGGTCTCTGCGACCCGCTGATGACGGGCGGGCTCAGCAGTCGGCTCGCGCTGATCGTCGGCGAGGACACCCGCGCCCAGCGACGGGCCGAGGGATGGGACTCGGCGACCTACGGAAGCAGCAACATCCTCGGTCCGGCCGCGGTCGCCGCGATCACCGCCCTGAGCGGAGCGCTGACCGCGGTCGTCGCGCTGGGCTTGGCCGGCGTGGTGGCCGGCCTGCTGATGTTCGCGCTGCCGAGGGAGCACCGGACCGCCGCCACGAGGCAGCGCTCGATGCCCGTACGGGACGCCCTCGCAGTGATCGTCCGGCGGGGTCCGCTGCGGCGCGTCATGATCGCCACGATGATCACCTCGGTCAGCACCGGCGGCGTGATGGTGATCGCGGTGGTCTTCGGCCGCAACCTCCAGGGCTCGGCAGGCGCGGGCGCCGCCCTCGGCGCCGCCTACGGCGTCGGCAACCTCTGCGGAGCACTGCTGACCGGCGCGTTCCCGCTCACCGGGGAACCGGAGCGCTGGGTGCTGCGGCTGATCGCCGCGAACGCCGTGGCCGTCGGCCTCTGTGCGCTCGCACCCGGCTACGGCCTCGCGCTGGCGACCTTCGCCCTGGCCGGAGCGACGAGCGCGGTCCTGTTCACCGCGTCCCTGGCCGTGCGATCGGTGTACTCCCCGCCCAACGCCCGGGCGCAGGTGTTCGTGACGATGGCCGGGCTGAAGATGGCCGCCGGTTCGGCCGGCACGGCACTGGCGGGCACTCTGGTCGGCATCGGCCCCCGCCTCGCCCTGTGCCTCAACGCCGTCGTGGTCGCCTCCGCTGTCACCCTCGCCCTGACCGACCTCCGTCTGACCCGCGGTCGATCACCCGCCGCGGATCAGGAGGACACCTCAGCGCCGGCGAAATGACGAGGCCGCGGGCGCCTTTGTAAGGTTCGTGTCATGCGCACTTTTCCGGTGAGGGCTCATTCAGGAGCAGCACGGTGAACCGACGGACCAGCCTGGCACTCGTGCTGGCCCTGGGTGGTCTGCTGGGCGCCTGCGGAACGGCCTCGACGGAGACGCGCGGTCCGATGCCGGCCGCGGACAAGCCCTTCTGGCAGGCCGAGTTCGACGGAGCGGCGGGAACCCGGCCGCCGGAGAGGTTCTGGAACACCGATATCGGGAACCGGGAGGCCGAGGGGTGGGGCAACGATGAGTTGCAGTACTACACGGACGACGGGGCCAACTCCGCCCTCGACGGCGCGGGTCACCTCGAGGTATCGGCGCGTCCGGCTCCACCGGGGGTCGAACTACCGTGTTACACCCAGAAGTTCTGTCCCTGGACGTCGGCCCGCCTGACCACGGAGGGAAAGGTCGCGCTGACCCGTGGGCGGGCGGAGATCCGGGCGAGAATGCCCACGGGTGCGGGGCTGCTGCCCGCGATCTGGATGTTGGGCGACAACGGCGTCGAATGGCCCGGACAGGGTGAGATCGACATCTGTGAGGTGGTCGGCGGGGAGCCGCGAACGGTGTACGGCACCGCCCATGGACCGACCTACTACAACGAGAACGGGCTCGGTGAAACTGCCACGTTGACCGCCGACGCCTCGACTGCCTTCCACACCTACGCTGTCGACAAGCAACCGCACCGCATCATCTGGTCCGTCGACGGAAAGCCGTACTTCACCCTGACTCCGTCGGACCTCCCCTCAGCGCGGGACTGGGTCTTCGAACAGGACATGCACCTGCTGCTCAACGTTGCTGTCGGAGGCGACTGGCCGGGGCCGCCCGACGCATCGACGCCGTCCCCCGCGACGATGACCGTCGACTACGTACGCTTCTATGGTGCGGGCCACGCCTGAGAACCCGTTCGCGGTGAAACCCGGGCTCCTCTCGTTCTCGGGACGCGAGCGACGGCGGGTGGTTGCCCTCACCCTGCACCCGGCCGGCCCGAACCGTTCGGAACGCTCTGTCAGAACCTTCCCCGACACGGGTCTTGGGGGGGCGGAGCCTTCGTGAACAAGACGTCGTCGCGACGGCGCGATCCCGGCCGCGCTCACCCGAAGGTTCATGAAGGGCGGAGTACGCCTCGGTTGCGACTCGGCGACGGATCCTTCGGAAGGGTGGATTCCGCGCGATCGTCGAGTCATGCCCGGACTTGCCGACAAGCGGCCCGCCGACGGAGAGGGTGCCCTCACCGCAGGCTGTCTCCTGTTTCTCGTACTGGTGGCGGACGCGGCGGCCGGGCTGTTGGTCGTCATCGTCCTTGCCGTCCGGGGGCTGGGCCGGATGGACGCCAGCTCCGGACAGACGGGGACCAGCGTGCCACGCCTGGACTGGGCGCCAGTGCTGGGCTTCGGCGCTCTGGCCTTGGCGGTCGGCGTAACGGCCGTCGTGCTGCTGCGGATCGGGCACCCGGTTCTCGGGGCGGTGCAGCTGACGCTCTGCGTTCTCCTGGCAGTCCACACGCTCGGGTCCTGGCCCTGACCCGGATGTAGTCCGAGCGGCTGCACAAGCGAGCGGTGCTTGTGCAGCCGTCGGAGGTGTCCCGGAATATGCCTGGTTGCCTGGTGCATGGGGACAGATGTGCGTGGCGCCACATGATCTTCTGCACCGTTCTGCGACGCATCCTTACCCACAGTTCCGGCACTTCAGGAGATGGGGCACGGCCCCTCCGTCTCCTCCAGGAACTGCCCTAGTCCCGGTGAACCGCCGCCGGCCGGGCGGAAGTGGACCGCCTCCAGGAAAGCCGGGGACCAGCGCTCGGCGCTACCACACCACCCCGGCTACTCCGGCTGTGTCACCGTCAGTGCCCACCGGATCTCCTCCGACGAGGCGTCGACCCTGATGGTGAAGGAGCCCGACCGCACCACGCCGGCGTCCATGGTCACCGAGCCCACTCCGGTTGTCCCCGCCGGGCAGTCGACCGAGAACGCCGCGACCTCCGACTCCTGCGACTGCATCGTCACCCGCACATCCCCGCCGCCCTCGCACGCCACCGTGAGGACGGTGGGCAGCCCTCTCCAGGCGCCTCCTGACGCGACCCCGCCGTCACCGATCTGTTCCTCCACCCACACCAGACCCTCCGGACCGGGGTGGGGCAGCAGGGGATCTCCGACGGCGGCGGCGGGCCCCGCTCCGGCACCTGCCATCACACAGGCGGTCAGCACGGTCATGGCCAGGACTTTTCTCGTTCGTTCCACACTCGCTCCTCGCTGATCTGTCATGGACGCCACAGTCTGGCCGCGTGATCGTCCCCGGACCTGAGTACGCGTACTCAGAGACGATCAGGTTGGCCGGAAGCCCTCGGTTCGCGGCGTCGTCCGGGCGTGGGACGGGGCGGTAAGCGCACGGCGGGGCCGAAAACGCTCGGCACTCAAGCCGACCCACGGCAGCCACATCTTCAGCCCCGCGAGCCGCTTGACGCGTCCGGCACACACCGCTGCTCCGTCGGACCGGCATCCCGAATGTGCGAACCAACCCGAGGTGCGCCCGATCTAATGCTTTGAGGGCGTCCGGCGCCGCGACCTACGATGATCGGATGCTGAAGTTCACCGATGTCATTCTCGACTGCCCCGACCCCTGGAAGCTGGCCGAGTTCTATGCCGAGCTGCTGGGTTGGGAGATCAACACCGACATCAGTCAGAAGGACTGGGTCAACCTGCGCAACGACGGCGTCGAGCTGTCGTTCCAGCGGGTGGAGAACTATCAGCGGCCCAGCTGGCCGGGCCAGGAGCATCCGCAGCAGTTCCACCTCGACTTCGAAGTGGACGAGTTCGAGCCAGAGCAGCGCCGGGTGATCAAGCTGGGCGCCACCCTCCAGAAGAGCTTCGTCGGCGAGTCCGGCTACGGGTGGCAGGTCTACACCGACCCGGCCGGGCATCCGTTCTGCCTGTGCCGCAACCGGCCGCAGTCCTGACCGCACATGACGAGAACCCGCCCCGGCTACGAACGGAGCCGGGGCGGCGCCCTGTTCCCCGGCAGGACGGGTGTTGCATGACCGTCGACCGGGAGCGAAGTCGATGTCCTGTAGCGGAGTGCGTGCGAGATCCTGCGTGGTCCCGGCCTGGCGACAGAGGTCCTGAAAAGTCGCGACAGCACGGAGGTCACCCTCAACCACACGATCGCCGCCGCAGTCCGAAAGGTGCCATTCACAGAGACCCTTGACGCTGGCCGGTGATGGAGCGGTGCTTCCGTTACGCGGAGCGTCGTCGGCTCCACGACCGGTCCGTTCGGTGTGGAGTCGATGCCCGGTCCGGAGCGCAGCTTCCACAGGCATCGGGATCGCGCCCACGCGACGCGCGCTGACACGGCAACGCGGTGAGGGCTCGGGCGGGGCGGCGCCGCGACGGGCGATCAGGTGTGGCCGGGCCGCCCGGACGGTCCGTCAGTGACGGTTCACCCGACGATCGAGTCGAGCTGCTCCGGTGCCGGGCGCAGCGGCCACAGGTCGCCTCCGGGCGGCTCCTCCAGGGCGTCCACGGCCCGTCGAGCCCGGGTGCTGCCCGCGTCGGCGGCGGCGTGGACGACGTCGGTGGCCGCGTACCGGTGGAAGGCGAGTTCCGGATGCGGCCAGGCCGCGGCGCCGGTGGCGGCGGGGAGCAGGTAGTCCACGGCCTTGAACAGGCTCTGTCCGTCGGGGCCCCGGTACGACCACAGGTTCACGCCGACGTGGCGGCCGACGGCGGCGAGCCGGGTGTGGGCGACCAGGGTGAACGTGGAGTAGTGCCAGCTGCGGGTGCGGGCCAGCTCCTGGGGCTGGCTCCCGTCACCGGCGATCTGGGGCGTGATGCGCGCGCTCGCCGCTTGCCGGACGGTACGGCGTGCCAGCTCCTCGTCGCCCGTCGCGTAGGCGAGGGCGGCGAGCAGCAGGTCGTAGAACGTGCCGTGGTTGTTGGCGGCCGCTGCTTCCTGCCGGCCGAAGTCGCTGGTGCGCAGCCAGGCCAGGAAGTCCGTGTTCCACCGCGTCATGCCGGCGCGATCGTCGGCGGACCAGCCGGGGGCGCCGGTGTCCAGCAGGGCGATCGCGTCCAGGACGCCGGTGTACGACTGGGAGAAGTCGATGATGCCGATCGCGCGGCCGTCGTACTTGCAGGGGATGAACTGCGCGTGGTCCAGGTGGGGGTTCATCCGGGTGGCCGCGTCCAGGAACCAGGTGCGCAGGATCTGGCCGGCCTTGCGGGCGTACCGCGGGTCGTCGGTGTAGTACCAGGCCAGCGAGAGGTCGTGGACGGAGTCGACGACCTTCTCCAGGTCCTGGCGGTCGGTGCCGGTGTCGACCTCGGGGTTGCGCTGTCCGTCGCGCTGCACGTACGGGCAGCCCCACTCGTTGCCGGGGCCCGGTGGCTGGGAGGGCCACCAGTAGGGCGCCTGGCTCAGGTAGTCGTGGACGTCGCCTCCGGGCGCCGGACGGGGCTTGTCGACGACCGTCCAGGGGCCTTGGCCGAGCCATGCGCCGGCTCGGGCGGTCAGTGCCCGGACCGCGTGCCGGAGACGGGCGTCGCCGTGCGCCAGACGCGTCTTCGTCTGGAGCAGGCGGGCGCCGTCGAGCACGGCGGTACGCGGGACTCCGCGCGCGGCGCTCGCCGTAGGCGCGGGCAGAGCAGGGTGGGTTCCCACGGCGACCGCGACGAACGCGGTCAGGGCGGCCAGCAGGACGGCCAGACGGCGCTCTGCCCTCATCGGCCCGCCCCTTCCGCGCGCGGGCGCAGGTCGCGTTGCGCCTGATGCAGGTTGCGGGGGCGCACCACGTCGGTCGTGCCGTACAGTTCCAGCCGGCTGTGCAGGTCGCCGGTGAAGTCGGGGACGTCGATCTGGTCGAACTCGCGGACCTCGGAGATGCCGACGGTCGCGGAGTACGGGGCCAACCCGTCGATCTTCATCAGGCCGGCGCGGCCGTTGGTGACGCGGATGTTCCAGTGGGCGAAGCGGGCGCCGAACAGCGGCCCGGCACTGGCGTCGCCGCCGTGGCGGCCGTTGTTGTTGACGGTGATGTCGGTGCGGACGTTGGCGAAGGGCATGCCGCGGTGGCTGTCGAAGGTGCCCATGCGCATGTCGCCGCGCGACCAGACGTTGTGGGAGGACAGCCCTTCGACGTTGATGCCGTGCAACTGGGTGCCGGCGGGGGCGGGCGTGGTGCGCTCCTCGATCACGAAGTCCTCGATCAGGTTGTCGTGCGAGCCCTCGCGGCAGAAGTACGGGTGGTGGGAGCCACGTCCCGCCACCCGCGTGCGGCGCAGGGTGCACGCGGAGGCGGCGACCAGGCCGAAGCCGTTGTCGGCGTGCCGCACCGTCACGTCGTCGACCCAGCAGTCGTAGGCGCACTGGAGCACGACACCGTTGTGACCCAGGTCGAGAAGGTGCGGCTGCTGGGGTCTCTCCACGGCCTCCAGGGTCAGCCCCTCGACGCCCGAGCCGGTCAGCTCCGGGACGTGCGTGGTGAACCGCGGGTCCCACTCGGGGCGTACGTCCAGGGGAAGCGGGCGCTCCAGGGTGACCTGCCGTCCGTGGACGCGGCTGACGCGGACGGGCCACTCGTAGGGGACGTAGGAGAGCAGTTTGCTCTTGTCGGTCCAGGCGTAGGCGTCGGGACCGGGGCCGTCGCCCGCCATGTGCCTGAGCAGGGTGTGTCCGGCGTCGTCGGTGAGACGCAGCAGGACCAGGGCGCCGGGGCGGAGCCCGGCCGGGTCGGTGACCGTCACCGTCGCGTCGCCCCGGCGGGCGGGGCCGACCGCGGTGAGCGTGCGCCACTCCTCGCGCCGGTTGCCGGTCCAGCCCTCGAACGGCCAGGCCCGCGCCCTGATCGCCGCGGTCAGGGAGTCCCAGCGGGCTTGGGGCGCCAGCCAGATCAGGCCGCCCGCCCAGGACCAGGACGACTTGTCGCCGCCGTAGCGGGAGCCGTACGGGCCGATCAGTTCCGTGAGGTTCTTCGTGGCGTACAGCGTCGTGCGGCCGCTGCCGGCGCCGCGCAGGACGACGTTGGAGTGGCCCACGCGGATCAGGCCGTCGATGCGGAAGGTGCCCGGCGGGATGGTGACCGTGCCGCCGCCGGCCCTCCCGGCGGCGGCGATGGCACGGTTGATCGCGGGGGCACAGTCCGTGCGGCCGTCCGCCACGGCGCCGAATGCGCGCACGTCGGCGACCACGGGGTGGCGCGGCAGGCGCGCCGCCCCACCGCCGAAGCCCGCCCGGCCGATGTACGGGATCTGAGGGTGCCGATACGGGTCACGGGTGAACTCGTGCCACAGGGAGGGAACGTGACCACGCGCGTGCGGAGCGGCCACGGCGGTCCCGCTTCCCGTGACGGCGCCGGCCACGGCCACGGCGCTGCCCAGCAGGCCGCGCCTGGTCATTCCGGAGGTGGCCACGCCCTCGTTGCCCTTCATGTCGCGCATCTCCCGCTCTCTCGTGGGCCGGTGTCGGTGCGAGCGGCGTGTCAGCGGCTCGACAGGTCGATCGCGCGGTCCACGTCCCGTGGCCGCAGCACGCGCAGAATGCCTTCCAGCAGGTAGTAGTCGGCGTAGGGGACCGAGATCTCGACCCCGTCCTCGGCCGGCCGGTTGCGGGTGCAGCGCGCGACGACCGCGTCGGCGCGCGACGACCTCCGTGTCAGGCAGGTCCGTGACAGCGCGGTGAGCAGCCGCAGGGCCACCTCGCGGTAGGCGCGCTCACCCGTCACGGCCGACAGGTCCAGCAGCCCGCAGGCCATCACCGCGCCGGCCGAGGCGTCCTTGACGTCGTACGGCTGCTGCGGCGCGCGGTAGTCCCACACGGGCACATGGTCGGAGCTCAGCGCCCCGATCGCGAAGTCGGCGAGCCTGCGCGCGGTGTCCAGGAACGCCGCCTCGCCGGTTCGGCGGTGGATCGTGGTGAAGCCGTAGATCCCCCAGGCCTGCCCCCGCGACCAGCACGAACCGGGGCTGTAGCCCTGGACGGTACCGGGCCCGACCGGGGCACCGCTCTCCGCGTCGAAGTCGAAGACGTGCGGGGTGGACCCGTCCGGCCGCAGGAAGTGCCGCTGCGTGGTCCTGGCGTGCTCGACCGCGATGTCGAGGTACCGGCTGTCACCCGACTCCTGGCTCGCGAAGGCCAGCAGGTCCAGGTTCATCATCGTGTCGATGATGACCCGGCCGGCGTTGTTCGCCTCGTCCAGCCGGCCCCAGGCCCGCAGGAAGCGGCCGCGCGCGTTGTACCGCCGGACCAGCGTGCCGGCCGCCTCCAGCGCACCCGCCCGCCAGACCTCGTCACCGGTCAGCCGCCAGGCGGTGACCCACGACGGGTAGAACAGGAAGCCCAGGTCATGGGTGGTGGTGTCGTAGCGGCGGGGAGCGAGGCGGCGGGCCCAGTCGACGGCCAGGTCGCGGAACGCGCCGTCCTCGCTGTGCAGGTACGCCATCCACAGCGTGCCCGGCCAGAACCCGCCGACCCAGTCCCCGCTCTGCGAGTACACCCACTTCTCGAACCGCGTTCCGACGGGGAAGCCGGTCACCTGCGGGGCAACGGCCCCCACCTTCTCGACGGCGTAGTCGGCGGCCGCCCGCAGCGTGCGTCTCACCTCGGCCGGCGGCTCGGCAGCGGCGGCCCGCGCGCCCGGCGCTGAGGCCACTTGTGCGGCGGTGGCGGCGACGGCCGCCGTGGAAAGGACAGTGCGCCGGGAAACGACCATGCGGGGATGACCTCCAACTCGTACCGGCCCAGGAAGTTGTCATGAGCGTGGCACAGTCGTCGCAAGGAGTACACCCATGTGCACGACGTTCATGTACATGAACATGCCCGGGTGAGGTTTCGGCGAACCGGCCCGCCGCCCGGTGGTGGCCACCAGGATGGGCAGGGTGACCACCAGCACCGCAGACCTCTGGCACCACTACGCCCGCGCCCGCGCCGCCGGCGACCGTACCGTTCCCGCCACCTTCTCCTGGAGCTGGGGCCAGGACGCCGGGCCCGGCCCGGAGGTCCTCGGTGATCTGACCGGCCGCCGCGTGGGCGACCTCGGCGCCGGCACAGCCCGGCACGCGGCACACCTGGCAGTCCATCACCGGCCCGCCCGCATCGTCGCCGTCGACGCCTCGCCCGCCCAGCACGCCCTGGCGGTCGACCTGTACGGGCACCTCGCGCCTCGTCTGCGCATCGTGCACTCCGACGTGGTGTCCCACCTACAGGCGAGAACCGGCGCGTACGACGTGCTGTACAGCGTCTTCGGCGCTCTGGACTTCACCGACCCACGCGAGGTGCTGCCGGCGGCGGCCGCTGCCCTCAAGCCGGGCGGACAACTGGTGTTCGCCACCCTCGCCCACTACCTCAGCGGCGCACCTGCCCAGCCTGACGCGGTGGCTGCCGACATTCCGGCAAGGACGCCGGACGGCGAAGCGGCGAAGATGCGCCGATGGGTCCTCCAGGAGCACGTGTGGACCCAGCTGCTCGACGAGGCCGGATTCACCCGCATCACCGCCGACGTCCTGCCTGCCACCACCAGCGGACCGCGCACGGCCGACACCTTGCTGGTGAGCGCCTACCACCCGTCCTAGCGCAGGACCCAGCTCCGCTCGACGCGCCAACCTTCCGGAACTGGGAGGAGGGCCTGTCCTACGCCACGAAGCGGCGGCGGCGATGACTGTGCCCTGCGTCCCGCAGGGGTCAGGTGGGGGGTCCAGTCGCGCAGTTGCCGGGCGATCCGGGCGGCGCCGAGCGCTCCGGTGGCGGCGTCGCGTACCAGTGCGACGGCGGCCTTGGGCGGGTACTCCAGGGCACGCTCGTTGAGGAGCAGGTAGGCCTCGGCCGCGTGCCAGGCGAAGGCCTCCTCGGAGTGCTCCAGGCACGGCAGCTTCGCCAGGGTGTGCAGCAGGGCGGCGGCCTTCAGGTACAGCGAGCCGTAGATGTCGCGTTCCATCGCCCGGGCGTTGACCCGGGCGACCGTCGCACAGAGGGGCCCGTAGTCGTCGACCTGCGGATCACCGTCGAGCAGCTCGGCGGCGTGCAGCAGGACCGTGACGTCGAGCGGGTGTTCGTGCTCGCTCACGCGGCGTGGCCCCGCTCCTGCCGCTCCAGCTCCCGCAGCGGCTACCCCGGTGTCCCGGAGGGCTACTCGATCTACGTCAACGGCAATCCGGCCGTCACCGTCGACTCCCTGGCGCCCTTCACCTGGAACCCGGTGTCCGCGTCCTTCCACGACTACCCCGCCACCCACTTCAGCCAGAGCCAGAAGACCCAGATTCTCAACGGCCCCTACGGAAGCTTCCTGTCCTGACACCGGCGGCCCCTCGGGCGAGGGTCAGCGCGCCTCGCCCGAAGGGCACCGCGTCATGAGCCGGACCCGCCCGCTCGCCGGGTGCTCAGCGCCACGTCGTCCATCCGGAGGTCGTACGAGGAGGGCGCCGTGAGACGCTGGCGCCCACACGCAGAGAGCCTTGCGTATCGCGGGGATGCCCGAGTCGAGCCGGCGGTCACCCTCGTCAAGGGTCACGCGGACGAGTCCAAAGGTGACCGCGTCCCCAGCACACATGTCGTCGCCCCGGGCGTCACACCAGCAAGGGACCGCCGCAGCGTTCGGCGCCGTCCTTCACCGCGATCAGATTGGCCTGCACATAGGAGATCTGGTTCCTGGAGTGCCAGTCGGTCGGGAAGTAGGTGACCAGCCGTGAGTTCTGGAATCGGGCCTGGATCTCCGGTACGAAGGCGCGGTACTGGTTGTCGGTGTAGTACCAGAACGAGTTCTCGTTGTAGTAGGCGACATGAGTCGGGTCCTGGTAGGCGCCCCGGCCGTCGGAGCTGGGTGTCTGACTGAGGAGCATGCCGCCCGGTGCCAGGAGGCGGTACAGCTCATTGATCAGTGGAACCTTCGCGGGCACATGCTCCAGGAAGTCCACCGCCCTGAGCAGACCGACCGAGTCGTCCGGGAGGTCCAGGGGCGCGGGCAGCGTCGCAATGATGTCGACGCCGTCCCTTGCGTACTGGTCCACTCCCAGGTAGCCGGGCGGCTTGCGGTGCGCGGCGCCGAGGTCCAGCGCGAGCAGCCCGCGCCGCTTGGTCCAGGCGAGCGCGTTGCACTCGATGTATTTGTCGTACAGGGCGACGGTCTCGCGCTGGATGTGCGCGTTGATCTCGGTGTCGCGCTGGGTGTTGTCGGGGTGCATTCGTTGCATGTACAGGCATCGGGGGATGCGGTGGAAGTCGCCGGCCTGGAAGAGACGGCACATCAAGTCCTGGTCGTCCAGCACCGTGCGCGTGGCGTCGTACCCGCCGACCTGCTCGTAGGTGTCCCTGCGGAACGCTCGCACATGGTTGGGGGCGTACCAGATGTACGAGACGTTGTGCGGCGTCGGTGCCATGGAGATGGCTTGCAGGAGGCGGCGGCCGTCGACGTCCACCTCCTCGTACTGCCAGCCGTGCGCTTCGTTGAACCGTGTGTCGTCCCGGCTTCCGTCCTCGGTGATCTGAGCGGTGTGGCTGTAGACGAAGACGACGTCGGGATGGTCGTCGAAGGCCTTCGCCAGTTCCGCCAGACAGTCCTTCGCCAGCAAGTCGTCGTGGTCGAGCTCCACGAGGATTTCGCCGCGTGCGACTTCGCAGGCACGGCGCTTGGCGGCTCCCACCCCCCGGATGTCGTCCGCGACTTCCAGCCGGACACGGTCGTCGGGGCGTTCCGGCCGCCATCGCGCGCCGTTGTTGAGGAGGACGATCCACTCCCAGTCGGAGCAGGTCTGCGCTTGCAGGGTCGCGAGGCATTCGTCCAGGAAGCGCGGTCGGTGGCTGGGGGTGAAGACGGAGAACCTCGGGGTCGGGGAAGAAGTCATTCCGGGGTACCTACCTGAGTTGCTGTCGATGCTGCGCTCGCGGATTCCCGGAATTCCTCCGGGACGAACTGGAGAAGCGATGGGTCGGCGCGGACGGCGAGACCGAAGGCTTCCTCGGCCTCTTCGTCCTGGCCCTTCTTCGCCAGGGCCTGTCCGAGGTGCAGATGGGCCGTGGCGGCCTTCGGTTCGGCGTCCACGATGTGCCGCAGGATCGCGATCGCCTGGTCGGTGTGGCTCGACTCGATCAGAAGCGCCTTGTTGTAGAGGGCCGACTCGAAGTTCGGGTCGATTTCGAGGGCGTGGTCGTAGGCCGCGCGTGCGTCAACTGTCTTGTTGTTGTGCTGGGCGATGACGCCGAGGTTGTACCAGGCGAGTTTGTCGGCGGGATTCACGTTCAGGTCCAGGACCTGTCGGAAGCTATGCGTCGCTCCGGAGAAGTCCTTGTTCTCGCCCCGCTTGATGCCCTCTTGGAGCAGTGCCTCCGCCCGGGCGGCGCGCTTGGACACGGGTGATTCCGGCCCGGACGCCGTCGGGGGAGTGGTTTCGGGGTCTCCTGCGAGCAGCTGGACCCAGCCGGTCGCCGCATTGGCGACCACGACTACCGCCGCGAGTCCGGTCCACAGTACGAACCGCTTCTTCAAGGGGTCTACCTCACCGATCCGATAACGCGAGTGAGTCGGGCGGCATGAGCAAGCACCTGTGGCTGCGCGGCCGATGCTTCCGGGAGCCGTCGCCCCGTGCGGCCGTGTGCGCCGGCCGGCCGGGCGAGAGGCTTCACGGCTCGGGGGTTCACGGCGCGCATACCGCGTAGACGGTGATGGTGCGTGCGTCGTCCGCGGTGGCCTGCCAGCCGGTAGCCGGAGAACCCCCGATAGGACGGCTGACGATCATCTCGGCGAGGCCTAGCCCGTCGACCTGGTAGCCGCCGCCGACGGCGAACCTACCGGCGGGGCACAGGACAACGGCGCTGCCCGTGGCGCTGGTAGCCGTGACGACCGAGCTCTGCGCTCCGGAGCTCGTGCCCTGGAACCCTTGGAAACCCTGGTTGCCTTGGAAGCCCTGGGCGCCCTGCACACCGGGGCCGCCCTGACTTCCCTGGGCGCCCGCACCGCCCTGGAACCCCTGCGTGCCCTGCGGGCCGACGTTGCCTTGGCTGCCTTGGGCGCCGGTAGTGCCTTGGGCGCCCTGGGCTCCGGTGCCGCCCTGGGTGCCTTGTGCGCCGGTGCCGCCCTGGAAGCCCTGGGTGCCTTGGAAGCCCTGGGTGCCTTGTGCTCCGGTGCCGCCCTGGGAGCCCTGGCTGCCCTGCGTGCCCTGCGGGCCGACGTTGCCTTGGCTGCCTTGGGCGCCGGTAGTGCCTTGGGCGCCCTGGGCTCCGGTGCCGCCCTGGGTGCCTTGT
>NZ_JBVIQK010000015.1:65168-67919 GCF_055577115.1 Streptomyces sp. NPDC033216 | reverse complement strand
GTGCGCCGGTGCCGCCCTGGAAGCCCTGGGTGCCCTGGAAACCCTGGCTGCCTTGTGTGCCTTGTGCGCCGGTGTCGCCCTGGAAGCCCTGGCTGCCTTGTGTGCCTTGTGCGCCGGTGTCGCCCTGGAACCCTTGACTGCCCTGGGCACCGGCACCGCCCTGAAATCCTTGCGTGCCCTGCGGGCCGACGTTGCCTTGACTGCCTTGGCTGCCGACATCGCCCTGGCTGCCCTGGACTCCGGCTCCGCCCTGGAAGCCCTGGCTGCCCTGGGGCCCCTGACTGCCCTGATTCCCCTGCACACCGGTTGCGCCCTGACTGCCCTGGCTGCCCTGGAACCCCTGAGTGCCGGGGCTGCCCTGACTGCCCTGCGGCCCAGCTCCCGAACCACCCGGACTGCCCTGCGCACCCTGGAAACCCTGCGGACCGATACCGCCCTGGGCACCCTGCACACCGGCGCCGCCCTGAACACCGGGACCACCCTGGAAGCCCTGGCTGCCCGCGGTCCCCGGCGTACCCATGTCGCCCTGCGTCCCCTGACTTCCCTGACTACCGGTACCGCCCTGACTGCCCTGCAGGCCCTGGCTGCCGACACCGCCCTGACTGCCTTGCACACCGGTGTCGCCCTGGCTCCCCTGAGTTCCGCTTCCCTGGGCCCCTTGAGCACCGGTGTCGCCCTGGAAGCCCTGGCTTCCCTGGGCCCCTTGAGCACCGGTGTCGCCCTGGAACCCCTGGCTGCCTTGCGCGCCTTCGTCGCCTTGGCTGCCTTGGCTGCCCTGTGAGCCGGGTCCGCCCTGGCTGCCCTGGACTCCTGCACCGCCTTGGCTGCCTTGGCTGCCCTGCGGGCCGATGTCGCCTTGGGTGCCTTGGACTCCGATTCCGCCTTGGCTGCCCTGCGGCCCGGTACCGCCCTGGGTCCCCTGGGCTCCGGTGTCCCCTTGGCTGCCCTGACTTCCCTGGGCTCCGGTACCGCCCTGACTGCCCTGCGCCCCGGCATCGCCCTGGCTCCCCTGGAAACCCTGCGTCCCCAAGTCACCCTGGCTGCCCTGGACCCCGGCGTCGCCCTGGCTGCCCTGACTGCCCTGGCTGCCGATACCGCCCTGGCTGCCTTGGCTGCCGACATCGCCCTGGCTGCCCTGGACTCCGGCTCCGCCCTGGAAGCCCTGGCTGCCCTGGGGCCCCTGACTGCCCTGATTCCCCTGCACACCGGTTGCGCCCTGACTGCCCTGGCTGCCCTGGAACCCCTGAGTGCCGGGGCTGCCCTGACTGCCCTGCGGCCCAGCTCCCGAACCACCCGGACTGCCCTGCGCACCCTGGAAACCCTGCGGACCGATACCGCCCTGGGCACCCTGCACACCGGCGCCGCCCTGAACACCGGGACCACCCTGGAAGCCCTGGCTGCCCGTGGCCCCCGGCGTACCCATGTCGCCCTGCGTCCCCTGACTTCCCTGACTACCGGTACCGCCCTGACTGCCCTGGGCTCCGGTACCACCCTCGCTGCCCTGGCTTCCCTGGGCTCCGGTGCCGCCCTGGTTGCCCTGCGCCCCGATACTGCCCTGACTGCCCTGACTTCCGGTGCCACCTTCGGTTCCCTGGCTTCCCTGGGCTCCGGTGCCGCCCTGGCCGCCCTGCGCGCCGGGACCACCCTGGAACCCTTGGCTGCCTTGCGTTCCCTCGCCGCCCTGACTTCCCTGCGCTCCCGCGTCGCCCTGGCTGCCTTGCGCGCCGGGTCCGCCCTGGCTGCCCTGGGCTCCGGTACCACCCTGGTTGCCCTGACTTCCCTGCGCTCCCGTGTCGCCTTGGCTGCCTTGCGCGCCGGGTCCGCCCTGGCTTCCCTGGCTGCCGGTGTCGCCCTGACTGCCTTCGCTGCCCTGCGGACCGATACCGCCCTGACTGCCCTGCGGGCCGGCGTCGCCCTGGCTGCCCTGGACTCCGGCGCCGCCTTGGCTGCCCTGGCTGCCCTGAAATCCCTGGCTGCCCGGGTCTCCTTGGGCGCCCGTGCCGCCCTGGACTCCCTGGCTGCCTTGGCTGCCCTGGAACCCCTGGGTGCCGGGGCTGCCCTGGCTGCCCTGTGGCCCAGCTCCTGAACCGCCCGGGCTGCCCTGCGCACCCTGGAAACCCTGGGGGCCGATACCGCCCTGGGCGCCCTGCACTCCGGCGCCGCCCTGGACACCGGGACCACCCTGGGTGCCTGGAGCGCCCTGGGATCCTGGTGTGCCGGTGTCGCCCTGAAACCCTTGACTGCCTTGACTTCCCTGGGTTCCGGTGCCGCCTTGATTCCCCTGGTTTCCCTGGCTGCCAAGCCCGCCCTGACTGCCCTGGGCTCCGGTACTGCCTTGGTTGCCCTGTGCTCCGGCACCTCCTTGGCTGCCTTCGCTGCCCTGGGCTCCGGCCCCTCCCTGGCTTCCCTGTGGGCCGGCGCCACCCTGGTTGCCTTGCGCTCCGAGGCCGCCCTGACTGCCCTGGGATCCGGTTGCGCCCTGGTTTCCTTGGGTGCCCTGGGCTCCGGTACTGCCCTGGTTGCCCTGTGCTCCGGCACCTCCTTGGCTGCCTTCGCTGCCCTGGGCTCCGGCGCCTCCCTGGCTTCCCTGTGGGCCGGCGCCACCCTGGTTGCCTTGCGCTCCGAGGCCGCCCTGACTGCCCTGGGATCCGGTCGCGCCCTGGTTTCCTTGGGTGCCCTGGGCTCCGGTACTGCCCTGGTTGCCCTGTGCTCCGGCACCTCCTTGGCTGCCTTCGCTGCCCTGGGCTCCGT
>NZ_JBVIQK010000015.1:0-65072 GCF_055577115.1 Streptomyces sp. NPDC033216 | reverse complement strand
CCGGCGCCTCCCTGGCTTCCCTGTGGGCCGGCGCCACCCTGGTTGCCTTGCGCTCCGAGGCCGCCCTGACTGCCCTGGGATCCGGTAGCGCCCTGGTTGCCCTGAGAACCCTGGGGGCCCGCCCCGCCCTGGCTGCCCTGAGAACCCTGACTGCCCTGGACCCCCTGACTGCCTTGGGAGCCCTGGGACCCGGTGCCCTGGGCTCCTTGCGTGCCTTGAAACCCTTGGCTGCCCTGGAATCCTTGCGTGCCCTGGGAGCCCTGAGTGCCTTGGGAACCCTGGGACCCGGTGCCCTGGGCTCCTTGCGTGCCTTGAAACCCTTGGCTGCCCTGGAATCCTTGCGTGCCCTGGGAGCCCTGAGTGCCTTGAAACCCTTGGGTGCCTTGGAAGCCTTGCGTTCCTTGAAATCCCTGAGTGCCTTGAAACCCTTGGCTGCCCTGGGTGCCTTGGAAGCCCTGAGCGCCCTGGGGGCCCTGGGGGCCCGGTGGGCGGGGGTGCTGACCAGGCTTGCCATGGTGCCCGGCCGGTTCGTCACCGTCGTCCTTGGCCGTCCCCGGTGGGTGAGGCTCGAAAGCGGCACTCACAGCACCGTTCGGGCCTGGCACGCCGATGGAGTAACCGACGGACATACCTGTCGCGCCGGCTGGAGCGGTCGTCGACGAACCGAGATTGACAAGCAATCCAAAAGTCCCCGCCGCCGACAGGGTAGTGACAACCCGGACCCACGATCTGCGAAGAGGCTGATGCTTCATGACGGAACCTTCCTGCAGCGCCGAAAACTCATACGCAGAAGTGGGTGACGGGTGCACGGGAATGTCATACCAGTACCTCGGACGGCATGAATGAGCGCCAAGATTCGCGCAGTCGTACCGGCATAAGTGTGCAGGGCTCCGATTGCACGCCGACGGTTGGCAGCTGATGTTGCTGCATTCCACTCAATTGGCGTAAGGGCTTGCATCCGGGCTGCTCGGCCTTCGCTGTTGGGGCCTGTCCGGGGCTGAACGACAGGAAGAGACGCGGTACGCCAGACATGCGTCGTACGACGGCAGCATTTCCTTCGCCACCACCTCGGCCCACGCCGGTGCCGCCGCGTCCCTGGCGGAGAGCAGCGGTGCGTCGGCCGGCCACTCGATGCCCAGGTCCGGATCGAGCGGATGGACCGCGTGCTCGCCGGTCGGCCGGTACGTCGTCGAGCACAGATACGTCAGGGTCGCGTCGTCGGTGAGCGCGCAGAAGCCGTGTCCCAGCCCTTCCGGGAGATAGACCGCCCGGCGCTCCATGTCGTCCAGACGGAGGCCCTCCCAACGGCCGAAGGTGGGCGAGCCGACCCTCAGGTCGACCATCACGTCCCACACCGCACCGCGCACGCACGTGACGTATTTGGCCTGCCCGGGCGGCACGTCGGCGAAATGGATGCCGCGCACCACACCTTTGGCGGACACCGAGAGATTGGCCTGGGCAAGTGGAAACCGACTGCCCACCGCCTCCGCCAACCGGTCGAAGCGGTACCACTCGGTGAACAGCCCGCGCTGGTCGCCGTGCACCTGCGGGACGATCTCGAACGCGCCGGGGATCGTCAGCTCGCGAATTTTCACCGCTCGCCCTCCTCGAGCAGCCCGAGAAGGTACTGGCCGTACCCGCTGTGAAGCAGCGGCTCTGCCAGCAGGCGCAGTTGGGAGTCGCCGACGAGTCCGGACCGCCAGACCGTCTCTTCGACGCAGCCGACCTTGAGGCCTTGCCGCTCCTCGATCACCCGGACGAACTCCGAGGCCTGGACCATCGAGGCGAAGGTCCCGGTGTCCAGCCAGGCCGTGCCCCGGTCGAGGGGGGTGACGTAGAGCTCACCGGTGTCCAGATAGGCCCGGTTGACATCCGTGATCTCCAACTCCCCACGGGCGCTGGGGCGAAGGTTCTGGGCGATCTCCACCGCCCGGTTGTCGTAGAAGTACAGTCCGGGCACCGCGTACCTGGATCTGGGACGGGCCGGCTTCTCCTCGATGCTCAGCACCTGTCCCAGCTCGTCGAACTCCACCACCCCGTACGCCGACGGGTCGGCGACGGGGTAGGCGAACACCCTGCCGCCCTTCATGTCCAGGTGCTGGGCGAGCCTGGTGCCGAGCCCGCTGCCGTGGAAGATGTTGTCGCCCAGAATCAGGGCAACAGCCTCGTCCCCGATGAAATCCGCACCGAGCACCAGGGCCTGCGCGATGCCCTCCGGGCGTGCCTGCACCGCGTATTCAAGACGGAGGCCCCATTGGCTGCCGTCACCGAGCAGGCGGTGGAACTGGGGTTGGTCGTCCGGCGTGGTGACGATGAGGATTTCACTGATGCCGGCCATGACCAAGGTAGAAATAGGATAGTAGATCATCGGTTTGTCGAAGACCGGCAGCAGTTGCTTGGATACCGATCGAGTAAGCGGCCACAATCGGGAACCAGTGCCACCGGCCAACAGAATGCCTCGCATGGCGACAGCGTATGACTTCGATGGCCGATTCGGTCACATATCGAGTGGCGCTAGAATCCGCAGACTATGCGCATCCTGGTTACCGGCGGCGCCGGATTTATCGGTTCAGAGTTCGTTCGCTCCGTGCTGAGTGCGGACTCCGAGAGCAGAATTACCGTCCTGGACAACTTCACCTATTCGGGCGTCGTGGAAAACCTCGCGCCGGTGGCTCGTCATCCCGGCTACGCCTGCGTGCGCGGTGACATCTGCCACGTGGAGACGGTGGATGCCGTGATGCCGGGCCACGACGCGGTGGTCCACTTCGCCGCCGAGTCCCACGTCGACCGCTCGATCGACGGCGCGGCACCGTTCGTAAGGACCAATGTGATGGGCACCCAGGTCCTGCTGGACGCCGCCCGCAGGCACGGTGTCGGCCGGTTCGTGCACGTCTCCACGGACGAGGTGTACGGCTCGATCGACAAGGGCTCATGGACGGAGGAGTCGCCGCTCGCCCCCAACTCGCCGTACGCCGCGTCAAAGGCCGGCTCCGACCTGCTGGCGCTCGCCTGCCATCGCACGCACGGCCTGGATGTCGTGGTGACCCGCTGCTCCAACAACTACGGCTCCCACCAGTTCCCCGAGAAGTTCATCCCCCTCTTCACCACGCACCTGCTCGAGGGGAAGAAGGTGCCGCTGTACGGGGACGGCGGCAACGTCCGCGACTGGCTGCACGTCTCCGACCACTGCCACGCCATCGAACTCGTGCTCCGCGGCGGCCGGGCCGGCGAGGTGTACCACATCGGCGGCGGAACCGAGATCACGAACAAGGAGCTCACCGGCATGCTGCTCGAGGCGACCGGACACGGTTGGGACATGGTCCGGCAGGTGCCCGACCGCAAGGGACACGACCGGCGCTACTCACTCGACATCACCAAGATCCAACGAGAACTGGGCTACCGGCCGCAGACCTCCTTCGCGGACGGCCTGACCGCGACCGTCGATTGGTATCGCGACAACCGTGCCTGGTGGGGGCCGCTGAAGAGCCGGGCGGCGCTGTCGTGACCCGCTGGCTGGTCACCGGCTCCGGTGGAATGCTCGGTCGCGACGTGCGGACCCTGCTGACAGACGACCAGGTCACCGCGCTCGATCGCACCGCCCTCGACATCACCGACCCGGAGGCCGTCCGTACCGCGGTCCCCGGCCACGACGTGGTGATCAACTGCGCCGCCTGGACGGACGTCGACGGCGCCGAAGCCGCCGAGGCCACCGCCACCGCCGTCAACGGAACGGGCGTCCGCCACCTGGCTCACGCCTGCCGGGACAGCGGCGCTCGACTACTGCATGTCTCCACCGACTACGTCCTGCCGGGAGATGGCACCGAGCCGTACTCCGAGTCGGCCCCGACCGGTCCGGTCAACGCGTACGGCCGCAGCAAGCTGGCCGGCGAACGGGCGGTTGCCGACATCGTGCCCGATACCGGCTACATCGTGCGCACCGCCTGGCTCTACGGCGAGCACGGCCGAAACTTCGTGGCCACCATGCTCGGCCTGGCCGCCCGCAGGAACACCGTCGATGTGGTGAACGACCAGTACGGGCAGCCAACTTGGACGTACGATCTGGCTGGTCTCCTGGTGATACTCGGCCGCGCGGACAAGGCCCCGCCCGGTGTCTACCACGCCACCGCGACCGGCCACACCACCTGGTACGGCCTGGCCCGCGCGGCATACGAACTCAGCGGACTCGATCCGGACCGTGTCCGCCCGATCGCATCGGCCGCGTTCCCACGCCCCGCCTGCCGGCCCGCCTTCAGCGTCCTCGGTCACGCCCGCTGGGCCGCGGCGGGCCTGCCCGAACTACCGGACTGGCGCACATCACTCGCCGAGGCCCTGCGACGACCCTCGTTCACCGCCCTCGTGCACCAGTAGGCGCTGGGAAGGCTGGGCTCTAACGCACCGGGCGCCCGGTCGACGCCGCTCAAGACATGGACGTCGTTCCTGTGGCGTTGCAGCGGTGAGGGATTGCGATCGATTCGTCGGCCGCGGCTGCTTCGGTCGGCGGGGCATGCGCCGTCCCAGCACCCGTGCCTTCTCGCGGAGGCCGCAGCCCAGGCTGCGTCTTCCGCAGGGGCAGACATCCCGTCACGGTGGAGACCTGCACGTCTTCGAGCGGAGCTGCCGGGGCGGCGCCGTGCCGCGCCAGCCGCGTACCACCGGATGCCGGTACGGACATGGTCGTTCGACTGTGCGCGGGAGGGAAGGCCTTGCCGGGCAACGGCCTTGCCCCGCGCCGGTGCCCCAGTTCCCGCTGAGGGGCGCTCCCGGGGGTATCCGCTGGGCATGACTGTCTACGGATTGCACGCCTCGCACGAACAGATCCCGCCGGCGGATCTGCTCGACGCCGTGGTGCACGCGGAACGTGCGGGATTCACCGCCGCCATGTGCTCGGACCACTTCTCGCCGTGGAGCGTCCGGCAAGGGGAGTCCGGATTCGCCTGGTCGTGGCTCGGTGCCGCCCTCCAGGCCACCGATCAACTCCCTTTCGGCGTGGTGAACGCCCCCGGCCAGCGCTACCACCCGGCGATCATCGCCCAGGCCGTCGCCAGCCTGGCGTCGATGTACCCGGGCAGGTTCTGGGTGGCGCTCGGCAGCGGTGAGGCCTCCAACGAGCACATCACGGGCACCGGATGGCCCCGCAAGGACATTCGCAACGCACGACTGCGGGAGTCCGTCGACGTCATCCGCGCCCTGCTCCACGGGGAGGAGGTCAGCCACGACGGACTGGTCACCGTCGACAGGGCCCGGCTGTGGACGCTGCCGCCCGCCGTGCCGCCGCTGATCGGCGCCGCGTGCAGCACCGCCACCGCGGCCTGGTGCGCCGAGTGGGCGGACGGCCTGATCACCGTCAACGCGCCGGCGGACAAGCTGCGGGAGATCACCGGTGCGTACCGCGACGCGGGCGGCCGCGGCCCCCTGCACCTCCAGGTCCACCTGAGCTGGGCGCCCGACGAGGACGAGGCCCTCGCCCTGGCGCACGACCAGTGGCGCAGCAACGTACACGCACCTCCGGTGAGTTGGGACCTGGACTCCCCGGAACTCTTCGACATCGTCAGTGAGCACGTCACGCCCGAACAGGTGGCGCGCACGGTCAACGTCTCGTCCGACCTGGGCCGACACACCGCCTGGCTACAGGAGTACGCCGAACTCGGCTTCGACACGGTGATGCTGCACCACGTGGGCCGCGAACAGGGCGCGTTCATCGACGCCTTCGCGGCCGAGGTTTTGCCGCGACTCGACGTCACCCGCCCCCTCCCCGCCACGGCGAAGGAGTACCGATGCGTCTGACCAGCACGTCCGACCTGTGGTGGAAGAACGCCGTGGTCTACTGCCTGGACGTCGAGACGTACCAGGACGGCAACGGGGACGGGATCGGCGACTTCGCGGGCCTGACGCAGCGCATCGACCATCTGGTGCGCCTCGGCGTCACCTGCGTCTGGCTGATGCCCTTCTACCCGACGCAGGAGCGCGACGACGGCTACGACATCACGGACTTCTACGGCGTCGACCCTCGCCTCGGCACCCTCGGTGACTTCACGGAATTCGTCCGCACCGCCCGTGACCGCGGCATTCGGGTGATCGCCGACCTCGTCGTCAACCACACCTCCGAGGAACACCCCTGGTTCAAGGACGCCCGTTCCAGCCGGGACTCCGCCCACCGCGACTGGTACGTGTGGCAGGACGAGCCCCCGGAGGACGGCCCCGAGGGCGTGGTCTTCCCGGACGCCGAGGACAGCCTGTGGGAGTACGACGAGGGCAGCGGCCAGTACTACCTGCACCGCTTCTACAAGCAGCAGCCCGACCTGAACGTCGCCAACCGCGCGGTGCGCGACGAAATAGCCCGCGTCATGGGCTTCTGGACGCAGCTCGGCCTGTCCGGCTTCCGCGTCGACGCCGTGCCCTTCCTGCTGGAGACGGACGGGCAGGACGACGCCGGCGCACTGCCGGACCCGCACGAATACCTCGCCGACCTGCGCGCCTTCCTCGGCCGCCGCAACGGTGAGTCGGTCCTCCTCGGCGAGGTCAATCTGCCCTACGACGGCCTCGCCCGTTTCTTCGGCGACCCCGCCTCCGACCGCGGCGACGAACTCACCATGTGCTTCGACTTCGTCGGGATGCAGCAGATGTACCTGTCAATGGCACGCGAGGACGCCGGCCCCCTGGCCGCCGCGCTGCGGGACCGCCCCGCCGCCCCTCGGGACGCCCAGTGGGCCACGTTCGTGCGCAACCACGACGAACTCACCCTCGACAAGCTGAGCGACGACGAACGCGCCGAGGTCTTCGCGGCCTTCGGCCCCGACAAGGACATGCAGCTCTACGACCGCGGACTGCGCCGCAGGCTGCCGCCCATGGTCGACGGCGACCGCCGCCGGATCGAACTGGCCTACAGCCTGCTGTTCACCCTGCCCGGCACCCCCGTCCTGTTCTACGGCGAGGAGATCGGCATGGGGGAGAACCTGGCCGTCGAAGGACGCCAGGCCGTCCGGACGCCCATGCAGTGGACACCGGAAGGCGGCGCCGGGTTCTCCACGGCCGAGCCGGACGCCTTCCCCGGTCTGCTGCCGGACGGCGCGTTCGGACCGCAGAAGGTGAACGTGTACGAGCAGAGCCGCGACCCCGGCTCGCTGCTGAGCCGCATCCGGCTGTTCATCGAGCGCTACCGGGAGGCTCCCGAGCTGGCCTGGGGGGACTACCGCCTCGTCGAGACGGGGGAGCGCGCCGTCCTGGCACATGTCGGCTGCGCCACCGACGGCAGGGTCCTGGCGGTGCACAACTTCGCGGGCGAGCCCGTCACGGTACGGCTGGACCTGTCCGAGGCCGGCCCGGGGGAGCGGCTGACGGACCTCCTCGACGAGGGGCACACGGGTCTCACGGTGGCCGACGACGGGCTGCTCCCCGTCGACCTGCCCGCCTACGGGTACCGGTGGCTGCGCCTCGGTACGTCCGCGGACGACCCCGAAAGGGTCGCGTCCGACTGACACCGCCCCCGCCGGGAAGCTTCCCGGGATGATCGACGACTCCCGACGGCCGACCGTTCCCGGCCGTGAGTCCGACAGCACGGCACGACCAGGCCAACGCTCGGCTCGCCACAGGGAGACGTGGTGGACTCAGGCAGCAGGCGCACCGGACCGATGTCGAGGGCACCATCTCCCAGGGCGTTCGAGCCTTCGGTCTGCGGCAATGCCGGTATGGCGGCCTGGCCAAGGCCCGGCCACGGCATCAGCTCACCGCCACCGCTACGAACTACCACCGCCTCAACGCTTGGTGGGACCGGCCCCCCAAGGGGCTGCACCCGCACTTCCCATCTGGCAGCCCTGCGGCCGGCTGGGTAGAGCTCGTGCGCTGAGCACGTCCCCACGTGCTGCGCGGGAGGCGGCCCAGAGGTTTCTCACTCAGGTCGTCCGGCGAAGAAGTCCGCAAGGGAAGATGTGAGCGCTTCTGGAGCCTCTTCGGCCACGTGATGCCCGGAGTCGATGCCGTGGCCGCGTACGTTCGGTGCCCACTGCCGCCAGATCTTCACCGGGTCTCCGTACAGGTCCTCGAGGTCGTCCCGGAGCGACCAGAGGATCAGCGCCGGGCACTGGATTTGTTTCCCGGCCGCGCGGTCGTCCTCCTCGTGCCGCCGGTCGATGGTGAGACCGGCCCGGTAGTCCTCCAGCATCGCCCGCACCACGTCGGGGCTTCTCGTGGCCGCGCGCCACTCGTCATAGTTCTCCTGCCCCATGCTCTGGGGCTCACCGCGGTACCAGCTGTCCGGATCGGCGTTGATGACCCGCTCGGGAATATCCGGCTGGGCGAAGAAGAACCAGTGCCACCACTGCGTGGCGAACTCGGTCGTGATGCGGGACAGGTGCTCGCTGAGGGGCAGACAGTCGATCAGCGCCACTCGCGAGACCACGTCGGGGTGATCGAGTGCGAGACGCAGCGCGACACTGCCTCCGCGGTCATGCCCGGCGAGCGCGAACCGGGCATGGCCGAGGGAGCGCATCACCTCGACCACGTCACCAGCGACGGCCCGCTTGGAGTATCCCGCGTGGTCGGCGGTAGGCGCCGGACCGGTGGACCGGCCGTATCCCCGGAGATCGGGACAGACCACGGTGAAACCGCGTCGGACGAGGAGCGGGGCGACGCGATGCCAGGTCGCAGATGTCCGGGGGTGGCCGTGCAGCAGCACCACCGGCGGCCCTTCCCCGCCGTAGCGAAGGAGAATCGATGCTTCATCGACCTGAACCCGCGTGGTCTCAAAGCCCTCGAACAAGGCTCGAACCTCCCGTCCTCGTTGACACATCGCCACGGCATCCATCGGCCCAGTACCCGCGGACCACCGGGCCAACAGGCTGCGATCGGCGCGCTACCCATGACCGCGTCGGCGGGCCATCACGGGACGGCGGTGTCACCGACGGATTCCAGCACCTGCCGAAGGCCCTCGGCGGTCTTCTTTACCACGTCACGATCCACGTCGGCGAGCAGTTGCGCATAGTTCGCCAGATGGTCGGCGAAGGCGGCCCGGGTGACCTCGTGCCCGTACTCGGTGAGGCGGATCTTGACGGTACGTCGGTCGCTGTCTTCGCGCACCCGCTCGACCAGACCCTTGGCCTCCATCCTGTCGATGCGGTTGGTGATGGCGCCGGAGGTCACCATGGACGCCTTGAGGAAGGCCCCGGCGGTCAGGGCGTAGGGAGGCCCGGAGCGCTGGAGTGTGGTGAGCACATCGAACTCGCCGTGCTCCACTCCGTGCGCCGCGGCCGCGGCCTTGGCGGACTTGTCGATCAGGCGGCCAAGCCGCTGGATCCGCGCGAAGAGTTCTACCGGCCAGAGGTCCTCCACTACAGCTGGGCGCTCCTTGGCCCACTGGCCGATGATCGCGTCCACGACATCGCTCATCTGCTCTACCTCTCGACATATCTCTGCTGCCGGCTGGGCGGTGCCTTCGGCCCGGCGGTCGCGGCCCTGATCACGCTGGGTGGCTGAAACACGCGGCCGATCTGGTCCCACCCCGCACGCGTGTACGAAAACTGCTCAAGATCCTAGAATCATGATCATGAACGAGGAGACACCCATCATGTCCACGACCAACACTCCGCCTGCGGCGGTGCTGACCCGCCAGGCAGATGCCGAGACCTGTTCCGACGCGAGCAGTGTGATGACCCTTCTGGCCGATTCGGACGGCACCCCAGGCGGCTTCACGAGCTACCGGTCCACTTTCACCAAGGGTGGGGCAGGGGCACCGGCCCACTTCCACACCCGCGCAACGGAACTGTTCTTCGTGATCAACGGGGCTCTACAGGTGCTGGTGGGCGAGGAAGTCACCGTCCTGAAGGAAGGCGACTTCCTCGCGGTGCCGCCCCACACCCCGCACGCCTTCGCGGCTGCCCCGGGCTGTGAAGCGGATGTCCTGTTCGTCTTCACCCCCGGGATGGGCAGGTTCGACTACCTGCGCCTGCTCGGCCGGGTGATGCGTGGCGAGGCCGACCCGAAGGAGATCGCCGAGTCATCGGAGCGCTTCGACAACCACTACGTCGACAGCCCTGCCTGGCGTGCCGCCCTGGAGGCTTCCGCGTGATCGACTCCACGACCCGCATCCGAATGGCCCGGCCATCGAGGGACCTCGCCGCCGCAGAACGCTTCTACACAGCGGGTCTCGGACTCGAGGTGATATGGCGGACCACTGAACGGGTCCCAGGCGAACACGACTTGCTCATGGTCGGGCCGCCGGGCGCCGCCTGGCACCTGGAACTCACCCATGACCCCGAACGCCCGATCGAGCCCACCCCGACACGGGACGACCTGTTCGTCGTCTACCTCGGCACTCCGGTCGACCCGTCGCTGGTCGACCGCCTGGAGGCCCATGGGGGCACCAAGGTACCCGCGCACAACCCCTACTGGGACAAGCACGGCGTGACCGTCGCCGACCCCGACGGATACTTCCTCGTCCTGTGCTCACGCGACTGGACCGGCTGAACCCACGGGGTAGGACCACATTCGGAATATCCTGTTCCGTTGTGGCGACGTGCAGGCTCTCAGAGTTCCCATTCGTGGGCCACGGCATTCTGCCTCACGATCTTGGCCCTGCACAGTCGAGGGGAGAGCGAGTACGTGAAGCTGCTCCCAAGGTCACGTAGATAGAGCCTGCACGGAGTGATCCGCAGCACGCGACGGGGAACCGCGCGTCAGGCCAGGGAGACTCAACACGGAACCCACGGCCCCCGACGAACCGCCGTCTGCGTTCCGCCTTCTCACTCCGGACAGAACAGGTGCAGGAGGGGGTCGTGGGCCGTGGCACTTTCCACGGGCGCCCCTGGCGGTCGTGGTGTCGACTCAGCCGCCGGTGTCCGCGCGTTCGTTGTTGTCGCCGCCGCTGCGGCACCCCGTTCCGCCGGTGAAAGCGGGGGCCGGAGCGGGGGTACGGTGCGGTCCTCGTGCCGCTGGACCGCCACTCCGCCGGTCACCCCCGCCACCACCACGACGGCCATGAAGCACTGGGTCCACGCCGTCACCACAGCACGGGACCTGGCCGCGATCACGGCCGCCATGACGGCCAGGGCCCACCACGCCGGCGGCGACGAGATGGCCCCCCAGCGGGTCGGGGCTCACCGTCCTGCTCGGATCCAGGCTCACGCCGGACATCAACCAGGCGCCGAAGATCACCAGTAGAGCGAGCACTTCGGGGAGCGACAGTCCCACGGCAGTCCCCACGTCCGCGCCCTGACCGGCGCGGGGCCGTACGGAAGCATCGAACGCCGCAGGCGCCGTGGGAAGTTCCATGCCCGCCGTCCTGGCCGAGCAGCGGGGCCGGCACATGAGTACGCGTACCCAGAGTCGGCCCGGATCGCCGCCGACACCTTTCGCAGGTCCACGGGCCCGGCCACACCCGTGCGACCGGCGACGGGAAGCACGCCTACGGCACTCACTCGTCAGGGCGGTCGTGCGGCCCTCGGCGACCTGCACGCCCGCGGCATCGTCGCGGCTCAAGGCCGACCAGGTGCGGGCTTACTCAGGCTCAGGATGACGGGAGCAACTCCAGTTGCTGAAGCATGGAGAGCTGATCGACGACGTGCCAGTGCTCGACGAGCCGGCCGCCGTCGAGCCGGAAGATGTCGACTCCGGCGAAGCGGCATGATCGCCCCGTCGGAGGAATGCCCAGGAACGTTCCGGAGTGGGTGGCGCTGTTGGTCCAGCGGACGACGACACGGTCACCCTCGGCAATGATGTCGTCGATGCTGAAGGTCGGTGCCAGTCCCGCCACGAGCATGGTCACTCGATCCTTCAGCCCCTCGCGT
Source organism: Streptomyces sp. NPDC033216 (assembly GCF_055577115.1). Taxonomy (NCBI): domain Bacteria; kingdom Bacillati; phylum Actinomycetota; class Actinomycetes; order Kitasatosporales; family Streptomycetaceae; genus Streptomyces; species Streptomyces sp. NPDC033216. The sequence goes on along the minus strand of NZ_JBVIQK010000015.1, from coordinate 53,295 downwards.
CCCTCACGCTGTCCAGGCAGCGGGTCGTGCTCCTGGTAGTCCGTCGCGGCCAGCTCGTCGATGATCTCCATCCGCCGACCGTTGAGCACTTCCTCGAACAACCGGCGTACCAGGGCCTTGTTGGTCTCGACAGACACGTTGCCATCTCCTGTCAGTCCTCTCGGATGCGTTTCTTTCCGTCGGCATCCACGATCCGGCGGACAGCGTCTCCGATCACATGTCAATGGGGCACTGTCGCCGCGCCGACGCGCCTCGGCTTCACCCCACCGGCACTGCGGACAAGAGATCGACTCAACTGGCTCGATCACTGGATTGACGGCCGTGATACCGCTGGTGGAGCGTCGGGTGCCGGACGGGTCGTGGAGGTCGTTCCAGCGGGTGATGCCCGCCGCTCCGGTTCGGCCGCAGGGCGGAGGCCGGCGCAGGTACGGGGGCCGGCGCAGGTACGGGGGCCGGCAGGTGCTGGCGGCCATCATCGTCGTGGCGACGACGGGCTGTACCTGGCGCCGGCTGCCGACGGGTTTCGGCCCGTCCGGACCGACTGCGCACCGACGGTTCACTGGTCCGTCCGCTTCGCGCATACCGCCGTCGGCCTCGCAGTCCGTCCTGCTGCCTGACACACGCCGCCGGACGCACTGCCCCGCGCCGCGCCCGGTACGGGGCAGCACTCGCCGGGGACGCCTTCTGGTCCGCGCAGCGTGTGGGAACTCGGTGAGGCTGCACCACCTTGAAGTGGCTGGCGAGCCAGGTGGTGTGACCTCGTTTCGGGGTGCTCGTGCTGGTGGTGGGCGGGAGTCTGGGGTGTGGATCGTCCGGCGGGGCGGTTGCGCCGATGAGTTCACCGTCCTCGAACGGTCTACCCGGCGACACGACCGTTCGCGACAGGAGTGCCATGTCCACCATCCAGCCAGTGATCATCACTGCCGACCAGGACGTCCTGCTCGGCTTCTATACGAAATTGTTCGGCGCCGAGGAGACCTTCCGGGTACCGGCGGAAGGCCCGGCCTTCTACCTCGGCTTGCGCATCGGTGACACCGACCTCGGGCTGGTGGCCAAGGAAAACCCGGGTACCGGGGCGGCGTCGCGGATCCTGCTCAGCATCGGTGTCGACGACGTCGACGAGACGCTCGGCCGGGTGGTGGCGCTGGGCGGCTCGGTACGTAGCGGTCCCAACGACATGCCGTGGGGACAGCGCGTCGCCCACATCCAGGACCCCGACGGCAACCCGCTGAACCTCACCCAGCCGATCCCGGCCCGGTGACGCTGCTCCGGGGGCATGTGCTGAGTGTGGGCCACCTGCGGCAGAACTCAATTCTCGGTAATGGCACCGATGTTCGTCAGGACGAGCAGCGCGCGGAGCACGATCTGTGCCCGCGCCCTGGCCCGGTGCTCGGCTGTGGTCCCCGAGCCGCCTCCTTCAACCGGTGCCGCTCGGCGGTGGTCAGGATTATCGGGCGGGCGGCGGCAACAGGCAGGGCAGGCGAACCGATCGGCAGAAGTGGATCACGACGGCAACAGCCTGCCGTATCCGCTTCCATCTGAACCCGCCCGCCCGTGCTGGGGCAGCCGGCCCAGGCGATCACGGGATTCCGGCGGGCGTCGATATCGAGCGGACGGTCAGGAAGGTCGTGCCGAGTGCTGTCGGCGACGGCGTGGAGCTTGTCGGGGTTGGCCACGTTGTGGATGGTCTTGAGATGCGGCCTTCCCGGTCGCAAGCGAGGGTCAGCGTCGCGACCACACGGTCCGGGCCACGGAAGACCCCGCCCGGGCCCCACCGGCCGTCATGACTCCGTGAGACCGGGTCACCGGTTCGGGGCCACCGGCCGGCTCCCGGTGGACAGGTCCACGCCCAGCAGGCCGTCGGGGAGGACGCGCCCGGCGTCCGCCGCCGCGATCCCGGGCTTCAGGGCCGCACCGGAGCCCGTACCCGGCTCCTCCACCGTGGCCGGCGTCGGGCAGAGTCCCTGGACGAGGTGGCCGTTGATCGCCTCGTCGATCGGGCTCGGCTCCAGGGCCGTGCCGTCCGCGTTGAGGCGCTGGTACTTCATCAGGTTCCAGCCCATGGAGAGCTGGCGTTCGCCGTCCGCGCTGGTGAGGCTGATGGTGCCGGCACCGAAGACCGCGCCGTCGTGGCCCCAGAAACGCCCGCAGCCGGGAAGGTCGAGGGCGTAGACGCCGAGGCCGTAGTCGATGGCGGCGCCCGGGGCGACCTTCACCGGGACCGTGCGCTGCATCTCGGCGAGGGACGCGCGGCCGACGAGGCCGCCGGTGAGCAGCTTGCGGTAGAAGCGGTTGAGGTCCTCGGTCGTGGAGACGATCGCGCCCGCGGTGTATCCCCAGGACATGTCGTAGACGCTGTAGTCGCGGGGCGGGTCGATGATGCCGTAGAAGGACTCGTACATCTTGGCGTGCGGGCCGTTGATGTACGGGGTGCGCGGGTACGAGGTGTCGCGCAGGCCGGCGCGGTCGATGACGTTGCGGGTGATGTACGTCGAAGCCTTCTGGCCGGTGACCTTCTCCAGGATCAGGCCGGCGATCACGTAGTTGGTGTTGGCGTACGAGCCCGGCTGCGCGCCGGGGCGGCCGGTGGCGTCGGCGGCGAGGCCCAGCCGTACCAGTTCCCCGGGGGCGATCGAGCGGAAGCGCCCCTCGTCGAGGCTTGCGGTGGACTGCTGGGCGAGGGAGGGGAAGGCGCCGAGGACGTAGTCGGCTATGTGGCTGGTGTGATTGAGGAGCATGCGTACGGTGATGGCCTCGCCGCGCTCCCGGTCGGCGCCGCTCCCCTCGAACAGTTCGGGGACGTAGTCCGTGACCGGGGCGTCGAGACCGATCCGGCCCCGCTCCACCTGCTGCATGATCGCCACCGAAGTGAACGTCTTGCTGATGCTGCCGACACGGTGCCGCATACGGGGGGTGACCTCGCGGCCCGTGTCCACGTCGGCCAGACCGGACGCGCCGGTCCAGCGTGCCCGACCGTCACGCACCGACGAGTAGGTGCCGTACATCCCGGCCGTGTGGATCGCGTCGAGCGTGGCGCGCAGCTCGGCCCGGTCCAGCCTGGTGGGCACCGGTGCCGTTCCCGCCGCTCCGGGGGCGGCCGACACAGTCGGCGCCGCCGTGACGAGCAGGAGTGTGGTGCCCAGCGCGGTCCCGACGAGACGTTTGATACGCACGACTGTTCCCTCGTTTCTGACGTTACCCATGGGCCTGGACGGTCAACTCCTCGGCTCTGTCAGGTGATTGTCGCGAGGTGCCGGTGCTCCTCACATCCGTCTCGGGGACGACCGTCTTCACAGCGGGGCCATGACATCTGTCATGGCCCCGCGAAGGTCGGTGGAGGGAGGTGTCAGAGACCGTACCGGGACTTCATGTGGCGCCAGAAGTCCCGGAACATCCACTTGTCGAACTCGGTGATCTGGGTGGCACTGCCGGCCTTCATCAGGAAGCAGCACTGGCCGGTCGGGGACCAGTCGTAGAAGTCGTCGAGGCCGAAGGTGTGGCCGACCTCGTGCAGGTAGATGTGGATGTTCTCCTGGTCGAGCGCGCCGGTGAAGTAGGAGCGGCCCATGCGCTGCCCCCAGTCGCCGCCGGCGCCACCGCCGAAGTCCTCGGTGAGCCAGAGGGACTGGTCGTAGTGGCGGGCGGCGCCGCCGGGACAACGGGAGTAGTTGCCGTCCTGGTGGAAGAAGCGGCCGCAGTCAGGGGCGCACTGCGGGGCTCCGCCGCCGTCCAGCATGTTGGTGTAGATGTCGACGGAGTTGTCGCTCCACTGGAGGGTGGAGCGGTTCTTCACCGCCCAGCCGACGATGTTGACGGGGACGTTGGTGTACGGCCATGCGTTGTGGCCGAAGCCGTTGTCGACCATCGCCGCCGTCCATTTGCCGAACTGCTTCTTCAGCGCGGCGTGGATCTGGTCGCGCAGGGCGGCGCTGACCGGCTGGTCCGACTCCCAGCGGACGCAGTAGTTGACGCTGCCGCGGTTGGCCATGATCTGGTCCCAGCCGTAATTGCGGAAGCCGTACAGGTTGCCGTAGGTGGACTCGACGTGGTTCCAGACCTCGTCGAGGGGCTGGACAAGGTTCGCGGGTGGGTTCCAGACGTCCGCCGAGGCGACCGCCGCCTCGGCTTGGCCCTGAGTCTTCGCCAGGGCCTGGGCCACAACCTGGTCCTGGGTGCGTTCCTTGGCCGATCGGTCGTTCGCCGCCTGTGCCACGGACGGGGTCGTCAGGCCGGGCGCGAGCAGCACGGCCAGGACGGTGGTGAACACGGTGAGCAGTCCTGCGAGGCGTTTGCGCATGGTGATCTCCCTTTTCGGGGACGGGATTTCACGAGCCTTCACTTCCCCCTCTGGTCGCCGCCGACCGCTCGGAGGTTGCCGCGCGCCTGGACGCCTCCCTACGCATGCCGGAGCGCCACGATCCGCATGCCGCCCGGCCCGGACCCTTCCCGCGTGGGACGCAGCCCGGCGACCCGGAGCTGTTCCGGGACCCACGCGTCGGAGAGCCGCAGTTTCCGGTAACTGCGGGCGTTCAAGGCCCAGTCGCCGCCGGCGAGGACGACCTCGTCGGCGCCGGCCGCCGCGGCGATGCTCCCGAGCTCCGCGATCCCGGCGAGCGCGTCCTGGCCGACCAGGACGAGGGCGGCGACCAGCAGGCCGATCAGCTCGGCGGCGTTGCTCTGCTCCTCCTCCGGTACCGATCCGCGCCCAGGGCGGTACCCCCGTACCGGGCGGTGTCCTCCTTGAGGCGGGCGTCCGGGGCTCAGCCGACCGGACGGGCGGCGAGAAGTGCCGTGGTCGCGTCCCACAGCTCCCGCTGTACGCGCGGGTTCCGGCCGGGCTCTGGGCACTGGAGCGGGCGGGCGCCGCGGGCGGAGAAGTAGCCGCCGGTGGTGCCCGCGAGCGCCGGGTCGGTGGCGAGCCGCACCATGATGCCGGCTCCCTTGCGCGGATCGCCGATCCTCAGGGTGTTCAGCACCCGCTGCAGGACGGCGGAGCCGGGCAGGTCCCGGCCCAGTCCGGTGGCATTGAAGCCGGGATCACAGCAGTTCACGGTGACCTTGTCCACGTCCAGGCGGCGGGCCAGCTCCTGCGTCCACATGATGTTCATCAGCTTCGTGCGCCCGTACAGGGGCATCGATTCCCGGCGGGTGTAGGGCTCGGTGCGCCGCAGGTCCTTGGCCGGGGCGATCGTTTTCGCCTGCTGGGCTGCTTCGGAGGCGACATTGACGATCCTGGCCGGCGCCGAGGCGCCGAGCTTCGCCGTCAGCGCCTCGGTCAGGACGAACGGGCCGAGGTAGTTCACGGCCGTCATCTCCGCGAGACCGTCGGCGGTGACGCGCTGCGCGAAGGCGTGGAGGCCGGCGTTGTTGACCAGGACGTCCAGGCGCGGGTAGTGCGCGGCGATCCGCTCTCCCGCGCGGCGGGCATCGGAGAGCAGGCCGAGGTCGGCGTGGAAGACGTCGACGGGTGCGTCGGTCACTGCCTTCAGGTCGGTGACGAGGGTCTGCGCTTTGCTGCGGGAGCGGGCCACCGTGCCGATGCGGTAGCCCTCGCGGGCCAGTTCAAAGGCGGCGATGCGGCCCAGTCCGGAGGTGGCTCCGGTGATCACGGCGACGGGACGATCCATCTCCACCCCTTTCATGAGGTACCTCACGATTCTGTTGTGCGAGGATACCCGAACCATGGAGCAGCACGAATCAGCAACGACGGGCAGGGCCCCGGAGCAGGTGGGACTGTCCTTCCTCACCCTCGCGCACAGCCTGCGCGAACAGGTCGACCAACACATGCTGGCAATCGCCGGCCTGTCCCTCTCGCGCGCCAAGGTCCTTCAAACCCTGGCCGGCCGCGGCGCGCTCCACCAGGCGGAGCTGGCCGCTTCCCTCAGCCAGGCGCCACGCTCGGTCACCCAGATCGTGGAGGGCCTTGAGCGCCTCGGCATGGTCGTCCGAACCGGCGACCCCGAGGACCGTCGCCGCAAAACCGTCTCCCTCACGGACGCAGGCCGTACGGCACTGGCCGCCGCGGAACAAGCGGGCACGAACGCGCTCAGACAGTGTTTCGGCGTGCTCGAACCGCACCAACTGGCCACGCTCGACGTCCTGCTCACGCATTTGGATACCGCCCTCACCGGCGACATGATCGGCTGACGCACTTCTGAGCCGCATCGCAACGGGTCACAGAATTGGGCGGTGTGGTGGTGCACCCCGCTTGTCGAGGCTGGGGCATCGCTCGGACGGGCGCCAGGCCGACGAGGTCACGCGCGAGCACAACCAGGGCTACGTCACCGGACAGATGGCATGTCACATTACAAGCCACTGGTCGACGATGGCTTTCGGGATCGGGACGGGCCTCTGCGATCCGAGGGGGACCGGCCGTGGGTTCCCGTCGGCCGAGTCTCTTCGGCGAGGCCGGGATCGGTGATGCCGGTGGCGTGGGGTGAGAGGCGAGACGGACAGGGCTCCGGTGCCGCTGAGAAAGGCGTTCAACGCCGCAACCCAGAAGCACAGGAGCGCTGCTGTCAGGGCACTTGCGGCCCCCGCGGGCTGCCGAGCGCGTGGGCCCAGGCCAGCAGTTCGGGAGCGTCCAGCGCCGGTATCCACCCGTCGGCCCGGTTGGCGCCGTCGCCCTGCGGACGGGGACCGACGCCCAGGACCCGCAGGCCGGCCCGGCGGGCCGCTTCCACACCGGTCAGGGAGTCCTCCACCGCCAACGCCCGCTGCGGGGGGACACCGCAGAGCCGGGCCGCCACGGCGTACACGTCGGGGTGCGGCTTGGGGCGCACGCGGTCCCCGGGGTCGGGGACGACGAGGTGCTGGAAGTGGGCGAGCAGGCCGGCCCGTTCCAGGCTGCCTTCCACCACGACCCTCGGGCAGTTGCTGGCCACCGCCAGCGGTATCCGGCCGGAGAGCAGTCGTACGAGCTGCACCGCACCTGGCATCGTCACCGGTTCGTCGGTGACGAGTGCCAGGAAGTGGTCGAGAAGCGCGGCTGTCAGGTCCTCGGTCAGTTCGGGTTTGTGCGCGGACTGCGCCATGAGCCGGCCGCAGTCCTCGTAGTGCAGGCCAAGGGCCTGCTCCGCGAACCCGGGCGGTGGCTGGAGTCCGTGCTCCCGGAAGGCCCGGCTGCGAGCCTCCTGCCAGTGGCGTTCACTGTCCATCAGGGTGCCGTCGCAGTCGAAGACGACGGCTTCGGGCGACCAGTCGAGCAGATCGTGGTCCGAGATGGTCACTGGGGGCCTCCCATGCCTTCGCATGTACGCATGCGGCACTTCCGTATCCGCAGGAAACGGAAAGATAGTGTCCGCTACGTTATTTCCGTCCAGGCAAATCGGGCAATAACCCTTTTCGGTGACTCGACGGGCGCCGGAAACAGGCGTATGGCCGTGCGGCGGTGACAGCCGTGACGCAGCCGCCGAGACCGTCAACACCACGTGCTCGCAGGTCAGTTGCCACTGTGCTTCGCCGTGCGGGGCCCGGAGCGCCTTGCGTCCGTTACCACTCGCACGCGTGCGCATTCGAAAGAACTGCGCAATTACCGCCCGAAAGTGCCTCTTTGGGCTCCGGGCGTACGCTGGCGCACTAAATTCGTGGCCGGCATGAGAACAGAGCGAGGGCGGACGGAACGTTGCAGGAACGGGCGAAGGCAACCCGCAGATCACTGCTGGAAGCGGCTGCCCAACTGTTCGCTGAACAGGGATACGCGGCCACCAGCGTCAACGACATAAGCGCAAGGTCGGGCCGGACCAGCGGCGCGGTCTACTTCCACTACACCGGCAAGGAGGGCATCGCCGTCGCCGTCGTCGAGGACCGGTTCGCCACGTGGTCCCAGCTCGCTGCACGCTACGGAGACGAGACGGTCCCCCCGCTCGAACGGCTCGTCGCCCTCAGCTACGACATCGCCCATGCCCTCACCCGGGATCCCGTGACGCGTGCCGGTGCCCGTCTGTGGGCCGAGCGCACCATCATCAAGGCTCCCGTTCCCGACCCCTTCGCGCGGTGGACCGCCGCCGCCACGCGACTGCTCGCGCAGGCCCGTTTGGCAGGGCATGTCCACGAGCTCGTCCGCCCCGCCCGCACGGCCCGGACCCTGGTGCGCGCGTTCTTCGGCCTGTGCACCCTCACCGAGGCACTCGAGGGTACGACCGTCCTCGACGACCGCCTGACCGACTGGTGGCACCTGACCTTGCCCTCCCTCCGGCCGCAACCGTCCCGCGGGAACCCTCCGGCGGGCCGGTGACGCACAGACTTCAGGGGGCTCCGCCGGCCCGGTGCGGTGGTCGTGGGCCATCTGGGGCTGCCGGGGGTCGCGTCACTCTCGTACCCCAGCTCGGCTGTGCTCTCCCGCCTGCTGGCCGCACAGCATGTGTGGGTGAAGGCGTCCGTACCATATCGTTCGGCGCCACGGGCGGATGGTTCAGGGATCGTAGGGAGGCCCATCCGAGCAGCCGCTGCCGTTGACGAGATGGCGTGCCGTGCCGCCCGTCCCGGCACGGGACCCGACACCGGCGTCCTGCCACCCTTCGGGCACAACAATCATGCGATCAGCGCGTGGCGTCGTGTTCCCTGACGTGGCGCGGGTGAGCATGTGGGAACCCAGCCCTCTTCCCGCACCGAGGCGATGCGATGCCCGACCGCGCCGACCCTGTCCGCCCCGAGAACGTCGCAGCGCGGTGGATCTCGCGGCACCGGCCGCCGGAGCAGTCACTGTTCAGCGGCATCTACGGACTGGTGCTGGCCAGCGCCCTGGTGGCCGCGCTGGACGCGACGGGCGAAGAGGCCGATCCCGGTTCGGACGCGCTGTGGGTCCTGCTCACCGCACTGGCGTCAGGCGCCGCCCACGGGTACGCGCACGTCATCGCCCAGCGTGCGTCCGTCGACGGGGCAGCCACCACCGGCAGACTGCGGTTGGTGCTCGCCGAGTGGCCACTGGTCGCCGCCGTGCTGCCTACGGTGGGGATACTGCTTGGCGCGGTAGGCGGGTGGTGGACAGAGGCCACGGCAGTGGACGCGGCCCTGCTGTTCAACACCATCGCCTTGTTCGGCTGGGGCGCCTGGGCCGCCCGCACCGCCGGGCACGGATGGCCGTCCTCGTGCCGGGCAGGGGGGCTGGACATGCTGATCGGCCTGGTGATCATTGTCGCGAATGCCCTGATCAAGTAGTGAGGTCATGGTCGGTGACGCCGCAGATGTCGGCGAATCCCATGAACAGGCTGCCGCGCGGGAGTTGGCCGCAGAGATGGGCGGCCGTGGCCTGCCGCGCTTGCTGTTCACGTTCATCAACCGCAGCGGCTTGAGCCCTCACTGGCTCGGCGTGCACGAAGCCGTGGTTCCGGACGCTGTGACCCCCGATCCCGATGAGGTCGCCTGACGTGGCCGGCTGACCGAGTCGGAGCTTCACTCGGCCCTGTTGCAGTGGCGCTTCACTCCCCATAGCCACGAAGCCTTCAGCCGGTATCTTGCGTTCCGGACCGCGCAGTCCTGACCCTTCTCGCCTCTTCGACCGGGCCCTTCAGCCCAGGGACTGTTGTTCGGCTCGGGCGCGAGTGGTCTTGAGCGCCCGGTGAACCAGGGCAGCATCGTGGCGACGACCCTCACTGTCACAGATCGGCTGGCCGAAGGCAGCCAGGCAGGCACGACGGGATGCCACCACGCCGGCCGAGGGAAGCCCGACCAGAGCGAGCACGGTGGGCGCCATCCGGCAGGCAGCCGCCCGGCCAGGAACGCGGAACAGGCGCACGGCCGCACGGCGTTCAGGAACCTGTACACGAGGACCGGCTCTCCGGCCGGTGCACCTTCCCGGGCCTGGCCGACCGCCTGGTTCGAAGAACCGCCACCCGGCCACCCGTCATCACGTGGCAGAGTCCTTGCCACCGGCGAGGCGTACAGCCGCCCCTGCCACCACAAGAAGGGCCATCGGACCCCGGCGCACCGAGGAGCGGCAGACTTGACGGCCTGGGCCATGTGCAGCGGGCACGCGGCCGAAGAACTTCACGGGGTACGTCGGTGGATCTCAGCTCCTTGATCATCGCGGTGGCAGGCGTCGCAGGAACCCTGGGAGGGGCGCTACTCACCCAGCGCGGTTCCGAACGAGCGAAGCGCCGGGAGATGGAACTCGTTCGAGACCATGAGGAGGTCCGCGAGAACCGTTCTCTGCGACGCACCTGCTACGTGGAACTCAACCGAGATGCCCGGCAGTTCACCACCGCGCTCAACCGCCACCTGCACGTCATGAGAGAACGCGGCGTGGAGGAGGCCGACAGCGACGCACTCGAGGAGGCGAAGAACGCGCACCGCGATCGATACTCCGAAGCACAGATGATCGCCCCCGAAGAAGTACTCATGCGGGCGAGTGTCGTCAACCAAGCCCTGAACAAGGTCTACGGCCAGGTCAAGCGCCTCGAGCGCGGTGCCCCCGAACCAGGCGAAACGATGGAGACCGCAGCCCAGGCCCAGTACGAGGTCTGGGAGATGCTCCGGACCATGAGAACCGCCATGCGCCACGACCTCGGTGTGACGCATGAAGATTGAGAGCCGGCACTCAGCTCCGTGCGAACTGTGAGATCCGTTCTCAGGAAGGTCTCGAGATGCCCGCAGCCGGGCAGTTCCGCGAGGGTGGCGCTGCGTGTTCGGTCGGCCCCGGCGCAGGGGGACGGGACGTGACTGTGGTGTTCACCGTTACTGCGTGGCGGGGGAGGATGGTGGTTGCCAGCCCAGGACCGTGTCCAGGGCTCTCAGCGACAGCGCTTGCGGCGTGGCTCGTACTGCCAGGTTCCGGATGGACACGGCCAGTGGGTGGGAGAGCCGGGCGACTTCGCCGATGCGCCGGGAGCGGCGGCTGATCCGGGTGGTCCGCCGGTGTCTGGCCCTCGTATAGGCGGCGAGCGCGGTCGGCACGTCATCGGCGGGTGCGAGGAGATGCGCCGCCACTACGGCGTCCTCGATGGCCTGGCAACCGCCTTGTCCCATGTTGGGGGTCATCGCGTGGGCGGCGTCGCCGAGCAGGGCCACCCGGCCGACGTGCATCCGGGGCAGAGGCGCGACCAGCTCGTGGAAATCATGGTGGAGTATGCCGACCGGGTTTGGATCCCGCTGGTCCAGCCGGTCCAGCAGTGCGGGTATCGGATCGTGCCACGCGCCGAAGCGCCGGATCAGCTCCGCGTGATGGCCGGTTTCCGGTCTCGCGCCGGGGCCGGAAACGGCGGTGGCGTAGACGTAGATGCGGCCATCGGCGAGTGGAACGACGCCGAACCGCTCGCCTCGCCCCCAGGTTTCGGCAGCCGGCTGGGCAGGCAGGCCCGCACCGGGAAGCACCGCTCGCCATCCGGCCTCACCGGCGTGACGCAGCCCGCCGTGGGCGGGGAAGAGCTGTCCGCGGAGCACGCTGCGAATGCCGTCCGCCGCCAGTACGACGTCGGCGCGTAGGTCCCCTGCCGAGGTACGCACGGCCACGGCGTCCCCCGCGTCGTCCACGCCGGTCACTGATACGCCGAGGCGTACGACACCGGCGGGCAGTGCGGTCGCGAGAGCGTCGATCAGGAAGCCGCGGTGCACGGCACGCGCGGAAAGCCCGTAGCGGGCGGGCACCGCGCCGCCGTCGGATCGACTCAGCCAAGTGCCGTCGGGGGTACGCAGCCCGATCTGACCGGGCAGTGCGTCACCCGCCCACACGTCGGGACCCAAGCCGATCGAATCCAGGGCGCGCAGCGCGTTCGGGGCGAGCACGATGCCCGCGCCCGCACCCGTGAGTTCGGCGGCCCGTTCGCACACGGTGACGCGCCATCCGCGGCGGCTCAGGCCCACCGCCGCGGTCAAGCCCCCGATTCCGCCTCCGACCACAACAGCATGACGAACACCCATGTCGACTGCCTCCTCCAACCCTTGTCGCCTCTACATCTGTAGAGGCGACAAGTCCGCACTCTACATCTGTAGAGTGCGGGTATGTCCATCCCTGACCGCCGGGACCTGATCGCCGATGCCGCCATCAGCACCGTGGCCACCGCCGGACTGCGCGGCCTGACCCATCGCGCAGTCGACGCCGCCGCGGGCCTGCCGGCCGGAAGCACGTCGTACTACTTCCGCACCCGCAGCACTCTGATCAGCGCCTGCTACCTCCGCCTGGCCGAACTCTCGGTAGCCGACGCGGATCGCTGGGAAGCGGACCACGGGCGCCCCCCGGACTTGGACTCCGCCGCAGGCGCGCTGGCCGCACTGCTGCACCACTGGCTGACGGCGGCGCGCGAGCGCCAGCTCGCCCGCTTCGAACTCAGCCTGGAGGCGACCCGACGGCCGGAGCTGCGTGCCGACCTGCGGACCGCCGGGCTCGCCGCACGGTCCAGGGCCACCGCCCTGCTGGCAGCGCTCGGGGCTCCTCGTCCGGCGCCGGCAGCGGATCTGCTCGTCGCCTGGACCGACGGCCTGCTGTACGACTGGCTCGTCGGCGCAATGGCCACGACCCGCCCCCTGCCCGATGCGGCCGAGCTGACCCCAGTGGTCCGGCGGATGCTCGAAGCCGCGCTTTCCACCTGACCGAAGCCGCCCATCTCGCCGGCGTGAGGACGTGTTCGGCCTGGCGGCCGCTCTCAGGATCATGTTCACGTGGCTGTCCGCGGTCGGTGCGTCGGCGCTTTGATCTGCACGGCCTGACGGGCGCCGGAGAAGAGCAGGTTGCCGCGGTGGGCGACCTTGATGCGACGGATCGCGGCGCGGCCGTGGCCGGTGCCATGGATGCGGCCTTGGAGCGGGATGCCCTTCCAGGGCAGGGGCTTCGGCTGCTGGCGCGGCTTCTTCTGATCGCCCTTGACGATGGCGATGTGGTGGGCCCGGCGGCCTAGGAGGCAGGCGGCGTGCTCGCGTTGCGTGTGGAGCGCGTCGCTGGTGACCACGGTTCCGGCCAGGTCGGCGACGCTGTCCAGCAGCGGCTGCTGGGAGCGGCTGGCCTCCCCGGTCTTCTCGCCGACATCGAGCTGGCTGGAGAGGCGCCAGCTTTCCGCGACGCGAGCGGATGGGTGGGATGCCGCAGACCAGCGGGATGAGGACCTGGCTGTCGTGGAGACTGGCCGCGGAGATGCCGATCCCAGAAGACACCAGGGCTTCCCTAATGCCGTGGCGAGGTCCACAGTGAAAGCAGCACTACGGCGCAACGGAGGCGGTCATGCTCCTGCTAGGCATCATTCTGCTGGTTGTCGGATTCGTTACCGGCATATCGATCCTGTGGACGATCGGGATCATCCTCGCGGTCATCGGCGCCATCCTGTGGATCATGGGATCCATGGGCCACGCAGTCGCCGGCCGTCGACACTACTGGTGACCTGCCTCCTTACCCGGCACCGAAGCGACATCCCCGCGTAGCTGGTCCAGCGGCGCAGGATCGGGTGCAGGGCGTGCCGGGTAAGCCAGGCACTGGCCAGGCTGATCGCCGCTCCGGTGGCGACATCGCTCCGATGCACCGCGGAGGCCGAGGCGGCCGTGAAGGCGGCCGCCGCGAAGGCGCGTACGCGCCGTTGACCTGCCTCCTGAGGATCATGCCAGGCACTTGGAGTGGCCTGTGGGTGAGCCTCGCCCTGATCTTCGGCGCGCTCGTCTTCCGCTCGATCGTCCTCTCCCTCGGCGTGGCCGTGGTCAGCCGCTTCACCGCCGTGCTGTTCGCCTTTGCGGCGGTGCTCTTCTACAGCACCTACAAGCTCCGCAAGTTCCTCTCGGTGCGCGACGAGTACGCCGGGGCGAGGTTCTCCGTCAAGGAAGCCGGCATATGGATGGCGACCCCGCTGTTCGCGGTGGTCGCCGCGGTCGAGGCCGCCGACTGATCTCCGCCGTCGACAGTGTGCCCGCCGTCCTCGCGGTCAGCGACGACGCCTTCATCGTCTACACCAGCAACGCCTTCGCCATCCTCGGCCTGAGGGCCCTTCATGCTCGCCGGCCTGCTGGACCGCTTCTCTGCTCAGCCTCAAAAGGCCCGCCCCGATAGGCGTTCTGAAACAGACCGACGAACGGGACGCCTCCCGCGGCCACCGTCCTGCCGTGCCGCCCAGCAGGGCCAGATTCCAGCCGTCGCCGAGAAGTACGAGCGCGCAGACTAGCGGCGCGACGGAGGTCGGCGGGGCGAGAGCCGCGGACAGGCCGGCGGCCAGCAGGACGGCACCGGCCGCGGAAGCGACCCGCCGCCCGCCGATCCGGTCCGGGAGCAGGCCGCTCAGCGGCGACGGCAGGACATCGCGCCCACGTGCAGGGCGATGACCAGTCCCACAGCCTGCGTCGCCTGCCCGTGGCCGGTCATGGACGGGCGCCATGGTCATCGCGGCGATCAGCACCAGCTGAGCGGTGATCATCACGGTGGCGCCGGTGATGACGTCGGGCGTACGGAGTACCGGGCCAAGGGACTCGGTGCCGGGCTCGGCCACGGCACCGCGGGGTTCCCGGGGCGGTGCCAGGAGCAGCGGGTCCGGGCGCAGCCGGACCAGCAGCACCAGGGCCGCGGCGGTGTAGGCCGGCGAACTTGCAGGTCAGAGCCCTGTGGGCCGGGGTAAGCCCGGTTCCAGAAGGTACGTCGCGTCCGACGCGAACGGACTGCCCGTACGCGTCGGACTCACCGCGGCCGATACCCACGACAGCCAGGCCCCGAAGCCGATGCTGCCCCATTTCCACATGGGACACGAGTCCCACGCGACCGATTCCAAGCTCCAGCGCCTTCACGCCGACAAGGCGTACGACGTGCCTCACCTGCGGCGATGATCATGGGGCAAACGCATCGGCGTCCGCATCGCCCGCAAGGGCATCGACTCAAGCGAACGGCTCGGCCGCCGCAGGTGGGTCATCGAGCGCACCATGTCCTGGCTGACCGGCTACCGCCGTCTCCACCACCGCTACGAACGGACACCAGGCAACTACCTGGCCTTTCTCGTCTCCCGAGATCGCCCATGCCGTCGCGGGCGTCGGCTCCTTCTCCGTCTACCCGAGTTCACCGCGGCGGAGGAGGTCCCTCATCTCGCTGAGCTTCGCGGTCGTTGCCGGGGTCCGCTCCTGTGCTTGTTCAGCGAGTCGGAGGGCATCGTCGATCTCGCTGAGCTTCCTGGAGGACAGGACGCCCGCCCGCTCTATCAGGTCGTCCCGGGACACGGTGGTCAGCCACGTGCACGGGGTGAAGCCTGGACGCGGGAACGCGAGCCGCAGCACGCCTTCGAGCGGCAGCCCTTCACCGGCGCCGACCGTCACTTCGATGCCCAGACCGCTGATGTCGAGGCCCGCCGGAGCGACGACCTGCATCACCTGGAACCCGGACGCGTCTTCTCCTGACAGCAGTACGACCAACCTCCGCTCGTCGAACTGGACCCACCAGACTTCGCCACGTTGCACAAGCCCTCCGATACACAGGACGGCAGGCAGACGCTGCGCGACCTGACGCGGTGTCGAGACGGGTGCGGCCACCGTTGATCACCGGTGTGTGAAGACAAACGATCACGCGGTGGCCGCAGGTCACAGCGTAGACCCTGCCTGCTGGCAGGAGGCGTTCGAGGGCCTGATGAGCCGGACAGCGGGACGCTTCACACGGGTCGAATCCCGACGCCGGCCCGGAAGTCGGTACTCGGCCTGTTGTCGGACCTGCCGCGCAAGAAATGCTGGCCCATCGCCGAGTGGGCCGGGGACAGGACCCCGGACGGCATGCAGCACCTGCTCGGGAGGGCGAAGTGGGATGCCGACCAGGTCCGCGACGAGGTGGGTGACTACGTGGTCGAGCATCTGCACGGTGCTGGTGGTCGACGAGACCGGCGACATGAAGAAGGCACCGACACGGTTGGAGTCCAGCGGCAGTACACCGGCACCGCGGGCAGGATCGCCAACGCCCAGGTCGCCGTCCACCTGGTCTACGCCGGTCGCCGCGGGCACGCCGCAGTGGACCGGGAACTCTACGTTCCGCGTTCCTGGACCTCTGATCCCGACCGCTGCCGGGCCGCCGGCCACGGTGACCATACGGGGTGCGCGACCAAGCCGGAGCTGGCCGCTCGCATGGTCACCCGATTCCTCGACGCCGGCCATCGAGCCGCCTGGGTCGCGGGAGACACCGCTGCTACTCGCCTGCCGCAGTGCCGCTGACCACCCTGGTGCGCGTTGCTGGATCAAGGTGGCGGGTCGAGGAGTTTTTCCAGTCCGGCAAGGGCCTGGCGGCCCTGGACGAGCACCAGGTCCGCCGCTACCCGTCCTGGTCTCGCTGGGTCACCCTGGCCATGCTCACGGATGCCTTCCTCGCTGTCCTCCGCGCGAACGAACACGAGGGTCGTCCCTCGCCCGACGAGCTGATACCGCTCACTTGTGACGAGATCCGACGACTGCTCGCCACGCTCGTCAACCGGACCGTCTTTGACCCTGTCCACCGACTTCGCTGGTCCGTCTGGCGACGCCGCCACCAGGGCCGATCCCACACCAGCCACTACCGGCGTCAAGCCGCTCAAGCATGAGGATCACGATCCACGGCTGTTGTATTCAAGGCTTGGAATCAGAATGACGTCTCTGTGGCTCGGGAATGACGGCGTGTCAGTTCGGGTTGGCGCGGCACGGCGGCCTGTGGAAGCCGGACTCCGGACCAGGCATCGACTTCACACTGTCTGTCGGCATTGTTCCCTGTGGCCACGACTGTGCCGTTGGTACGCAGGCCGAGGGTGTGCGTGGAACCGGCCGCCACGGCGACAATGTCGCGCCAATCGCCGACTGCGCACTGTCCGTAGCTGTTGTCTCCTGCTGCGAGGACCCGTCCGGACGCAGTGACACCGACGGTGTGGTGGCTGCCCGCGCCGAGCGCCACCACGTCTTCCCACTCATCGACCTCGCACGCCCCGGTTGCCCGATCGCCGGTCGCTACTGCCCGCCCGTCGGCTCTGAGGCCGACGGTATGGAGATACCCGGCCGAAATGGAGGACAGGTCACGCCACCCTTCAACGGCACACTGCCGTCGCCGGTTGTTCCCCGTGGCCAGGGCAGAACCGTCCGAACGGACGCCGACCGAGTGCCAGTCACCACACGAGAGGACGACCATCTCGCGCCAGGACTGCACGTCGCACTGCCCTTCCGAACTCCGACCAACTGCTAGCACGCGGCCGTTCGCGAGCAGCCCGAGCGTGCGGCGCCAGCCTGCGGCCACGGCCGTGACGCCTCGCCATCCGGCGACATCACATTGCCCGTCGCCATTCCACCCCGTTGCCAGCACCGTACCGTCCGACCGGAGGCCCACCGTATGAGACCTGCCCGTGTTCGTCGCGGTGTGGACGTTGCCAGCTGCCACCGCGACGACGTCTTCCCATCGCTCGACCCGACATTCAGCGGCTGCGGTACTGCCCACGGCGAGAACGGTTCCATCCCAGCGCCGTCCGACCGAATGACGCCTTCCGGCCGCCAGCGCCGACGAGTCAGCGAGCATTCCGCCTCCCTGTGCTCGGCGCGAGTTCGCGACATGGGATGCCACCTTACTTTGCACTGGAATCACAGCGGGGTCCTCAGTCGTCGCCGGCAGATGACGGCACAACCGAGTGTGATGAAGGCCTGGTGGATGTCGTCGCGGATCTCCCAGCGGATGCGTAGGCGGCGGAACCAGTGCAGTGGTGCGATGGCGCCTTCCACGACCCAGCGGTGCGCGCCGAGTCCGGAGCCGTGTTCGGTGCCGCGCCGGGCGATGTGCCGGGCCGCATCAACGCCAACTGACACGCCAAGCGCAATAACTCAAGTCTCACCGGCTGACCACTTCCATGCGTTCACGGCATCGCCTGTCCTCACGTCCGCCGGCGCAGGCTTGCCAGATGGGACGACCTCTCATACACCAGCCGTTCGCGCCCTGAGTCGGCGGCTGTCGTTGTCCTGGTACGGAGGGGACGGCTGAAGTCATCTCCTGGGAGCCTGAGTTGAAGTCGGCGTTCGCGCGGGTGGCGGGCCGGTTCGCTCGGGCGGATCTGCGCCGGCGGATGCGGTACTACGGTCGCGGCCTGGCGCGGCGTCTCAGCAGCCACGATGGCCTTCTGCGCCTCGACCGCCTGCTGCTCCTTGGGGAGCCGATTGATCCGGCGAGCCGACTCCACCTTCAGCTCGCCTGCCTCCACCTGCTCCTGAAGATCAGGCGTGAACTCCAGCAGCGCCAGACGACGCATCACTTGCGCGCGTTCACAGTCGGGCGCGTACTCGAGCGGAGGGCTCTCCCCGTCCGAGGTCTCCTGAGCGTCGACTGCCTTCACCCTGCGTGCCGAGCATCTCCCGGACCTCTTCGCCACGAACGATGCCGAGAGGCCGTCACGTGGCGCTGAGGGATGCCACAGAGCGTCGCCTGTCCGCCAGGGTGTGCTCCAGCCCAGGGTCACCTGTCTCCCGGCATGCAGTGCCCGTCGGGGCAGCCCGGACGTGAATCCGAAGGATCGGAGACGGTGACCAAGCTGCGGCACAGCCACCCCCTCGCACGTGACCGACCACCGTGAAGTCAAAGAGACTTGCCCTTGGTCTCCCGTCGGACGGGCTCGAGGCGGTGGCGCCGGAGTCCCGGCGGAAGTCCCGCGCGGACTGCCCGCCCGTCGTGGGCCCCTGCTTCCCGGCGCGTCGGGCCGGCGGGTTATGGTCCGGCTGCTTGTTCCATTTTTCTCACAGGAGCCTCATGCGCCTCAATCAGGTCTCCCTGGTCACGACCTTCTCGCTCGTGGCCGGCCTGACCACCGCCACCGTTGGACTGGCCGGCTCCGCGGCATACGCCGACGACACGGCCGCACTGCCGCTGTCCGGTTACGCGCACCTGGTGGTCGATCCCGCCCACCAGCACGTCTTCGTCAGCCAGGGCGCCGGCTCGACCGGAATCGTGGTGACCGATCTGTCCGGCACCCCGATCACCACCATTGCCAGGGAGCAGGGCGCCACCGGTCTGGCACTGTCGCCCGACGGCGGCACGCTGTACGCGGCGCTGGCGGACGGCGGCGCGATCGCCGCGATCGACACCGCGACGCTCACCGAGACCGCCCGCTGGACCACCGGGGCCGACAGCTCCCCAGTCTCCGTCGCGGTGGCGGGCGGCCGCGTCTGGTACGGCTACACGGCCGCCGGCAAGGGCGGCATCGGCTTGGTCGACCCGTCCGCGCCCACGCCCGCAGCGATCCCACAGCCGGCCCTGTCGCAGTGGACGACCGCACCGCTGCTCGCCACCGGCGGCGATGTGCTCGCGGCCGAGGAACCGCAGGGCAACCTCAGTCACGTGGCGACCTTCGGCGTCGCGTCGGGCACGGCGTCGGTCAAGGCGGACACCCTGGTCTACGGCGGCACGGCGACCGGGCTCGCCGTCACCGGCGACGGCACGCGGGTGCTGCTGGCCGCCCCGCAACAGCTCGCCCTGCGGGCGTACCGCAGCACGGACCTCGCGGCCGCCGACCCCGCCGCGTACTTCACCGGCGGTTCCGGTTCCGCGCCCGGCTCGGTGGCCGTCGACACCGACGGCACCGTCGCCGTCGCCGGCACCTCCGGCGTCTACCTCTATGCCGGCACGAACACCCTCGCCGAGAACCACCTCACCTTGCCGTCGGGCACGGTTGCCCCGGACGGCCTGGAGTGGGGTGCCGACGGCACGACCCTCTACGCCGTCACCAAGGACTCCTCGGGCGCCTACAGCCTGAACGTGCTGGGCACCCCAAAGCTGACGGACACCGAACTCGCCCTGGGGCACCCGCAGTACGCGGTGCCGACCGCGCGCTACACGGTCAGTGGCTCGCTGAGCACCCGCGGCTTCCTGCCGGCCGGCGCCGCGCTGAAGGTCACCCGCGACGGCAACGCCCTGCCCGACGCCACACTCGGCGCGGACGGCACGTTCACGTTCACCGACCTCCGGCAGGACGAGGGCACGTACACCTACCAGGTGGCGTACGCCGGTGACGCCACCCACCGCCCCGCGACGGCCTCGCTGACCGTGAACGTGGCGAAGCTGCCGACCGATGTCGTGGGCACCGACATCACCTCGGCGAACCCCGGCTCGGTCGTCATCACCGGCCGCCTCATGGCCCAGCTGGGCCTGGGCACCTTCCCGCAGGGCACCACCGTCCAGGTGGCCCGGCGCGACGAGGCCACCCAGCAGACGGTGCCGCTGGGATCCGTACCCGTGGACCCGGCCACCCTCCGGTTCACCGTCACCGACGCCCCGGGCGGCGCCGGCTCGTTCATGTACGTCTTCACGTACGCCGGGGACGCCACCCACCAGCCGTCCGAGAGCGGCATGGGCATCGTGGTCGCCCCGTACGCCCCGACACTGACGCTGAACGCCCCGGCGACCGCCGTCCGGGGGGCGGCCCTGTCCTTCGGCGGCAAGCTCGGTGACGGCCCGTACGCCGCCGGCCGGACGGTCACCGTGTCCCGCAAGGACGCCGCCCACAGCACCCCGGTGACCTGGACCACGCCGGTGGCCGCCGACGGCACCATCACGGTGAAGGACACCCCCGACATCGGCGGCGCCAACACCTACACGGTGACCTACCCCGGTGACGCCTCCCACAAGGCGGCCACCGCGGTCGCCACCGTCCAGGTGTCCCGCGCGGCGACCGCCCTGACCGTCACCAGCAGCGCGCCCTCGTACGCGTACGGCGCGACGGCCACCGTCACCGCGCACCTGGGCACCACGTACAACGGCCGCACGGTGTCGATCTACGCCACGCCCTACGGCGGGGCGAAGACCCTGGTCACGACGGGCACCGTGGACACCTACGGCAACCTGAAGACCACCTACAAGGTCACCCGCAACACCACCTTCACCGCCTCCTTCGCAGGCGACCACCGCTACGCCCCCGCGACGGCCACCCGCACCGTCAACGGCTACGTGAAGATCGCGACAGCGCTCGGCGGCTACTACACGAGCACCACATACAGCGGGATGACCTACCGCGTCTTCCACAAGACGGTGAAGCCCACGGTCACCGCGACCGTCACGCCCAACAAGGCGGGCCAGTGCGAGCGCTTCCAGGTCCAGCAGTACTACAGCGGCGCCTGGCACACGCTCACCACGTCGGGCTGCTACACCCTGTCGTCGACGAGCAGCGCGAAGGCGCAGCTCAGCCTCACCAACGCAGTCAACCAGAAGTTCCGCGTCCGCTCCGAGTACGAGCGCTCCACAAAGGACCTCAGCAACGTGAGCACGTGGGGCGGCTGGCTCTACTTCGTGGTGCGCACCTGAACCCGTGACCTGGCCGGAGGCCGCCCGGACGGCGCTGGGCTGTGCCGTGGTGTGCGGCCTGGCGTACGCCGCACGGGCCTGCTGGACCAGGACAGGGGCCCGTTCCAGGCGCCGGTGGTGATGGTGCTGGCCCGCTGGTGAGGGGAGGGGCACCACGACTGGGCTCCCGCCGTACGAGCGAGCTGTCCTCGCCGGCGCGGTCGTGCGGGAGAAGCTGGGCGCCGCCACCGCCGTGCGGGGCCGGGCGTACGACGTCGTCGTGCACCAGCAGGCGGCGGTGCCCGGGCAGCCGCCCGCGCCCGCGGCCGCCGGCCCCCGAGCACAACCCAGGGCTCGGAGGCCGCACGACGGCAGGCGACGGACCTGACGGCGTCGCGGGCCTTGAGGGAGCCCCGTACGGACATGGAAGCCCTCGATCTCACTGCCGAGCGGCTGTGCTCCCTCCAGGACGCGTTCACCAGAGCGGCCGACGACTCCCGCGCCCGCACGGACCGCTACGCCGAACAGGACGATGCCGACGCAGTGCGTCCGGTGCGCCAGGGCGACCAGCAGGCACACCGGCCGCAGGAGCCGGGACCACACCGCGGCCGGGAGGCCGGTCACTGAGTGGACCCGATGGTGCGCACCCGATGCCGGGGTGCGCACCGACGGTGTCCGGCGTCCACTCCACCGTGTGGAGTCCACCGGCAGGGGGTGGACGTCGTTTCGCCGGCCTCGACGTGGCCGCCCACGATGTCCCAGGTGTCGGGAAAGTGGCGTCGGTCAGACCTTTGCTTGTGAGCGAGGGCTTCGCCAGCCCGGTTGAGGATGGCGGCGGGCGACGGTCCATGCCTCGCCCGATGCGGGTTCGGGCACTTCCACGTCTGTCGGCGTTCACTTCACAGTGCACCGGGCGGTACACGTGAACGTGCACCGTGCGCCATGGCCGTGCGGGAGTGTCATGAAGTGGCCTGACTGCCTCGGCTGAGTTCCTTGAGCAACTGTCCTCGGTCGTCAGGGAATCCGTCCGCGAAGAGCGAGTGGGGGAGGAGAGCGCGGTGAGCGTGATCTTGAGGTCCGACTGCTCGATGGACTGCTTGAGCAGGGAATGGGGCGCGTCCGGGTAACGCCTGACCGTCAATGCACCACCTGCGTCCAGCACCTTGTGGTACGTGCGCTCCGTGTCGGCGGTGTCCACGTTGATGTCATGGCCCGCGAGGGTCAGCAGCACGGGCACGCCGCGCAGGGCGCGGAGGTCTTGTGTGGCGTCCGCGGTGTAGTTCCTGGAGACGAAGCCCCAGCGGTCGGCGGGCTCGGCGCCGGGTCGCGACCAGGACCGGCCTGCTCGTCGGCACCTGCGCCCGGTTCGGCTCGGAGAGGAAGCAGGCTATTTCTGCCGGTAGTTCTGCCTGGTCCGCTCCCGCCTGCCCGTGATCGACTTGTCGGGGCGGGCATCGGGGCGCTGGTTCTCCCCCTTCCCCGACACGGTTCTTCCCCGGCACGATCACGCCACTCGGCAGGTAAAGGAGCATGGACATGCGCAGATTCAAGGGTGCCCTCGCGGCGGTCGCGGCTCTGGCCGCCTTGGCGGGCGTGGGGGTCGCGGCGGCGCCGGCGCAGGCGGCGACCTACTGCACCACCAAGGGGCAGAAGTACTTCTGTGAGTACGGCGTCTCGACCACGAAACTCGCCAACGGGACGAAGGAGGAGTTCGTCGTCGGTGCCGATCACGCGGTGTGGACGAACTGGACCTACCCCGACGGCTCCTGGAACGGGTGGGAGTCCCTGGGCGGGTGGGTCAAGAGCCCCGTTGAAGTCGACCCTCAGCAGAAGACCAGTGACTCACTCATCTTCATGTGGGCCATGGGCAAGGACGACAACTACTGGTTCAGGGTTCGCTACCCTAGCGGCTGGTGGACCGCTTGGCGGGTGAGCTGCGCCGTCGAACCGAACGGCCAGTTCTGCCCGTGACCGCCGCGGGCGAGCGGTACCGGCCCTGACGGCATGCAGCCGACGGGGCGCCACCGGCGCCGAGCCGTCCGTCCCCGCTTACCTGAAACCGTTCACGGTGAGAACACCTCACTGACATGGGCGGACACCCGCTGAAGGCGCGGGACGCGGGATGGCCACCGGGTCGTTTCTCACGGCGTTGTCGTTGGTCGTGGCGTTCGTGCTCCACCGCAAAGCCGACGGGCACCCGTTTCGCCGCAGACGTCTGTGGCGCGGTCGACGGAGTGCTCGACAAGACCAGGGCCGGTCCCTGAAGCGGCGTCGCGGCGGTGGCGACCCTTCGACGCGTACGCGAGTGGGTCATCAGCAGGACGTTGAAGCAGAAGTCGAAGATGAGATCGTCGATCTCCCAGTTCACCCCCAGGAGCCTGTAAGTGAAGAAGCCCAAGGTCACTGCCGTGGCGGCCGCCGCATGCGTGAGCGCCCTGCTGGTCGGGGGCCTGGCGCAGCCCGCCCAGGCGGATGGTTCCGTCGACGTGCCCGTGGAGAACTGCAACGCGGCGGACACGGTGGCGCCGGGGTCGTTCGGGAGCGGCACGCTGTCGTGGTGCATCATCGCGGCCAAGCAGAGCGGCGAGCAGAAGAAGTTGGCCCGGGAGGGCTTCGTCAAAGGCCTGCTCGAGATGCTGACGAACCACACCGGCGGCAACTACAACATCATGATCTTCGACATCAAGGGCAAGAACGCCTTCGGGGACCCGTGGTTCGTCAACCACTACACAGAGAATCTCCAGGATGTCGTGTTCCAGGGCGACATCGACTACAACGACGCAACCTCGCGGGAGGACCAGACCTACCGCATCTGGGTGTTCTCCGGCGGCGGCAGCTTCACCAACCAGGGCGACGGCGGCTGGATCAACTGGGGCTTCTACGGCCTGTGGGACCGCAACGGGTCCACCGTGAACTTCCACCCCACGATCGAGCCGGCGGTCCCCGGAGTGCCCAAGGGGGAGACCCCCGGTCCCGGTGACACCCCTCTCATCCCCGGTGTACCCGCCCACCCCGGTCCTCGCCCCGGCTTCCGCGCCGACAGCGCACCCACGACGCCTTCCGGAACCGACCGTCCGCCGGTCGGTGTGCCCGTGCGGCTGAGGACCGCCAACGACCTTGGAGCAGTTGCGACGAACGCCTCGTCCGGCTCGTCGGTGGTCGCGGGCAAGCTGGGTGGCACGAACGGCACATGGACGTTCAAGGACGCGGGTGGCGGGCGCTATGAGATCGTCAACGGTCACGGCCCCGTCCTCACCGGGAACATGAGCACCTACTTCGCCCAGATCGAGACCTGGAAGGCAAGCTCCAACCAGAAGTGGGAGGTCAACCCCCTTGCGGACGGCACCTACCAGATCAGGATCAGCGATCAGGACTGCCTGACCTACCACGAGGACTACAAGAAGCTCGGAGTGTGGACCTGCGACAACTCCGAAGGCCAACGGTGGACCATCGAACGCTGAGCGTCGTGCGATCCTCCGGCGAAACCGCCGGGGGATCGCACGACGGCGGGCCACGACGTTCCGCCGCCCGTGCCCCCGGTCGGGCGTGAACCCATACCGGGATTGGGCCTCTTCCCGCTTGATGCACATGTCGGCAGCCCCTCCCGCACGGCGGGGGAACCTCAGACGAAGAGCACAGGCGCGATACCCACGGTGGTCGCCACGGACAAGCTTCGTTCCCACAGCGCGGCCCACGGCGAGGCGAAGCCCTCCGTCCAGCACCGTTCCCCCAAGGGCCTGAACAACCGGGCGGAGAACAGCCACCAGCCCACCAGGCACGGCGCCAGTGCTCCACCGACCGCACGCTCACCCGCAGATCCTTCGCGATCACCGCGGTCTTCTCACCCTCCGCGAACCCCATGCCGGCCGAAACCCGATCCGCTGGGGAGCGAGGATCGGTCGTTGATCCACGTAATGTAGGTTCCGGCCATGACTGGCGACTGGCGGAAGGATCGGATCGGGACTGCGCTGAGGGGCGAGAACCCGACCGTGATGCGCCGGTTCAGTCTCGGTCCGCAGCACGACGTGCTGCGAGATGCGATCGGCGGCGAACTGGACCGGCCGCGCTCGATGACCTCACGTCGTGGGCCCGGCGACCGTCAGGTCGGCAGGCTCGGTGATCAATGACGTTCAGCCGATGCTCACTTGAGGCGTTTGAGCGGGACGACGTCGAACTGAGGGACACGACAAGCCGGTGGCCGGTGGCGACGAGGTGAACTCCGCCAACACCGACAACGCGATGTTCCGGCTCCACGATGAGTTCGCCGGACGGCTGCCGACGACCGACCGGGCCGCCGGGGAGACCGAGGAGGAGCAGGGGTGGCTGCTCCTCCTCGCGCCGCAACAGGTCCAGGTGCATGAGGTGACTTCCGCACCACGAGTACGCGCCGGCTGGTGTCGGTGCCGTGCATCTCACATGGTGCCGGGATGTGGGCAAGACGCAGGCGGTCAGGCGCTTCTTCCGGTGGAGGTCGCGTCGGACGGCGCCCCACTGCCGTGGGGCGCGCTGAGCCGCCGGCGCATGCGCGGATGGAGGTTCGCCCGGGACAAGTCGCCCTCGTAGTGAGCCGCAAGCCGCGCGTCCATCACCCTGCGCCACAGAGGGGGAAACCACGCCAGCACGATCATCGACGCGTAACCGGAGGGCAGTTCGGGAGCCTCGTCGAAGTGCCGCAGGGTCTGATACCGGCGCAGTGGGTTCGCGTGGTGATCGGAATGGCGTTGCAGCTGGAAGAGGAACAGGTTGCTGACGGTGTTGTTGCTGTTCCAGCTGTGCCGTGGCGCTACCCGCTCGTACCGGCCGTCAGGACGACGCCGTCGGAGCAGGCCGTAGTGCTCGAGGTAGTTGACCGTCTCCAGGAGGCAAAAACCCAGGACGGCTTGGAGCGCGAGGTAAGGCAGGACGCGGAGGCCGAAGCCTGCCGTCAGCAAGGCGAACAGCACGGCGGACATCGCCCAGGCCGTCAATATTTCGTTGTGCCGGCTGAAGACCGGCCGACTTCGCCGACTCAGGCGGCGCTTCTCCAGACGCCAGGCGGAGAGGAAGCTGCCGAACACGGTTCGAGGCAGGAACTGGTAGAAGCTCTCACCCATGCGGCTGCTCGCCGGGTCCTCCGGGGTGGCGACTCGGATGTGATGGCCGTGGTTGTGCTCGACGTAGAAGTGTCCGTACCAGCTCTGGGCGAGCGCCATCCGACTCAGCCGCCGCTCCAACTGCTCGCGCTTGTGGCCCAGTTCGTGTGCTGTGTTGATGGCCACTCCCGCGACCACGCCCGTGGTGGCCGTCAGTCCGAGGCTTTCGATGAGGGACAGCTGACCGTCGGACCACATGCCGCACGCCCAGACCAGGGCGCCGAACTGGAGGGGGAGATAGAGGTAGGTGCACCAGCGGTAGTAACGGTCGGCCTCCAGTTCCGCCATCACCTTCTCGGGAGGATTGGCGCTGTCCCGGCCGGTGAGGTGGTCGAAGACCGGGACGAGCACGAAGGCGAAGAACGGTCCCCACCACCAGAAGGCGCCGAGGTGTGTGACAGAGACGAGGGCGCCGGCTTGGAAGGGCAGGGTGGGGACCGCGCAGGCGAGAAGCCACAGAGGTCGTTTGCGGTCCCGCCAAGGACGGGCACCGTTCGGTGCTGACTCCATCAGGACTCCCTTCGGGGCCTATGGGGAGGTGCGCACTGCTGCCGGTCGGACGTCCGACCGGCAGAATGGTGCGCTGGAGGGGTTCCACGACATTGGCAGGCCGAGACTCTGTTGACAAAGGCGGCGCAATGTAAATGTTCTGACGGACCGTCACTGAAGGGAAGACCGTCCGGGATCAACTGTCGGCGTCCTCAGTCTCACCGAGACGCCTGGCCGCCAGGGGAACGGCGACTTCTCGGTGGCTGATCATGAGGGCATTGCCGGGGCGTGTGGTTCGGCGGCTGGGGCTGATGTCGGCGGGCTCCGGCGCTTCTCAGGGAGGCCGGAGCCCGCCTCGGTGGCATCACCGGGGGTGGGCCGCCTTCCTGCTGCCTCTGGTGATGCTTCAGGACGACCGCCTCTACCCGGTCACCCTCGGCCTGTTCACCTGGCAGTCACAGACCAGCCGGCTGCCCGAACTCCAAACCCTCACCATGGGGGGGCACTGATCTCGGTCGTCCCCATCGTCCTCACCTTCCTCCTCCTCCAGCGCTACAGGCGCGCCGGACTCGCCGCCGGAGCCGTGAAATCGTGACCCACGCCCTGACGGAACTGACCCGCCGACTCGGAGGCATCGCATACGGCGGTGACTACAACCCAGAGCAATGGCCGCAGCGAAGTCTGGCGGGAGGACGTACGACTCATGCACGACGCCGGGGTCAACCTCGTCACCGTCGGCGTCTTCTCCTGGTCCCGCCTTCAGCCGAACCCGGACGCCTACGACTGGAGTCTGCTCGACGAGATCTTGGACCTGCTGTACGAACACGGCATCGCGGTCGACCTCGCCACCTCCACCGCGGCCCCGCCTCCCTGGTTTACGCACCGACACCCTGACGCCCGACCGGTCACCATTTCGGGCACCCGCCTGGCACACGGCGGCCGGCAGGTCTTCTGCCCCAGTCACCCCGCCTACGCCGAGGCAGCCGACGCTCTTGTCGCGCAACTCGCGGCACGCTACGGCCATCACCCCGCGCTTGCCATGTGGCACGTCCACAACGAATGGGGCAACCACAACGCCCTGTGCTACTGCGACGTCAGCGCCGCCGCGTTCCGGTCCTGGCTCCGCGAGCGGTACAAGACGCCGGACCACCTGAACGAGGCGTGGGGGACCGACTTCTGAGGCCAGCGATACAGTGACTGGGAGGAGATCGACACGCCCCGTGACACGACGGCGTTCCGCAACCCCGGTCAAGATCTCGACTACCGGCGCTTCTCCTCCGACGCCCTACTGGCCCGCCACCGGGCCGAGGTGGATCTGCTGCGCCGCTTCGCGCCCGACGTACCCCTCACCACCAACCACTTGGGGACACTGGAGAAGAAGGTCAACGCCCAGGCCTTCGCGGCCGAGTGCGACTTCATCTCCCTGGACCACTACCTCCCCGCCGCCGATCCGAAAGGCCATGTCGACCTCGCGATGAACGCGGACCTGGCCCGCGGCATGGCCGCCGGTCGTCCTTGGATGCTCATGGAGCACTCGACCTCCGCTGTCAACTGGCAACCCGTCAATGTGGCCAAACGACCGGCGGAAATGCGGCGCAACAGCTTGACACACCTGGCTCGAGGCGCGGACGGAATCATGTTCTTCCAGTGGCGGCAGTCCCGGGCCGGCGCAGAGAAATGGCACTCCGCCATGCTTCCGCACGGCGGGACCAGCACCCGCGTCTGGCGCGAAGTGTGCGCGCTCGGCTCGGACCTGGCCAACCTCGGCGACGTGGCGGGAACGCAGGTCGAGGCGGAGACGGCGCTGCTCTTCGACTGGCACAACTGGTGGGCGCTCGAACAGGAGGCCCGCCCGTCCAGCCAGATGCGCTACCTCGACCTGGTGCGCGACTGGTACGAGGCCCTGTGGAACCTGAACATCACCTGCGACCTGGTCGCGCCCGGAACCGACCTCTCGCGCTACAAGGCGGTCCTCGCCCCCAACCTCTACCTCCTGGACGACCAGCATGCCGAAGACCTCACGCGATACGTGCGCGAAGGCGGACACCTGGCGGTCGGCTGCTTCAGCGGAGTAGTGGACGCCTGTGACCGAGTGCACCCGGGCGCGTACCCGGGCGTGCTGCACGAGGTACTCGGACTGCACATCGATGAATACCTGCCGCTACGGACCAAGGAGACAGTCCGCCTGAGTGACGGGACCACGGCCGAGCAGTGGGCCGAGTGGGTCGAACCGAAAGGCTCCGTCCCGATGCTCCACTTCGCGGACACCTCCGAGGGTGGCCCCGCTCGGGGGAGACCTGCCCTCACCCGTCACACCTACGGCAAGGGAACAAGCTGGTACCTGCCTACCCGCGCCTCGGCGGACACCATGCGCGATTTCATGGAACACGTCAGTGACACGGCAGGCGTTCGCCCGGTGGCTGCCGTCCCCGGAAGGGGTGGAAGCACTGCGCCGCACCGGTGCCAACGGGTCCTTCCTCTTTCTCATCAACCACACCGACGTCGTCGTCAAAATGCCTGTCCACGGGACGTGCCTTCTGGACGTGGCAGACGACGGGTCCTGCACGGAGATCCCGGCCGGCGGCGTGGCCGTGGTGCGCGAAGAGAAAGCCCTGCCGCAACCCTGACGCCGCAGACCGGTGCGCGCACTCCGTTCCACGTCCTACCGGGGAAGCCATCCATGCCTGTCCAGACATCACAGCCCCCGCACAGGACTGTGCAGATCGACGACCCCACTGGCACCGTGGTGCTGGGTACGGCGACCTCCTGCTACATCCTGCGTGTCGATACCACGGCCGGCACGGTTCACCACGTCCACTGGCGGACTGCTGATGTAGTAGGCGCCCGGGGCGGCCGTGGCCGAGGGGGCGGCGGTGAGGAGAGCGGCGACGAGCAGCAGCGCCGCTGCAAGTACACATGGCCGGCGGAGTGGTCGTCGTCCGTGAGGCCCCGCGGCCGCCACCACCTGATGTCCCGGCACACCTGCGGCAACCTGTGAGGAACGGTCACGTGACGACCATGCGAGCCCCCTCGGCCCCTCGGTCCGACACCGGCGGACCCCACCGTGTGGGGCTGGCCGAAGCCAGTGGCAGTGTGCTGCTGCGCACCGCCCGCGATGCCTACGAAACTGCAGCGTTCGTGGAGCGTGCCACCGTAGGATCCGCACGCGGTCCTGGCTGCGACGGCACCGGTGCAGGGCCGCCGCAGCACTGACAGACTGCGCGCATGAGCTTGGTCGCTGACTCCGATGAACGTCCGGATCCGCCGCGTGTCGCCTGGCGCCGCCACATGCGCGAGCGCGTGCTGGACGGGGCATGGGCGCTCGCCGCGCAGGAGGGCTGGGACCGGGTCAAGGTGGCAGATCTGGCAGGGCGGGCGGAGGTGTCCAGGCCGTCGATCTACAAGGAATTCGGCGACCGGGCAGGCATCGGCAGGGCACTGGTGGAACGGGAGACCGAACGGTTCCTGCTGGGACTGGCAGCCGTGCTCGACGAGCATCGCGATGACCTCTCCACTGCGATCCGCAAGGGGGTCGCGCACGCGCTCGCCGAGGCATCCGCCAATCCCTTCATCGGCGCGGTGCTCACGGCGGCCCGTGGCGGGACGGACGCGTTGCTCCCCTTCCTGACGAGCCGTCCCGATCCGGTCTTCTCCTCCGCCAGGAGCCTGATGGTCGCCTGGCTGGGGGAGGTGGCGCCGCAGACCGCGGCCAGGCGGCGGGAGGAGGCGGCGGACGTCGTCGTGCGGCTGACCCTCAGCCACATGCTGCTTCCGGCGCTGTCCTCGGACGATGTGCCGGAGAGAGTGACACGCGCTCTGTGTGCCGTTCTGAACATGCCGTACTCCGACGCCGTCAGTCGGGAAACGGCGTAGCCTCGTCATCCTGCCGATGGGCTTGAGACCTGGCGGCGGTACGCGCCGGGCGACATGCCGATGTGCCGTTTGGAGATCACCCCCATGTACTCGGAGTGCGGGAAGCCCAGGCGTTCGGCGATCCGAGGCAGGGGCAGATCGGTCGAGGTGAGCAGAGCGGCGACACGGGCCATCCGTACGCGGACGATCTCGCTGTGAATGGTGCGGCCGAGGACGCTGGTGAAACGGTACTCGAGGGCACGGCGCGACAGGGGTGTGTGGTCGACGACCGATTGCACGGTCAGGGCTTGGTCGGCGTGGTCATGGATGTAGCGCAGTGCCGCTGCGAGCAACGGCTCGTCGACGGCGACGACGTCGGACGACTGCCGGGGCGCGGTCCGCAGTGGCGGAACCCTGCGGACGTCCGCGGTTCGTGGGTGACCGGCCGTCATACCGTCGAGGAGCTCGGCCGCGAGGAATCCCGTGCGCAAGGCGTCGGGCTCAATGCCGGACAGCGGTGGCGAGGTCAAGTTGCAGAACAGCTCCGGAACCCTGGAGCGAGGGTACTGAGACAGTCGACATCTTCGCCCCCGCACCCACCGGAGACGTTGCCACTCTCGACGACCAGCGAGCAGCGATATTCAGCTCTTGGACCGCCCGGCACCCGGGAGATCAAATCTGACGCCCTCATAGCCTCAGTCGCGCTGCGTAGATCCTTGACGCAACTCGTGCCAGAACCCCAGTCACGACAACGGATGTTCCCGACGTTGAGCGGCGTTTCGATGGCACCGTGTTCGATGTTCATGAGATGCGACAGCACCGGCTCGGGAGCGCTGTCACCTGCCGGCGTCTCCGGCGGTTGAGAGGCGACCGCTCAGATCGCGTGGAAGTCGCGGAGGGAGCAGGCCGCGATGTCACTCGTCGGCATCGGGCGCGTGAGGTCGCTGGAGTCCTCGGAGGAGGAGAGCGATCAGGCGTCGGGGGTCGTAGCGGGGGTCGTTGTCGCGTCCGATACAGAGGTTGCCGATGCCGCGCATCAGCTCGTACGGCTGCATGCCGGGCCTGATGTCGCCGGCCTCGACCGCAGCATCGAGCAATTGGGCGCAGACGGGCAGCAGGCGGTCGAGGAAGTAGGCGTGCAGCGCGGCGAAGCGGTCGTTGTCGGACTGCAGGGCGTCGGCGAGTCCGTGCTTGGTGACCAGGAAGTCAACGAAGAGGTCGATCCACCGGCGCAGGGCGTCGAGCGGGGAGTCGGTACTGGCCAGCAGGTTCGGGCCGGCCTCGGCGCACTCCTCGATCTGGTGGCGGTAGACGGCGGTGACAAGATCCGCCCGGGTCGGGAAGTGGCGGTAGATCGTGGCCATCCCGACGCCCGCCCGGGCCGCGATCTGGCGGATCGGCGCGTCGACGCCGGAGGTGACGAACACCTCGGCGGCGGCAGCGAGCACTGTCTGCCGGTTGCGCTGGGCGTCGGCACGCTTTCCTCCGGACGGCGACTGCCCTGCGCTGTCGGTGGCCATCACGTTCTCCTCCTACGCCGATTGACAAAACGGAGCGCTGCTCCGGATACTAAGTGGAGCGGCGCTCCGCTTCAGGTTAGTCGAAGCGGGATGCCCCTGACCACCTTGTCCGTTGTCGGTCGCAGGAGCCCGCCGGGCAGCAGATGCCACCGAAAGGGAACCCACATCGTGAGCACATCCACTATCGCCAGCGCCGACGCCTTTGGCACGCCCGTCCCGGTCCTGTCCTTCAGCCCCGTCGCCCTCTCCGTGCCCGGACGTCCCGTGGAGCTCCAGGTACGCGTCTCCGCACCCGCGACCGGAACCGGTCTTGCCGTCATCCTCCTGTCCCACGGTCAAGGCCCCTCGAACAGCCTCTCCTCGCTCAACGGCTACGCGCCGCTCGTCAACTATTGGGCCGCCCACGGATTCGTGGTCATCCAGCCGACCCACCTCACCTCCAGGACGCTGAGCCACCTGGTCGCCGACGCCCCGGGGGCGCCCTTCTTCTGGCGCTCGCGTTCCGAGGACATGTCGCACATCATCGACCGACTCGACGTGATCGAGAAGGCCGTGCCGCTGCTCTCCGGGCGGATCGACCACACCAAGGTTGCCGTTGCCGGGCACTCGTTCGGCGGCTTCACCTCCAGCCTCCTGCTCGGTGCGCAGGTCACCGACCCCGACGAGGGGGGAGAGGTGAGTCTTCTCGAACCCCGGATCAAGGCGGGCGTACTGCTCGCCGCGCCCGGCAGGGGTGACGTCCTCAACGGACCGATGGCTGACGCACTGCCGGTCTTCCGGACCATCGACTTCTCCACGATGACCACACCCGCGCTGGTCGTCGTCGGCGACAAGGACGACTCCCGGCACTTCACGGACACGGGGCCGGACTGGCACGCCGACCCCTACACCCTCGCACCCGGACCCAAGACTCTGCTCACCCTGTTCGGCGCGGAGCACGGACTAGGCGGGATCGCCGGATACGACGCCGCCGAGACCACCGACGAGAACCCCGAACGAGTCGCCGTCCTCGCCCGGCTCACCGCGGCCTACCTCCGCACCCAGCTGCGTCCCGGTGCCCCCACGTGGCAGGCCGCATGCGAGGCACTGACGACCCACCCCGATCCGATAGGACGGGTCGAATCTAAGTAAGCCCTCCCACGCGGCCACGTCCCCTATCGGACGGTCCACGCCGTCGGACGCATGGGGTCAATCAGAGGATGGTGCTCAACGACGGTGTCCGGACGTCCAGCCGCCACGGTGTGAAGTGCCTCGGCACCAGGGCCCTCCGTCGCAATCGGCTGCCGCGGCACTGCCGAGACTCCTGCACTGCTCGAATCGCAGCCGACCGTGAGCCGGATTGTCGTGAACGTTCGGGGAAAGGCGAGAAGGGGACCAGTCGAAGGGGACAGGAGGACCTCATGCAAGGTGGCATGACGCCGCTGAGGAATCGATACCTCGCTGCGTGCTTCATCGTCGTCATGTACCTGCTGGTTGGCGCCCTGTTGGTCGGCTTGCTCGCTGCGGCGCTCTCGCCCAGCGGCATGTGGTCAGGAGCGGCAGCTCTCATGGGTGGGGCCGTCGGGGCCGGCTTCGGCGTGTGGCGTCTTCGACGGACACCCGAGGATGAACGCGCCGACGACCACATCCACTAGGCACGGGGCCGTCGCTCATCGTGCGCCCGCGTCACACAACTCGTGCCAGAACCGGTACTCGTGGACAGAGCCAACCTGGCACTGACGTACGGTCACACCGCTGCCAAGGCTTGATGTCGTCGTCAGGGGTGAGGTCGTCCCGAATACGTAGGTAGCGCACTGGGTGCCGGTGCCGGCCGTGGTCCACCGCTGTGCCGGCGCGTACCTCGGCGACGACGTTGGGCGGCCCGGTAGTCGTGTGCGGGCATCAGATGGCGGCGGGGCCGGAAGCAGGGCGAGATGCCACTGAACGCGGACAGGATCCGCCGGGCCCCGCCCACCGAGCGGAAGCCCCTCATCGCCCGTTCTCGTTCCTGGTCGTCCGGTGGTTGTTCTCCGCCCGGTACCACCCCGGCGGAACCTGCCACGAAGGTCCACAACAACGTCCCGGTCCTGATGGTGGGTGCTACCGGCGACCCGGCGGCCGGCTATCCGGGTCAGCAGGTCGCGCACCGGGCCCTGGCCGGCTCCCGCCTGGTCACCCTGCGCGGGGCCTTCCGCCACACCGTCTACGCAGGGCTCTTCGCCCCGCAGAACCAGTGCATCGACGACATCGTCAACCGCTACCTGATCGACGGCAAACTGCCCAGCAGGGATAGGACCTGCCCATCGATGCCATCGCCCAGCGGGGGCTGACCTTCCCCCCCCGCTTCTGCCGGGCGTCCCACGTCGTGGAGGGAGGCGAGCGTAGTCTCCGTCACCTTCACGGAGTGTCATGAAGTGGCGTGACTGCCCCGGCTGAGTTCCTTGAGGAACTGACTCTGGCCGTCCAGGAATCCGTCCGCGAAGAGCGAGCGGGGGGAGAACAGCGCGGTGAGCGTGATCTTCAGGTCCGACTGCTCGATGGACTGCTTGAGCAGGGAATGGGTCGCGTCCGGGTAACGCCTGACCGTCAATGCACCGCCTGCGTCCAGCACCTTGTGGTACGTGCGCTCCGTGTCGGCGGTGTCCACGTTGATGTCATGGCCCGCGAGCGTCAGCAGCACGGGCACGCCGCGCAGGGCGCGGAGGTCTTGTGTGGCGTCCGCGGTGTAGTTCCTGGAGACGAAGCCCCAGCGGTCGGCGGTCATGCCGTCCGCGTCGCCGCCCATCGCCCTGACGTACTCCTCGAAGGTCGCGTGGTGTCGCAGCAGTTGGCGGGTGGTGTCGCTCTTGGCGACCTCCGCCTTGGTGCGGGCTGCTGATGCGCCGTCGGCGCGCAGCTCGGCGAGGAGGTTGTAGCGGCCCTGCTGGAGCCAGTTGATCGCGGGCGAGACGGCGATGACGAAGCTCACGGACGTCTTGGCGGCGACTTTCGGCAGGACCCAGCCCGCCTGGCTGGCCCCCCAGAGTCCTATCCGGTCGTCGTCGATATCCGGGCGGGCGCGGGCCCAGGCGATGGCGGCGGCTGCCTCGTCGGCCCGGTCGTCCATGGTCTGGTCGAGCCAGTCGCCGGGCGCGCCCGCGACGCCGGGCTTGTCCCAGGACAGGGAGGCGTACCCGGCCTTGGCGTTTGCCTCCCACATGGGCTTGTAACCGTCGTCGTGGGTGGCGTCGACGGGGCCGTCGCCGTGGACGTACACCACCAGGCCGTGGTGCTTGCGGCCGTCCTTGGGGATGGCCAGTACGCCGCTGAGGGTGTGGCCGCCGTGGCGGATTGTGACCCGCTGCTCGTCCATGTCGTAGGAGTTCTGCCACAGCACCACACCGACGAGACCGACGGCCACGGCCAGGACCGTGACGAGTGACCACACGGCGATGCGGAGCCCGCGCCGTCGGGGCTGGGTCTTCGTACGCATGGGAGGGCCGCCTCTGTTCGGGTGTGGAGCAGGCACCAAAACTATCACTTGAAAAACGGCCGTACGGGGTCTGATAGTTTTTAGGTCTAGGTCTCAAGTGGAGAGGAGGCACGGCATGGGACTGGACGCGACAGGCCCCGGGGCCGGCCCGGTGACGGTGCAGCGGGGCGTTCCGGCTGGAGCCGAGCGGCGGGTGGCCGAGCTGTACTGGGACGCCTTCGGCCGCAAACTCGGTCCCGCCCTGAACCCGGCGGGCAAGGCGGTGCCCTTTATCGCCGCCCACCTGAACACCGATCGAGCGGTCTGCGCACTCCTCGACGGGCAGGTCGTCGGCCTCGCCGGCTACCAACACGGCGGGCGCGCCCTCACCGGGGGATCGGCCTGTGCCGTGCTGCGCGCTTACGGGCACCTGCGTGGGCTGCACCGACTCCTACTCCTCGCCCTGTTCGAGCGTCACCCGGCTCCCGGGCAGCTCGTCATGGACGGCATCGCCGTGGACCCGGACATGCGCGGCCGCGGCGTCGGAAGCCTGCTGATCGAGGAAGTAGCCGCCGTCGCGGCGGAGCAGGACTGCCGGGAGATCAGACTGGACGTCATCGACACCAACCCGCGCGCCCGGGCCTTGTACGAGCGGCGCGGCTTCACGGCCGTACGGACCGAGCACACGCCCTACCTGCGCGGGCTGCTCGGATTCGGCGCGGTGACCACCATGCACCGCCCGGTCGGAACAGAAGGGTGAAAGAACTGTGAGAGCTGACACCGACCACGTCGAGGTCCCCACCCGCATGCTCGTCCACGCGCTGATCCGCGAGGACGGCACCGTCGGCGCGGACGAGCTGTACACCGTCGCCAACACCCTGGGCATGAGCGACCAGCAGGTACGGCTGTGCGTCAAACGCCTCGTGTCCGAAGGGCGATTCACCCACGAAGGCCGAGGCCGCAAGGCGGAACTGCACGCGACCCCAGACACCATGCGTGCCCTCGCCCCCAACGCGGATTTCCTGCGGCACGCATTCCAACAGGACGCCGGGCTCGCGCCCTGGGACGGTGTCTGGCACCTGGCCGCCTTCGCGGTGCCCGAATCGGCGCGCACCGCCCGGGACGCCCTGCGCGAGACGCTCATCCACCTCGGCGGCGCCCCGCTCCAGGGCGGACTGTACGTCTGCGCCAACACATGGGAACCGTACGTCGAAGAAGCGGCCCGCCGCCTCGGCGCCCACGGCGCGCTCACCCTCCTCACCACGACGGACCTGCGTAGGGGCGACACCAGAGAACCTGCCGAACTCGCCCGCCGTCTGTGGCCTCTACAGGAGATCGCCGACCGCTACCACCGCCTCAGCCGCATCACCCAGCCCCGCCTCGCCCGGCTCACCGGCCCTGGCGAACTCTCCCCGGCCGCACTGCTCACCATCGCAATCGAGTTGGCCACCGAACTCACCCGCGCCATGGAGCCCGACCCGCTGCTGGCGCCTCAGCTCCTGCCCCAGCCCTGGCCCGGCACCCAGGCCCGGGAGCTCATCACCCGGTGCTGGGCAGCCCTGCACGAACGCGACCAGGGCGAGTCCCGCCCGGCCCTCTTCCGGCTCTACGCCGATATCACCCGAGAAAAAGCCGCCCGAGCCATGCACTGAAGACGCACCAAGCGGCAGACCGTGCGCGCTGGGCGAAGACACCGCGAGAGCACCCGCCCTTGCGGACACGAGCGGTCCTGGAGTCGTGCCTCGTCCTCGGTGCCATCAGCTGGCTCATGCGGCCTGGGGAAAAGCAGTATCGATACGTCATGTCCAATTGGCCAGTCTGCGGCCGCCGGGGGCCCAGCGGCCGGGGGCTCGACGCGTGGCCGGGCGGGCGCGCCGTAAGAGCGGGGGGCCGGGCCGTCCCCCGGGACGATGGGGGCGGCCAAGGCGATTCCCCATGGCGTCGGCCCGTGCGCGCACGCGGCGGCAGCGCAGGAGATGGCCTTCGCGAACGCGGCTGTCACCGCGGCCGAGTGAAGGCGGATTGCCCCCGCACCTGTCCGGCAACACTCCCGGCCCGGTAGCGCGTTCGCGGTACCGGGGCCGTCCCGCACCCGCCCCGCCTGCAAGCCTGTGGCGGCCTTGCTGACCAAGACCACGCGGCCGGACCGCGAGGCATTGTGCGACCTGTCCGCGTCGGACGCGGTGGCCGGAAACCGCTGACCCACCCCCGCGGGCGGTCCTCGCGGGGTACGCCGGTCTCTCGTGTGCCCGGCGGGCGGGGACTAGACTGCGGGACTGAGCAGCCGGTGCACGCACCCTTCGCCGGTTCCGCTGCCCTCACACCCCTCTGGAGGGGCGAGCGTGACCGCATACACTGCCTCCCATCCGCTCCACCGGTACGGCTGGAACGACGCGTGGGCCACCGACTTCGCCCCTCACGAGGCCGACGGTCTCCGGCCCGGCCGTGTGGTGCGGGTCGACCGCGGGAGCTGCGAGACCGTCACCGCCGCCGAGGACGGGCGGGTGACGACCGTTCGGGCGGGCACAGGGCCCGTGGCCTCCTCCGATCCTCTGCTCACCCCCTGCACCGGGGACTGGGTGGCGCTCGACCCGGACCAGGGGGTCGTCCGGGTGCTGCTGCCGCGGCGCACGGCGTTCGTCCGTGCCGTCTCCTCGCAGCGCTCCGACGGTCAGGTCCTGGTCGCCAACATCGACCAGGTGCTCATCGCCGTCTCGCTCGCCGACGAGCTGGATCTCGGGCGCGTCGAGCGTTTCCTCTCCCTGGCGTGGGGGAGCGGCGGGCAGCCGGTGGTGGTCCTCACGAAGGCCGATCTGGTTCCCGACCCGGTGACGCTGTCCCATCTCGTCGAGGACACGGAGAGGGTGGCCCCCGGAGCACGCGTGCTGTCCGTCAGCGCGGCCACGGGCCAGGGAATGGACGCCCTCGCGGCCCTCGTCGACGGCACCGCGGCTCTCCTCGGCCGGTCCGGTGCCGGCAAGTCCACCCTCGTCAACGCGCTCACGGGAGCGGACGCGCAGCGGGTCGACGCCACGCGTGACAGTGACGGCAAGGGGCGGCACACGACGACGACCCGCGACCTCCTGCCGTTGCCGGGCGGCGGTCTCCTGATCGACACCCCGGGGCTGCGCGGGGTGGGAATGTGGGAGGCAGACAACGGCGTCGCCCAGGCCTTCACCGACGTGGAGTCCCTCGCCCGGGACTGCCGTTTCCCCGACTGCTCGCACCGCGCAGAGCCCGGGTGCGCGGTGTGCGCGGCGGTCGAGGAGGGCGAGTTGTCCGTGCGGCGGCTGGAGAACTACCACAAGCTGCTCCGCGAGAACGAGCGGATCGCCGCCCGGAGCGACGCGCGGCTGAACGCGGAGATCCTGCGGAGCTGGAAGCGGAAGAAGGCGCTGGGCCGCCACATGATGGAACGCAAGCGCGGCCCGCAGCAGTGAATCCGGCCCGCCCGTCGGCGGACCGGGGCGCCGCCGTCCGCTTCCGGGGCGGTCGCCGGCCGGACGGACCGGCTGTCCTCGTACGGCCGAGACGAGGTGCCACTGTGCTTGTACGGCCCCGTCGAGGTGTCGTTTCCGTCATCCGGTCACGTCGAGGTGTCACTGTCCTCGTGCGGCACCGTCGAGGTGCCGCTGTCCTCATGTGGCCGTGTCGAGGTGCCGCGCGTCGTCGAACCGGAGCAGGCGCCACCGTGAGCCGTCGTGGACGAACTCATTGATCGATGTCGCGGCGGGTGTCGAGTCCGTGAACAGCACGGGCGGGACGACGTCCAGCAGCGCGGACATCACCGCGACGATGAACCCGGCGTGGCACACCAGGAGGACCGTTCCGCCCCGGTGGCGGGAGACCAGGTCGTCGACGACACGGCCGGCTCGGGCCCGGAACCGGTTCCAGGTCTCACCGTCGGGGGCGAACGGGCGGTCGGGTTGGGCGGTCATGTCGAACGCCCCGTGCACACGCTGGTATTCGTCGATGGAGAGACCGTCGGCCGCCCCGAAGTCGAGTTCCCGCGCCTCCGTCTCGACGACCGGTGCCCCGAACTCCAGCCCGCTCGCCAGGATTTCGGCGGTCTCGCGGGCTCTGCGCACCGGGCTGGTCAGCAGCGCGTGCGGCCGCGGTGGTTCGGCCGCCAGCCGCGCCGAGAGCCGGGCGGCCTGTTCCCGCCCCTGCTCCGTGAGACCGGGACAGGTGCGGGACCCGGCGATCAGCTTCTTCACGCTGGCATGCGACTGGGCGTGCCGCACCAGCAGTACCCGGGTGGTGGAGTCCTGTTCCTGTTCGTGCGCCATTCGCGTCATGGTTCCTTGGATCGGCCTGCGCGGGCAGGTCAGTGGAGATCCCAGCCGCCGTCGACGGTCAGACTCTGGCCCGTGATGAAACCGGCTCCGGGAGAAGTCAGAAACGCAACGGCCGCGGCCACGTCCTCGGGGCGTCCGTGCCGTTTGATGCATTGCCGGGCGAATTCCCGTTGCCGCCAGGCAGGGTAATCCGGGTGGGACCTCTGCCCGGTACTGAGTTCGATCGGCCCCGGTCTGACGGAATTCACGGTAATGCCGTGCGGGCCGAGTTCGCGGGCCAGGGCGCGAACGAATGCCTCCAGGCCCCCTTTCGCCGCGATGTAGGGGGCGAGCTCCACGCGCCCGATCCGCGTGAGCACCGTGGAAACGGCCACGATCCGGCCGGTTCCGCGCGCCACCAAATGGGGTGTGGCGGCACGGACGCAGGCGATGTGCGCTAGGAGATTGACGTCCACGGCCGAGCGCACGTCGTCCCACGTGGTGTCCTGCCAGGGGGTGTACCTGTACGCCCCGGCGTTGCAGACCAGGACGTCCAGTCTCGGCCCGCAGGAGTCCATGGCCTGTCCGAGACGGTCCACCGTCTCCTCGTGTGTGAGGTCCCCGACGACGGTGGCGACGACCTCCGCGCCGGCCGCTGACGCCTGGTCAGCGGTGTCGGCGAGCCCGGTGTCCCGGGTCAGATGGGTCAGCACCAGGTCGTGGGTGGCGGCCAGCCGTACGGCGATGCCGGCCCCGAGGCCCGATCCCGCCCCCGTGACCACGGCGACGCCCCGAGACGACATCACATTCCCCCTCCGCGACGCGCGCCGATCAGCCCGTCCGATACTGCCATCCAAGACAGGCCGATCACCCCCGCGATCCGGCCATTCCGGTAACGACCGCTGTCGGGCCCGAAATCCCTGGGGCATTCTGTGATGCCGGATCAGGCCGACGAAGCTGGAGGATTTCAGTGGGTGCCATGGACGCCGAACGTCGGACGAACGCTGATTGTCTGGAGGACATCAAAGAGGTCATCGCCGGTGGTGTCAGCAGCAGCATGCGTGCGGCGGCCGTCCCCGTGCCACTGGTCGTGCGGCGCGCGGAAGGCTGCCTGATCCACGATGTCGAGGACCACGAGATCGTGGACTTCAACATGGGCTACGGTCCGAATCTTTTCGGTTACGCCGACCGCGACGTGGCCGACGCCGTGGCCGACCAGTTCGCCAAGGGCCACATGACCGGCCTGCCGCACGAACTGGACGCCGAGGCCGGATCCCTGGTGGCCGAACTCGTGCCGGGCGTGGAGCAGGTCAGGTTCGCCAACTCCGGCACGGAGGCGGTCGCCTCCGCGCTGCGGCTGGCGCGCGCCACCACGGGCCGCTCCCTGGTGGTCACCTTCGAAGGCCATTACCACGGCTGGAGCGAGACCGTCCTGCGCGCGGGCAAGACCACGCTCCAGATACAGGGCACCCGGCCGACGGACGTCGTCGCGGGCGCTCCCGGAATGATCCCCGAGGCCCTCGCCCACACCGCGCAGCTGCCGTGGAACGACGCCGAGGCCGTCGAGGAGCTCTTCGCGCGGGACGGTGACCAGATCGCGGCCGTCATCCTGGAGCCGATTCTGGTCAACGCCGGGGTGATCGCCCCGGTACCCGGCTTCCTCCAGCTGTTGCGCGACCTGACCGCGCGCAGCGGCGCGATGCTGATCTTCGACGAGGTGATCACCGGTTTCCGGGTCGCCCGAGGAGGGGCGCAGGAGCTGTACGGCGTCGAGCCCGACCTCACGGTCCTGTCCAAGGTCATGGGCGGCGGGTTCCCGGTCGCCGCCTTCGGCGGGCGGAGGGCCGCGATGCGGATGCTCGCCACGAACGAGGCGCACCACGCAGGCGTTTACGCCGGGAACCACGCGGCCCTGCGTGCGGTCGTCACCGTACTGACCAAGATCCGCGCGCTGTCAGGCCTCTACGAGGAGCTCGAGGCCATCGGCGCCGGCGCGGAGGAGGCCGTGCGCGAGGTCTTCGCCGTGGAGAAGCGGCCCGTGCACATCAACCGGGTCGGCACTTTGATGGGGGTGGCCCTGCTCAGGAAACCGCTGGAGAAGGGCGACACCCTGCGCGACCTCGCCGAGGCCGTCGACTTCCCCCGGCACCGCCGCTTCCAGGCCCTCGCCCAGCGGGAGGGTGTCTACTTCCACCCGAACGCGCTGGAGCCGTGGTTCCTGAGCACCGCGCACACCGGGGACGTCCTCGACAAGGCGGTAGGGGCGCTGCGGCGCGCGCTGACCGGTCTCGGATGACCGCCGCGCGTGCGGAGCTGCTCTCCCTGCTGCGCGCCCAGGGCGCCCGTGCCGGGGATGCGCCGCTGATCATCGACGACTCCGGGACCACCAGCGCGGCGCAGTTGGCCGAGCGCGTCGACGCCAGGGCCCGTGCCCTGCGGGAGGCCGGCGTCGGGCCGGGCACCCTGGTGGGAACCGTCGCCTGGCCCGCGGCCGAGTTCGTCGGCGACGTGTTCGCGATCATCTCCACCGGCGCGGTCGCGGTGCCGCTCTCGCGCCGGCTGACGCCGTGGGAGCTCCAGCGGATCCAGGAACGCTGTCCGCTCGACTTCCTCTCGGCCCCGAGCTCGTCCCCGGCCTTCCCGGTCACGGCCGCGGACTGGGGGGAAAGGATCCTGAGCGTCGGCCGGGAAGGAGCCCGCCGGTCGGCCTTCGAGGAGGCGGCGACGGCGCAGATCACGTCGGGCACCACCGGATACCCCCGGGTCGCGCTGCGCTCCGCCGCCGCTCTGCTGGCCGAGGCGGAGCACTACCGTACGGCTCTGGGGCTGGGGACGAAGAGCCGGTTGCTCTGCCCCGTACCCCTCCAGCACGCGTACGGCTTCGGCCTGTGCGCCGTCGCTGCGCCCTTGGCGGGCGCGCCCGTCCGCTGTACGACGCCGGACAAGCCGCGCCTGCTGCTGCGCGAACTCGCCGTCGGGGACGTGACGTTGTTCGTCGGTGTGCCCCCCATGCTGCGGCTGCTCGCCAAGGCCGCCCGCACGCGCCCGCACGACGGCCCCGCGATCGGTTTCCTCTCCGCCGGCATGGCGCTGGACGCGCACACCGCCGAACTGGTCGCGACCCGGCTCGGCGGGCACGTCGGCCAGGTCTACGGCACCACGGAGACCGGGCCGATCTGTGTAAGCCGCCCGGCCCCGTGGCGGCCCGGCGTCTCCGGGCCCGGCGCCCCCCTGCCCGGTGTGCGGGTCGAACTCTCCCCGGTCCCGGGGGCCGGGGACGGTGTCGGCGACGCCGTGACGGGGCTGGTGACCGTCAGGTCGCCGTCGATGATGCTGGGTTACGTCGAGGGCGGGGCCGTCGACGCGACCCCGCTGCGCGACGGGTTCACCACCGGCGACCTGGCCCGCTGGGAAGGACGGGACCTCGTCCTCGCCGGGCGCCTGTCCACCAGCATCAACGTCGCGGGCGCCAAGGTCAGCCCCGAGGAGGTCGAAGCCGTCCTGCTCGCCTTCCCGGATGTCGCCACCTGTCTGGTGTCCGGTGCGGACGATCCTGTCCTGGGACAGCGGATCAACGCGACGGTGACACCCGACACGGTCGACCTCGACAAGCTGGAGCGCTTCTGCCGGGAGCGGCTGTCGCCCTCCTGGGTCCCCCACGTCTTCGCCTCCAGGGCGGAACTGCCGACCACCGAGACCGGGAAGGTCATCAGGCCCCGGACCGGTCAGTGAGGACATGTGAGAGTGAGAACAGAGAACATCTTCCTGGCAGGGACCGGGGCGTTCATTCCGCCCAGGGTGAGTGTGGAGGAGGCGGTCCGGCGCGGCGCTTACGACCGGGAGCGGATGGAGTCGTGCGGATGGCGGAACATCGCCGTGGCCGACGGCACCTCCGCGCCGGACATGGCGGTGGCGGCCGTCCGGCAGGCGGTGGACCGCTCGGGCCTCGGCCCTGAGGACATCGACATCCTCGTCCACTCCTGTGCGTACCACCAGGGCC
Source organism: Streptomyces sp. NPDC033216 (assembly GCF_055577115.1). Lineage (NCBI taxonomy): Bacteria > Bacillati > Actinomycetota > Actinomycetes > Kitasatosporales > Streptomycetaceae > Streptomyces > Streptomyces sp. NPDC033216. The sequence goes on along the minus strand of NZ_JBVIQK010000015.1, from coordinate 9,450 downwards.
CCGACGGCTGGTCGGCACCGCACTACATCCTGCGCTCCACCCTCGGCTCCCCGGTCCCGGCGCTGACGGTGGAGCAGGGGTGCAACGCGTTCCTCGCCGCCCTGGAGATGGCCACCCAGTACCTGCTGTGCGCGCCGTCCCGCACCGGCGCCGTGGTGAGCAGCGCGGACAACTTCGGCACCCCCTCGGTCGACCGGTGGTACGCCCACCGTGACGCGGTGCTCGCCGACGCGGCCACGGCGGTCGTCCTGTCGAAGCGGTCCGGATGGGCCGCGCTACGGTCCGTCGAGTCGGTGTCGCTGCCCCAGTTCGAGATCCTCAACCGCGGGCACGAGCCGATCTTCCCTCCGGCGGTCACCACCGGGCGCGCACTCGACATGAACGAGCACCTGGAGGCGATGGTCGAGGAACTGGGCCCGAAGGCGTCCGAGATCGGCCAGGAGTACGGCGCGAGCGGCGCCAAGCTGGTCGAGCAGGTGACGGGCGAGGCGGGGATCACCGTCGCGGACCTGTCGAAGGTGCTCCATCTCGGGGCGGGCACCACGGACTTCCTGGACAGCCATCTGCGGCCGATGGGCCTGGACGCGTCGCTGGGCGCGGTCGACTTCTTCCGCGACCTCGGCCACGCGGGCGCCGCCGACGTCGGGTTGCAGCTCAACCACCTCGTCGAGGACGGGCAGGTGAACGCCGGTGACCACCTGCTGCTGCTGAGCGCCGGCCCCGGACTCATGATCACCGCAGCCGTGGTCACGGTGCTGGAACCTCCCGCCTGGCGCGCCCCGGGCGCTGAGGGGAGCCCGGTGTGACGAGCCCGGTGGCCCCACGGGGGCAAACCGGCGGGCCCGGGGAGCCCATCGCGGTCGTCGGGCTGAGCTGCCGGTTCCCCGGTGACGCCGACTCTCCCGACGCCTTCTGGGACCTCCTCGTCCAGGGCCGGGACGGCATCGGCGACGGAGCGGAACGCTGGGCTCCGTACGCGGACACCGGACACGAGCACGCGGCCGTCGTACGGGAGACCCCGACCCGTGGAGGCTTCCTCGCCGACATCGCCGGTTTCGACGCGGAGTTCTTCGGGATCGCGCCGCGCGAGGCCGAACTGATGGACCCCCAGCAGCGGCTGCTGCTGGAACTGGCGTGGGAGGCCCTGGAACACGCGGGGATCCCGCCCCTCGGTCTGGGCGGCACCGACTGCGGAGTCTTCGTGGGCGTCGGTTCGGACGACTACGGGCGCCGGTTGCTGGAGGACCTCGCCCGTATCGAGCCCTGGACCGGTATCGGCGCGGCGCTGTGCGCCACGGCCAACCGCATCTCCCACAGCCTCGACCTGCGCGGCCCCAGCCTCGCCGTGGACACCGCGTGCTCCGCCTCCCTGGTCGGAGTCCACCTGGCGCGCCGGAGCCTGCTCTCCGGGGAGTCCGACGTGGCGCTGGCCGCGGGCGTGAACCTCATGGTCGCGCCCGGACTCTCGGTCACCCTGGCCCGTGCGGGCGCCACCTCGCCGGACGGCCACAGCAAACCGTTCGACGCCTCGGCGGACGGCTACGGCCGGGGCGAAGGGGCGGGCGTCCTCGTCCTGAAGCGCCTCTCGGACGCCGAGCGGGCGGGGGACCGGGTCCTGGCGGTGATCCGCGGCAGCGGGGTGAGCCAGGACGGCCGGACCGCCGGCATCATGGCGCCCAACGGCGAGGCGCAGGCGGACCTGCTGCGCAGGACGTACGCGCAGTGCGGCATCGCCCCGGAGACCGTCGACTACGTCGAGGCCCACGGCACCGGAACCGTCGCGGGCGACCCGCTGGAGGCCGGTGCGCTCGCCGCGGTCTTCGGCGCGGGCCGGCCGGCGGGCAGCCCGTGCCTCATCGGCTCGGTGAAGGGCAACATCGGGCACCTGGAGGCCGGCTCGGGGATCGCCGGGATGATCAAGACGATCCTCGCGCTTCTCCATGAAGAGATCCCGCCCAGCGTGCACTTCTCCACCCCCAACCCGCGCATTCCCTGGGCGGAGTCACGGCTGCGGGTGACGGAGGAGCGCACGCCGTGGCGCCGTGGGAAGCGTCCCCGCCGAGCGGGTGTCTCCAGCTTCGGCTACGGCGGCACCATCGCCCACGTCGTCCTGGAGGAGGCACCGGCGGCCTCGCAGGACGCACCGACGGTTCTGGGGGAGGCACCGGTGGCCTCGCAGGACGCACCGACGGTTCTGGGGGAGGCACCGGCGGTCCGCGAGGACGCACCGACGGTTCTGGGGGAGGCACCGGCGGTCCGCGAGGACGCTCGGACGGTCCTGGAGGGCGCACCGCCGGCCGCGCAGGAGGTGCCCGCACGGCGTGAGCCGTCCGCCGCGGCCGAGGTCGTCCCGGCGCCGCCCCGCCTGTTCCCGCTCTCCGGCCGGTCCGGGGCGGCCGTCCGGGAGGACGCCGCCCGGCTCGCCGACTGGCTGGACGGACCGGGGGCGGGCGTTCCGCTCGCCTCCCTCGCGCAGCACCTGGGAACCCGGCGCAGCCACCTGGACCGCCGGGTCGCCGTCGTCGCCGCCGACCGCGCGGAGCTGGAGGGCAGGCTGCGCCGCTTCGCCGCCGGTGACTCGGCGCCCGGCCTCGCCGACGGCACGGTGACGGACGAGGGCCTGGACAAGGTGGTGTGGGTCTTCTCCGGGACCGGCGCCCAGTGGCCGGGCATGGGCCGCGAGCTGCTGGCCACGGACACCGTCTTCGCCGAGGTGATCGACAGGATCGGGCCGGTCTTCGCCGAGGAGTTCGGCACGACGGCCCGGGAGCTGATCGAGGACGGCGACGTCACCCGCGTGGACGTGGCCCAGACGATGATCTACGCGGTGCAGATGGGCCTGGTCGCCGTCTGGCGGTCGCTCGGGGTCCGGCCCGCGGCCGTCATCGGCCACTCCATGGGGGAGATCGCGGCCGCCGCGACGGCGGGCATCCTGTCGCTGGAGGACGGCGCCCGGCTGGTGTGCCGGCGCAGTGTCCTGCTGCGGCGGGTGGCCGGCGCGGGCGGCATGCTGATGATCGGCCTGCCCGCCGACGAGGCCGCGGCACGGCTCGGCGGCACCGGCGGCGTGGCGCCGGCGGTCCTCGCCTCGCCCACCACGACCGTGGTGGCCGGCGCGGTCGCGGAGATCGACGCCCTCGCGCGGGAGCTGGCCGCGGACCCGTCCCTGCTGGTGCGCCGCGTCGACAGTGACGTGGCCTTCCACAGCCCGCAGATGGAGCCCCTGATGAAGGAGCTCGCCGAGGCCGCGGCCGACCTCACCGTGCACGCCCCCACCATCCCCGTCTACAGCACCGCGCTGGACGACCCGCGCGACGCGGCCGTCCGCGACGGCGCCTACTGGGCGACGAATCTGCGCAGCCCGGTACGGCTGTCCGGCGCCGTGACCGCGGCGGCGGAGGACGGGTTCCGCACGTTCCTGGAGGTGTCGGCCCATCCGGTGGTCCGGCACTCCGTGCAGGAGACGCTGGACACGGTCGGGGCCGACCGGCATTGTCTCGCCGCCTCCCTGCGCCGCGACACCGGGGAGAGGGAACACCTGCTGCTGAACGCGGGGCTGCTGTACTGCCACGGCGTCTCCCTCGACTGGCCCTCCGCCCCCGGCGCGCGGCCCCTGTCGCTGCCGGTCCGCAGCTGGCGGCGCCAGCGGTACTGGCGCGACCTGCCGGTCCACCGGGCCGACCGGGGGCGGCACGACCCGTCGAGCCGCACCCTGCTGGGGCCGCGTACCACGCTGGCCGGGACCACGCCGCTGGACCTCTGGCGCACCCGCGTCGACCTGGAGTCCCGGCCGTATCCGGGCAGCCACACCATCCACGGCGTGGAGATCGTCCCGGCGGCCGTCGTCCTCCAGACCTTCCTGGACGCGGCCGGGGCGAGCCGGGGGACGGGCGGTCTCTCCGACGTGTCGTTCGAGCTGCCGCTGACACTGTCCACGGCCCAGGACGTCGACGTGATCGCGCAGGACGGCGTGATCCGCCTGCTGTCCCGGACTGCCGACCCGAAGGAGCCGGGTCCCGGTGATCCGGGCGCGGACGGGCCGGACGGGGACGAGTCGCTGACCCACGCGGTGGCGTCCGTGTCCGGCGACGGCTCGCCGCCACCCCTTCCGCCGGCCGCGGCCGGACCGGGGACGGCGCTCCCCGTCGACCGGATCGCCACCGACCTCGCCTCGGTCGGCGTGCCGAGAATGGCCTTCCCCTGGCGCGTGGACCGTCTGGAGCGGGTCCCGGACGGGCTGCGCGCGGACGTCGTCGCGGCCGACGAGCCGACGTCCACCCCGGCGACATGGGCCCCGCTGTTCGACGCCGCGCTGTCCATGGCGGCCGTCGCCTTCCCCGGACCCGCCGCGCTACGGGTGGTGGCCGGTGTCGGCCGCGTGTGGACCACGGGCGCGCCCCCGTCCCGCGCCCGCCTCGAGGCGTACGCCGACGGCAGGGGCTCGGTGGGCGTGCGGATCACGGCGGAGGACGAACGGACCGTGGCCGTGCTGGCCGGGGTCCGGTACGCGGGCGGCGAGGTCGAGGCGCGTTCGGCCCCGCCGGGGGAACTGCTGTTCCGGACGGACTGGAAGTCCCTCCCCCTCGACGGCTCCGACGCCCCCCGCCCGCACCGGTCCCTGGTGCTGGTCGGCGCGCAAGGGGAGCTGACGGCCGCGCTGCGGGCCACGGCCGAAGAGCGAGGGATCCCGTGCCTGGCGGCGGAGGATCCGGACGGTCTCGACGGCCTGCGCGGGCAGCTCCCCGGTCCCGTGGACGTGCTCCTGCTGCCCCTGACGGAACGTCCGGCCGGGGAGACCGAGGCCGCGGACCGTGCCGTGCGCGAGGCGTGGCAGCTCGCGTCGGCGGCGCGGCGGCTGGGCGCGTGGCCGCCCGGTACGGCGCGGCTCTGGTCACTGACCTGCGGCGTCCGCGAGGCGGACCGGCTGGAGGCGGTGGCTCAGGCGGCCCGGTGGGGTCTCGGCCGGGTCGTCGGGGGCGAGCACCCCGGACTGTGGGGCGGCACGGTCGATCTCGGCCCGCGGCCCACCAGGGACGACCTGGTCGCAGCGCTGCGCGTGGTCGCTGCGAACCGGGGCGAGGACGTCGTCGCCGTCCGTGAGGGCGGGGTTTGGGCGAACCGGCTGGTCCGCTCCGTGGGCGCGGGTGCGGACCGCGCCCCGCTGCGGTGCCGGCAGGACGGCACGTATCTCGTCACGGGCGGTCTGGGCAGCCTGGGCGGGGAGATCGCCCGGTGGCTGGTGGAGCGGGGCGCACGCCGCATCGTGCTTGCCGGACGCGCTGCCCTGCCGCCCCGTTCGGAGTGGGACGCCGTCACCGACGAGGTCCAGGCGCGCCGCGTCGCGACCGTCCGCAGGCTCGAGGCCCTCGGGGCGGCCGTACGGGTGCTGTCCCTGGACCTGTCCGACGTCGAGGCGGCGGCCGCCGCCCTGACCCCGGACGCGCTGGGCATGCCCCCGGTCCGTGGGGTGGTGCACGCGGCAGGCGTGCTGCAGGACCAGCTGGTCGACCGGCTCGACGCCGACGCCCTGGCGGCGGTGATGCGGCCGAAGGCCGGCGGTGCCCTGACCCTGCACCGGCTGTTCCCGCCGGGCACCCTGGACTTCCTGGTCCACTTCTCGTCGTGCGGACAGTACCTGGGCCTCACCGGCCAGGCCGCGTACGCGTCGGCCAACGCCTTCCTCGACGCCATGGCCGGATACGACCACACCCTCGGTGCCGTCGGCAGCATGAGCCTGGCGTGGACGTCCTGGCGGGGCATGGGCATGGCGGCCAACGCCGCGGTGGACGCCGAGCTCCAGGCGCACGGTGTCGGCGACATCACGGCACCCGAGGCCTTCGCCGCCTGGGACCTCGCCGGCCGGACCGGCGCCGCGTCCCTCGCGGTGCTGCGCACCGTGCCGCTCCCGGACGGGGTCCGCCGTACGGGTCTGCTGCGCGACCTTGCCGACGAGGACCCGGCGGGGCCGGCGGGGGAGGGGGCGTCGGCCGGGGCCCGGCCGTCCGAGGAGCTGTCGGAGGAGGCGCTGCGGGCTCTGCTGCACGAGCAGACGGTCTCCGTCATCGTCAGCGAGATGAAGCTGGACCCGGCCGAACTCGACCCCGACCGGTCGCTGTTGAAGACGGGCCTGGACTCCGTGATGGCGATCGTCATCCGCCGCCGCCTGGAACGGCTGCTGGAGCGCAAGCTGCCGGCCAACCTGGTCTGGCACCAGCAGACGGTCACGGCCATCGTGGACTACCTCGTGACCAGTTCACGCTCCTGAAGGACGGAAGGACGGAAGGACGGAAGGACGGAAGGACGGAAGGACGGAAGGACGGAAGGACGGAAGGACGGAAGGACGGAAGGACGGAAGGACGGATCGGTCGGCCGGGCGGACGCCCCGGCCGGCCGGGCCCCGCTCCTGGCCTCTGTCTGTCGCGGCCCCCGGCGGATAGCATCGGGGGGTGCTGCGTGACGTGGATCAGACGCCGGGCCGGGGTGGGGCGAGCGAGGCACCGTTGACGCTGAATTGCCGCATCACCGGTGATCCGGCGGGGAGACCGGCGGTTCTGCTCCACGCGCTGGGCAACACCGGACGGAGCTGGGACCGGCTCGTCTGCGCGCTGCTTGCCCGGGGACGCCGGTTGTTCGTACCGGACCTTCGCGGACACGGGCGCAGCCCCCGGGCGGACGCCTACACCTTCGAGCTGATGTACCGGGACGTGCTGTCCCTGCTGGACCGGCACCGCCTGGACGAGGTGGACCTGGTGGGCCACTCCATGGGGGGTCATGTGGCCTGGCTCATCGCCCAGCGCCATCCCTCACGGGTCCGCAGGCTGGTGATCGAGGACACGCCTCCGCCGCCACGGGACGCGGCGGCGGAGGCGGAGCTGCGGGCGCGGTCCGGGCCGGCCGACGGACAGGCGCACGTCATCTCGCTGTATCAGGAGTTCCGCGAGCTGCGCCGGGCCGGAGAGCTGGACAGCGCCGCGGTACGCCCCGTCATCGACGACCTCCGGAAAGCGGACCCCGTGTGGTGGCGGCGGCTTGCCGACGTCACCGCCGAGACGCTGGTGATCAGTGGCGGGCTGTCCAGCCCGGTCCCCCGCTCCCTGCTGGCCGAGGTCGCCGAGACAGTGCCCCGGGGACGGCTGTTGGCCATCGACGCGGGCCACTACGTGCATCGCACCGAACCGGAGCGATTCTGCGCCGAAGTGGCCCGCTTCCTCCGATGACCGTCCGTCACCTGCCCTGCGGCAGGGGCGCCGCCGCTGTCGTGGCGCGCCGGTAGGCCGACTCCACGACGAGCTGGACCTCCAGGGCGTCCTGGGCGGTCACCTTCGGATGCGGGGCGGGAGCCCCCGTCACCAGGTCGAAGTAGGCCGAGATCGCGGCGAGTTCGGGTCCCTGTCCGGCCGATTCGACCGCGCCGTCCGCCCGGCGCAGCTCGTTGCGGCGCAGGTCCAGGACGTGGTCACCGTCCGCGGTGGTGACGGTGACCGAGGTCTCCAGTCTGCGCGCGGCCCGGTCGATGCGCAGCGTCGCCGGCACGCCCTGGAACGACAGGTCCAGCCGGACCCGCTCCTCCACGCCCGGCGCATCCACCTCGCACGCCTCCACGTCCGGCGGTCCGAACACCGTCATGAGCAGGTCGAGGGCGTGCGGCCCGAGGTCCAGGAGCGCGCCGCCGCCGGCCCGTCGTGCGTCCCCGTACCAGGGCGTGCAGGCCCGCCACACCCTGTTGCCGGGGGTGGCGAAGGAGAAGTCGACGCGCTGCGCGCCGGGCCGTGCCGCGTCGGCGAACGCCTCCAGCAGCGGATGGAAACGGAAGGGCATGTTCACCCCCAGCAGCTTCTCGGCCGCCGGATGGGCAGCCATCCGCCGCGCCTCCTCCACCGTGGCGGCGAGGGGCTTCTCGCACAGCACCGCGATGCCGGCGTCCAGCGCCGCCAGCACCGGCTCGGCGTGGGCGTCGTTGGGCGTACAGACACTGATCAGGTCCGGCCGCGTCTCGTGGATGAGGCGGTCGACGGAGGTGCCGGTCCACACCTGCGGGCGGTCCGCCGTCAGTGACCGGGCCCGTTCGACGTCGGCGTCGACCAGACCCACCAGTTCCATGGCGTCCCGTTCGTCGGCGCAGGGCAGGTGGTAGCGCTGGAAGACCCTGCCGCAGCCCACGGCCGCGAACCGGATCCGCTCGCGGGTCATCGCCTCAGCCCCTCACCTGGGCGAGGGCGTGCTCGCCGCACGCCTTCGCCGTCTCGACGACGAAGTCCGGGAAGGCGTGACCGAGGTGCTCACGGTCGTACGCGGTGATCATGGCGCGCAGTTCGGTCTCCAGCCGGTCGGCGAGTCCGGGTGGGTTCTCGTCCGCGAGCAGTAGTCCCGCGTTGAGGAAGGCGATCAGCAGCCCGGCGAGCCCCTGGTCCCAGCTGCGCAGCCGGCCCAGCAGGGGGCGCAGGGATTCGGCGCCGGTGCCGCGTCGGGCCCGGACGGCGTCCGCGATGCTCTGCGCGAGGAACGGGACCTCGTTCTCCTTGCGGTCGTTGATCTCCGAGGAGACCCGGCTCCAGGCCGTCCACAGGTGTTCCACCCGTTCGTCCTCGACGAGGTAGTCGCGGCGGGCGTGCCGCAGCACCTCCCAGGCGGCGCCCTCCACTCCGGGGATGTCGGGCTCCTCGTACCGCGTGGCCTTGTCGTAGATCTCGGTTCCGCGCAGTGCGATGGCCCGGTTGATCAGGAAGAACGGGTTCTCGCTCTCGTGCACCCGGGCGGCCACGATGAACTTCAGGTTCTCCCAGAGCTCGTCGAGGGTCGTGCCCGGTTCGATCATGATCCAGCCGGGTTCGAGCTCGATGCCCTCCTGCTTGAACAGGCGGGCGGCGTCGAAGTTGTACTCGACGGTGGTCCCCTTGCGGAACCGCTTCATCATGCCGGGCGACCCGGTCTCCATGCCGAGGAGTGCCAGGTCCATGCCGGCCCTGCGCAGGGTGCGCAGGGCCTCCCGGTCGATGAGGCCGGTGTCGACGCGGAACTCGCAGTGGAAGGTGATCTTCAGGTCGCGGCGGAGGATCTCCTCGGCGAAGCCGACGGCGTGGTGGTAGCCGTCCTGGAAGGCGCCGCCGAAGTTGTCGTCGTTGAACCACAGGAACCGGGTGCCGAACTCCCGTTGCAGGTACTCGATCTCGTCGACCGCGTCCTCCACCGGCCGGACCCGCCAGGGCCCGTCCACCACTCCGGGCTGCCGCGGCGCGTAGCAGAAGGTGCACTTGGCGTGGCAGCCGCGGCTGGTGTACGTGGACGCACGCGGTGTGGGGATGCCGTTCTTGCGGTGGTGCACGAGCAGGTCCCGGGCCGGCCAGGGCTCGTGGGCGAGGTCGGGGAGTTTGGGCGGGCCGCTGCTGCGGACCCGGCCCTCCTGCCAGAACCACAGCCCGGGCACACCACGCCAGTCACGCCCGGCCGCCA
>NZ_JBVIQK010000014.1:0-185603 GCF_055577115.1 Streptomyces sp. NPDC033216 | reverse complement strand
TGACGATGGAGTCCTTGCCACCGGAGAACAGGATCACCGGATTCTCGAACTCCCCCGCCACCTCCCGGAAGATGTGCACCGCCTCCGACTCCAGGGAGTCCAGGTGGCTGAGGGCGTACGGGGAGTCCGTGCCCTCCTCGGTCCGTGCGACGGTCGTCACACCAGTCCCCTCTCGTTGAGCAGCTCGTACACCGACGCCGCGGACTCCTTGACGGTCTGGTTCTGGGACTCGATGCGCAGGTCGGGCCGCTCGGGGGTCTCGTAGGGGTCGTCGACCCCGGTGAGCCCGGTCAGCTCGCCCGCCGCCTGCTTGGCGTACAGGCCCTTCACATCGCGCTCGGAGCACACCTCCACCGGAGTGGCCACATGCACCTCCAGGTACGCCGTCGCGCCCTCCTCGTGGCGCTTGCGCACCGCCTCGCGGCTGTCGGCGTACGGCGCGATCACCGGCACGAGCGCCTTCACACCGTTACGGGCGAGCAGTTCGGCGAGGAAGCCGATGCGCTGCACGTTGGTGTGCCGGTCCTCACGGCTGAAGCCGAGGCCCGCGGAGACGAACTCACGGATCTCGTCGCCGTCGAGCACCTCGACGAGGTGGCCCTCCTCGCGCAGCCGGGCGGCCAGCTCGTACGCGATGGTGGTCTTGCCGGCACTCGGCAGACCCGTGAGCCAGACGGTGGCTCCGGTCGTCACGTGGTTCTCCAAATCGGTAGGAAGCGCGGTCATGGGGGTCAGCCGTGCAGTCCGCACTCGGTCTTCGCGCGGCCCGCCCAACGGCCGGCGCGCGCGTCCTCGCCCTCCAGGACCCGGCGGGTGCAGGGGGCGCAGCCGACGGAGGCGTAACCGTCCATCAGCAGGGGGTTGGTCAGTACGCCGTGCTCGCTGACGTAGGCGTCCACGTCGTCCTGCGTCCAGCGGGCGATCGGGGAGACCTTGACCTTTCGCCGCTTCTCGTCCCAGCCGACGACCGGGGTGTTCGCCCGGGTCGGGGACTCGTCGCGGCGCAGCCCGGTCGCCCAGGCGCGGTAGCCCTTCAGCCCCTCCTCCAGCGGCTGCACCTTGCGGAGCTTGCAGCACAGGTCGGGGTCGCGGTCGTGCAGCCTCGGGCCGTACTCGGCGTCCTGCTCGGCGACCGTCCGTCGCGGGGTGAGGGTGATGACGTTGACGTCCATCACGGCCTCGACCGCGTCCCGCGTGCCGATGGTCTCGGGGAAGTGGTATCCGGTGTCGAGGAAGACCACGTCCACGCCCTTGAGCACGCGGGAGGCCAGATGCGCCACCACCGCGTCCTCCATGGACGAGGTCACGCAGAACTTTTTGCCGAAGGTGTCCACGGCCCACCGGAGGATCTCCAGTGCGGAGGCGTCCTCCAGATCGCGGCCCGCCTGCTCGGCGAGTGCCTTCAACTCCTCGGCGCCACAGGTTTCCTGAGCCGTCGTCATATCGGGTCCCCTCCGTTGTCGGCTCGCTGAACTCCTCGGGCGAGCAGCCCGAGGAACTTCAGCTGGAAGGCGCGACTGCACGCCGCGCATTCCCAGGCCCCGTGACCCTCTTCGCTCGGACGAAGGTCCTCGTCGCCGCAGTAGGGGCAGTAGAAGGGCGCGGCACGCTCGCTCATACCGGCTCCTCCGTCTCGTTGGCCGTGCTCACGAAAGGGCCTCCTCGCCGGCCCGCGCGGCCCAGGCAGCGAACCGCTCGCCGTCCTCGCGCTCCTCCTGGAACCGCTTCAGCACCCGCTCGATGTAGTCCGGCAGCTCGTCCGAAGTGACCTTCAGACCGCGGACCTTGCGGCCGAAACCCGCTTCGAGACCGAGCGCTCCACCCAGGTGCACCTGGAAGCCCTCGACCTGCTCGCCCGCGTCGTTGAGGACCAGCTGGCCCTTGAGACCGATGTCCGCCACCTGGATGCGGGCGCAGGCGTTCGGGCAGCCGTTGATGTTGATGGTGATCGGCTCGTCGAACTCCGGGATGCGGCGCTCCAGTTCGTCGATCAGGGCCGAACCGCGCTGCTTGGTCTCGACGATGGCGAGCTTGCAGTACTCGATGCCGGTGCAGGCCATCGTGCCGCGCCGGAACGGGGAGGGCTTGGCGGTCAGGTCCAGCGCCCCGAGGGCCTCGACCAGCGACTCGACCTGCTCCTCCTCGACATCGAGGACGATCATCTTCTGCTCGACGGTGGTCCGGACCCGGCCCGAGCCGTGCGCCTCGGCCAGCTCCGCGATCTTTGTCAGGGTGGCGCCGTCCACGCGGCCGACCCGGGGTGCGAAACCGACGTAGAAACGGCCGTCGTTCTGGCGGTGCACGCCGACGTGGTCGCGCCAGCGTTCGAGGGGCTGGGCGGGGGCGGGGCCGTCGACCAGCTTGCGCTGGAGGTACTCGTCCTCCAGGACCTGGCGGAACTTCTCCGGACCCCAGTCGGCGACCAGGAACTTCAACCGGGCGCGGTTGCGCAGCCGCCGGTAGCCGTAGTCGCGGAAGATGGAGATGACGCCTTCGTGGACGTCCGCGACCTCGTCCAGCGGGACCCAGGCGCCGAGCCGGACTCCGATCTTGGGGTTGGTGGACAGGCCGCCGCCGACCCACACGTCGAAGCCGGGGCCGTGCTCGGGGTGGTGCACGCCGACGAACGCGACGTCGTTGATCTCGTGCGCGACGTCCAGCAGCGGCGAGCCGGACACCGCCGTCTTGAACTTGCGGGGCAGGTTCGAGAAGGCCGGGTTGCCGACGATCCGCCGGTGGATCTCCTCGATGGCCGGGGTGCCGTCGATGATCTCGTCCTCGGCGATGCCGGCGACCGGCGAGCCGAGCACCACACGGGGCGTGTCACCGCAGGCCTCGGTGGTGGACAGGCCGACCGCCTCCAGGCGGTTCCAGATCTCCGGCACGTCCTCGATGCGGATCCAGTGGTACTGGACGTTCTGCCGGTCGGTGATGTCCGCGGTGCCGCGGGCGAACTCCTGCGAGATCTCGCCGATGACCCGCAGCTGCTGGGTGGTGAGCCGGCCGCCGTCGATGCGGACCCGCAGCATGAAGTACTCGTCGTCCAGCTCCTCCGGCTCCAGGATCGCGGTCTTGCCGCCGTCGATCCCGGGCTTGCGCTGGGTGTAGAGGCCCCACCAGCGCATCCGGCCGCGCAGATCGTTGGGGTCGATCGAGTCGAAGCCGCGCTTGGAGTAGATCGTCTCAATGCGTGTCCGCACATTGAGACCGTCGTCGTCCTTCTTGAACTGCTCGTTGCCGTTGAGCGGGGTGAAGTGCCCCGCGGCCCACTGACCCTCGCCGCGGTGACGGCTCACCTTGCGGCGTGGCGCGGAGGCGGCAGGGTTCTGGGGAGTGGCGGCCATCGTGAATACGTCCTTCGGGACAGTGACGGGGAGGGGGCGGCGCGGCGCCGTCCGTGAGGGGCGGTGGTCGGGTGACGGGCAGGGCGGCTCTGACCTGCGCAAGCGGGGGCGCACGGGGGCATGCGTGCGCGTCGTTGCGCGGAGGGGAGGCTGGAGGGGCTGTCGGCGGTGCTGCGGCTCGTCAGCTGGCCGGACAGATGGCGCTGGACATGCGGCCGAGGTCGACGTGCCGCCGACTCACCAAGGCAATTCCAGTTCCAGACATGACGGAAGCGTGGCACGGCGATCTGGACACAGTCCAGCTTCGTCCGTCATGTGGACACCCTGGTCTCGCTATATGAGACCGAGGTGGTGTCGGTCACATGTCGAGCCCGACGTCTTGTCGACGCAGGTCAGGCGGGGTATGCGCCGGGCCAGGGGCCCGGGGCGGTCACCTCGGCCTGCGCCTCGACCTTGGTGTCGAACAGCTTGAACCCGCGGCGCTGGTAGTTGGCCATCGCGTGCTCGCCGTCCAGGCTGCACGTGTGCAGCCACACCCGCTTCGTCTGCGGCAGTCCGGGCCGGCGGTCCCCGAGGTCCCAGGCGCGCGCGGCCCCGTACGACAGCAGGTGGCCGCCGATCCGTCGCCCGCGGAAGGCCGGGATCAGCCCGAAGTAGACGATCTCCACAGCCCCGTCGTCCTGCGGCTCCAGCTCCACGTACCCCGCGGGCGTCCCCCGGTCGTACGCCACCCAGGTCTCCACGCCCGGCCGGGTCAGGTGCTCCTGCCAGCGTGCGTAAGTCCACCCCAGCCGGTCGATCCAGCGGATGTCCCCGCCGACGGACGCGTACAGGAAGCGGCTGAACTCGGGCGAGGGCACCTCCGCGCGCAGGATCCGCACGTCGCCCTCGGGCGCGGCGGCCGGCAGGAGGTCGCCCGGCGCGGTCTGCTCCAGGGACCAGGTGGTCACGGGGATGTCGGTCATGCCCGTCAGGGAATCATCTACTTCGCCGATCTGTCGATCGAGGCCAGCGGAAGCGCGAACAGCACCCGACCCGACTGCGTCCACACGTCGCCGGTCCGGGCCCAGTAGGAGAGGGACTCGGTCCGCGGGCTCCAGCAGTCGCGGCTGTCGTCGGCGCCGCAGCGCGCGGCCCGCGCGCCGTCCGTGTCCTGCCGCCACAGCGTTCCGTGCCCGTCCTCGGCACCGCCGGCCCGGCTCACGTACCAGCCGTCCTCGTGCGACAGCACACCGCGCACCCCGGTCGCCTTCGTCCGGTACGCCTCCGTCGCGCCGACCCGGCCCGCGGAGTCACCGGCGAGGAAGCCGGCCCGGCCGGGGGAGGTGTCGAAGGCGTACCGCCACAGGCGGGCGCCCCGGTCCCCTTCGTCGAGAGTCCACTCCCCGGCGACGAGGCTGTCCGGCGCGGTGCTGCGGTCCAGGGACACGGCGGCGGGGCGCGGAGCGCCGGAGCCGCCGCTCAGTCGGTAGGAGGCCACGGCCGGCAGGACGTACGGGGCGCCGTGCGCCGACCAGCCGCCGGGCACCCGGCCGACCGCGTCACCGGCGACCGTGGTCCGGTGGAGGCGGTCGACGTCGTACACGTACAGCGCGGCCCGGTCCCCGTCGTCGGCGGTCACCAGCAGCTTGTCCTGGTACCAGACCATGCCGGAGACGCGGGAGACCAGACCCCGGTAGTCGCGGCCCCCGTCGACGGGGACGGCGAGCAGCGCCCAGGTGTAGTCGAGGTGGTTCGGGTCGTCCGCGTCCACCAACGCGACCCGGGCCAGACCGCGGTCGGCGACCGGGCCGGAGTCGCGCGACCAGCCGGAGACGATGACCCGGTGCGCGCCCCACAGGCCGTCGTCGTCCGCGTCCCCGGAGGTGGTGACCGCGCCCGGCTCCCAACCCTCGGTGTCGTCGGCGTTCCAGCAGTACGCGTGGGTGGCCGCGGGGGAGACCGGCAGGGCCTCGCGCTCGCCCTGCGTGCAGTCGGCCTCGTCGCGCAGCGGACGGCCGGCGCCGCTCAGCGCCTCGGTGACACCGACGGAGGGGCCCATCTCGGCGGCGAGCCGCTCCAGAGAGGCCGACGGTACCGCCTCCTCCGTCAGCCGCAGCGCGGCCGTGTCGGCGGAGGACGTGAGCGGTTTCAGGGCGCCGGGGCCGCCGGAGACCGTGGCCTGGGAAGCGCTGATCATGGTGGCGGCCGCGGTGAGCGCGAGAGCGGTTCCCGCCAGGAAACCGCGTACCGCCCTGCCCCGCCTGCGTCGGCGATGTCGGCCACGCTGCTTCATTCGTCCTCCCGAGGCGGGCCAACTGCGCCTGATGATCCTTGCGTTGACGGAGGAGCAGGTGGGGTGACCCGTAGGGGGATGCTACGGCAGTCGGCCCCGGAACGGGGCGAAGACCTCGCATATGTACGGAAGCCGCTGTGACGTAAGGCGATTTACGGGAGGAAGGTCCCGATCGCGGGGCGTACCGAACCGATGCGGCGGCCTGACTCAGGGTCCCTGGTACCGGGCTTCGGGCTTCGAGTTCCGGCCTGTCGGACCGTGGCCCGGTCCCCGCCCGGTCCCGGTCCGATCCGGTCCCGGCCGGTCATCGAAGTGCGGCACGCGTGATCCGTGCGCCCGTCACCGCGGGTGCCGTCGAGTGCGGGAGGAGGTCCTTCGGGTCGCCGGGGAGGAGCACCTCCACCTCCGCCTGCTCGCAGAAACGATACGGCCGATGCTCCAGCAGTCCCCCGAGATACCTGCGGACCCGCGACATCTCGGCCCGTACCGTCACCCTGCGCGCCGGATCCCCGAAAACCTCCTCGGCCAGCTCCGAGGCGCTGCGCCCCGCCGGGTGCACCGCCAGCACGTACAGCAACTCCGCGTGCCGCGGACTGAGTTCGTGCGACCACGTGCCGACACCGCCGGTCACCGTCACCGTCACGGACCATCGGCGCGGCCGGGTCAGGTCCAGCACGATCCTGGTCGCGCCCGGCGCCTCCGCCTCCGCCTCCCCGTCGAACGAGCGCACCAGCCACCCCTCCGCCAGCGGCTCCAGCGTGCACAGCCCCAGCGCCGGCAGCCGGCGATACCCCGGCGAGGGCGACTTGGGCAGCGCGATCCGGTTCGTGTACGGCATCCCGGTCACCGCCGCCGTCCACCCGTCCCGGTCCACCACCAGCGCCCGGCCGCCGATCCTGGCCAGCACCGGAGCCGCCACCGCCCGCAACCGCTCCAGCGCGCGCATGTGCCGCTCGCGCAGCGTCGCCTCGGCCAGTTTCGCGACCGAGCCGACCCAGGCGAGGGTCGCCGGGTGCATCGTGTCCAGCGGGCCGCTGACGTCGACCACACCGAGCAGGCGTCCGCTGCGCGGATCCGTGATCGGGGCGCCGGCGCAGGTCCAGGCGGTGTGCGAGCGCACGAAGTGCTCGGCCGCGAACACCTGCACGGGCCGCCCGACCACCGCGGCCGTACCCACCCCGTTGGTTCCGACCACGTCCTCCCGCCAGTCCGCGCCCGGCTCGAAACCGATGCCGTCCGCTTTGCGCAGCACCGTGGAGCAGCCCTCCCGCCACAGCACCCGGCCGTCCTCGTCGGCGACGACCATGATGTGCCGGGCGGCGTCCGCGACCGACAGCAGGCCGTCGCGCAGCACCGGCAGCACGTCCCTCAGCGGCGACACCTCCCGTCGCCGCCGCACCTCGTCGGGGCTGAGGAGTCCGGCCCGGGAACCGGTCTCCGGATCGACACCACTGCGCAGCGTCCGCTCCCAGGACTGCTCGATCACCGGCCGGTGCGCGGGTCCGGTCCGCCGGCCGGCGAGCCTGGCGTCGCGCACCTCACTGAGCACGCGGGCCGCCTGTGCGGCGTCGACGAGGGCGAGCCGCGGCACGTTCAACGGCGAATTCGCCACGGGGCCTCCTGGTGAAACACGGCCGGAGGACCGGATGTCAAGCTCCTGCGCCGACTGCTTCCGGTCTTGCTGGAGGTCCCATACTGCCGTCCGCCGGTGACGGAGGGGTACAGTCCGGTCACCGGGTCCCACCCGTTTGCAACCCCCTGCAACCCTGGTCAACGACCACCGGCTGTCCGAAACTTGTAGCACGCCGTCCCGAGCGGCGTTGCTGGCCTCGCAGGGCCATTGACGCGGGGGTGGTGCCGTGTCGGCGCAGCACCACCCCCGCTCCTGTTCCCGCAGGTCACGACAGGGGCCGGGCCCGCTCCACGAGTGCCTGGAGATCCAGCGTGTGGGGCAGCGTGCCGAAGGCGGCGCCGCCGTCGCCGCCCAGCCGAGAGGCGCAGAACGCGTCGGCCACCTCCGGCGGCGCGAACCGTACGAGCAACGATCCCTGCAACACCAGTGCGAACCGCTCCGCGATCCGCCGCGCCCGCGCCTCCGCGCCGTCCAGATCGGCCAGTTCCGTCAGCAGGTCCTTGATCGCCGTGTCCAGCCGGTGATCCGCCCCGCGCGCCCGCCCCACCTCCTGGAGGAACGCGTTCAGCGCCTGCGGCTCCCGCCGCAACGCCCGCAGCACGTCCAGCGCCTGGACGTTCCCCGCACCCTCCCAGACCGAGTTCAGCGGCGACTCGCGCACCAGCCGGGGCATCCCCGACCCCTCCACGTACCCGTTGCCGCCCAGACACTCCGCCGCCTCCACCGTCACCGGCGTACAGCGCTTGGTCACCCAGTACTTGGCGGCCGGCACCGCGATCCGCAGGAACGCCCGCTCCTGCTCGCCGCCGTCGTCGCAGGCCGCCGCGAGCCGTAGGCCGAGAACCGTGGCCGCCTCCGACTCCAGGGCGAGATCGGCCAGCACGTTGCGCATCAACGGTTTGTCGACGAGTTTCCCGCCGAAAACCTCCCGGTACGCGCAGTGGTGCACCGCCTGCGCGACGGCCGCCCGCATCAGCCCCGCCGACCCCAGCACACAGTCGAGCCGGGTGGCCGCCACCATGTCGATGATGGTGCGCACCCCGCGCCCCTCCTCACCGACCCGGCGCGCCCACGTCCCGTCGAACTCCACCTCGGCGGAGGCGTTCGACCGATTGCCCAGCTTGTCCTTGAGCCGCTGGATCAGGAAGCGGTTGCGGGTGCCGTCCTCCAGAACCCGCGGCACCAGAAAACAGGTCAGCCCCTCCGCGGCCTGCGCCAGCACCAGGAAACCGTCCGACATCGGTGCCGAGCAGAACCACTTGTGCCCCGTCAGCGCGTAGGTCCCGGCCTCGGCCAGCGGCTGTGCGGACGTCGTGTTCGCCCGGACGTCGCTGCCGCCCTGCTTCTCCGTCATCCCCATCCCGAACAGCGCTCCCGCCTTCTGCCCGGCGGGCCGCAACTCCCGTTCGTAGATCGTGGAGGTCAGCCGCGGCACCCACTCGGCCGCCAGCTCCGGGTCGGCACGCAGCGCGGGCACGGCCGCGTGCGTCATCGACAGTGGGCAGCCGTTCCCCGCCTCGACCTGCGTCCACACCAGGAAACCGGCCGCCCGCCGCACGTGCCCGCCCGGCCGCGTCCAGGCGGCGGTCAGCCCCGCGCCGACCCCCTTGCCCAGCAACCGGTGCCACGCCGGATGGAAGACGACCTCGTCGACCCGGTGCCCGTAACGGTCGTGCGTGTGCAGCTCGGGCGGATTCTCGTTCGCCTGCACCGCCCACTCCTGGAGCTGGGCCGACCCGGCGGCCCGGCCCAGCGCGGACAACTCGCCGCGCGCCTCGTCGAGCAGTTCCGGATCGAGGTGGCGCTCCACCGCGGCCACCAGGGCCCGGTCGGTTCCGTAGACGTCGTACCCGAGGAGGGGAGGGGGCTGGTTGGTCACGGTGTGCGTACTACCTGCCATACCGCGAACGTACCCCCGGGCACGCCGGTCATGGCAGCGGGAGCACGGAACGCGCCGCACGGTGCCGCACGCGTGTGCGCCGACGGCCCCGCGCCGACGCGACCGGCCTCCTCGCGGGTGGCCCTCCAGGGCTGGTACGGGCCGTGCCGCGGGGCACGCGGTGACGGCCCACCACCGGAGGTGAGTGCAGTCCCGTACGGCGGATACCTTTAAGGCGTGCAGCCAGCAAGTCAGTCATCCGAGCAACCCGAGGCCCCCATCGGGCGTCTCCATCGGGCGCGTGCCCTCTACCGGAACGTCTCCAAGCGCAGGACCGCCTGGCTGCTGATCAAGGACACCGTCAACTCCTGCATCGAGTACCGCATCCTCGGCCTCGCCGCGGAGGCCGCCTTCTTCACCCTGCTGTCCGTGCCGCCGCTGCTGCTCAGCCTCATCGGCCTGCTCGGCTACGTCGACGACTGGACCGGCACCGACACCATCAGCAGCCTGGAGGTCAACCTCCTCGACGCCTCGCGAACCGTCCTGTCCGAGAAGGGCGTCGCCCAGATCGCCCAGCCGATCCTCGACGACGTGATGAAGGGCGGCCGCCCCGACGTCATCTCCATAGGGTTCCTTTTCGCCCTCTGGTCCGGCTCCCGCGCGGTGAACGTCTTCATAGACACGATCACCGTCATGTACGGCCTCGACGGCGTGCGCGGCATCGTCAAGACCCGGCTGGTGGCGTTCCTGCTGTTCATCGCCGCGCTGCTGCTCGGCGCGGTCGCGCTGCCCCTGATGGTGGCCGGACCCGACGCCGTCGTACGGATCGTGCCGTGGTCGGCGACGGTCGTCCAGATCCTGTACTGGCCCGTCGTGATCGTCCTGTCGATCGCCTTCCTGACCACGCTCTACCACGTGTCCGTGCCGGTGCGCTCCCCGTGGATCGAGGACGTGCCCGGCGCGCTGGTCGCCCTCGCCATGTGGGTGCTCGGCAGCTTCCTGCTCCGTATCTACCTGGAGAACACGATCGAGGGCGCCACCATCTACGGCTCCCTCGCCGTCGCCGTCGCGGTCCTGCTGTGGATCGGCGTGTCCGCCTTCGCCGTCCTCGTCGGCGCCGCCATGAACGCCGCCATCGACCGGGTGTGGCCGGCCGCCGCGACGGCAGCCGCCCGCGCCGCCAACGAACGGCTGCGGCAGGAGGAGGTCGCCGAGTACGTCGCCCGCCTCGCCGCCGCCCGCCGCCACGACGACCCCGACGATCCCGACATGCCGTCCGAGTTCCCCGAACGGTGGTCCCGGTTCCTGCCCCCGGAGGACGTCACGGGCCGGCTGCGCACCCACGCGAAGGCCTCGCCGAAGGGAGGCGGGAGCGGGGAGGAATGCCCACCCTCCGAGACGTGAACGGCGCGGACGGTGCGGGCGGTGGGGGTGCCGCCGAGCGTGCCTTCCGTGGCCGCGATGTCACCCCCAGGTGCCCGCCGCCGCGGCCTCCTTCGCGAACTCCGCGAAGTCGCGGGGCTCACGGCCCAGGACTTCGAGCACACCGCCCGTGAGCCGCGCGTTGTGCCCGTCGAGCAGTTCCTCGAACAGTTCGACCAGGAAGTCGGCCTCCTCGCCCGGCACCCCGAACCCGACCAGGTGCTCCCGGTACTCGCGCGCCGGCACGGCCCGGTACGACAGTTCGCGCCCGGTCGCCGCCGCGATCTCCGCGACCGCCTCGCCCCACGCCACCAGCCGCGGCCCGGTCACCTCGATCTCCCGCCGCGCGTACCGGTCCCCCGAGGTCAGTGCGGCCACCACGACGTCCGCGATGTCCCGTACGTCGATGAAGGGCTCCCGCACCGCCGCGGCGGCCGGGAACACCAGCCCGCCGCTCAGACGCAGCTCCTCCACCAGCGGACCCTCGCTGAAGTTCTGCGCGAACCACGCGGCCTGCACGATCGTCCAGTCGGCGCCCGACGTCCGCAGCGCCTCCTCGGTCGGCCGCGCCCGCTCCTCGCCCCGCGCGGACAGCAGCACCAGCCGCCGCACGCCCAGGGTGACCCCTTCCCGCGCGATCTCCCCGACCGCCCGGGTCGCCTCGGGCGAACCGACGTCCGTCGGGAACGCCAGGTAAGCGGCGTCCGCCCCGCGCAGCGTCTCCGTCCAGGTCGACCGGTCCCGCCAGTCGAAGCCCGTCGCCCGCGAGGCCGCCCGCACCGTGAGCCCGGCCGCCCGCGCGGCCGCCGCCACGCGCCCGCCCGTGCGACCGGTCGCGCCGGTCACCACCACCGTCGTCCGCGGCGTGTTCCGAGCCGCGCTCGTCGTCGTGCTCGTCGTCGTGTTCCGGGCCGTGTTCTCGGGTGCGTCGTGTGTCATGTCCTCAGTCAACTGCCGTGCGGTGCGGAGGCCCATCGCTGAACGGCTCATTCCCATAAGCGCGCGTCTACGCTGGCCGCATGGACGCTGCCCCACGCTCGAACGGGCTCACGCGGGGGGACCCGCTCGCCGGCCTGCTGGAGGGCCCGCGCGCGCGTGGCGCCCTCATGATCCGCGCGTGTTTCGACCCGCCGTGGGCGGTGCGGGTCGAGGACCGCGCCCCGCTGACGGTGATGCTGATGGTGCGCGGTGAGGGCTGGGTGGTGCCCGACGAGGGCGAGGCGGTCCGGCTCACCGCGGGCGACCTCGCCATCGCCCGCGGCCCCGCCCCCTACACCTGCGCCGACGACCCCGCCACGACCCCACAGGCGATGATCCTCCCCGAGGGGCAGTGCGCCTACCCCGACGGCCGGTCCCTGAACGGCTCCATGGACCTGGGCGTGCGCGCCTGGGGCGACCGCCTGGAGGGCTCCACCCTCGTGCTCATCGGGACGTACATGATGGACGGCGAGATCAGCGGCCGGCTGCTGGACGCCCTGCCGCCCCTGCTGTCGCTCACCTCCGACGTGTGGCCGTGCCCGCTCACCCCGCTGCTCATGGAGGAGATCGGCCGCGACGAGCCCGGCCAGGAGGTCGTCCTGGACCGGCTGCTGGACCTGCTGGTCATCGCCGCGCTGCGGGCCTGGTTCTCCCGGCCGGAGGCGGAGGCGCCCGCCTGGTACCGGGCCGTGGCCGACCCCGTCGTGGGCCGGGTCCTGCGCCTCGTCCAGGACGATCCGGCCCGTCCCTGGACGGTGGCGTCCCTCGCCGCGAAGGCGGGTGTCTCCCGGTCCGGCCTGGCCCGCCGGTTCACCGAGCTGGTGGGCGAGCCCCCGATGACCTACCTCACCGGCCGGCGCCTCGCCCTCGTCGCGGACCTGCTGCGCGACACCGACGAGACGATCGGCGCGATCGCCCGCCAGGTCGGGTACGGCAGCGCTTTCGCCCTGTCCAGCGCGTTCAAGCGGGTGTACGGGATCAGCCCGCAGGAACATCGGGGCCGCGTGGGGGCCGGTCTCCCGGCCGGTCTCCCCGTGGAGGGCGGCGCGTAGCCTGGTCCTCGTGTACGAGGAACGGCCCTCCCGGCTCGCCGGTGCGGTGGTGTGGAGCAGCACCCCGACGGGCGGCGTGCCACGTCCCGTGCTGCCCGACGGCTGCATGGACCTGTTGTGGAACGAGGGCAGGCTGCTCGTCGCCGGCCCCGACACCCGCGCGTACGTCCCCGACGGCCCGCCCACGGCCTGGGCGGGCCTGCGTCTCCACCCCGGCACCGCGCCCGCCCTCCTCGGTGTGCCCGCCCACGAACTGCGCGACCGGCGTGTGGAGTTGGACGATCTGTGGCCCGCGGCGGAGGTACGGCGGCTGTGCGACAGGATCGCGGCCGCGACGCACCCGGCGACCGCGCTGGAGGAACTGGGGCTCGAGCGGGCGGCCCCGCCCGACCTGGAGCTGCGCCGGCTGGTCACCGCCCTCGCGAGGGGCCGCCCGATCGCCGCGACCGCGGAGGAACTCGGCATGGGGCCCCGCCAGTTGCACCGCCGTTCCCTGCACGCCTTCGGCTACGGCCCCAAGACGCTGGCCCGCGTCCTGCGCCTCCAGCGCGCTCTGGCCCTGACCCGGCAGGGCGTGCCGTACGCGGAGACCGCGGCCCGCGCCGGGTACGCCGACCAGGCCCACCTGTCCCGTGACGTACGCGAGTTCAGCGGCATGACACTGACGGAGCTGACGGGCTGGAGGCAGGGGTCCTAGGGCTAGGGGCGGGGCAGGGGCGCGAACAGGTCGACTCCGTGACCGTCCGGGTCCTGCACGACGGCGTACCGCTGACCCCAGAAGGCGTCCCACGGCTTCAGTTCGCCCTCGTACCCCGCCCCCACCAGTTCCCCGTACACCGCGTCGACCTCGGCCGGATCCTCGCAGCGCAGTGCGAGGGACTGCCGGCCGCCTCGGGAGGGGGCCCGCCAACCGGGATGGAAGGAGCGAACGGTCTCCTCGGTGTCCAGCAACATCCGCAGCCCGCCCGGCAGAGCGGCCTCGGCATGCGGCTCCCGCTCGGCGTCCTCGGGGAACGCGAAGCCGAGCCGACGGTAGAAGGTGACGGAGGCGGCCATGTCGGAGACGACCAGGCCGATGGCATCGAATCGTGGACTCATACGGCCACCGTAGGCAGGGCCGCGCGAGGGGTCTTGAAGGAAACGGACACACCGTGTCCGCCACATCCGTCCGTCCGCCGGTTGCCCGAGATGACGCGCCCGCCCCGAACGCACCGCGACTGTGGAACACGTGTGCGGCAGGATGGCCGCATGATCCGTACCGTGCGTCTGCTTCCCGCGCTGCTGCTGGCGCCCGTTGCGCTGACCGCCTGCGGCAGCGAGCGGGCCGGTGACGCGGACCCTGCCGAACTCGCCTCCCGCGCAAGGGCGTTGGGGATCGCACCGGAGCTGGTGTATGCCACCGAAGCCCCCGGCCACACCCTCGCCCAGCAGTCCGTCGGCGTGTACGGCGGCGACGGCTTCTCCGCCACCTACGTCTCCCGGCGGAAGGGGACACAGGTCCGGCTCACCGTCGACCGGGGCACGATCACGGCCGCCACCTGTGAACAGCAACCCGGAGCCGATTCCTCCACCACACCCGTCACCTGCGCGCGGGACGGTGACGGGTGGTACCGCAGCTCCGGGCAGTGGGCGGAGTACGCCGTCCCGAAGCAGGACTTCGTCATCCGCGTCGGCGGCACGGACGTACCCAGAGACGTTCTGCGACAGGCCGCCGAGCACCTCCACCGCCCCTCCGCCGACGAACTCGACACCCTCCTGCCCTCCGCACCGGCCGGCGGTGAGCCGGTGGAACGCGGCGACCTGCCCCCGGTCGGCGACGGAGCCCCGGACAACGACGTCGACGCGGGCGGCTGAGACGTCCACCCGGGCAGGACGACGAAGCCGGTGGTGGGCCGCGTCGCCCATCCCCCTCCGTGTCGGCCGGGGATCTCGCGCCGACCGTGGCCCCGGCGCGCCCTCCGGCGCGCATAAGCTCGGGTGGCATGACCGCCCGTCTGCTCGTGTTCACCCGGACCACCGACTACCGCCACGACTCCATCCCGGACGCCGTCGCCGCCGTACGCGCGCTGGGGACGTACGCCGTCGACCACACCGAGGACCCGGCGGCCCTGGAAGCCCCGCTGGACGGCTACGCGGCCGTGGTCTTCCTCTCCACCAGCGGTGAGGTGCTGACCCCGGCCGGGCGGGAACGTCTCGCCGGGTACGTCGACTCCGGCGGCGGCTTCGCCGGGGTGCACGCGGCGGCCTGCACCGAGTACGACTGGCCCTACTACGGCGAACTCCTCGGCGCCCGCTTCGCCCGCCACCCCGCCCTCCAGCCCGGCAAGGCGCTCGTCGAGGACCGCGACCATCCCGCCACCCGCCACCTGCCGGCCGTCTGGGACTTCACCGACGAGTGGTACGACTTCCGCACCAGTCCCCGAGGCCAGGGCCGAGGACGGGGCCGCGTCCGCGTGCTGGCCACCGCCGACGAGTCCTCCTACGACGGGGGGCGCATGGGCCCCGACCATCCGCTCGTCTGGTGCCGCGGACAGGGCGCGGGCCGAGTTTTCTACACCGCTCTCGGACACACGTCCGAGGCCTACCGGAACCCCGAGTTCGTGGCCCATCTGGGCGGCGGGATCGGATGGGCGGCCGGGTTGGACCAGTGAGGCGTTCGGCGTCGGTCCGCGCTGCGTGCCGACGAGCGCCCGCGCGTGGACCGGGGACGCCGCCCGCAGCGTCCTGACCGGCATGATCTTGCTCCGTGCACGGGCACCCGGGCTGTGGGCTCGCCCCGGCCGGCCGCCTCGACGAGCGACGCGGCGGTGCTGAGGACCCGGTCCTGCCCTGCCCGCCGGCGGACGGGCCCGACCGTCTGCGCCCGCCCGTGCCGACGGAGGCGGCCGCCAAACGAGGTCTCACCGCCGCGGCCGCCTTGGCCTGCGCCCCGGCGGTGCGGTGCTCGCTCGCTCCACCAACCGCGTGGACAACTCCGTGCGTGTCCCCTCCGGGCGTTCGCCGTCCATCATCCGTACCAGCAGCCGCAGGGCCGTCGCCGCCATCTCGGCCAGGGGCTGGCGGATCGTCGTCAGTGCCGGAGTGGTCCAGCGGGACTCGGGCAGATCGTCGAAGCCGACCACGCTGACGTCGTCCGGGACCCTCAACCCGCGTTCCGCCAGAGCCTCGTAGACACCCAGTGCCATACCGTCGGAGCACACGAAGACGCCCGTCGGCGGCTCGGGCAGATCGAGCAGCTCGCGCATGCGGTGACGGGCCGCGGACTCGTCGAGCCCGCCGTGGCGGACGTAGTCCGGACGGTGACCGAGGCCCGCCGAGGCCAGGGCGGAACGGTATCCGGCTACGCGGGCGCTGCTGCACGTCCTGCGGCGTGCTCCGGCGATCACCGCGATCCGCTCGTGACCGAGGGCCAGCAGGTGCTCGGTCGCCGTCACGCCGC
Source organism: Streptomyces sp. NPDC033216 (assembly GCF_055577115.1). Classification (NCBI taxonomy): domain Bacteria; kingdom Bacillati; phylum Actinomycetota; class Actinomycetes; order Kitasatosporales; family Streptomycetaceae; genus Streptomyces; species Streptomyces sp. NPDC033216. The sequence goes on along the minus strand of NZ_JBVIQK010000014.1, from coordinate 169,581 downwards.
CCTGCCAGTTCGCCGCGCCCACCGACACCACGCCCGGCGGCGGCTCCACCACCGGGTCGATCATCACGAACGGGATCCGGTGCTGCTCCAGCCACAGGTACGGGAACTCCGCCAGCTCGGCGAGGTTGAACAGCACGCCGGCCGAGCCGCGCGTGGTGAGCTTGTCCAGCCAGCCGCGTTGCGCACGGCCTTCCCGGGTACGGGACAGCGCGGCCGAGACGACCACGTCCAGGCCCGCGTCGTGGGCCGCCTCCTCCACGCCGTGCAACACCGCGCCCGACCGGGAAGTCGCCAGGGAGTGCACCACGAGATCGACCAGCCGGGGCGGTTTCGTCGGGTCGAAGCGGGGTCTGCGCACGTAACCGAGCCGGTCCAGCGCCTCGGTGACACGGCGTCGGGTCTCGGGCGCCACGTCCTCGCGGCCGTTGACCACTTTCGAGGCGGTGGGCACGGACACCCCCGCCTCGCGGGCCACGACCGCCAGGGTCGGCCCGGCCGCCACGCGCGAACCGCCCGTGCGGACCATCCGGAACCACCTCTCCGGCCCGCCTGGGGCCAGCGAACGTTCGACCACCGCCCTGCCGGAGCCGATCCTTGACCGACGGCTCACAGAAAGCGCTTGCTATCCTAGGTGTGCCTCAGCCCGGCGTGAAGACGTAGGAAACGGTTCCGCGGACGGGGGAGCGGACGACCAGGGGCCCCTCGGCGGTGGCCGAGTACGACGGACGCACTTCGCACGGGACGGCGTCGTGTTCGCCCGGTCGCCGACCGGCCGGGCGTCGAGGGTCACGGACCGCCCCGGGCGTTCCCGTCGACCCGGGCGCCCGCACGGTGCCGAGCTGCGCGCCCTCGTCCGCCGCCCGCGTCGACCGGGGGAGTGGGCCGGGACTGACCCCCGGCCTGTCCCGCCGCCCCGGCCGCCGACCCACCTGCGCCCGTGGCCGGCGCCGCGACGGACCCCGGCCGGTTACGCCACCGTCAGCGTCCGCGCGATCGACGCGACCGCGTCCGGGCCCACCCGGCAGCAGCCGCCGATCAGCCGGGCACCCGAGTCCCGCCAGGCGAGGACCTGTTCGGGGGCGAACGTGGAGCGGCCGCTCCAGGCACGCGCCCCGGCGTCCCAGGCCTCACCGCTGTTGGGGTAGACGACGACCGGCTTCCCGGTCACCCGCGTCGCGGTCCTCACGGCGCCCTCGACGTCCTCGGGGGCACAGCAGTTGACGCCGACCGCGATCACCTCGTCGGCCTCGGCGGCCAGGGCGAACGCCTCCTGCAACGGCTGCCCCGCACGGGTGCGACCACCCGCGACGCTGTACGACAACCAGACCGGCACGCCCAGGCCGCGCACCGCCCGCAGCAGCGCCTCGGCCTCCTCGGCGTCGGGCACGGTCTCCAGCGCCAGCACGTCCGGTCCGGCGGCCGCCAGCACCTCCAGGCGAGGCCGGTGAAACCGTTCCAGCTCCTCCACCGTCAGCCCGTAACGGCCCCGGTACTCGGAGCCGTCCGCGAGCATCGCCCCGTACGGCCCCACCGACGCCGCCACCCACAACGGTTGCCGTACGCCCTTGTCCCGGGCCTGCCGGGCCGCGTCCTGCGCCAGTTCCACGCTCAGCGCGAGCAGGCGGGCCGCCTGCTCGCGGCTGATTCCGCGCTTGGCGAAGCCCTCGAAGGTGGCCTGGTAGCTGGAGGTGATCGCCACGTTCGCGCCGGCCTCGAAGTAGCCGAGATGCGCCTCGGTGATCGCCTCGGGCCGCTCCGCGAGCAGTCGCGCCGACCACAGCTCGTCACTCAGATCGTGTCCCGCGGACTCCAGCTGGTTCGACATGCCGCCGTCGAGGACCACGGCCCCGGCGGCGAGCGCCCCGGCGAGGGAGGGGCGGTGCGGGGCGGAACCGCGCGCCGGGGAACCGGGGGCCGGCGTGCCCTGCGCGGCAGGTCCGGGCGGGGTGGGGGTGTCGCTGCTGCTCATGCCCCGACGCTAGTCGAAGCCGTCCCGGACAGGCCGACTGTGTCCATCAGATGAACAGAACGCCCACCATGTGGGACGCCGGGCTACGATCACGGTCCCCCGCCCCACCGCACCCCGTACGGACCCGTCATGACTGTCCCCAGCACCACCGAAGCCACCGACACCGGCCCCGCGCCCGCTCCCCGCCGTCGCGGCTTCGGCCTCACGGCCGCCACCGCCCTCGTCATGGGCAACATCATCGGCGGCGGCATCTTCGCCCTGCCGGCGGCGGTCGCCCCGTACGGAACGGTCAGCCTGCTCGCCTTCGTCGTCCTCTCCGTGGCCGCGCTCCTCCTCGCCCTCCTGTTCGGCAAGTTGGCCCGTCGCAGCCCGGTCACCGGCGGCCTGTACGTCTACCCGCGCGACGCGTTCGGCCCCTTCGCCGGCTTCCTGTCCGCCTGGTCGTACTGGACGATGTGCTGGGTCAGCATCGCCGCGCTCGCCGTCGCCGTCGTCGGTTACGTCGACGTGCTGATACCACTGCACGGCGATCACGCCCTGGAAGCGGTCGTCGCCCTGGCCGCGCTGTGGCTGCCGACCGCCGCCAACTTCGCCGGCACCCGCTGGGTGGGCACGGTCCAGATCGTCTCGACCGTCCTGAAGTTCGTTCCGTTGCTGGTGGTCGCCACGGTCGGTCTGTTCTTCATCGACGCCGACAACTTCGGGCCGTTCAACGCCTCCGGGAACAGCGTTCCCGGCGCGCTCGCCGCCTCCGGCGCGCTGCTTCTCTACAGCTTCCTCGGCGTGGAGTCGGCCGCCGTCAGCGCGGGCGAGGTCGACGACCCCGAGCGCACGGTCGGCCGGGCGGGCGTCCTCGGCACACTGGGGTCCGCGCTGGTCTACCTCCTCGGCACGGTCGCTGTCTTCGGCCTGGTCCCGCACGAGCGGCTCGTCGAATCCGGCGCGCCCTTCGCCGACGCCGTGAACGCGATCACCGGCGGCACCTGGGGCGGCACCGCCATCTCCCTGGTCGCCGTCGCCTCCATCGTCGGCTGCCTCAACGGCTGGATCCTGCTGGCCGCCCAGATGCCGTACGCCGCCGCCCGCGACGGACTGTTCCCGCGACCGTTCGCCCGCGTCGGCAAGGGCGGGGTGCCCGGTTTCGGCGTGTGGGCCGTGGCCGTCCTCGGCACGGTGCTCATCGGGCTCAACTACACGGCGGGCCCCGACAGCACGTTCCGTGTGCTGGTCCTGATCACCACGTTCACCGGCTGCGTCCCGTACCTGCTGTCCGCCGCGGCCCAGCTGTACTGGCTGGCCCGCGGCAGCCGCGAACGCGTCCGTCCCGCGGGTCTGGTCCGTGACGTCGTGGTCGCCGCCCTCTCCTTCGCGTTCTCCTTCTGGCTGATCGCGGGAGCCGGTTACGCCGCCGTCTACCAGGGCGTGCTGTTCCTCTTCGCGGGCATCCCGGTGTACGTGTGGCTGCGCGGGCGCCGGGAGGCGTCGGAGCCGTCCGCGCCGACCGAGGTGGCTGGTCCTGGCGCGTGACCTGTGCCGCCACCCCGGGCCACGGGACCCACGAGGCACCCGCCGGGTCCCAGGTGCCGACCGAAGCCATTGCCGGGCCGGCCCCAAGGTTTGGTGAAAGGGCTTTCCCCCTTGTGTCGCCAGACCCGTTGACCTCTTCGTGACGCGCCCTTACCTTTTCGGCGTTCGTCATTCCACATGTCGTTCGCAGTCTCGAACATCTGAGAAGTCCTCGAGGCGGCGAACGTGCCCCAGGCGAGAGGCAGCCGCGTGCAGCCCACCCCCTCGTCCTCGACCGAGCCGACCCCCAGCCCCAGGTCCACCGCCGCGCCCGCCCCCCAGGTCTTCCCCCGGGCATCGGACGGCACCCCCGACGTCGGCGTCCCCCTCGCCGGCACCGCGAAGGAGAGGGCGTGACATGAGACGTGCGTACGCGATCCTGCTCACCCTCTGTCTGGCGCTCACCGGCGCCCTCGCCACCGCGGGTCCGGCCCAGGCCGCGCCCCAGACCATCGCCAACGGCACGCGGTTCACCGACACTTCCGGCAACCCCGTACACGCCCATGGCGGCGGTGTGCTCAAGGTCGGGAACTACTACTACTGGTTCGGCGAGAACCGCAACGCCGACAAAACGTTCCGGTACGTGGACGCCTACCGTTCCACCGACCTGAAGAACTGGGAGTTCCGCAACCACGAACTGACCGAGGCGAGCGACCCCGAGCTGGCCACCGCCAACATCGAGCGGCCGAAGGTCATGTACAACGCTTCCACCGGCAAGTTCGTCATGTGGATGCACAAGGAGAACGGCACCGACTACAGCGAGGCTCGTGCCGCCGTCGCCGTCTCCGACACCGTGGACGGCGACTACGCGTGGCGGGGCAGCTTCCGGCCGCTCGGCCTGCACATGTCCCGCGACATCACCGTCTTCGTCGACACCGACGGAACCGGCTACATGGTCTCCGCGGCCCGCGAGAACTACGACCTCCACATCTACCGGCTGACCGCCGACTACACCGGCATCGCGACTCTGGTCGCCGACCCCTGGCACGGCGGCCACCGGGAGGCCCCCGCCCTGTTCAAGCGCGGCAACGTCTACTTCATGCTCACCTCGGGCGCGACCGGCTGGAACCCCAACCAGCAGCAGTACGCCACCGCCACGTCCCCGGCCGGCCCCTGGTCGGCGATGGCGAACGTCGGTGACTCGACGACGTACGGCTCGCAGACGGCGTACGTCCTGCCCGTGCAGGGCGGTTCTGGCACCTCCTTCCTCTATCTGGGCGACCGTTGGGGGAATTCCTTCGGCGGGACCGTCAACGACTCCCGTTACGTGTGGCTGCCGCTGACCTTCCCGACCTCGACCTCGATGTCCATGGCCTGGGCCCCGGAGCTGACGATCGACACGGCCGCGGGCACGGTCACCGGCACGAGCGCCACGTACGACACGCTGGTCGCCCGGCACTCCAGCAGGTGCGCCGACGTCACCAGCCAGTCGCTCTGGCAGGGCGCGCAGATCAAGCAGTACGACTGCAACGGCGGCGGCAACCAGAAGTACTGGTTCAAGCCGGTCGGCGGCGGCTCCTACCAGCTGGTCGTCAGGAGCAGCTCCCTCTGCGTGCAGGAGAACGCGAGCACCGTCACCCAGGAGAACTGCAACGCCTCGGCGACCGCCCAGCAGTGGTCGCTCACCGCGTCCGGCGGCTACGTCAGCGTCAGGTCCCGCGCGAGCGGCGAGTGCCTGGACGTGAACGGCGCGTCCACCGCCAACGCCGCGGCCGTGATCACGTACGCCTGCAACGGAGGCACCAACCAGCAGTGGACGCGCGGCACATGACCGGCCCTCAACGGGCCGCGCCCGCGGGTCGGTCGCGTCGAACGCGGTCCCAGGGCTGAGGCAACCGGTCGTCCCCGAACCGCTCACCACGCTGATCCTCAGCACGTGGTACTGGCCGGTGTCCGTCCGCCAGGCGCTCGCCGGAAGGCTGTAGGTGAAAGTGTGGTCGCCGCCCCGGTGGGACCCGTCGGCCGGTGACCGCGTGCCCGGCTGGGTGGGCGGGCGGGACGGCCGAGGCGCGGGTTTCGTTGACGACGCCCCGCGGCCGGCCGTCGGCGCAGGCCGTCGTCACGCCGATGCGCGGCGTCCGCGCGGCGGCGGCCCGGGCCGCGCGGTGAGGCGGAAGGACACCGGCAGGCCGCTGTGACGTCACCTCCGGAGGTGGCAGGGCAAGGGCTGAATCGATTCTGTGAAAGGGGTTCTCACGCATTGCGGGTCGGTGCTTGGGCGGATCGAGCGCTGGATCTAGAAAGCGCTTGCCGGAGGCGATACGGTCCTCCGCCAGGTTCTGTTGCCGCGACCGAGGAGCCGCAAGTGAGACGTTTCACCCCAGCCGTGCTGGCGGCGTTGACCCTGACCGCCGCCCTGACGGCCGTACCCGCCGCCCAGGCCGACGACGGCCGGCGCCCGGCGCCCGGCGCCGCGGCCTGCACCCCCACCGCCTGCCACTTCGATGTCCCGCCCGGCACCTACGACGTGAAGGTCCTCCTCGGTGGCGAGGCCGCGTCCAGCACATCGATCGGCGGCGAGACCCGGCGGTCCCTGCTGCCCGAGACCGCCGTCCCGGCGGGGGAGCGCGTCGCCCGCAGCTTCACCGTGAACGTCCGCACCCCCGAGGGCGAGCCGACGGGCGCCGACGGCGCTCCCGGCCTGGATCTCGTCCTCGGCGGCTCGGCGCCCGCTCTCGCCGGCATCCGCGTCACTCCCGCCCGGCACACCCGCCAGGTCTTCCTGGTCGGCGACTCCACGGTCTGCGACCAGCCGGGCGATCCCTACTCCGGCTGGGGCCAGCAGCTCCCGCGATACCTGCGAAAGGGCGTCTCCGTCGCCAACTACGCGGATTCCGGGGAGAGTACGGTCACCTATCTGGGGAACCCGCAGCTGTGGGCCACCGTCCAGCCACAGATCCACCGCGGCGACCTGGTGTTGATCCAGCTCGCCCACAACGACAAGACGACCGACGAGGCGACCTACCGCGCGAACCTGGAGACGCTGGTCGCGGGGGTCCGTGAGAGGGGCGGCGAGCCGGTCCTCGTCACCCCGATCGTGCGCCGCTGGTTCAACGCCGACGGCACTCTGAACAACGGTACGGCCCTGCTGGTCAACGGCCTCGGCGTCGACCACCCCGCCGTCGTCCGCTCGGTCGCGGCGGCGGGGGAGGTCCCGCTGATCGACCTCACGGCGAAGACCAAGGCCGTGGTGGAGTCCCTGGGCGTGGAAGGCTCCAAGGCGCTGTACCTCTACAACGAGAAACGGGACAACACGCACACCTCCGTGCACGGTGCCACCGTCTACGCGGGCCTGGTCCGTGACGAACTCGTCGCCCTGCGTCTGGTGCCGCAGGGCCTCGTGCGGGTGGGATAGACCCCTGGGGGCGCCCCGACCGGAACCGGGACGCCCCCAGGCTCCGCCCCCCCGGCCGGCGGACCGTCGCCGCCCCGGTCCCTGGTCCGTCCGCCCGGGTACGGAAGGGAAGGCGGCCACCGTGCCCGCGCGTGAGGGTGTACGGATCACCGGCGCGGCGGGGACGCAGGGGTGACCTCGTCGGGCGTGGCCGCCGGGCTGCCGGTCCTCAGGGCTCGAGGCGGGCCACCTCCCAGGGTCGCCGGGCCGGCGGGCGGCGCGGACACGGCGGTGGCGCGTGACGCGCCGTGAGGTTGTCGCGAACTGCCGCTGCCTTCGGGGCGCACGAGGAGGCCCGGTCGGCGACTTGTCGCGGGAGGCGGCTGCCGGTCGGCTGGGTCGTCCACCCGCACCGGGGGGTTGCCGTCGGCCGGACGGAGGCGCGTTCTCCGTTGCCGCGCGTCGACGGTTGCACAAGAATCCGCGCATGACTTCCAAGATCCGGCACATGACGATCGACAGCGCGGACGCGTACATCCTGGCGAGTTTCTGGTCCGCGGCCCTCGGCGAACCTCTCCACGCGGACGACGACCCGGGCGACGAGGAGGCGCTGATCGAGGGTGCCGGTCTGCTGTTCGTGACGGTCCCCGAGCGCAAGACCACGAAGAACCGCATCCACGTCGACCTCCAGCCGCAGGACCGCACCCGCGACGAGGAGGTGGACCGACTGCTGGCCCTCGGAGCCACCCTCGTCGCCGATCGCCGCAATCCGGACGGCACGGGGTGGGTGGTCCTCGCGGACCCGGAGGGCAACGAGTTCTGCGTGGAGCGGAGCGTGGCGGAGCGGGCGCTCTGAAGGCTCGACGGCCGGCTCCGCCCGGCAGGCGCCTGTGCGGCTACTGTCCGCTCGGCCAGTGCGTCAGGGCCGTGTGCAGGGCTGCGACCGCCTTGTCCCACGAGCGCTGTACGTCGCGGGGCGCGCCGAAGCCTCCCCCGGCCTCCAGGGTGCAGTAGCCGTGGAAGGTGCTCCGCAGCAGACGCACGGCGTCGGTGAGGTCGGGTTCCTCGAGGCCGTACGCGCGGAGCATGCCGTAGGTGATGTCGGCGGTGCGGCGGAAGGACGGGGCCTCGGCGGTCACGGTCCGGTCCATGGGGATCTGGGTGGCGGCGTACCGTCCCGGATGCTGTAGCGCGTACTCGCGGTAGGCGCCCGCGAAGGCCGCGAGGGCCTCCTTGCCGGAGCGGCCCGCGACGGCCGGGGCGATCCGGTCGATCATCTCGGCGCCCGCGTACAGCGCGAGGCGGGTCCGCAGGTCCTGGATGTTCCTGACGTGGGAGTACAGGCTCGCGTCCTTGACACCGAAGCGGCGGGCCAGCGCGGAGAGGGTGACGTTGTCGAACCCGGCCTCGTCTGCGAGGTCGGCGGCGGCCGCGACCAGACGGTCCGCGGTGAGGCCGGCTCGGGGCATGGAGGGCGCCTTGTCCGTCGGGGGCCTTGGTGGGTCGGGGAGGATCCTAAGGGCTGTCTCGATGGGGCCGCTGCACGGCGCATACGGCGTGATCATGGTCACTGTCCGCGGCGGCAGCGTGTGAGCTGCCCGCGGAAGCGCTGAGATCGTTCGGAACGTCCCCACTCGTGAACACCGGGAAGGCACGCACAAGTGATCGGCAGATCCCCCGAAGAGTCCGGCAACGACGGCTCGTCCATATCCGACGAGGCACTGCGGGCATTCCTCCAGGAGAGCGAACGAGGCGCGGCCGGTTCCGCCCCGAAGGAGCCCTCCGCCCGTGCCCGCATGGTGACCGAGCGGCTGCGTCAGCTCGACGCCCGCGGCGAGGCGCCTCAGCCGTGGCGAGGCGGCCCGGCCCCGCGCGACCGCCGCCGACGGCGGAAGGCGTGGCCGTTTCTGGGTGTCTCCCTGGCCGTCTGCGCGCTGGCGGTGTCCCTGAAGCCGTCGTTGCTGCCCGGCGACCCCATCGGATCGGGGCGGCCGAACGCCGTGACGGTCTCGCCGCTCCCGGCGGAGACCGCCGCTCCCACCGCCGCGCCCGCCCCGGCACCGAAGGAGGTCCCCACCCTCGACAGGCCGTTCGCCGGCTCGCCCGCGCTCGGCTGGGCCGACGGTGCGGCCGGGATCGTCCCGCCGACGGCCGAGGCGGTCGGCTCGGTCCCGAAGGAACGCGTCGCGCAGGCGCTGCAACTGACCAGGAAGCTTCTGATCGGCGCGAACCTCGACACCGGCACCCTGCGCGGCCGACGCCCCGAGGCCGCGCTGGCGGTCCTCGACCCGGTGCAACCGCACCTCCTCGACGACCTGAACGCCTCACTGCGTTCCCCGGACGAGGAACACGACCCCCTCAGGCTGTTCAGCCGGTTCGATCCCGAAGAGGTGCGCCTCGTCGGCGAGGTGGTCAAGACGCGCGGGCGCATGACGTTCACGAGGGGCAAGTACGCCGGTGTCGCGGTGCACGCCGACTACACCTTCGTCTATCCGGTGTCCCGAGCCGACGGCAGCACCGAGGTGACGCGCACGATCGTGCGTCGCGTCGTCGACGCCGAACTCCCCGACCCCGCCGAGTACGACGTCACCGCCGGCCGACTGACCCTCGTCAAGTACAACGGCGACCTCGGCAACGACGCCTGCGACGTCCATGACGGCTTCCTGCATCCCCTGTTCCCGAGCGCCGAGTCGACGGGGCCGTCGCCCACGGGCCCGGCCAAGGACCCGTACGACCGCAGCAGGAGTTTCGAGGAGAGCCGCCTTGACTGCGGCACCCTGTCCCGCATCTGACGGTCCACGGTGTCCGCGTCCGGGGCGGCGCCCGTACCCCGTTCCCGTCCGTGACCGCTCAGCCCCGCCCCCGCCTGCCCGGAGGTGTGGGCTGCGGCGCTCCGGCCACGGGCTCAGCCGACCGGTGCGTACACCACGCCCAGCTTGTCCACCTCGGTGGCCGCCCGGCCCGTGAAGCCGACGATCTGCCAGCCGGACGGGGCGGTGAAGGTCCTCGTGTCGGCGGTGGCCGTGCCGGTCGACAGCGTACGGCCCCTGTCGGTGGTGAAGGACGCCGAGAAGACGCGGGTACGTCCGTTCTTCTGACCCTGCGTCAGCCTGACGGAGGTGAGATGTTCACCCGCCGCCAGGGTCAGTGAGGCGGCCGTACCGCCGCTGCCGCCGTGGGTGAGGGTCGTACCGCCGTCGTGGGTCAGGGAGACGGCGTCCACGCGGGAGCCGCCGCGCAGCGTCAGGGTGCGGGGAGCCGGGGTGGCCGGCAGGTCGTCCGCGTCGTTGAACGCCGTACCGTGGGGGCCGCCGAAGAAGTCGCTCGCCCGCAGGCCGGAGTCGAGGGCGTAGGAGAAGTCCACCGTGTGGGGGAAGTGGTCGGAGAGGTTGCCGCCCGCGGCGTCCAGGAAGGACGCCCACGCGTTCTGGTAACGCACGGCGTCGAGGGACAGGAGCCTGCTGCCGCGGTAGAGGACCTTGTCCACCACCTCGCAGTCGTTCGCCGGGGCGGTCGTCGGGCAGAGCAGCGCGTCCGCGCCCTGCGCCGGCGGTGTACCGCCCTTGACGAGCTTCACCCACGGGTCGGTGAGCCCGTTCTCGGTGACGAGGGTGCGGATGTTGTCCTCGGCGCGGGTGTAGCGCGTGTTGGTGTCACCCATCACGATCACCGCGTTGCCGGACGAGTTCGCCTGGATGAAGTCCGACAACTGCTCGATGTTGGCCCTGCGGGCGGCCATCGCGTCGTCCGTCGAGTCGGCGTTGGTGTGCACGTTGTACAGGTCCAGGAAGACGCCTTCGGCCAGCCGTACGCGCGCCAGCGAAAAACCCTTCGGCGTCAGGCAGTTGGTGCCCGTGCAGGCGTTCCACCGCACCCGCTCGAAGTCCTCGAAGGCGTAGTCGGAGAGGGTGTTGAGGCCGTCACCGAAGGGCACGCCCCCGCTCGTCGCGGTCCGGTGGGGGTGCTTGTCACCCGCGTACAGCGCCGCGTGGTAGTTGAAGTCCTCCTGGACGTTGACGATGTCGTACGCCCCCAGCCGCGGCGAGATCAGGGGGGTGTTGGTCGCCGGGTGGCCCGAACTCAGGCCCTCGGGCAGACCGGCCACGTTGTAGGTCAGCACGTTGAACGAACCGGTGGGGGCCGTCGCGGCGGGTGCGGCGGAGGTGGCGGCCGCGGGCGTCGCGCCCGTGCCCGCGAAGCCGGTGAGGGTGAGTGAGGCGGCCGCGAGCGTGCCGAGGAGTCGTCGTCTCATGGTGGGGGTGTCTCCCGGTCGGGGCGGACTGCATGAAAGGTGAACTCTGCTCATGTTCGGTGGCGATCAGTCTGATGGGAAGGGACAGTCGAGGGAACAGTGAGGGACGGGGCGAGCGGGTGGAGGCGTACCGTCATGTCGATCCGCAGGGGCACCGGCGGTGAACCGGTCCTCGCGGTGCCCGCCAGGGCGGGCACGCCGGTGACGTCCGAGGTGCCCCGTCCGACGCCACCCGCAAGGGCGACACCCAGGCGACAAGACCTGGGACGACCCGCGCGGCAAGAGACGCCCCGCCGCGCGGACCACTGAGGTCAGCGCCGCTTGCGGCGGGCCCGGCGCGGTCGGTGCAGCGTGTCCAGCTCACCGACCGCCGCCCGTACGTGCGCAGCGTCCGGCATGTCACGGCCGCCCGCACACCACCACACCGAGCGGCCGTCCTCCTGGCGCGCGTGCATCCCGATGCCGTGCTCGGCGCAGACCGGCCAGACCTGCCACAGACACTCCACCACGGTGTCCTGCGCGGCCTCGGCGACCGCCGCCGGCACGCCGGCCGGATCGGCCGTGGAGCCGTACCGGAGATCGTTGCCGTGCCAGCGGCCGTCGGGCAGCGCGACGTGCACGTGCTCGCGCTCGGTGTCGTCCTCTTCCCAGGCGGGCAGGGCCAGCAACCCCAACGGCCCCCGGTCCGGCAGCAGCGCGTCCAGGTCACGGTTGACAAGCGCCAACGCCTCCTCCCACAGCGGGAACTCGCCGGGCATGACGGGGCGGGGCCGGGGGATGCCGCAAGGGTCGTTCACACAGGTCATCGTCGGCGACTGATCCCGCCGACGGTAGCCGGTTTCCGTGAGAAGGGACCCCGGTGCCGTGGCGGCAGACCGGGCACGGCCCTGACGGCCGGGTCGTGGCCCGGCCGCCAGGGGAACTGCTGGGCCGCCGGTTCAGCCGGTCTCCGTGAACACGAAGGAGAACACGGCGGGGCCGGCGTTCAGGAAGTGGCGCGGCAGCGGGCCGGGACCGCAGGACTGGGAGCCGATGCCGTGCTGACCGTGATCGAGGTTGACCCACACGGTCGGTCCGGGCGTCAGGTCGGTGCGGTGCCGGGCCGCGTCGAGCTGTTCGTTCGTCCAGCGCCGGGCGCTGAACCAGAACTCCGGGTCGCCCTCGACACGCAGTCCGCCGATCTCCGCCCAGCGGACGTCGGCACGGGCGCCGTTCTCCTGTGGACGGACGTACGGCGTCTGTAGATCGTCCACGGTCGACTGCCAGCGACCGACCATCGACGCCGCCCGGGTGTCCGGGTACGCCTCGCCCGGCCCGCCGCCGAACCAGGTGACCCGATCGGCCTCGGCGAGTCCGAAGCGGATGCCCAGCCGGGGCAGCGGCAACGTCCAGTCCCCCTCGGGTGACACGGACACCGTCAGTTTCAGCCGGTTGCCGTCGGACGTCCAGCGGTACACCGTGGCCAGGCCCACCTCGCGGGCCGCGGGCGCCACCCGGGTCCGTACCGTCAGCGCCTCGTCATCCACATCGACTGCGTCCACCCGGTGTCGCATGCGGTGCAGGCCCAGCTTGCGCCACAGCACGCCGTAGCGGGTGTCCGGCTGCCACTCGGCGCCGTCGTCGTTGTCGGTGGGCGCCCGCCACACATCGAGGCGCAGCCCTTCGAGGGACACCCCGCCGATCGAGGTCGGCGCGCCGGTGCGGGCGTCGAAGACGGCCGGGCCGAGGGTGGTCAGCCGTTCGCCGGCCACGGGGGCGTCGGCAGGGACGACGACCGGCCTCCGAGGGGCGGCCGCCGTGAACTGCCCCCACGCCACCGGATGGCCCTTCGCCGCCCACGCGGTGTCGTCCGCCAGCAGCGCCCGCACGGTCCACGACGTCTCGGCGCCCCGCGCGTCCACCGGCGGTTCCGGCAGCTTGACGTCGGCCGCCTCGCCCGGAGCCAGGGGCGGCACGTCCAGCGCGCCGGTTCCGACGGTCTCGCCGTCCACCTGGTACGACCATGCGAAGGTGAGGGCCGAAAGGTCGGCGAAGTCATGGGCGTTGGTCAAAGCAGGCCGTCGCAGACGAAGTTCCCGTCGTGCAGCTCCTCGCCGAAGTCCCCGCCGTACGCGTAGCCGTACCGGCCGTCCTCGATGCCGTGGTCGATCCACTCCCACACGAAGCCGCCCTGGAGGCGCTCGTGCGCCTCGAACAGGCGCTGGTAGTCGGCGAGTCCACCGGGGCCGTTGCCCATGGCGTGGCCGTACTCGCACAGGATGAAGGGCAGTCGGCGCCGCCTCGCCGAGCCGCCGTCCAGGCGCCGGCCTATGCGCTCGACCTCGTCGTGGAAGGCGTACATCCGCGAATACATGTCGGTGTCACGGCAGTCGAGGTCACCCTCGTAGTGGACGAGGCGCGAGGTGTCGCGGCCGCGGATCCACTCGGCCATGGCGGTCAGGCCGCGGCCGGTGCCTGCCTCGTTGCCCAGCGACCAGATCACCACCGACGGATGGTTCTTGTCCCGTTCGACCATGCGGGCGGCTCGGTCGAGGAGAGCCGGGGTCCATCGGTCGTCGTCGACGGGGTTGTCGCGCCAGTCCTGTTCGACGAAGCCGTGGGTCTCCAGGTCGCACTCGTCGATCACCCACAACCCGTACTCGTCGCACAGGTCGAGGAAGGCGGGGTGCGGCGGGTAGTGGGAGGTGCGGACGGCGTTGATGTTGTGCCGCTTCATCAGCAGCACGTCCTCGCGCATCGTCTCCAGGTCGAGCGCGCGGCCCCGCACGGGATGCCACTCGTGCCGGTTGACTCCCCTGAACAGCACGGCCGTGCCGTTCACCTTGATCAGGCCGTCGTCCAGGGACACCGTGCGGAAACCGATGCGCAGCGGGATCCGCTCGCCCTCGGTCGCCAGCTCGCCCTCGTACAGCCGGGGCGTCTCCGCGCTCCACGGCTCGACGGGGACGGTCACCGGTCGGCCCGTCGCGACATCGATGTCCAGGGCGGGCACGGTCACCCGCCCGTCGACGTCGGAGTCGACGCGCAGGGTGCCCTCACCCGTCACGTGGTCGTAGGAGGCGTGCACGAAGAAGTCGCGGGCGCTGCCCGCCGGGCGGTGCAGCAGGGTCACGTCACGGAAGATGCCCGGCAGCCACCACTGGTCCTGGTCCTCCAGGTACGAGCCCGCCGACCACTGGTGCACCCGGACGGCCAGCACATTGCCCGCAGGTTCCAGCAGATGGCCGACGGCGAACTCGTGCGGCAGCCGCGAGCCCTTGAACTCGCCGATGTCCGTGCCGTTCAGCCAGACCCGGGCACAGGACTCCACCCCGTCGAAGCGCAGGACCGCGTCGCCCTCGGTGAGGGCGGGCCACTCCTCGGGCAGGTCGAAGACCCGCAGATGATCGCCCGTGGGGTTCTCGGTCGGCACCCGTGGCGGGTCGACCGGGAAGGGGTAGAGGTGGTTGGTGTAGACGGGGGATCCGTGACCCTGGAGGACCCAGTGACCGGGGACGGCGACCTCGGCCCAGTCCCCTGCGTCGTAGCCCGCGGCGGCGAACGACTCGTCCTGCGCGTCGGCCGTCGCCGACAGACGGAAGCGCCAGCTGCCGTTCAGTGAGAGCGACATGGCGCTCGACGACGGGTACCAGGCGCGGGGCGGGAGGGCCCCCGTGCCGGGCGACACGTCCTCGACGTAGGGGACGGCCGAGGGAGAGCCCCCGGCTCGGGCGACGCCGGGGGCGGAGGAGGTGCGCAAAGACATCGGTCTCCTTGCTCAGCCCCTGATGCCGGTGGGCGATCCCCTGCACCAGCCGGCGCTGGACGAAGAGGAACACCGACAACGGGGGCACGATGGATGCGGCCGTTCGAGTACGGCTGCGGCTCGTACGGCATCGGCGCCCATAGGCTCCGAAGGTGTCGCGGGCGGGACGCTAGCCTTCGGACAAGGCTTCGGCAAGGGGTTGGACGAAGTCTGTCCAGCAGTTGTGCGGCGTTCGAAATGCCGGACGCGAGGAATGTGAGTGGCGGGGACGGTCCGCGCGATCACCTCGGGAAGCCGTACGGGGGCGCCCTCCCAGGGGCGCGACCGCACGGCGCCCCGGGGGACGGCCGGCCGGCGCCCTCCCGAGCCGCGCCGCGCGACGCCGCCGTCGAGACCAGGACGCTGCCGCGCGGCGCCGGAGGCAGGCCGCCCCGTCCCGGCCGTCAGAGGGAGGACGCACGGGTGCGTGCGGGCCGCGCGCCTTCCGCTGCCCGTCGCCCGCCTCCCGCTCTCCTCAGGTTATCGGTGCCGTACGGTTCCTGACGGCCGCCTGGCGCCGCGTGTTCCGTTGCCCCACCGACTCCAGCGTCCCTTCGAGGGCGAACGTCGCCGCGCCCAGGCAGACGGGGTCGGTGGGAATCGGCGAGAGAACGATCTCCGTGGAGGCCAGCGGGCGCCGCAGCGCATGTCGGGCGACCGCCACGCGCACCTCGTCGAGGAGGGGCTCGCCGAGCCGGGCGGCGACCCAGCTGCTCAGCACGACGACCTCCGGGTTGAGGAGGTTGACCAGGTCGGCGACGCCCGCGGCCAGATAGCGGGCGGTGTCCCGGACCACCTCGGCGGCCACCGGATCGCCCTCGGCGACCCCGCGGGCCAGGGCGTCGACGGTGGCCGTCTGGTCCTCCGGATGCAACAGCGGGCTGCGAGGGCTGAGTTCGCGGAGATTCTGCATGATGCCGGGCGCTCCGACGTACGTCTCCACACAGCCGTGGTTGCCGCAGTGGCACAGCCGCCCGTCGAGCACGAGCGTGGTGTGTCCCCACTCGCCGGCGCTGTTGCTCACCCCCCGGTGCAGTCCGCCGCCCAGCACCAGCCCCGCGCCGACCCCGGTGCCCAGGTTGACGACCACGGCGTCCCCGTGTCCGCGCGCGGCGCCGAACCACAGCTCGGCCACCGCGCAGGCACGCAGCGGGTTGTCCAGATAAAGGGGATAGGGGATGTGTTCGGAGAGCAGGTCGAGCAACGGCACCTCGTGCCAGTTCCAGTTGGGCGCGTACTCGGCGATCCCGCTGTCCCGGTCCACCTGGCCCGGCACGCTCACGCCGACACCGAGCACCCGGGCCGCCTCGACGCCGGCCTGCTCGACGACCGAGCCGGCGGCCGCCGCGACATGGGCCACGACCTGCTCCGGGTGGCTCCCGCCGGGGCGGATGTCCTCCTCGGCGCGGGCCAGCACGTTCAGCGCGAGGTCGAACAGCTCGACATGGACGTACGTCTCCGCGATGTCCACACCGATCAGCGCGCCCCCGGCGGCGTTGACGGCCACCAGGCCGCGGGGCCGGCCGCCCGCCGAGTCCTCGAAGCCGACCTCCGTGATCATGCGCAGGTCGAGCAGCTCGCCGACCAGGGTGGCGACGGTGGCGAGGCTGAGGCCGGTGGCCGCCGCCAGCTCCTGCCGGGAGGTCGGGGACCTGGCGATGATCTGGCGCAGCACCTCGTAGCGGTTCGCGGTACGGATGTCACGGGAGGTGCGCTTCACCGCGGAGCCCCCCTCTCTTCCATGTCGGCATGCCGATGGACCGATGGACCGATGGACCGATGTGCCGCTGTGGCCGACGTGGCGGGGCCGGTTCGGCACCGGCGCGGCGTCAGGCTATGGGGTGCCCGTGGCTTCGGCAAGCGGTTAGGAAAGGGGGTTGGCAAAGTGCGGCCGACCGGTGGCTCACCCGGCGAGGACGTCCCGTACGAAGGCGTTGGTGAACGTCCCGGCCGGGTCCAGCTCCCGGACCAGCGCCCGGAAGTCGTCGATCCGCGGATACCGGCCACGTATCTCGGCGGCGGGCAGTCGGTACACCTTGCCCCAGTGCGGCCGGGGCCCGAACGGCTCCAGTACGGCCTCCAGCTCCCGCACCACCGGCAGTACGGCAGCGGTGTCGTCCACCCAGGTGAAGTGCACGGCGACGGAGTCCCGCCCGTGGGCCGGGCTCAGCCACTGTTCGTCCGCCGCGATCGTGCGCACCTCGCAGATCTGTAGTACGGAGGCGACCGTCTGCCTAATACCGTCGATCGCATACACGATGTCGGCGGCGTGCTCGCGGGGCAAGAGATACTCGCTCTGCAACTCGGTCCCACTGCTCGGGGTGAACTCCGCGCGGAAGTGCGGCAACCGCTCGTGCCACGGTCCCGGCACCCCGAACTGCTCCGTGCAGTTGACCGCGGGCATCCCCGGCACCGGATGCAGTGCCTCGGTGGCGGGCGCCGCCCACGGGAAACCGGCCAGGGGCTGGTCGGTGCGCCGCTTGAGCCACACCTGCCGGAACCCGGGCGCCCGCCAGTCGGTGAACAGGCTCACGCTGTACGCGGCCGCCGCGACGGTCTCGAAGTCCCACCCGTCCAGAGGCAGCTCGGTGAACAGATGCTGCTCGACCTCGAAGGCCGGCTCCAGGTCGAGGGTGAGCGCGGTGACCACGCCGAGGGCGCCCAGTGAGGTGACGGCCCCGCCGAACCGCTCGTCCTCCCGACCGATCACGAGCGTCGACCCGTCCGCCGTGACGATCTCCACCTCCCGCACCGGCGCCGCGAGGGGACCGTTGCCCACCCCCGAACCGTGCGTGCCGGTCGCCACCGAGCCGGCCACCGAGATGTGCGGCAGCGAGGCCATGTTCGGCAGCGCCAGCCCGTGCGCGTGGACCCGTCGGGCCAGCTCGGCGTACCGCACCCCGCCGCCGACCCGCACGGTCCGTGCCGCGGAGTCCACCTCGACCTCGGCGGGCAGCGCGCCCAGCGACAGCAGCACCCCGTCCGCGCCCGGCTCGGCTATCGCGTTGAAGGAGTGCCCGCTGCCCAGCACGCGCACCCGCGGGCTCGCCGCCACGAGCGAGCGCAGCGCGTCGAGCGAGGCAGGACGGTGCAGCTCCTTGGCGGCGTACGTGATGTTGCCCGCCCAGTTGGTCACGGTCTCGGCCATGCCGTCGCCCTCCCGAGGAGATCGAGAACCAGGAATTCCCAGGTGGAACCTACCGTGCCCACAGCACGAGACCCCCGCCCCCACCCCCGCGCGAGCGGGGGCATACCGTGAGGAGTCGTACGCCTGAGTCGGGAGGAGAGACGATGGGCAGCCGTACCGCGCTGGTCGAGGATCTGATGGAGCGGTTTCCGCATGTTCCGCGGGAGGCCGTCTTCAAGGAGGACCTGCTGCGCGGGGGCGTGGCCTTCGACCCCTCCGCGCTCAGCGACAACGAGGGGGGCGAGGTCAAGCCGAAGTCGTACTTCATCTTCTCCTTCGACCACGGCACCCTCCCCGAGCTGGGCGAGGCCGCGCTGCGCCGACCGCCCGAGGAGATCATCCTCACCGGTGGCCCCTACGACCTGCGGCGCACGGTCGTCTCGGTCCGGGTGAACCCCGCCTCGCCGTACCGGGTGGCGGCCGACGAGGACGGCATGCTCGGCCTCTACCTCGACGGGAAGCGGATCTCGGACGTCGGGGTGCCGCCCATGCCCGAGTACTACCGGCACAAGCTCTCCAACGGGAAGTCCGTCATGGAGGTCGCCCCCACCATCCAGTGGGGCTATCTGATCTACCTGACCGTCTTCCGGGTCTGCCAGTACTTCGGCGCCAAGGAGGAGTGCCAGTACTGCGACATCAACCACAACTGGCGCCAGCACAAGGCCGCCGGTCGTCCGTACACGGGAGTCAAGGACGTCGAGGAGGTCCTCGAAGCCCTGGAGATCATCGACCGCTACGACACCGCGAAGGTCTCCACCGCCTACACGCTCACCGGCGGCGCCATCACCAGGACGGTCGCCGGGCGCGACGAGGCCGACTTCTACGGTCACTACGCCAAGGCCATCGAGGAGCGCTTCCCGGGCCGCTGGATCGGCAAGGTCGTCGCCCAGGCCCTCCCGCGCGACGACGTGCAGCGCTTCAAGGACCACGGCGTGCAGATCTACCACCCCAACTACGAGGTCTGGGACCGCCGGCTGTTCGAGCTGTACTGCCCGGGCAAGGAGCGTTACGTCGGCCGCGACGAGTGGCACAAGCGCATTCTCGACTCGGCGGAGATCTTCGGCGCGCGCAACGTCATCCCCAACTTCGTCGCCGGTGTGGAGATGGCCGAGCCGTTCGGTTTCACCACGGTCGACGAGGCGATCGCGTCCACCACCGAGGGCCTGCGCTTCTTCATGTCGCACGGCATCACACCGCGGTTCACGACCTGGTGCCCGGAGCCGACCACCCCGCTCGGCAAGGCCAACCCGCAGGGTGCGCCGCTGGAGTACCACATCCGCCTGCTGGAGGCCTACCGCGCCACGATGGACGAGTTCGGCCTCGCCTCGCCCCCCGGCTACGGCCCGCCCGGCCCCGGCCGTGCCGTCTTCTCCGTCAGCTCCTTCATGGACAGCCTGCCGGCGAACCAGCCCTCGGCCACGGAGGACGAACCCTCGAGCGTCTGACGGACCCGCGCCGGGAGAGAAGGCTCCACCGCGTTGAGTCGCAGGGCGGTCCGCGTCCGTACCGGAGGACGAGAGGCCCTGGTCCAAGGCCGCGGCCGCCCTCATCCGACATCTGAACAGGGCGCTTGTCAGTTGTGCGGGAGTCGTGAAAAGCTCTGGCCTGCCGCGAGGTTCCCCCCAACTCCATTGCCGACATGTCGAGTTGACCTCGCTCCTGGATGCAGGAGATTCATGCCCGACCTGCCGACCCCCAAGGACGCCGCCGAGGCCGCGCTCTTCTCGGAGTGCTGGGACGCTGTCCTGTCGTACGCCGACCTGTGCACCTCCGGGTCGACCGCGGCCGGCCAACTGGCCCGCGAGGCGTTCGCACTCGGCATACGCGAAGCCCGCGCGGCCGAGGACGGCACCCGGCACGGGGCCGGCCGCCGGGCCTCCCGCCTGCCCCGGACACCCCTGCTGCTGACCGCCGTACGCACCACGGCGGCTGCCTGGGAGGCTCGGGGGCAGGGCCACAAACTCGACCCCGACCTGCGCCTGTGGCTGAACTCCGACAAGGCCGCGCGGTACACGGGACCGCCCCTGCGCCGGCCCATCGCCCTGCGCGGGCTGCGCGACATGCAGGAGCCGGACGCCGCGCTGCTGTGGCTGGCCGAGGTGGAGGCGCTGCCGCTGCGCGCCGTCGCCCGCCGGCAGGGGCTGGACCCGGCCGCCGCGATGGAGGAACTGAACCAGGTCCGCGGGCTGTTCCGGGACCGTTGCCACCGCAACCATCTCGACATGCCGATGGACGCCGAGTGCCGCAGCTATGTCCGGCTCCTCGACGCCGTCACCCGCTCGCCCGTCGCCGAGACGCCCGAGGACCTCTCCCGGCACCTCGCCACCTGCGTGGAGTGCGCGGAGGCCGCGGCCTGCCTGCGGCTGCACGGCGGCGGGCTGCCCGCGGCACTGGCCCAGGGGGTGATCGGCTGGGGCGGACTGGCCTATCTGGAGCGCCGCCGCCGCGCGGCCGAGGTGCGGATGGGCGCGGGCCGCCCCGCCGGGCCCGACCCGGACGGCGAGTGGGACGACCCGGCCGCGGACAAGGCGCGCACCCTGCGCAACGGCCTGCTCGTCGCCGCCGTCCTCGTCTCCGCGCTGGCCCTCGCCGTGTCGCTGATGCCGTTCGGCGACAGCGACGACTTCGCGCAGGGCGACCCCCCCACCGACAGCACGCCGGTGGCCGGCCCCGGGATCCCGTCCGGGCCGTCCGCCGCGCCCGACACCTCACCGTCGTCGACCGGCGCGGGCGCGGGCACCGCCTCCCGCTCGCCGAAGTCCTCCCGTGGCGGTCTGCCGTCGGCGACGACCCGGCCCGATCCGGAACCCCAGGGCACCTCGTCGTCCACCGCGCGCACGGCGGCCTGCGAGGTGGCGTACGACCTCGTCAACCAGTGGCCCGACGGCTTCCAGGCCACCGTCACCGTGACCACCGCCGAGGCGCTGGACTCCTGGCGGGTCGCCTGGTCCTTCCGCGACGGCCAGCGGGTCGACCAGATGTGGGACGCGAGCGTCGGCCAGGACGGCTCGCGGGTCACCGCCTCCAACGCCGACTACAACAAGGACGTCCCGGCGGACGGCACCCTCTCCTTCGGCTTCCTCGCCTCCTGGCAGAAGAAGAACACGGCACCGTACGCCTTCAGCCTGAACGGGGAGCCCTGCACCCTGTCGTGACCCGCCGCCGAGCGGCACCGCCCGGCGACCGCGCCGAGCGGCACCGGCGCGTCACACCGGTGTCAGGCCGGGACTGCCCGCCTCCGTGACGAAGGACGCCGCCGTGGAGGCGGGGGAGCCGGGGGTCGTCACCGCCGCCAGCGTCCTGAAGTCGGCGCGGGCCGCGTCCGGCGTCATCTCCACCCGGACATAGCCGCGCCGGCCGTCGTAGAAGCGAAGATGCGGGTTGGCCGTGAGGCACGTCTGCCAGTCGGCGGGCCGCTCGGTGCCGTCCTTGCCGCTGGCGACGGACGTGGCGACGATCTCGGCGCCCAGTGTTCTCGACTCCGGGTCGTCGAAGTCGGCCTTGATGTCGAAGGCGTGGCCCACATGGACGTCGCCGGTCAGCACGACCAGGTTGCGCACCCCCGCCGCCCGCGCCCCGGCAAGGACGCGGCCGCGGGAGGCGCGGTAGCCGTCCCAGGCGTCCATCGACATCGGCGCCTGCGCGCCGGTGCTCAGCTTGCGCTGGGAGAAGCAGACCTGTTGCGGCATCACGTTCCACACGGCGTCGGACGCCCGCCAGCCGTCGAGCAGCCACTTCTCCTGGGCCGCGCCCGTCATGGTGCGCGCCGGATCGTCCGACTCCGGGCCGGGCGCGTGCTGGACGTCGCCGTAGGCCTGGTCGGAGCGGTACTGGCGGGTGTCGAGGATGTCGAACTGCGCGAGTGAGCCCCAGTGCAGACGCCGGTACAGCGGCATGTCGGCTCCGACCGGCGACCGCTCGGAGCGCAGCGGCTGGTGCTCCCAGTACGCCCGGTAGGCGGCGGCCCGCCGCAGCAGGAACGCGGCGGGCGGACCGCCGTGCTCGTCGACGGCGCCGGCGTAGTTGTTCTCGGTCTCGTGGTCGTCCCAGGCGACGACGAAGGGATGGGCGGCGTGGGCGGCACGCAGGTCGGGATCGCTCTTGTAGAGGGCGTACCGCAACCGGTAGTCCTCCAGGGTGACGGTCTCCCGGTCGAAGACCGCGGGCAGCACCCGGTCCGGGTAGTCGCGTGCGCCGCCGGCCGAGTTCACCGGGTACTCGTACAGGTAGTCCCCGAGATGGAAGACCACGTCGATGTCCTCCTGCGCGAGGTGCCGGTGCGCCGTGAAGTACCCGTCGTGGTACGCCTGGCAGGACACGGCCGCGAAGGCCAGCGAGCCGGGGGTGGCGCCGGGGGCGGGCGCGGTGCGGGTGCGGCCGGTCTCGCTGGTCCAGGCGCCCGTCCTGAACCGGTAGTAGTACGGACGTCCCGCGTCGAGGCCGGTGACGTCGACGTGGACGGTGTGGTTGTACTCGGGCAGCGCGAGGGCGGTCCCGCCGCGCACCACCAGGCCGAAGTGCTCGTCCCGCGCCAGTTCCCACTCCACGGTGACGCTCTGCCCGGCCAGCCCGCCGCCCGGCTCGTACGGCGCCGGCGCGATCCGCGTCCACAGGACCACGGAGTCGGGCAGCGGGTCACCGGAGGCGATGCCCAGGGTGAAGGGGTCCTCGGAGATCCTCGCCGGGTCGAGCCGGGCGACGGCGGCCGCGCCCCGCGCGGGGACATGGGTGGCGAAGGCGAGGGCCGCCGCGGCGGCGGTGAGGGTCAGGAAGCGGCGACGGCCGAAGTGCCCTACGGCGGCGCGCGGTTCGGGACCGTGGAGGAGCGTGCTGTCCTGGAGGGCGGCGGAGCCGGAGAGCGGGGCTCGGTGACGGCCGGTCGGGCGCATGGGGGCTCGGCTCCCGTGAGGATCAGGGGGCGTCTGCGGCCTCGGCGGCCGGAGCCCGCGGCGCGGGCCCCTAGATGCTAGGCGGACCATCTCCGTGATTCCGGCAGGCGGGACGCTCCTTCGGAGTCATGGCCGCCGACGGGACCGTGACCGGGGCGCCCTGACCGACCGTCAGCGCCGGAAGGGGGGACACGCGCTCAGCCGCTGTGCCTGTGGGACGTGCGACAACCCACGTCCCACAGGCCCGCGTCTTCACTGGCCATCTCTCCGCAGGCGGCGTCTACGAGCCCACGTCCCTATATGCCGACGTAGAACCGCACGGTTGTGCCGTCGGGTGACGTGTGCAGGCGCACCAGGTCGGACACGTAGTGCACCAGCATCAGGCCCCGGCCGCCGATCTGTCCGCGTCCCGGCGGCCTGCGGCCGGCCAGCGGGTCGGTCAGTCGGCCCTGGTCGCGGACCTCGCACACGACCTGCCCCGCCTCGGCCCAGATCCACAGCGTGCCCTGGCCCCCGCCGTGGATCACGCTGTTGGTCGTCAGTTCCGCGACCGCGAGTTCCGTGTCCTGGAGCCGCTGCCCGGCGAGGCCCAGCCGCGCGGCCCGGTCGACGGCGAAGTGGCGGGCCTCCGGCAGCTCGGCGGAGCCGAAGGAGAAGACGGCGGCGTCCGGCGCGGGCACGAGCGCCTCGTTGTAACGGTCGACCACGGCCTGCCAGTCGTAGGCCTCGCTGGCCCGCTCACGGCCCCCGGCGATCAGGGTGGGGTGGGTGATCCGCGCGTCGGCGAGTACGTCCGGGTCCAGGCGGCTCTCGTCGTACGGACACAGGATCGTGGCCGCCCGGCCCTCGAAGGCCGCGTTGATCAGCGCCTCGTGCTGCGCGCACGCCGGGTACTCCACGGAGCTGCGGCCGGCCCAGATCGGCTCCCCGATGATCCGGACGCGCGCGTCCGGATGGGCGTCGGCGAACGCGCGCAGAACGCCCGGGATGATCCGCCCGGGGTTGCGGCCCGCCTCGGTCATGTCCAGGAGGAGGACATCCTCGGCGTCCGGACCCAGTCCGTCGCTGATGATCTCCAGATTGGGGCCCGGTACCGCCACCGCCACGGGCTCGCCGAGGGCCAGGCCCTCCCGGACGAAAGGCACCGTGTGGTCGGCGTAGTCCTGCCCGGTGCGGTAGAACAGCGCCGGGTGGACGAACTTCTCGTCGGCTACCGAGGTCATCGCGGCGCCACCTCGATCCCGTGCAGCGTCGGCCAGAACAGGGCCAGCACGCGCGACAGTTGTGGGGGCGGGCACTCCACGACGACCCGTCCGGCCGGCAGGTTCATCGCGGTGACGGCGAGCGCCGAGACCCCCGCCACGTCGACGAAGGCCACGCGGGACAGTTCCACGTACGACACGTCGGCGTGCCGGCGGGCCAGTTCGGCCAGCGCGCCCTCCCAGGACGGGCGGGTGGCCACGCTGATCTCGCCGCTGACGCGGATTCCGGCACGACCGGACAACGGGCTCACCTCCAGCACGGCACTGCCGTGCGCGGGAGAGGAATTCCCCCAGTCGCTCGTGCCATCCACACTCGGTCTCCTCCGCGGTCGCCGACCGTCTGCTTCGTCCTGGCGTGGCACGGACGGAAAACGGCGCTTGTCTGACATGCAGCCTACCGCCGTGCGGCCGCTCGGGCGGCGACACCCTCCCCTGCCCTGGCGTCCCCCGTCCTGCGGCTTCCCCGGAGCGGTAGGGCCATGCCTCCGCCCCCGGCCCACTCAGGTGTCCCCCCGGGAGGGACGGTTCAGCGGCCTGCGGCCTCCGCGAGGGTGTGCGCGACCAGGGCGTTGGCGTGGCCGTGACCGAGACCGTGCTCGGACTTGAGCCAGGTGACCAGCTCCATGTGCCGGGTCAGCGGCGAGGTGCGAATCAGCTCCTGCCACGCGGCGACCGGGCGGCCGTACTTCTTCTCGATCGAGGGAAAGTAGCCGGCGGGGCCCTTCACGGGGGCGCTCATGGCGATCGCGTCCTTTCCTGCGGCGGGACAGTCGCTCCTTCAGACCGGAGGAGGGCGTGGAAGACATCGGCCGAATGATGTGATGTGCGTCACGGGACCTGCGATCCCGTCGCGGCGGGACGGCAGCCGGGCCGGGGAAAACGGATGGCGGCGGTCGCCGGCGTGCTCCTATCCTGACGGCGCTCGACCCGGCCGCCGCCGGCCATGACACGGACGGCGTGCTTGACGTACATGACGCAGATCAGGAGGTGTGACCGATGACTGTCGCCGACACGGGTGCTCTTCGCAGCCACCAGACGTTCGTCCACCCCACCTCCGCGGTCTCCGGCTGACCACACGAGCTTCCGCGCGCCCCTGAGCGCGCCGCCGGGACCGCCCCTGTGAAGGGTCTGTCTTGAACCTCTCCTCCTCCCCGGCTCCGTCCCACCCGCTCGCCCCCTACGGCTGGGACGAGGGATGGGCGGCCGAGTTCGCCGCACACGCCGAGCGGGGTCTGCTCCCCGGCCGTGTCGTCCGCGTCGACCGCGGGCAGTGCGACGTCGTCACCGGCGACGGCGTGGTCCGCGCGGACACCGCCTTCGTCACCCCGCACGACCCCCTGCGGGTCGTGTGCACCGGAGACTGGGTCGCCGTGGACACCGACGGCAGCCCGCGCTACGTACGGGCGTATCTGCCGCGTCGTACCGCCTTCGTGCGCTCCACCTCGTCCAAGCGGTCCGAGGGGCAGATCCTCGCGGCCAACGTCGACCACGCGATCGTCGCCCTGTCGCTCGCCGTCGAACTCGACCTCGGGCGCGTCGAACGGTTCCTGGCGCTGGCCTGGGAGTCAGGCGCCCAGCCGGTCGTCGTGCTCACCAAGGCCGACCTCGTCGCCGACCCCGCCGCGCTCGCGTACCTCGTCGAGGACGTCGAGAACAGCGCGCCCGGCGTGCCCGTACTCACCGCCAGCGCCATGGCGGGGCACGGCGTCGAGGAGCTGGCCGCACTCCTCGGCCGGGGCACGTCCGTGCTGCTGGGGGCGTCCGGCGCGGGCAAGTCGACCCTCGCCAACGCGCTCGTCGGCGAGGACGTCATGGATGTGCGGGCCACCCGCGACATGGACGGCAAGGGGCGACACACCACGACCACCCGCAACCTGCTGCCGCTGCCCGGCGGAGGCGTCCTCATCGACACGCCCGGACTGCGCGGCGTCGGGCTGTGGGACGCAGGACAAGGCGTCGGCCGGGTGTTCGCCGAGATCGAGGAGTTCGCCCGCCGCTGCCGCTTCCAGGACTGCGCCCACGAGCGCGAACCGGACTGCGCGGTGCTCGTGGCCGTGGAGAGCGGCGACCTGCCGGTCCGACGGCTGGACAGCTACCGCAAACTCGTCCGGGAGAACCAGTGGATCGTCGCCAAGTCCGACGCCCGGCTCCGCGGCGACGTCCGGCAGGACTGGAAACGCAAGCAGGCCGCCGGGCGAGCCGCCGGGCGGGCCAAGCGCGCGCGGGAGTGGTGAACGGCGGGCGTCGTCGGCCGGACCGGGCCGCCGCGCCGGCCGAGGGGGCAGGGGAGCGAAGCCGGGCCGCGTCGCCGTGCGGGCGCGGTGCGACACCGGGGCGGTGAGGGGGACGGCGCCGCCGCGTGCCAGGCCTTGCCGGTCCCGGCCTGGCACAGCCTCGTCCGGGCCGGGGCCGGACTGCTCGGCCCCGCCGCACTCCGGCCTGTTCGGGCCGGCTCTCGGTCCGGACTGCTCGGCCCGCTCCGGCCGTGGCCCTGGGCCTGGCCCCGGCCGCGGTCCGCCTTGCACGGCCGCGGTTTGGCCCTGCGCGGCCCCAGCCCCGACCTCCCCGGCTCCGGCCCCGGTCCGGCCTTGCGCGGCCCAGGCTCCGGGCGCGGTCCGCCTTGCACGGCCCCGGCTCCGGCCGCGGTTTGGCCCTGCGTGGCCCCAGGCCCGGCCCCGACCTCCCCGGCTCCGGCCCCGGTCCGGCCTTGCGCGGCCCCAGGCTCCGGCCGCGGTCGGCCTTGCCTGGCCTCGGTCCCGGCCGTCCGGCTGGGCCCGGTCCGGCTCGGCGGTCCGGTCGTGCCTGGTCCAGCTTCGCCCGGTCCGGTCGGGCCCGCCCGGCACACGCCGGTGAGAGGAACGGGTCCGGACCCTCACCGTCATGTCCGATTTCCGCTAGCAGCATTCTCCCCGCGGGCGAAGACTGGGACCCGTGATGGACGAGGAGAGCAGGTACGAGGCGGTTCGCAGCCGGGACGCCCGGTTCGACGGCGCGTTCTACTTCGCCGTCGAGACGACCGGCATCTACTGCCGGCCCAGCTGCCCCGCCGTGACGCCGAAACGCCGGAACGTGCGGTTCTTCGCGACGGCCGCCGCCGCGCAGGGTTCGGGTTTCCGGGCCTGCCGGCGGTGTCGGCCGGACGCCAGTCCGGGGTCCGCCGAGTGGAACGTGCGCGCCGACGTCGTGGGCCGCGCCATGCGGCTGATCGGCGACGGGGTCGTCGACCGGGAGGGCGTCGCGGGGCTGGCCGTGCGCCTCGGATACAGCGCCCGTCAGGTACAGCGCCAGCTCACCGCCGAAGTCGGCGCGGGGCCCGTCGCCCTCGCCCGCGCACAGCGCGCGCACACCGCTCGGGTCCTGCTGCGGACGACCCGCCTGCCGGTCACGGAGATCGCCTTCGCGTCCGGCTTCGCCAGCGTGCGCCAGTTCAACGACACGATCCGGGCCGTGTACGCCGCCACCCCGACCCAGCTGCGGGCCGCCGCCCCGCGCCAGGACCGTACGGCCGCGCCGGGAGCCGGGATCCCGCTGCGGCTCGCCCACCGGGGCCCTTACCAGCCCGGCCCGGTGTTCGACCTGCTCGAACGCGAGGCCGTGCCCGGAGTCGAGGAAGTGAGCGGTCCGCCGGGCGGCCGGACCTACCGCCGGACCCTCCGCCTGCCGTACGGCACCGGGATCGTCGCCGTCGAGGAACGGCCGGGCTCCGTGCCCGGCGCCGCCGTCCACCCCGGCGGGTGGCTCGACGCGCGCCTGCACCTCACCGACCCGCGCGACCTCACCACCACCGTTCAGCGGCTGCGCCGGCTCCTCGACCTCGACGCCGACCCGTACGCCGTCGACGAGCGGCTAGGCGCGCACCCGCGGCTCGCCCCGCTCGTCGCCGCCCGGCCCGGACTGCGCGCGCCCGGCGCCGCCGACCCGGAGGAGTACGCGGTGCGCGCGCTGGTGGGCCGCGCCGAGGCCGCGTCCCTGGTCCGCGCGCACGGCAAGACGCTGGACGCGCCCTGCGGCGGCCTCACCCACCTCTTCCCCGAACCGGCCGCCCTCGCCGACACCGGCGGCCCCCTGGGCCGGCTCGCCACGGCCCTCGCGGACGGCGCCGTACGGCTCGACCCCGGCGTCGACCGGGACGACGCCCAGGAGGCGCTGCTCACCCTGCCCGGCCTGGACGGACGTACCGTGGCGGTGATCCGGGCCCGTGCCCTCGGCGACCCCGACGTCGCGCCGCCCGACGCCGACGTCCCCGACAGCTGGCGTCCCTGGCGGACGTACGCCCTTCACCACCTGCGTGCAGCGGAGGAACCCCATGTACTTCACTAGCGTCGGCAGCCCGCTCGGTCCTCTGCTCCTCACCGCGGGCCCGGACGGCGCGCTGACCTCGCTGTCCGTCCCGGGGCAGAAGGGCGGCCGGAACGTCCAGGACGGGTGGCGGCGCGACCCCGGGCCCTTCCGCGCCGCCGAGGAGCAGCTCGCCGCCTACTTCGCCGCCGAGCTGAAGGAGTTCCGGCTGGAGACGCGCGCCGAGGGCACACCGTTCCGGATGCGCGTCTGGGCCGCCCTCGACGCGGTTCCCTACGGCGCCACCACGACCTACGGCGAGATCGCCGCCCGCGTCGGAGCCCCACGGGCCGCCGTACGGGCCGTCGGCGGGGCCATCGGCGCCAACCCGCTGCTGATCGTGCGGCCCTGCCACCGCGTCATCGGCGCCGACGGCTCACTGACCGGTTACGCGGGCGGTCTGGAGCAAAAGGTACGGCTGCTGACGCTGGAAGGGGCCGAGGCCGCAGCGCCGCCGGGCGCGTCCCGGGTGCCGGGAAGCCGGGAAGCAGAGGAGCCGGCGACTCCGGGAGTCGGCAACCCCCGGAGACGGCGAGCCTAGGAGCCGTCGTCTTCCAGGCCCCAGCTGTGGATCCGGCGAGGATGGATGCGGATGACCTCCTCGCTGAAGTGGGGCCCGAGGTCGTGCGGCCCGGTCAGCAGCTCGGCCTCACCCCGTATGTCGACCCCGCGCACCCGCCACGGGCGCTCACTGACGATGTCATCCACGACCAGGGCGACCTTCGGGTTCTTCTGGAGGTTGCGCCACTTCTTGGTCGTGCCCATGGCGTGACCGCCGACCAGGATCGTGCCGTCGTCCTGCGGATGGAAGCCCACCGGGTTCGCCTGCGGCCGGCCCTGCGGGTCGACGGTGGCCAGCCGCCCCAGCCGCTGTGACCTGAGGTAGGCGCGCTCGGCCTCGCTGAATTCGGTCATGCACAGCAGCGAACCACGCCTCCCGGGTGCTGCGCATCGGCTCCTGGGTTCAGGACGCGAGGACTACCGGGGCCCACCCCACAGCACCGCTCCCAGCCATGCTCCCATGATCAGCAGGCAGGCGAAGAGTTCCGCGAGGATGCTGGAGCCGCCCGCCCGCATCACCGTGCGCAGGGAGGCGCGGGCCGCGTCGGCGCGTCCCAGGCGGAGCCGCTCGGAGAGGTAGATGCCGCCGAGGAAACCCGGGATCGCACCGAGCACCGGCACCAGGAAGAAACCGAGGAAGGCGCCCGCTCCGGCGTATCCGGCCATCCGGTGGGTGGCTCCGCTCGACTTCAGGCGACGCGGCGGCAGCGCCCAGCGCACCACCTGGGACAGGAAGAGTACGACCGTCGCACCCACGAGCACCAGCCAGGCGACCGGCTGGGGGTCCTTCAGAGCCCACCACAGGACCGCGGCCCACACCAGCCACGATCCCGGCAGGCCTGGCACCAGCACTCCGCACAGGCCGAGCAGAATGATCAGACCGACCAGCAGGAGTTCCCACGCTCCCATCTGCCCAGCCTGCCGGAAGCGGGCCGAAGGGGCAGTTCGAGGGACGGGGCGCCGCCGGTCAGCGCTGCCGGTTCGCCCCCGCCGCTCGCACGCCTGTTCCTTCCCTCCGCGGGTCCGGAGGCATTTTCCGGATGCCCCGTTCTCCCACGGGCCTCGCGGTGGACAATCAGGGGCATGAGCCAGCAGGGGGGAAGGCCCACCGGCCACGAGGACGACTGGTGGGCTCAGCTGTACGACGACACCGCCGAGGACACCGGCCCCACGGCCGCCGCGGACTCGCTGGACGACAGATTCGCGTCGGCGGCCGGGACGGTCCGCACCGGGGGTCCGGCGGGACGCTCCGCCGCCCCGACCGGCGCCGTTCCCGCCGACGCGGTCTCGGCCGGCGCCGTGCCGGCAGACGCACCGGCCGAGGCGGAGCCGCGGACGGCCGGTTCCGTGCCGGGGCCGCGCCAGGAGGCGACGGGGTGGCCCGACTGGAGGGCGGGGAAGCAGACGGGGGAACAGCCCTCGGCGGCTGGGCCGGCTGGGCCGGCTGGGGGTGCTGGGCCGGTCGGGGCAGCCGAGGCGGCCGGCGACGGCCTTCCGACTGACCGTCCCCCCGCGCCGCCCAGCACCCCCCGGGAACCGTCGGACCCGCCCACCGGACCGACGACGTACCTGCCCGGCCCACTGCCACCGGGATTCGACGTACGGACGTCCCAGGGCCTCGCCCCGGACGACCGTACGTCCCCGGCGTCGGCGCACACCGTCCCGGCACCGCCCGAGGCCCCACCCCTCCCGCAGTCCCCGCCGGAGACGCCGCCCCCCACCCGGAGCGCCCGTCCCGCCGAGCCCCCAGGCGCCCCGCAGGCCCCGCCGCAGCCGCAGTCGGCACCTCCGCTCCCCGACCGCGCACCCCTGCCTCCGGGCGCCCCACCGCTCCCGCACGACCAGCCCCCCGCACCCCCACCCGCCCCCGCCGGGCCGCCCCCGCCGCACGGGCTGCCCCCCGCGAAGGCCTATCTCGGGTCCGGACCGCCCACCTACGACGCCGAGCCGACCGCGCTGCCGGCCGCCGATCCGGACGGGCTTGACGATCTCGTCGCGGACACCGTGCTGGACGGGGCCCGGTACGGGACCTGCACGTTGCGGGCGGTGTCCGTGCGCGGCGACTCCGCGCGGTATCGGGGCGAGCCCCGCCGCGACTCGCTGCTCACCGCCCGTTTCGGCAGCGGCGATCAGGCGCTGGTCCTGGTCGCGATGGCCACCGGCACCCGCGCCACGCCGGGCGCGCACCGGGCGGCCGCCGAGGTGTGCCGCTGGATCGGGCGGGCCGTGGGCCGCAGTCATGTCCGGCTCGTGGAGGACATGAGGGCCAGCCGGAGGGGAGACCTGAAGTCGGGGCTGCACCGTCTCACCGACCGCGGTCTGGGCCGGCTCCGCGCCACCGCCGCCGAACAGGGCCTGGCGCCGGGGGAGTACGCCGCGGGCCTGCGCTGCCTGCTGCTGCCCGGCGACCCCGCGTGCCGTGTCCGGGTCTTCTTCGGCGTCGGCCCCGGCGGACTGTTCCGGCTCAGGGACGGCGCGTGGCAGGACATCGAGCCGCAGGTCGGTGAGGTCGTCGGCGAGCCGGTCGTCGGCTTCGGCGCGCTGCCCGCCGAGACCCCCGAGGGCGACCGACTCACCATGGACTTCGGCATCCCCACTCCGCCGAGCCCGTACGGGCCGGCCCCCGAGCCGCCCCGCGAACCGTTCCGGTTCCGGGCTTCCGTAGCCCGCCCGGGTGACACGTTGCTCATGTGCTCCGACGGCCTCGCCGAACCGTTGCGCGGCGAGCCCGAGCTCCTCGCCCACCTCTCCCGACGGTGGGCCGCGCCGACCCCGCCGGGGCTCGCGGCGTTCCTCGCCGACACCCAGACCAGGGTCAAGGGGTACGCGGACGACCGTACGGCCGCCGCTGTTTGGGAGGCGCCGTCCGAAGAGACGGTCCGGTGACGGCGCCATCCGCCGGACAGGGTGCCGCGCGCGGCACGCGGCCACGGATGCAGGGCTTCGAGTAGAGCTGGTTTCGGCCAACTTCGCACGCCGGTCCCGGGGCCGGGCAACGCCGCCACCCGCCGGGGGAGCCCTGGGGCCCGCCGGGACGTGGCCGAACACCTGGTCGTCGAGGACGCGACATGACTGGCCCGCCGCCCACGGGGGCAAGCATCCCGTGAACGTGTTCGAGCAGGAGGGGAACCGATATCGGCACGCGGGCGGGGGTCATGAAGAGGCAGGCACGAGGCAGCGGTTCGACCGTGATCGCGAACACCTCGGCGAGGACGCAGACAGATCAGGACACGGCGGACGGCGGCGGGCGCGGGCACCCGTCCCAGCTTCGGCGCAGACTCGGGCGGGCGGACCTGGGGGCCGTACCCGAGACGCGTCGGGCGCTGCGCGAACTGCTGCGGCACTGGGGGAAGCCCGGACAGTCGGAGACCGCGGAACTGCTCACGAGCGAACTCGTCACCAACGCGCTCGTCCACACCGATCAGGACGCGGTCCTGACGGCGACGGTCGGACCGGACGGTCTGCGGGTGGAGGTACGGGATTTCGTGGCCGGCCGTCCACGGCCGCGCGGGCCGGGCAGCGACGAGGGGACGCACGGCCGGGGCCTGGTCCTGGTCCAGTCCCTCGCGGACGCGTGGGGCGTGCGGACGCACGGGATCGGGAAAGTGGTCTGGTTCGAACTGGGCGCCGAGATGGCGTGAGCGGAACGCAGGAACAACGTGACAACGGGAAGGGGGCGCGACCTGCCGGTCGCGCCCCCTTCCCGTAACCACTTGTCAGCCGAACTGCTGCTCCAGGTCCTTGAGCTTGCGCTCCAGGGAGTCCAGACGCGGCAGGGCCATCGTGTCGTCCTCCGCGGTGAGGTCGACGGTGATCGGGTCAGTGCTCTGGCGGACCGGCTGGAGGGAGGGCCGTGCAGGCACGGGCAGTTGTTCCGGCGAGTTCGCCGCTATGGCAGGCTCCGCGGGTACGCGTTCGGTGCCCCGCTCCAAGGAGGCCTGGGCCTCCAGCTGGCGGCCGCCGCGGCCGGGGAATCCACGGTGTCCACGGCTGATCGCCTTGAGCTGGGCGCGCTCCACGCGGTCCTGCTCGCGGCGGCGCAGTCGCGCCGTCTCCTTCTGCCGCTTGTCCTCGCGCACCTCGTCGACGGCCTCGTCCAGGCTGCGCACGCCTTCGAGGAGCATCAGCGACCACGCCTTGTAGGTCTCACGAGGGGCCCGCAGCCAGCGCACGACACGGATCTGCGGCAGCGGGCGCGGCACCAGACCCTGCTCGCGCAGCGCGGCCCGGCGGGTCTGCTTCAGGGCCCGGTCGAACAGGACGGCCGCGGACAGGGACATGCCGGAGAAGAACTGCGGTGCGCCGTCGTGGCCCAGACCGCGGGGGGCGTGCACCCAGTTGAACCAGGCAGCGGCGCCCGCGAACGTCCATACGAGGATCCGCGAACCGAGGGCCGCGTCACCGTGGCTTGCCTCGCGCACGGCGAGCACGGAGCAGAACATCGCCGCCCCGTCCAGGCCGAACGGCACGAGGTACTCCCAGCCGCCGGTCAGGTTCAGGTTCTGCCGGCCGAAGCCGACCAGCCCGTGGAAGGAGAGCGCGGCGGCCACCGCCGCGCAGCAGAACAGCAGGACGTAGGAGGCGGTGCCGTATATGGCCTCCTTGCGCCTGCGGCGCTCTTCGCTGCGCTCCCACGAGTCGTCGCTCGCGTTCCCCCCCGAGGAGCGCTTTCCGCGCGCGAGCACCGCCACCGCCGCCAGCATGCCCAGGAGCAGCACGGCGCCCGGAAGCAGCCAGTTCAGCGATATGTCGGTCAGTCTCATCTGGGGTCCCTTGCATTGGGATAGGGCGTAACGCCCGCCATGGTGGCCCAATCCCGGCGTCCCTCAGGGGGTTTCGGGGCAAGAGGCCGCCAAGGAGGTGCAAGGGGATGCCCAGGGCGACGTTCTGCTCGAACTGCCGCTTGAGGGGCGGGAGTTGAGTTCGAATAAGACTACCCGTACGGGTGGTTCCACGGAAAGTTCCCGTGTCGGGTGAGGAAGCCGTGAAGCATCCGTAACCCCGCGGGGCGTCCCGTTCGGGTGATCTTACGGGACGGGAGGTGCCGGGCCGACCTGAGGGTGCCTCAGCTCGCGGCGAGAGGCACGAGCTTGGCGACACGGTCCGTGTCACAGGTGCGCGGACAAGTGGCGCAGGTGTCCTCGGGGCGCACCGTGTAGAACATGCAGCAGCTCGCCCGGTCCCGGGTGGGCAGTGGCTTCCCGTCCGGCCCGGTCAGTTCCCGGAAGGCCGCCGAGCCGACGTACGGCCGGGTCGCGCCCGGCAGCAGCAGCTCCAGTTCGTGCCGGGCCCGCTCGCCCTCGCCCTCGCCGAGCAGACCGGCGACGTACCAGAGGCCCTCGACGATCTCGTCCGTGACCATGCCCCACAGGGCGCGCCCGCGCCGACGCGTGCGCGGGCCGAAGCCGGCCAGCACGGGTTCGTGGTGCTCGGCGACGGCGGCCCGCACCTCCGCGCGCAGGGCCTCCTCGTCGGGGACCACCCGCGAGCCGGGCAGGGCCGCTGCCGGGTCGCCCGGCAGGCAGGCGAACGAGACGGGCGTGCGGACGGCCATCCGCATGCCGGCGCCGGTGCGGTCGTACCAGACGTGGGCCACCGGGAGGCGGGGGACCCTGCGGTACAGGAACCAGGGGACGGTGATGAGCAGGCAGGCCGGCCAGGCGTACCGGTGCAGTCCGAAGCTCGCCACCACGTCGGGGCGGGTCCGCTGTCCGTAGTCCCGCACCACCTGGGACTCGTCCCAGGCCAGGAAGGCGTCCAGGTCCGCACCGCCCTCCGCGAGCGCGGCCGCCGACACCCAGCCGCCGCCGCGCGGGGCCGGCTCGTCCCGCCCCAGTTCCGTGACGGTGAGGCCGGGGTGGGCCATGGCGAGACGGACGTACGCGTCCGCCACGGCCGACGGGCGTGTGGGCATACCGGGACCACCGATCCACCAGTGCGTGCGAGGTAAGGCTTACCTTATCGAATCCGTTTCGGATTTGAACTGACGGCCAGTACGCCTAAGGTGCTTGACGGACGAGTAACAACCAGCCGTAATGACCCCAAGTACCGACACATCCGGAGGAGGCCCCGTGGAGCGGAGCGCCCAGGGCTCTGCCGGGACGGGGATCCCCGGCGCGGGGCCACGGGTCCCCGCACAGCCGCGCGCCACGGACCGGGACCGGGCTGCGACGCCCCCCGTCGCCGGCGGCGGGCCGCCCGGCCCCGGCAGCGCTGCCGGGGCCGTCCGCGGCGAGCACACGCACAGCGAGACCCCCTTCCCGCGTCCCCTCGTCCAGCGGTCCTCCGTCCGCGGCCAGATCCTCGACGCCCTGCGTACCGCTCTCGTCGCCGGTGACCTGGTGCCCGGCGAGGTGTACTCGGCCCCCGCCCTCGGCGAGCGCTTCGGCGTCTCCGCGACACCGGTCCGGGAGGCGATGCAGCAGCTGGCCCTGGAGGGCGCCGTCGAGGTCGTGCCCAACCGGGGTTTCCGGGTGATCGTGCGCGGCGCGCGCGAGCTGGCCGAGCTGGCGGAGGTGCGGGCCCTGATCGAGGTCCCCGTGCTGCTGCGGCTCGCCCGCACGGTCCCCGCCGAACGCTGGACGGAGCTGCGCCCCGTCGCCGAGGCGACCGTCCGCGCCGCCACCTCCGGCTGCCGCGCCACCTACGCCGAGTCCGACCGCGCCTTCCACCGCGCGGTCCTCGCCCTGTGCGGCAACGAGCAGCTGGTCTCCCTCGCGGACGACCTGCATCGCCGGTCCCAGTGGCCGCTGGTGGGCGGCCCCGTCTCGCGCGGCCGGGCGGACCTGGTGGCCGACGCGGCGGAACACCTCACGCTGCTGGAGGCGCTGGGGTCGGGGGACGCGGACGTGGTGCAGGCGCTGGTGCGGGAACACTTCGCGGGACCCCGCACGAAGGGCTGACCGGGTCACCCCGCCCCTCGCCGTCGCCGTCGGCGGCGTCAACCGCCGTGCCGTCCCACCGACACGTCCCCGTGCGCGGTTCCTCGGCCCGGCACGTCCCCGTGCCGGGCCGAGGAACCGGGCCTCCGGCCCGGGACAGGCCGCTATGCCGTGGCCGCCGGTGGTGCCAAGTGGCGCGCCAACCACGTCGGGACGCCGCCCAGGAGCTGGAACAGGCGTCGCGCCTCCTCGCGCAGCCGGGACGCCTCGGGCTCGGTCTCCGCGTCCGCCAGGGACACCAGGGCCGGAGCCGTACCCACCAGGTAGCCCAACTCCTCCCGGATGCGGAGGGATTCGGCGAAGCCGTGGCGAGCCTCGGCCGTGTCGCCGTCGCGCAGGGCGAGGCCCGCGAGGTGCCTCCAGGTGAAGGACAGCAACAGGGCGTCGGAGCGAGCCGCGGCGGCCGCGTGCGCGCGCCGGTAGGCGGCGCGGGCGGCCTGCGGGGAGCGGGTCAGGTTCTCCGCGAGCAGTCCGCGCCGGAAGTCCAGCAGGGGCCGCCCCGCCGCGTCCGGAGGGATCAGCGCGGCCGCCCGGCCGAGCGCGGCCCGCGCCTCGTCGGCCCGGTCGCGCACCCCGTGCACCGTCGCCGCGTACGCCAGGTGCCCACGTTCACATGCGGCGGCGCCCCGCTCCTCGTCGGTGTGGGCGAGGGCCTCCGCCGTCCGCAGCGCGTCCTCCGCCTCCTGCCAGCCCTGCTCGGTGTAGAGGCAGCGTTCCACGAGGAGAGCGGCCCGCTGGACGGCCCCCGCCGCGCTGTCCGGCGGGAGCAGCGCCGCGGCGTCGGCCCAGCAGGCCCGCGAGCGCAGCCGCCACACCGCGGTCTGGAGGGGATCGTCGCCAGCGGTCGTTCCGTTGCCAGACATGGCGGAATGCGCCACGTTGCCCTCCCCGGGGTCCGGTCCTTCGGATCAGCTCCGGGTCGCGGGACTCGGCACGCGCCTCCGCGGCGTCGTCGTCGGTCCTCGACGCTCCGCGTCGACTCCCCGCTCCGCCTCGCGGCCGCACGCACCCGAGCCCCGCTCACCGGGTGGCAAGGCACCGCCCCTCACTACCGACCTCATCCGAAGGACAGGCCCAGCACACCATTGAGCTATGAGTGGTGGCCGCATCTCAACACGGATCGCGGGGCCGGGCCAAGGGGGCGGGTGAAGCTTTTCACAAAGTCGGGGGACTCCAGGGCCTCCCGGGTTTCAGCTCATCCGCAGTGCCAGGAAGAAGTCCAGCTTGTCCTCGAGGCGCGAGAGGTCACGGCCCGTCAACTGCTCGATTCGGCCGACGCGGTAGCGCAGCGTGTTGACGTGCAGGTGGAGCCGGGAGGCGCAGCGGGTCCACGAGCCGTCACAGTCCAGGAACGCCTCCAGCGTCGGGATCAGCTCGGCGCGGTGCCGGTGGTCGTAGTCGCGCAGGGGGTCCAGGAGGCGGGCGGTGAAGGCCCGGCGGACGTCGTCGGGCACGAACGGCAGCAGCAGGACGTGCGAGGCCAGCTCCTGGTGGCCCGCCGCGCACACCCGGCCCGGACGGGCCGCCGCCACCCGGCGGGCGTGCCGGGCCTCCTCCAGGGCGCCCCGCAGCCCCTCCGCCGAGTGCACCGCCGCGCTGACCCCCAGCGTGACCCGGCCGTCGCCGTCCAGGCCCGCGGCCAGCGGCTCCCGCACGGAGGTCAGCAGGGCGTCGGCGAGGATGCCGGACTCCGAGCCGTCGTGCTCGCTGGAGACCGCCGGGAGGGGGACGAGGGCGATGGCCTCGTCCCCGGTGTGGGCGACGGCTATACGGTCGGAGGGCTCGGGGCCGGTGGCGTGCGGGTCGACGAGGATCTCCTCCAGGAGGGACTGGGCGATCGGGCCGCCCTCGATCTCGGCGCCCTCCCCGCCGTCCCACTCGACGCGCGCCACCACCACCTGCCAGTGCGGTGCGGCCCCCAGTCCGGGCAGCAGCACCGGGGCCGCCACCCGCAGCCGGGCCGCGATCTCGGCGGGCGCCGCGCCCGTCTGGACCAGTTCGAGGACCTCCTGGGCGAGCCGCCTGCGCACCGTGCGTGCCGCGTCCCGGCGGTCCCTCTCGACCGAGATGAGCTGGGTGACGCCCTGGAGGAGGTCGAGCCGCTCCTCCGCCCAGTCCCCGGCGTCCGCCTCGACGGCCAGCAGCCAGTCCGACAGCACGGTCTCGCGCACGTCCCGCCCGGCAGGGGCGGCCTGCGGGGCGCGCCCGCTGCTGCGGATCGGGAACAGCGAGTACGTCACACCGCCGAGGATCACCCGGTGCGGGCCCCGCCGGCCGGTGCGGACGGCCGCCAGGTGTTCGGCGGCCAGCCTCGCGCACACCTCGGCCGGCAGCACCGGCCCGGCCACCTTCGGGCCCGCGATGAGCCGGCCCGTGGGGGACAGGACCCAGGCGCGCAGGTCGAGGTCGGAGCCGAGCAGGTCCAGGACCACGTCCGGCCCGCCGCCCGCCGGTCCCGAGGTCATCATCCGACGGTGCCGGTCGACGACCGCCGCGAGGTCCCCGGCGCGCTCCCCGGACACCTGGCGTACGACGTGCTCGGTGATCGTGGCGAACGCCACCGACTCGTGCACCGCGAACAGCGGCAGCCGGTGCCGGGCGCAGGCCAGGACCAGATCGTCGGGCACGTCGCCCAGTTCGGCCTCCCCGGCGGCGAGCGCTGCCACCCCGGCCTGCACCAGGAGCCGTACGAACGGCTCGGAGTCCGCGGCGTCCCGGCGCCAGGCCAGGCCCGTGAGCACCAGCTCTCCGCCGGACAGATAGCGGCTGGGATCCCGCAGGTCGGTGGTCATGACACCGCGTACCGTGCGGTTCAGCTCGTCCTGGCCGCCGAGCAGCCGCAGGCCCAGCGCGTCGGTGTCCAGCAGTGCGCGCAGCCGCATTCTCGTCGCCGCCGTTCCTTGTCCGGAAATCTACGATGGAGGGTGAGGGGTCGCGGGGCGAACGGGCCCCGGAGACCGGCTCCCGGCCCCCGTGAGCACTCTCACGAGCGGCGTTCTCGGATTGCCGGGTCGCTTCCCGCGTTTCCACGGGAGAACTGTGAGGTTACCGATGACCTCCGTTCATACGAATCTACAAGATGACCGCGACGACCAGCCAACTCCTTCATGGTTTCCGTGACTGACCCGGGCGGAGTACGGCGCTGTGTACTGGCCACGATCCGCGTGAACAGCACATGAGAGAGCCGGGACCGCCGCACCCGATCTGGCTCGAACCGAAAGACTCACGAGACCAGGAAGAGAGCCGGTCATGGACTTCCTTCGACCCGCCAGCTGGCAGGAGGCGCTCGCCGCGAAGGCCGAGCACCCCACCGCCGTGCCGATCGCGGGTGGCACCGATGTGATGGTCGAGATCAACTTCGACCACCGGCGGCCCGAGTACCTCCTCGACCTGGGCCGGGTGGGTGACCTGTACGAGTGGGAGGCCGGCGAGGACTCGGTGCGGCTCGGTGCCTCCGTCCCCTACACGAAGATCATGGAGCACCTGCGGTCCGAGCTGCCGGGCCTCGCCCTCGCCTCGCACACCGTCGCCTCCCCGCAGATCCGCAACCGCGGCGGCGTGGGCGGCAACCTCGGCACCGCCTCCCCGGCCGGTGACGCCCACCCCGCCCTCCTCGCGGCCGGCGCCGAGGTCGAGGTCGAGTCGGTGCGGGGCTCCCGGCGCATCCCCGTCGACGACTTCTACACCGGTGTGAAGCGCAACGCGCTCGCCGCCGACGAGCTGATCCGCGCCGTCCACATCAAGAAGGCCGACGGCCCCCAGCAGTACTCCAAGGTCGGCACCCGCAACGCCATGGTGATCGCCGTGTGCGCCTTCGGACTGGCCCTGCATCCCGAGACCCGCACGGTCCGCACCGGCATCGGCTCGGCCGCGCCCACCCCCGTCCGGGCGAGGACCGCGGAGGAGTTCCTGAACGCCGCGCTCGACGAAGGCGGCTTCTGGGAGAACGGAAAGATCATCACCCCGTCGCTCGCCAAGCGGTTCGCGGACCTGTGCGCCGCCGCCTGCAACCCCATCGACGACGTCCGCGGCACCGCGAGCTACCGCCGTCACGCGGTCGCCGTCATGGCCCGCCGGACCCTGACCTGGACCTGGGAGTCGTACCGCGGCGCCCGCCGCGCCACCGAGGGAGCTGCGTGATGCGCGTCAACTTCACCGTCAACGGACGTCCGCAGGAGGCCGACGACGTGTGGGAGGGCGAGTCCCTGCTGTACGTGCTGCGCGAGCGGCTCGGCCTGCCCGGTTCCAAGAACGCCTGCGAGCAGGGCGAGTGCGGCTCCTGCACCGTCCGCCTCGACGGCGTGCCGGTGTGTTCCTGCCTGGTCGCGGCCGGCCAGGTCGAGGGCCGTGAGGTGGTCACCGTCGAAGGGCTCGCGGAGTTCGCCAGGGAACGCTCCCGCGGAACGGGTGCCCGCGGCGGCACCTCCCTCGAGGAGACCGGGGCCCGGCAGGCCCAAGGCGGCGACTCCCACACCGGCGAGGGCGGCGAACTCGCCCCGATCCAGCAGGCCTTCATCGACGCGGGCGCCGTCCAGTGCGGCTTCTGCACCCCCGGACTGCTGGTCGCCGCCGACGAGATGCTGGAGCACAACCCGAACCCGACCGACGCGGACATCCGCGAAGCGCTGTCGGGCAACCTGTGCCGCTGCACCGGTTACGAGAAGATCATGGACGCGGTCCGCCTGGCGGCCGCCCGGCAGGGAGAGGTGGTCTGACGGTGTCCGCTCACTCCGACAGTTCGGTGTCCTCCCCCAACGGCACCCCCACCAAGATCACCCAGGGTGCGCAGACCAAGGGTGGCGTCGGGGAGTCCACGCTCCGCCCGGACGGCACCCTGAAGGTCACCGGCGAGTTCGCGTACTCGTCCGACCTGTGGCACGAGGACATGCTCTGGGGCCAGATCCTGCGCTCCACCGTCGCGCACGCCGAGATCGTCTCCCTCGACACCGCCGAGGCCCTCGCGCTGCCGGGCGTGTACGCCGTCATGACGTACGACGACCTGCCGACGGACGTGCGGAACTACGGCCTGGAGATCCAGGACACCCCCGTCCTCGCCCACGGCAAGGTCCGCCACCACGGCGAGCCCGTCGCGATCGTCGCCGCCGACCATCCGGAGACCGCCCGCCGCGCCGCCGCCAAGATCAAGGTCGAGTACCGCGAACTGCCCGTCATCACCGACGAGGCCTCCGCGACCGCCCCCGACGCGATCCTCGTCCACGAGGACCGCGACGACCACCACATCGGCCACGTCCCGCACCCGAACATCGTCCACCGCCAGCCGATCATCCGCGGCGACGTGGCCAAGGCCGCCGGGAAGGCCGACGTCGTGGTCAGGGGCGAGTACCGCTTCGGCATGCAGGACCAGGCCTTCCTCGGCCCCGAGTCCGGCCTCGCCGTGCCCGAGGAGGACGGCGGCGTCCACCTCTACATCGCCACCCAGTGGCTCCACTCCGACCTGCGTCAGATCGCGCCCGTCCTCGGCCTGCCCGAGGACAAGGTCCGGATGACCCTGGCCGGCGTGGGCGGCGCGTTCGGCGGCCGCGAGGACCTGTCGATGCAGATCCACGCCTGCCTGCTGGCACTGCGCACCGGGAAGCCCGTCAAGATCGTCTACAACCGTTTCGAGTCCTTCTTCGGCCACGTCCACCGCCATCCGGCCCGCCTGTACTACGAGCACGGCGCGACCAGGGACGGCAAGCTCACCCACGTGAAGTGCCGCATCGTCCTCGACGGCGGCGCGTACGCCTCCGCCTCCCCGGCCGTCGTCGGCAACGCCGCCTCGCTCGGCATCGGCCCCTACGTCGTCGACGACGTGGAGGTCGAGGCAGTCGCCCTCTACACCAACAACCCGCCCTGCGGGGCGATGCGCGGCTTCGGCGCGGTCCAGGCCTGCTTCGCCTACGAGGCGCAGATGGACAAGGTGGCCAAGCGACTGGGCCTGGACCCGGTGGAGTTCCGGCAGCTCAACGCCATGGAACAGGGCTCGATCATGCCGACGGGCCAGCCCGTGGACTCCCCGGCCCCGGTCGCCGAACTCCTGCGCCGCGTCAAGGCGATGCCGATGCCGCCGGAGCGCCAGTGGGAGTCCAGCGAGGGCGCGGACGTACGGCAGCTGCCCGGTGGTCTGTCCAACACCACGCACGGCGAAGGCGTCGTCCGCGGAGTCGGTTACGCGGTCGGCATCAAGAACGTCGGCTTCTCCGAGGGCTTCGACGACTACTCGACCGCCCGGGTGCGCATGGAGGTCGTCGGCGGTGAGCCGGTGGCGACCGTGCACACCGCGATGGCGGAGGTCGGCCAGGGCGGCGTCACCGTCCACGCGCAGATCGCCCGCACCGAACTGGGCGTCGCCCAGGTGACCATCCATCCAGCCAACACGGAGGTGGGCAGCGCCGGTTCCACCTCGGCCTCACGCCAGACGTACGTCACCGGAGGCGCCGTGAAGAACTCCTGCGAGCTGGTCCGCGACAAGGTGCTGGAGATCGGACGCCGCAGGTTCGGCTCCTCCCACCCGGCCTGGGCCACCGCCGAACTCCTGCTGGAGGGCGGCAAGGTCCTCACCGACGGCGGCGAGGTGCTCGCCGACCTCGTGGACGTCCTCGGCGACGAGGCGGTGGAGGTCGAGGCCGAGTGGCGGCACCGGCCCACCGAGCCCTTCGACCTGCGCACCGGCCAGGGCTTCGGCCATGTGCAGTACTCCTTCGCCGCGCACCGCGCCGTCGTCGAGGTCGACACCGAGCTGGGCATGGTGAAGGTCGTCGAACTGGCCTGCGCCCAGGACGTCGGCAAGGCCCTCAACCCGCTGTCCGTCCTCGGCCAGATCCAGGGCGGCACCGTCCAGGGGCTGGGCATCGCGGTGATGGAGGAGATCATCGTCGACCCGAGGACCGCGAAGGTGCGCAACCCCTCCTTCACCGACTACCTGATCCCGACCATCCTCGACACGCCGACCATCCCGGTCGACGTCCTCGAACTCGCCGACGACCACGCCCCGTACGGGCTGCGCGGCATCGGTGAGGCCCCGACCCTGTCCTCGACCCCGGCGGTGCTCGCGGCGATCCGCGACGCCACCGGACTGGAGCTGAACCGGACACCGGTCCGCCCCGAACACCTCACCGGGACAGCCCCCTCGGGCGACTGAACCGGTAAGTCCGCCCGGGGGGTGCGAGCCGGCCCCCTCGGGCCCCAACCGGCCGTCCTGGGCCGTCCCCCGGGTCGTGCACATCCCAGATCCCGCCACCGCCGACGGCAACCGCGGGTGTCCCTGTGAACCTTGGGAGACGGCACCATGACCCAGCAGTCACTGGAGCCCGGGACCACGGCCGAAGGCGCGGGCGAAGGAACCCGCGTCCCGGCCGGCAGGTCCTGGCTCGACCGGTACTTTCACCTGTCGCAGCGAGGAACCACCGTCACACGTGAAGTGCGCGGCGGCGTCACCACCTTCATGGCGATGGCGTACATCCTCCTGCTCAACCCCCTGATCCTGTCCGGCAAGGACGTGTCGGGGGCCACCCTCGGCCAGCAGGCGCTCATCACCGCGACCGCGTTCGCGGCGGCCCTCAGCACCCTGCTGATGGGTCTCGTCGGCAGGGTGCCCCTCGCGCTCGCGGCCGGCCTCTCCGTCTCCGGTGTACTCGCCTCCCAGGTCGCACCCCGGATGACCTGGCCCCAGGCGATGGGCATGTGCGTGATCTACGGCGTGGTCATCATGCTGCTCGTCGTCACCGGCCTGCGCGAGATGGTCATGAACGCGATCCCGCTCGCCCTCAAGCACGCGATCACCATGGGCATCGGCCTGTTCATCGCCCTGATCGGCTTCTACAAGGCCGGCTTCGTGCACCGGGGAGAGGCGACCCCCGTCTCCCTCGGCCCCGCGGGCGAGCTGGCCGGCTGGCCGGTGCTCCTGTTCGCCGTCACCCTCCTCGCCATCGTCATGCTCCAGGCGCGCGGCGTCCCCGGCGCCATCCTGATCGGCATCGTCGCGGGCACCGCACTCGCCGTCGTCCTCAACGCCCTGGACGTCATCGACCCGAGGCAGTGGGCGAGCGGCCCTCCCGAACTGCCCGGCGGCGCCGTCTCGATGCCCGACTTCTCGCTCCTCGGCCACGTCGAGTTCGGCGGCTGGGGCGAGGTCGGCGCGATGACCGTCGGCCTGATCGTGTTCACGCTCGTGCTCGCCGGGTTCTTCGACGCGATGGCCACCGTCATCGGCGTCGGCACCGAGGCGAAACTCGCCGACGAGCAGGGCCGGATGCCGGGCCTGTCCAAGGCGCTGTTCGTCGACGGCGCGGGCGGCGCGATCGGCGGCGTCG
Source organism: Streptomyces sp. NPDC033216 (assembly GCF_055577115.1). NCBI lineage: Bacteria > Bacillati > Actinomycetota > Actinomycetes > Kitasatosporales > Streptomycetaceae > Streptomyces > Streptomyces sp. NPDC033216. Next base: position 125,186 of record NZ_JBVIQK010000014.1, on the reverse strand, counting down.
CGGGTGCCTCCGGCCAGACCGTGTTCGTCGAGTCGGCGACCGGCGTCGGCGAGGGCGCCCGGACCGGCCTCTCCGCTGTCGTCACCGGCCTGTTCTTCGCGGCCTGCCTCTTCTTCACGCCGCTGACGGCGATCGTGCCGGGCGAGGTCGCCGCAGCGGCCCTGGTGGTCATCGGCGCCATGATGATGACGAACGCCCGCCACGTCGACTGGTCGGACCGGGCCACCGCCGTACCGGTCTTCCTCACCGTCGCCATCATGCCGTTCACCTACTCCATCACCGCGGGCGTCGCGGCCGGCGTCATCTCGTACGTGGCCGTCAAGGCCGCCCAGGGCAGGGCCAGGGAGATCGGCGCCTTCATGTGGGGTCTGGCGGTCGTCTTCCTGGTGTACTTCGCCCTCAACCCCATCGAGAGCTGGCTCGGCGTCCACTAGGGCGTGCCTGACGACGCGCGTCGGATCAGTGCGCGGCGTCCGGTGGGGTACGTCGCAAGGCGGAGGATCGTCCGCGTACCCAAGGTACTCGGGTGATCCGACAACGTGGCGAAGTGCCGTGCCGGGCGCCGCGCACCCGGCGGCTTGTCAGACACGCCCCGGCCGCGCCCGACCATTCCCCACACGACCGCAGTTGAGGAGAGCGAGACATGCTGGACATCGCCGATGAGCTGAACCGTTGGGTCGAACAGGGCCGTGACTTCGCCGTCGCCACCGTGGTGGCCGTCGGCGGCAGCGCGCCCCGCCGGCCGGGCGCCGCCCTCGCGGTCGACGCCGACGGCACCGCGATCGGCTCGGTCTCCGGCGGCTGCGTGGAGGGCGCGGTGTACGACCTGTGCCGACAGGCCCTCGCCGACGGGGAGTCAGTCCTCGAACGCTTCGGCTACAGCGACGACGACGCCTTCGCCGTCGGCCTGACCTGTGGCGGCGTGATCGACGTCCTCGTCACCGCCGTACGGGCCGGCGACCCGGTCCGCCCGGCCGTCACGGCCGGCCTGCGGGCCGCGGCGTCAGGTACGGCGGTGGCGCTGGCCCGCGTCGTGAGCGGAGAGGCCGAACTCGTCGGCCGTGCACTGGTCGTGAGCCCCGACGGCTCCTACGACGGCGGCTTCGGCGGCCACCGCGAACTGGACCGCGCGGTGGCCGCCGAGGCCGGTGCCTTCCTCGACGCGGGCCGCACCGGCACGCTGGAGGTCGGGGCCCGGGGCTCCCGGTGCGGGGCCCCGCTCACCGTCCTCGTCGAGGCCTCGGTGCCGCCGCCGCGGATGATCGTCTTCGGCGCGATCGACTTCGCGTCGGCTCTGGTGCGGATCGGCAAGTTCCTCGGGTACCACGTCACGGTGTGCGACGCGCGCCCGGTGTTCGCCACCCGCCGGCGCTTCCCCGAGGCCGACGGGGTCGTCGTCGACTGGCCGCACCGGTACCTGGAGCGCACGGAGGTGGACGCCCGGACGGTCCTGTGCGTCCTCACCCACGACGCCAAGTTCGACGTCCCGCTGCTCCGGCTCGCCCTGCGGCTGCCGGTCGCCTACATCGGCGCCATGGGCTCGCGCCGCACCCACCTGGACCGCGCCGAGCGGCTGCGCGAGGTGGGCGTCACCGAACTGGAGCTGGCCCGGCTGCGGTCCCCCATCGGGCTCGACCTGAATGCCCGTACGCCCGAGGAGACCGCCCTGTCCATCGCCGCGGAGATCGTCGCCGACCGGCGTGGCGGCAGCGGTGTCTCCCTGACCGGAGCGCACACCCCGATCCATCACGACACGGCGACGGGGCGGGCCGGGAGGATCGGCTCGGTCGCCTGAGCCGGACGGTCGACCGGGCCACGGCGTCGGCATGATCCCGGCGGCATCGGTGTACAGGTCCGTCTCGACCGCCCCGTCGGAAGTCACTGCCCGGCCGCCCGATGCCTCCGCCGTCGTCTCCCGGACGACCCCGGCAGCCGTCTCGGCCCGTCCCCCGCCGCTGCCTCGACGTCTTCCGCGCTACGTCCGCGCCCGCCATGGGGTCACCTCGGCATCACCGCGAGGGACTGCCCCGAGGGCCCCTCGGCGGCGCGGGCGGCGGTACGGGAACGGCCGTCCGCGCCCTCCCCGGCGGGCGTGGGGGCGGGGCGAGGGGGCAGGTGGTGCGGCGTCAGGGCCGCCGCAGCAGGCGGTTGGCGGCCCGGCCGAACACCGTGCGGGCCAGGGGGCCCACGAGCGGATCGAGGGGGGAGGGCAGGAGGCGCGGCCGGAGTTCCTCGCGCCAGATGACCCGGGTCCGGCCGCCCGGTCCCGGGCGGACCTCGATCTCCGCCCAGCCCCGGACCAAGCGACCGCGCTTCTCCAGCCGGCACAGACCCGGTTCGCCGTCCTGCGGCGGGCACCAGACGGTGACCTCCATGCGGTCGTCGAGGGCGAACGGCCCGATCCCGGACCGGGCCACGAACACGGTGCCCTCCCCGTTCGGTTCGGGAGTGAGCACGGTGACGCGGGTCAGCGGGACCACGTCACCGTGCCGCGTCCACTCGGTGAGCCGGCGCCAGGCCTCGTCGAGGGGGAGCGGTGCCGTGCGTTCGAACTGGAAGGTGACCACGTAGTGATCGTAAGGAGTCGCCTCGCCCCGGCGGCGCGTTCGCCGGCGGCTCACACCATTGGCCCAGTGCGGGAGGGGCGCCGGCGGACGGGGGAACGTTTCCGCGGCGACCGCTGTCCGGCTCAGCGGTAGACCCTTCCGGCCTCCGCCCTGCCCGGTGCGAGGAGTTGGGGCACGGTCACGAAGACGTAACCGCGTTCCTTCAGCGCGTCGATGATCCCGGGGACCGCGGGCACGGTCCCCGCGTAGATGTCGTGCAGCAGGATGATGCCGTCCCGCTCGGTCTGGGCGAGGACGCGGTGCTGGATCAGCGCGGAGTCCTCGGTCGTGTAGTCCTTCGCCGTCACGGTCCACAGCACCTCCGCGAGGCCAAGCTCCCGGCAGATCTCGTGCACGGTGTCGTTCGTGCGGCCCTGCGGCGGGCGCATCAGGGTGGGCCGGCGGCCCGTGAGGCGCTCTATCTCCCTGTTGGGGCGCTCCAGTTCCTCGCGTATCTCCCGCGGTGTCAGCCTGGTGAGGATCTTGTGGTCCCAGGTGTGGCTGGCCACCTCGTGGCCCTCGTCGGCCATGCGTCCGACGAGCCGCGGGTACTTCTCGATGTGGTTCTTGCCCAGGAGGAAGAAGGTCGCCGGGACCTGTTTCTCCTTCAGGATGTCCAGCAGGCGGGCGGAGTTCTCGCTCGGGCCGGCGTCGAAGGTGAGCGCGACGCACTTGGCCTCACGACAGTCGACGGTGCCGAAGCGGGCCGCCTGGGCGGTGGACGCGGGCTCGGCGCGGACGGCGCTCGGTGCGGTGGCGTCGGCACCGGCGCAGCCCGTCAGGGCCAGGGCCAGGCAGGCGGCGGTGACACCGATCGCGGCCGTGCGGAACGGGATCCCCGTTTTCTTCGTCTTCTTGGTCGGAGAAGGCATGCCGGGACTATACATAAAGCGTATAGCGGGTGACCTGGTGATTCTTTCCGGTCCACGCGCCGATGCCGCCTGCCGTGCGGGGCTGCCACCAGCCCGAGCACTTACCGTCCGGACACAGGCGTGCGCCCGGACGGTGAGGGACCGTCGGGCGCACGCCGGTGGTTCCGCGGGATCAGCGAGGGCGTCTCACTGGGCGTAGAACGTCGCGTCCGCGCGGTCCGTCGCCGTGCTCGGCGCCTGTACGTACAGCAGGTGGTCGTAGTGCCGCAGGTAGCGGCCCGCGTAGTTGTACGACTCGTACGACACTCCCGCCGCGTCGGACAGGCCCGCTCGCCGGGTGAAGGTGGCGTCGGCGGCGAACCGCGCGGTGCCGTCGTTCTTCTCCACCCACGCCTCGAAGTTCTTGTGCCGCAGGTAGTAGCCGGGGAAGTTGGCCGACTCCAGCGACACCGTGCCGCTGCCGGCGAGGCCGGGCACCACCCGGAACTGCGAGTCCGCGAGCGGGCTCACGTTCGCCTCGACGCGGGCGCGGTACTCCCAGTGCCGGATGAAGCGGTCCGGGAGGTTGTACGAGGAGAAGCGCTGCGGGGTGGCCCCGTCGGCGACCGGGATGCCGAAGTCGGGGGTGCCGTCGGCCTTCCAGTACAGCTTCTGCACGCGGGTGCGGCGGTTGGGGTCGTTCAGCGGATCGCCGGTGATGTCCTTGTAGCTGCGGTCGTGGTAGACGAGGATGTCGGACTTGCCGTCCTCGGAGACGGTGAAGGAGTTGTGGCCCGGCCCGTACTGCGACGTCGCGGCGCTGGTCCTGAACACCGGCTGCGAACTCTTGGACCAGGAGGCCGGGTTGGTGAGGTCGGCGGTGGCGGCGGCGGTGAGCAGGCCGAGGCAGTAGTTGGCGTCGGTCGCGCTCGCCGAGTAGCTCATGAAGACCCTGCCGCCGTGCTGGATCACGGCCGGGCCCTCGTTGACCTTGTAACCGACGGTCTCCCAGGACAGGGTGGGCTGCGAGATCTCCGCCGGGGTCCCGGTGATCGTCCAGGGGTTCGCCATCTTCGCGATGAACAGGCTGGTGTTGTTCTCCTCGGCCGGGTTGCGCTGCGCCCAGGCGAGGTAGCGCACGCCGTTCACGGCGAACGTGGTGGCGTCCAGGGAGAAGCTCTCCCAGGTGGTCTTGATCTGGCCCTTCTCGGTCCAGGTCGCGGTGAGCGGGTTGCTGCCGGTGCCCTCCAGGACGTACATGCGGATCGCCCACACGTCATTGGTGGCGCCGGCCGCGAAGTAGACGTACCACTTGCCGTCGATGAAGTGGATCTCCGGTGCCCAGATGTGGGCGCCCATGACCCCGCTGGTGTGCTTGGTCCAGATGGTGGTCTCGGGAGCCGTCGACAGGCCCTGGATGGTCGTCGCCCGGCGCAGCACGATGCGGTCGTACTCGGGGACCGTGGCGGTGAAGTAGTAGTAGCCGTCCGTGTGCTTGAAGATGTGCGGGTCGGCGCGCTTCTCCGCGATCGGGTTGGTGTAGGTCACGCCGGGGGAGGCGGGCACGGCGGCCCGTGCGGTGCCGGCCGGACCGGCGAGGCAGGTGGCCGCCAGGGCCACCAGAAGGGCCGTGATCAGGCGTAGGGCGTTGCGTCTCACGGGAGTTCTCCGGATCGCAGGGGGGTCGGATCAGGTGGTGGGCACGAGCCGCCACTGCTGGCACGTGTTGTTCAGCCAGGTCCACTGCCGTACGTCGGCGCCGTTCGCGGTCCCGCAGTCCGCGACGTCGGCGACCTTGCCGCTGTTCTCGTTGACGAGCCGCACGTGGTCGCCGCTCGCGGTGAACACGGCCCGGAAACGCTGGCACTTGTTGTTCAGCCACGACCACTGACGCAGATCGGCGCCGTCCGCGGTGGAGCACCCGGCGGTGTCGAGCACCCCGCCCGTGGCCACGTTGACCAGCCGACTGGTGTCGTCGCCGAGGTCCTCGATCCGCCACTTCTGGTTGGCCCCGCCCGTGCAGGTCCACTGGAGGACGTTCGTGCCGTCGGCGACCGAACCGCTCGACACGTCGAGGCACTTGCCACTGTTGCGGTTGACGAGGGTGTACGCCGTCGGGGTGGCCGCCGTCTCGCCGGACGGGCCGGGCAGCGCGGTGCCGAGCGCGACCGGTGTGCCGAGGTCGGGGGTGCCGTCGGCGTTCCAGGTGAACTTCTGCGCCCTGGTGGTACGGCCGTTGCCGCAGCCTCCGCCGGCGGAGGAGTTGGCGTGGTAGACGATCCAGTTCTCGGTGCCGTCGGGGGAGGTGAAGAAGCCGTTGTGGCCGGGGCCGTAGACGCCGTTCGCGTCACTGCGCTGGAACACTGGCGCCTCCCTTTTCGTCCAGGACGCCGGGTCGAGCGGGTCCGGGCCCGTCAACTCCAGCCGACCGAGCTTGTAGTCGGCGGTCTGACAGGAGCTGGCGGAGTAGGTGAGGAACGTGCGGCCGCCGTGGTAGAGCGGCTCCGGGCCCTCGTTCACGGGGGAGCCCACCCGCTCCCAGTCCAGCGTCGGACCGGAGATGACCGTGAAGGCACTGCTGGAGAGCGTGTACGGGTTGCTCATCGGCGCGATGACCAGGCTCTGCGGACCGCCGTCGACGAATCCGCTTCCGACGAGGAACAGCTTGCCGTTCGCTCGCAGCACGCTCGCGTCGATCAGCCAGCCGCCCGGGGTGAGGTTGGAGCCGGTGAGCGAGCCCTTGTAGGTGTAGGGGCCGAGCGGGTCGGTGCCGGCGCTCTCCAGGACGTGGGTGCGCTGGGAGTCGCAGCAGGCGACCCCGCTTCGCCCGGCCGAGTAGTACAGGTACCAGTGGCCGTCGAACTCGTGGATCTCGGGCGCCCAGATGTTGGTGTTGCGGCTCGCGGTGGTGTCCGACCACACCTGCACGGTGGGCGCGGTGGCGAGTCCCGCCAGGGTGGGCGCCTTGCGCATGCCGAGGACACCGGTGAACGTCGTGGTGACCAGGTAGTAGTTGCCCTCGTGGTACTGAAGCCAGGGGTCGGCGCCTTTCGCCGCCTTCAGCGGGTTGGTGTACGGGCGGCCCGCCGCCGCGGAAACCGGCTGCGTCGCCGCGACCAGGGCGACGAGTGCGACGAGGAGCGTGAGCACGCAGGCCGGCCGGGAACCACCGCGGGCGGTCAGCGCGCGGGCAAGCCGACGGAACATCCGAGGCATACGGGACCGTCCCTTGTACGTGATTTCGAACACAGTTCGGAACTTCGGCCAGAAGATAGGGGTCGCGAGTGACCTCGTCAATGGTTTCGGCAAGCGGCGACCGACGGGCGGCGACGCCTTTGACTCTGGAAACCGATCGGTTTAGCATCCTGGAGCCGAAGGGAAACCGATCGGTTTCCCAGGTTCGGGTCCAGGAGGCACCGCATGACCGCGATCAAGAACTCCGTCGTCCTCGTCACCGGCGGCAGCCGGGGTGTCGGAAAGGCCCTGGTGGAGGAGGCCTACGCGCGCGGCGCCGGAAAGGTGTACGCCACCGCCCGCGACCCCCGCACGGTGACCCACCCGGACGCCGTCCCGCTCGCCCTCGAGGTCACCGACCCCGACTCGGTGGCGGCCGCCGCCGCACAGGCCGGTGACGTCACCGTCCTGATCAACAACGCCGGCGTCGCCACCGGCGCCCGCTTCCTCGACTCCCCGCTCGACGCCGTGCGTGCCGAGTTCGAGACCAATTTCTACGGTCCCCTGCTGCTCGCCCGCGCCTTCGTGCCGGTCATCGAGCGCAACGGCGGCGGTCACCTCCTCAACGTCCACTCCGTGTTGTCCTGGTTCTCCGACGGCAGTGCCTACGGCGCCACCAAGGCCGCCCTGTGGTCCCAGACCAACGCCCTGCGTCTGGAACTGGGCTCCCGTGGAATCCAGGTCACCGGCCTGCACATGGCCTACGTCGACACCGACATGACCAGGGGCGTCGACGGGCCCAAGTCCCGCCCGGGCGACATCGCCGCCGCCGCGCTCGACGGGGTGGAGTCGGGGGCGCACGAGGTGCTCGCCGACGACCTCACCCGCTGGGTCAAGGCTCAGCTCTCCGGGGATGTGGCCGGGATGTACGACCAGTTGGCCCGCTGACCCGCGCGACGGCCGCGCCGTGCGGCGACCCGCACGCAACGATGGCCCGGTACCGAGGTCCCGGTAAACCGTTCGGTTTCCCAGGTGCCGGTGACCGGGTTAGCCTCTCCCCATGAGTACCGACGCGAAGCCCACCCCCCGCGACCGGCTCCTGGAGGCCGCCGCCGCCCTCGCCTACACCGAAGGCGTCGGGGTCGGCGTCGAGGCCCTCTGCAAGGCGGCCGGGGTGTCCAAGCGCTCGATGTACCAGCTCTTCGAGAGCAAGGACGAGATGTTGGCCGCGAGCCTGGAACGGCGCGCCGCGGCCTACGCCGACCTGCTGATGCCCGACGCCGACGACGGGCGGACGGCCCGCGAGCGAGTCCTCCACGTCTTCGAGCGGGTGGAGGAGCAGGCGGCCCTGCCCGAATACCGCGGGTGCCCCTACCTCGCCGTCCAGATCGAGCTGAAGGACCCCGACCACCCCGCGAGCCGGGTCGCCCTGCGGGTCAAGGGTGAGCTGACCGAGTTCTTCCGGTCCGAGGCGGAGCGCGGGGGCGCGTCCGATCCTGCCCTGCTGGCCCGCCAGTTGACCCTCCTCTTCGACGGGGCGAGCGCCCGCGCCGGCACCCGGGCCGACGCCCTGGGCGGGCTGATCCTGCCGATGGTGGCCACGCTGCTGGACGCGGGGGGCGTCGGCTGACCCCGGAGGCGCGCCCCCGGCATACGTCACCGCTCTGACTGGTGATGTGCTTGCTCGGGCCGGGTATCCTCGGTATTCGAGTGGGCGACCGAACCGCAGTGCACGTCCGAACCCCCGGAGGATGAGATGGCGCACGAAGAGAACGTCCCGGACGCCGCGGAGGCGGCCCGCCGCGCCCGGTTCGGCGCACTGCCGGAGCGGATCACCCCGGCCGAGATGGTCGAGGAGAAGCCGTCGAACGTCATCGACCCGGCGAGGAACGACTTCGACGACGACGAGTGGCTCGTCCGCATGGGCGCCTTCTGAGCCGACCGGTGACGCGCTGAGCCTGCCGGTGACGGTGACGCGCTGAGCCTGCCGGTGACGCCTGCCGCGTCGGCCGGCGGGCGGCCTCGTCACCGTTTCCGGCCGGCCGGGTGACGCCGATTGCCCGCAACGCACCGCGAAGCCGTTCGCCCACCCGGGTCCCCGAGGCCGTTCACCCGTACCCGCGAGTCTTCGGCTGAACGTTCATATGCGGCAATCTTCCCGTTCCGGAAACGGCGGTCACGTTTCTCGCGGATCATGGACGGGCCGGAAGGGACGGGGCGGCAAGGTTTCCGTCGGCCGCGCCGCCCACTCCCCGCGACACCAGGAGTCCGCATGACCACACCGCGTATCGACCTCGTCCACCCCGGGGACCTGGCCCCCACGGACCTCGCGTCGTGGAACGACCTGCGCACCACGACCGCGACCGTCGCGAATCCCTTCATGAGCGCCGAGTTCACCCAGGCCGTCGGCCGGGTCCGGCCCGACACCCGGGTGGCCGTCCTGCGCCGCGGAGGGCGGCCCGTCGGCTACTTCCCCCACCAGCGCGGACGTTGGGGCTACGGCCGTGCGGTCGGACTGGGCGTCTCCGACTGCCAGGGCGCCGTACTCCAGCCCGACGTCCACCTGGAGGCGCAGTACCTGATGCGCGCCTGTTCCCTCAACGCCTGGGAGTTCAACCACCTCGAAAGCGGTCAGGACCTGTTCCTGCCGTACGCCACCGAGCAGTTCGCCTCGCCCGTCGTCGACCTCACCCCTGGCTTCGAGTGGTACGAGCGGCACCTGCGCGAGACCGCGCGCGGCTTCCTCAAGACGGCCAGGGCACAGGAGCGCCGTATGGCCCGCAACCTCGGCCCCCTGCGCTTCGTCCACGACGAACACGATCCCGGGGCCCTGCGCACCCTCATCGCCTGGAAGTCCGCCCACTACCGGCGCACCGGCCGCCGCGACCCCTTCGCCCAGCCCTGGATCACCCGGCTCGTCCACCTCCTCGCGGACACCGCCGCCCCGCACTGCTCCGGCGTCCTCTCGGTGCTCTACGCCGCCGACCGGCCCGTCGCCGCCCACTTCGGCCTGCGCTCGCGCACCGTCTTCTCCTGCTGGTTCCCCTCCTACGACCGCGCCCTCGCCACCTACTCGCCCGGCCGCGTCCTCTACCTGCGCATGATCGAGACCGCCGCCGCCTCCGGCATCCGCCTCTTCGACTTCGGCCGGGGTGAGGCGGCGTACAAGGACTCCTTCAAGACGGGAGACCTCCTGGTCCACGAAGGGGCGCTGCGCACGACCGGACCGGGAGCAGCCCTGCACTGGCTCCGCCGCGAACCCGTACGCGCCGCGCACCGCCTGGTCCGCGACCACCCCGCCCTGAAACAGGCGGCCCTGCGCGCCCTGAGCGCGGTGGGCACGGCACGCACGCGCTGACCTCAGGACTCAGGACTCAGGACTCCGGGCCGCGGTTGGCGGACAGCGGCGGCGTGGCACGCGTGGCGGCCCGGCGCCGACGGTGTTTGCTGGCCTCCCGCGAGGTGATGTGGAGGCTGACATGACGGTGGGTCGGCTGGGACTCGTCGTGCACGGAGGGCGCCCGGAGGCCGGAGAGGCCGCCCGCGTCGTCCGCGCGTGGTGTGCGGAGCACTCCGTGTCGTGTTCGGACATCGACGTGTGGCGGGACGGCGGGCGGCACAGCGCGGGGGAGGAGGTCGAGGCCGCCGGGAACCCCGACCTCGTCGTCACCCTCGGCGGCGACGGCACGTTCCTGCGCGGAGCCCGGCTGGCCGCCGAGAACGACGCCCTGGTCCTCGGCGTCGACCTGGGCCGCGTGGGCTTCCTGACCGAGGTACCCGTCGCCGAGGTGCGTACGGCCCTGGACGCCGTACGGGAGGACCGGCTCACCGTGGAGAGCCGGCTGTTGCTGACGATGCGCGCGTCGCGCCGGCTGGAGGTGCCCGAGGAGATGGAGGCGCTGCTGAAGTACGGGCGCGGGCCGCTCCTGCCGCCGCCCCGGGTGCGCGAGGACTGCGAGGTCGACGACGAGTGGGGCATCCCCCTGCACGTGTTCGCGCTGAACGACATCGTGCTGGAGAAGCTGTCGCGCGACCGCCAGGTGTCCGTCGGCGTCTACGTCGCCGGACGACTCCTCGCCTCCTACTCCGCCGACGCGCTGCTGGTGGCGACGCCGACGGGCTCGACCGCCTACAGTTTCGCCGCCGGCGGCCCCGTCGTCTCGCCGCGCGCCGAGGTCCTCGTCTTCACCCCGGTCGCCCCGCACATGACGTTCGACCGGTCGGTGGTGACGGCGCCGGACGAGCCCGTCGGGCTGCGCGTCCTCGAACGGTCGGGCCGGGCAGCCGTCAGCATCGACGGCCAGCTGCGCGGCGTCCTCGACCCGGGCGACTGGATCGGCGTCTACGCGGCGCCGCGCAGGCTGCGGGCCGTCCGGCTCGGTCCGACGGACTTCTACGGCCGGCTGCGCGAGCGGATGAACCTCACCGACGCCCCGGCCGCCGTCGCCGACGGGAGTGCCGCCCCGCTGTGGTCGGTGACGACGCCCCCACCCGGCGACCTCGCCCACCTCACCCTGCTGACGGCTCCGGCGGAGCCCTCCTCCGAGCCGTAGCCGTTCCCGCGCCCGGTCGCAGGTGGTCAGGACCGGGCGAGGACGGCCCGGACCACGCTCGCCCAGCCGCGCCCGGAGGCCGTCGGGTACCCGAGCGGGACCCCGGTCGGCGGTCCTGGCGGGCGGCCTGTGCCTACGTGCGAGGCCGTCCGCACAGGGCGGGCCGCACACCACGTGGCCCCCGGACCGCGGGCACCCGGCCGAGCGGTGCGGACCACGGAGCGATCCGAAAGACGCGCCCGGCGACCCCCGTCCGCATCCTGCCGGGCGTGACCTCGAGGACGGCGTCACTGGGACGGACATCCAGAACTTCGCCAGTGCCCATGCACGAGGCTGGCATCTCGCGTGGCTGTTTCGGCTGGGTGTGCACACCAGGGCGAGGAAGGGCAACGGATCATGAATGTCGGGGAGTTCGTGGCCGAACTGAAGGCGGCCGGAGTGGTGATGTACGAGGAGGGGGGAAGCTTCGCTATCGCACGCCACAAGGGGTCATGACAGCGGAGCGCCTGGAGACGCTCCGTACCCACCGCGACGCCGTCCTCGCCCTGTTGAGGGCCGAGGAGTACGGGCCCACCGTCGTCGCCGATCCCGCGGCGGCACACGAACCCTTCCCCCTCACGGATGTTCAGGGAGCGTATCTGCTCGGACGGAGCGGGGCGTTCGACTACGGCGGCGTGGCCTGCCACGGATATCTGGAGATCGCTCTCCCGCACTGGGGCGCCGAGCGGATCGAGGAGGCCTGGAACGAGCTGATCCTGCGTCACCCCATGCTGCGTGCCGTCGTCTCCGCCGAGGGCTACCAGCGGGTGCTGCCGGAGGTTCCGCGCTACCGGATCCGTCGCGAGGACCTGCGCGGCGCCGCCGACGAGGTCCGGGAGTGCGCGCTGGCGGCGACCCGGAACGAGATGTCGCACCAGGTGCGCCCGACCGAGCAGTGGCCCCTGTTCGAACTGCGTGCCACCGACACCGACGAGGCCTTGGTCCTGCACGTGGCCGTCGACCTGCTCATCTGCGACTACAGCAGTATCCGGCTGCTGCTCACCGAGCTGGGGGAGCTGTGTACGGGCGCCCGGCGGCCCGAGCCGCTGGGCACCACCTTCCGTGACTACGTGCTCGCCGCGGGCGCGGTGCCCGAGGGGACCCGCTACCGGCGGGACCGAGACTACTGGTGGTCCCGGATCGACGACCTGCCCGCCGCCCCCGACCTGCCGCTGCGCTCCGACTCGCTCAGCGCCCCGCCGCGCTTCACCCGGCACGGGCTGCGGCTGACGCCCGCGCAGTGGGAGACCTTGACCCGCCGCGCCACCGAGGCCGGAGTGACCGCGTCCGGCGTCCTCCTCCAGGCCTTCGCCGAGACGGTCGGCCGCTGGAGCCGCCACCCCCGCTTCACCCTCAGCCTCACGGTGCAGAACCGGCTCCCGCTGCGGCCCGACGTCGACCGTGTCGTCGGCGACTTCAGCTCCACGAGCCTGCTCTGCGTGGACCTCACCGAGGGAACGACGCTGGTCGACCGCATGCGGACCGTGCAGGCCCGCCTCTGGGAGGACATGGACCACGGCCTCTGCTCGGGCGTCGAGGTGCTGCGGGAGCTGGCCCGCCGCCGCGGGCGTGCCGAGGCACTGCTGCCGGTCACCTTCACCAGTACGGTCAGCGGCTCGGCGGGGGCGGAGGGGGCCGAGTCCGGGCTCTCGCTGATGCCCGGGGGCCGGCTGGTCCACGGCATCACCCAGACCCCCCAGGTCTGGATCGACTGCCAGGTCATGAACGACGGCGGCGGGCTCCTCGCCCACTGGGACGTCCGCGAGGGCGTCTTCCCCGAGGGCGTGGTCGACGACATGTTCGCCGCCTTCTCGGATCTCGTGACGCGGCTCCTCGACACCCCCACCGCCTGGGAGGACGCCGACCCGCTGGGCCTGCCCGCCCGCCAGACGCGACGTGTGGCCGACGCCAACGACACCGCCGCCGCGCGCCGTCACCAGCTCCTGCACACCGCCGTCGTCGAGCAGGCGGAACGCACCCCCGACCGGACCGCGGTGGTGACCCCCTCGCGGAGCCTCAGCTACGCCGAACTCCTCGGCAGGGCACGGGCCGTGGCCGACGCAGTCCTCGGCGTCGGCGGCCGGCCGGGACAACGCGTGGGCATCGTCATGGAGAAGGGCTGGGAACAGATCGTCGCCGTCCTCGGCGTGCTGCTCGCCGACTGCGCCTACCTGCCCGTGGACACCACACAGCCGGCGCTGCGCCGCAACGCCGTACTGGACGACGCCGAGGCCCACCTCGTGCTCACCCGGTCCTCGCTGCTGCCCTCCCTGGACCTCCCGGAGGGGACGCACGCGGTCACCGTCGACACCCTCGACCCCGTCGACCCGCGGGACCGGGCGGACCGCGGCCACCGGGCAGCGCCCGACGACCTCGCGTACGTCATCTACACCTCCGGTTCCACCGGCGCCCCCAAGGGCGTGATGATCAGTCACGCCGCCGCGCTCAACACCGTCGACGACATCAACACCCGCTTCTCGGTGACCGCCGACGACCGCGTGCTCGGACTGGCCCAACTCGGCTTCGACCTGTCGGTCTACGACGTCTTCGGCCCCCTGTCGACCGGTGGCGCGCTCGTCCTGCCCGACGCCGCGCGCCACGGCGACCCCGGACACTGGGCGCGACTGCTCGCGGACCACGCCGTCACCGTGTGGAACTCCGTCCCCGCGCAGATGCAGATGCTGGAGGAGTACCTCCGCACCGACCCCGGTGCGGACGTCTCCCGGCTGCGGCTGGCGATGCTGTCGGGCGACTGGATACCCGTCACCCTCCCCGACGCCGTTCGGCGCCGGGTCCCCGGGCTGAACGTGGTGAGCCTCGGCGGCGCCACGGAGGCGGCCATCTGGTCGATCTGCCATCCGATCACCACGGTCGACCCCGGGGCGCGCAGCATCCCGTACGGCAAGCCCCTGGCCAACCAGCGCTTCCACGTCCTCGACACGTTCCTGCGCGAGTGCCCCGCCCACGTCACCGGCGAGCTCTACATCGCCGGCGCCGGCCTCGCCCTCGGCTACCTCGGCGACGCCGAACGCACCGCCGAGCGGTTCGTGACGCATCCGGTCACCGGCGAACGGCTGTACCGCACCGGCGACATGGGCCGCCGCCTGGACGACGGCGCGATCGAGTTCCTCGGCCGTGTCGACCGCCAGGTGAAGCTGAACGGCCACCGCGTCGAGCTGGCCGAGGTCGAGGCGGCGCTCCAGACCTGTCCCGGCGTGCAGACCGCCGCGGCCATCGTCCAGGGCGAGGGAACCGCCCGTCGGCTCGTCGCCTTCGCCGAGCCCGCGCGGACCGCCGCACCCGCCCTTCCCACCGTGCTCCGGAACCAGGCGGCCACGAGCGTCGGCGAAGCCGTCCGCGCGGTCGAGGCGGAGGACGTGGCCGAGATGGTCGACCTGCTCGACCTCTCCGCCCTCCAGTCGATGGCGGCCCTCTTCCGGTCCTGCGGGCTCTTCCCCGACGCCACGGCCGGGCACACCGCCGAGGAGATCATCGAGGCCGTCGGCGCGGCCCCCGAGAACCACTACCTCGTACGGCGCTGGCTGACCGCCCTGGAGGGGGAGGGCCGGGTGATACAGGACGCGGACACCGGCCGCTACCGCGAACTGCGCGAGGACGCACCCGGGGAGCACGAGGCCGTCCTGACCCGGATCGACGCGCTCGAGTCCCGGACCCGGTGGGGTGCCGAACTCTTGCGCTACCACCGGGTCTCCGAGCAGAACCTCGCCCCGCTCGTGCGCAACGAGATCGACCTCAAGACCCTGCTCTTCCCCGAGGGTCGCCTGGAGACCGCCGAGGCGGCGTACCGCGACAACCTGATCAGTCGCCACAACAACGCGGTCGTGGTGTCCGCGATGCGGGAGATCTCCCGGCGGCACGACGGCCCCGAACCGCTCCGTCTCCTGGAGATCGGCGCCGGGGTGGGCGGCACGAGCACGGTCCTGGTGCCCGAACTGGCCGGCCTGAACGTCGACTACCTGTTCACCGACCTGTCCCACTTCTTCCTCACCGCGGCCCAGGAGAAGTTCCAGGACCACCCCTGGGTCCGCTACGGGTTGTTCGACCTCAACGGTGACCACCGGGCCCAGGGCTTCGCCCCGAACTCCTTCGACGTGATACTGCTGGCCAACGTCCTGCACAACTCCGTGCACGCCGAGCACGTCCTCGCCCGGCTGCGGGAACTCCTCGCCCCCGGCGGCTGGCTGGTCTTCATCGAGGCGACCCGCGACGCCTACCACGTCATGACGTCCATGGAGTTCAACGCCGGCCTCCACGGCTTCGAGGACGAGCGCCGCGAGACGGGGCAGACCTTCTTCGGACGTGAGCAGTGGCTGCGGATGCTCCGCGAGGCCGACGCCGAGGTCGCCTTCTGCCTGCCCGAGGAGGACAGCCCGCTGTCCCGCATCGGCCAGCACGTCTTCGCGTCCCGCTTCAAGGCCGACCGCACCCGGCTGCGGCCCGAGGCGCTCGTCGCCCATCTCGCCGACCGGCTTCCCCCGTACATGATTCCCGCCGAGATCCAGGTCGTGGACGGCATACCCCTCACCGGCAACGGCAAGGTCGACCGCGCCCGCCTGGAGGCGTGGACCGCCTCCGCCGCACGGGGCCGGGCCGACGAGGGCGGTGACGCGCCGCGCGCCGGCATGGAGCAGATCCTGGCCGGACTCTGGACGGACGTGCTGCCCGTCACCTTCGTCGGCCGCGACGCCAACTTCTTCGACCTCGGCGGCGACTCACTCCTCGTGGCCCGGCTCGTCACCAGGATGCGCGAACGCCTTCCCGAGGCCGCCGACCTGGAATGGGACGACCTGCTGCGCCTGGTGATGAACCGGCCGACCGTGGCGGCGCTGGCCGAGCACCTCGGGGCCACGCGCGGCGGCGTCCCGGGCCTCGCCGGTGCCGCCCCCACCTCCCCGCTGGTCCGGATCAGCGACGGTGCCGCCGGTACGGCGGACACCGCCACCCGGGTCCTGGTGCACGACGGGACGGGCACCCTCATCCCCTACCGGGCCGTGATCCGCGAACTGGGGGACCGGCTTCCCCTGGCCGGTCTCGTCGTCGACGACATCGAGGCGTTCCTGAAAGCGGATCCGCGCACGCAGGTGGCGGAGCTGGCCGACCGGCACGCCGGGACCCTGCTCGCCGCCGGGCTCGGGCCGATCCACCTCGTCGGCTACTGCATGGGCGGCCTGCTGGTGCCCGAACTCGCCCGTCGGCTGACCGCCGCCGGCGCCGAGGTGACCGGCCTCACCATCATCAGCAGCTACCGGGTGCCCTACCTCGTGGAGGACGACCTGCTGGCCGAGTACATCTTCGCCCGGCTGATGCGGGCGGACCTGGTCGCACTCGGCTACCCCCGCGACGAGTCGGGGACGCGCGACCTCGTGCGGGCGACCACCGAGCGCTTCACGGACACGGTCCCGCAGGGCAGCCTCGTCGACCGGCCGGAGTCGGCCCTGACCGGTCCCGGACGGGAAGCGCTGCGGGCCTTCCGGGCGCTCGCCGAGCGGTCCCAGGAGGAGCGGCTGCGCGCCGTCGGCGCGTCGATGCCGGTGGAGGACGCCGGGCTCCGTTCCGACGAGCGGCTGTCGAGGCTGTACCGCATCGTCAAGCACAGCCTCGTGTCCGTCGCCTCGCACGAGGCGACGCCCTGCGAGTTGCCCGCGACGTTCGTCCGTCAGACGGGCGAGGCGGAGATCTTCCCCGGCATGCACCGTGACATGACCGACTACTGGCAGCAGGTGTGCGGCGAGGGTCTGCACGTCGTGGACGTGCCCGGTGACCACTTCACCTGCGTCCAGCCGCCCAACGCCGGGGCCGTGGCCCGCGCGTTGCTCGCGCGGAAGGACGGCCGGTGAGCGGCGAGGCGCCCCTGATCGGCATTCTCGGCGGCTACGGGGCGGTCGGCGCGGCCGCCGCCCGGGCACTCGCGGCCGAGGGAGAGTTCCGGCTGCGGATCGGCGGCCGGGACGTCGGGGCGGCGGCACGCGTCGCGGCCGCCCTCGGCGGGCCGGCCGAGGTGAGGGAGGTCGACGCCCGGTCCGACGCGAGCCTCGAACGGTTCGCCCGCGGCTGCGACGTGGTCCTCCACTGCGCGGGCCCCGCCTACGAACTGGCCGACCGTCCGCGCCGGGCGGCAGCGGCCGCGGGCGCCGACTACGTGGACGTGATGGACGGCTGCGGCCCGGGCCCCGCTCCGGCGGGTGAGCGGACGGCGGTCCTGTCGGCCGGTCTCTCGCCGGGCCTGTCCGGACTGCTGCCCCGGATCCTGACCGAGGAGCGGCCCTCGCCGGGGGGCGCCCGGTTCACCGGGTACTACGTGTCGCGCGGGGCGTTCACCCGGACCGGTGCCATGGACTACCTGCTGAGCCTGGACCGCGGTTACGGCACACCGCGCGCCCGGTGGCGCGACGGGCACGTCCTGCCCGGCTCGCTGCGCGGCGCGGAGGAGCGCGCGGTGGGGGGCGTGCCGCACCCGGTCACCGTGTACCCCTACCTCACGCAGGAGCTGGTGGGCCAGGCCCGCGCCCTGGGCCTCGCCGAGGCCCGCTGGTACAACGGCTTCGACGGCCCCCACCTGCTCGACGCGCTGAACCGCTACCGGGCCGGCGACGACCGGGCGGGCGACCTGGAGGCGCAGGCGGCCGGCGTGGTGCGGGCCAGCACGCTCGACGCGCTGGGACGCTCCCCGTACCACGTGCTGTACGGCGTGCTGGAGCTGCCCGAGCGCACCGGCACCCTGGTGCGCCGCGTGGTGCTCCGGGGCGAGGACGGTTCGGCGATGACCGGCGTGGTGGGCGCGGTCGCGGCCCGCGAGGTGGCTCGGGGGCGCGTCCCCGAGGGCGTGCACGCAGCCGCGCAGGTGCTGCCGGCCCGAGGCGTCCTGGACGCCCTGCGGCGGCAGCTGCCCGGCACGGTCGTCGCCTTCTCCGACGACGTGCTCACCGGGGAAGGAGTCTGCGCGGACCCGGTCATGGAGGAAGGCGTGCTGTGACATGCCCCGGGACGGACACCGACGCGCGGCGGGCTCCCGGCGCGCGTCGGTGTCCGCAGCGCCGGTGTCAGACCGGTTCGCAGGACAGCTGCCGCCCCGGCGCGGCGACTTCGACACCGAAGTCCTTGAGCCGGTGAAGGTTGTCCCGGATGACCGCGGCTCCCTCGTCCAGGTCTGGGTAGTCGACAGGCGCCATGGCCATCCGCTCCAGGCACTTCTCCACGGCGATGTTGGCGGAGTGGTCGTGACGGGGCATCAGCCAGTGCTGGTAGTCGTGCTGCCAGAGACTGAGCACGGTCTTGTCGTTCGTGAGCCGTACCTTGTCGAGGGTCTCCTTCTGCAACCGGGCGGCCTGTGCGCTGTCCATGCCGATGTGGGACCACGGCGAGGCGGGATCGGTGGGGTCCTCCGCCACGATCTGTAGTTCCTCCCGGTCCTGCCAGAGCGGCATGGTCTCGTCGGTGATGGAGAACCTGGAGAGCGCGTAGTGCCCCGAGTACTCCCGCAGGAGGTAGTCCTGGGTGTCCTGGAACATCTCCGGGTCCTCGCCCGGGTAACCGACGATGAAGAGGCCGTAGTACGACAGCCCGCTCTGGCTGAGCAGTTCGACGGCCCGACGGTTCTGCTTGACCGAGACCCGTTTGCTCATCCGCTTCAGGGTGCCGTCGTTCATCGACTCGAAACCGATGTGCAGCTGGAAGCAGTGCGAGGCCCTGAGGCCGGCCACCACGTCCGCCGAGTTGAGCGTGTTGGCGCGGCTGAACCCCTCCCACCTCGGCACACCCGAACCCGGGAGGATCTCCAGGAGACGGCGCAGCCGGGTCGGTGGAATGGTGAAGGTCGAATCCATCGCCGAGATGACGTCCGCGCCGTTCCGTTCGGCATAGGAAAGCCAGTCGTCGCGTATCTTCTCGGCGGTCTTGAATCGCCATTTCGGTGAAGCCGCGGGAAACGAACAGAATTTACAGTCGAAGGGACAGCCCCGCATGGACTCGTAGGGGACGATCGACTGATCGCCGAGGACCTGCGGTGAGGGGAATTCGTCGATGTCGACGTACTCGACCGGATTGATGCGGATGTTGTCCCCGTCGCGCCACACGAGGTTCGGTACGGCGCTCAGCTCGCCCCGCCCCGCGAGCGCGTCCAGCGTCTTGGGCAGGGCGATCTCACCGTCGCCGCGCACCACCGCGAGAATCTCGGGGAAGTCGCGCATGGCTGCCATGAACTTCAGGTTGGTGAACTGCCCGCCGGTCACGATCGGCGTGCCGGGGAGGTTCTCCCGGACCCACCGCACGGCCGAGCCGAGGATCGGGCCGTTCCAGATGTACGTGGTCGACAGGAGCACCACGTCGACGTCGCCCGTGGGCGCCTTCGCGCGCCCCTCCCAGACGTCCGCCAGGTCCAGGCGCTCGAAACCGTGGCCGCTGTTCTCCAGGATCGACAGGAGGGTGACGGTCGTCAGATGGGGTGTCGTGGCCGCGCGCGGCCTGAGCAGGGCGTACTCCCGACCGTGCTGGGTGAAGGCGAGGCGCCCCAGATCGAGGTCCGGGCTTCCGGCCCTGCGGAGCATCTCGCGGGCCGCGTCGGAGGGATCCGCCATGAAAAGCGATCCTTCCAGATAGGGCGAATTCAGGTTTGCGGGCCCGAGCCCGCTCAACAGTAGGAAGCGCACGCGTCCCAGCTCTCCTGTGGTGAGGGTCATGGCCGCCCCGGACAGGGGTTGACACGATCGTTCCAGCCACTTCTGGGCATCGTCTGGACGGAAACTGCGGGCCGCCATTTCCCCGCTGGAGCGGGCGCCGGGGGTCCCTGGGCGCGGCCCGGCGGCGCTTCCGCGGGCGCTTGCGACGCGGGTTCTTATACGTGTAAAGTTATTGCTGTCCTCATGGAACTTGCCGTCCGGTGGTGGCAGCGCCGACCGCTCCCGGGCCGGACGGTCGCGCCTGAAAGGTGGGGAATCCCATGGCCACGGCAGAGGGTCTGCACAGCCGTGCCGACGACAGGACGGTGGTCGACGACGGCGGCCCGGAGGGCGACTCGGGAGGCGCCGCCCCGACCTCCCGGCAGGTGCTCCTGCGCCTGCTTCGCCCCTATCGCACCAGCCTCGTCGCCGTCTTCGTCCTCCAGATCGTCAGCTCCCTCGCCGGTCTCGCGCCGCTGATCGCGGTGGTCGAACTCGGACGTGTGCTGCTCGCACCGGGGCCCGTGGACGACGGCGCCGCCTGGCTCGCCGTCTGGATCGGTGTCGCGGGGCTGCTCGCCCGTGTCGTGCTCGCCGCCGCGTCCGGCGGCATCGCGCACCTCGTCGACGGCCGGCTCCAGCTGTCACTGCGACGGCTGCTCGCCCGGCGTCTCGGCAAGGTGCCGCTCGGCTGGTACTCCCGCCGCAGCTCGGGCGAGATCAACGGCGTGGTGCAGGGCGACGTCGACCAACTGCACCACCTGATCGCCCACGCACCCGTCGAGGCGACCTCCGCCGTCGTCGTCCCCCTCGCCTCCTTCGTGTATCTCGCCTGGGTGGACTGGCGGTTGACGCTCGTCGCACTCGTGCCGGTCCTTCTCGGCCTGCTGCTCCAGCGGCGGCTACAGAGCGAGGACCGGCAGCGCGAGGGCCGCAGGATGGGCGAGGCCATGGGGCGCATCGGTGCCGCCTCCGTGGAGTTCGTCGAGGGCATCTCGGTCGTCAAGACCTTCGGCGGCGGCGGCCAGGCCCACCGGCGCTACCGCAAGGCCGCGGACGACTTCGCCGACTTCTTCCTCACCTATGTGGCGGGTGCCGCGGGTCTCGCCTCGCTGGCGGCCCTGGTGCTCTCTCCGCCCTTCGTCCTGCTGCTCGTCCTCACCGGCGGCACCGCACTGATCGCGGCCGACGCCATGCCCCCCGCCGACCTGCTGCCCTTCCCGCTGCTCGCCGTCGCCCTGACCGCCCCCATCGCCGCGCTCGGCCACGGCCTGGACAACGTGCACGCCGCCGAACGGTCCGCCGAGCGGATCCGCATGATGCTGAACGTGCCTCCGCTGGCCGAGCCGGTCACGCCGGCCCAACCGCACGGCTCCCGCGTGGAGTTCCGTGGTGTCGGCTTCGCCTACGACTCCGGCCGCCCCGTGCTCCAGGGGATCGACCTGGTCCTCGAGGAGGGCACCACCACCGCGCTCGTCGGACCCTCCGGTGCCGGGAAGTCCACGCTGGCGCAACTGGTCCCGCGGTTCGCCGACCCGACCACCGGCTCCGTGCTCCTCGGCGGTGTCGACGTTCGCGACATCCGGAGCGAACAGCTCTACCGACACGTCTCCTTCGTCTTCCAGGACGTCCGGCTGCTGCGCGCCGGCATCGCCGAGAACATCGCCCTCGCCGTCCCGCAGGCGGACCGCGCCACCGTCGAGCAGGCGGCACGCGCCGCGGGCATCCACGAGCGCATCCAGGCGATGCCCCGCGGATACGACTCCGTGATCGGCGAGGACGTGGGGCTCTCCGGCGGCGAGGCGCAGCGTCTGTCCATCGCCCGCGCCCTGCTCATCGACGCCCCCGTGCTGGTCCTGGACGAGGCGATGTCCTTCGCCGACGCCAAGACCGAGGCCGAGATCCGCGTGGCCCTCGAGAACCTCGTCCGGGGCCGTACCCAACTGGTGATCGCCCACCGGCTGGAGACCGTCGCCCGAGCCGACCGGATCGTGGTCATGGAGGAGGGGCGGATCGTGGAGAGCGGTACCTACAGCGAACTGATGGCCCTGGACGGCAAGTTCGCCGCCATGTGGCGTGCCCGGCGCACGCGTGCCGGCCAGAAGAGGGAGATCCACCGATGATCAGGCTGCTGCTGCGGGTCCTGGGGGAGCGGCACTCCGGCCCCCTGCGGCGCACCGTCGCACTCATGTCCGTCTGCGCCGTCGTGGAGGGCCTGTCCTACGCGCTGCTCATCCCGCTGCTCCGCGCCCTGCTCGACGACGACGCGCACGACGCCTGGCCGTGGCTGGCCGCCTTCGCCGTGGCCGTCCTCGTGACCTCCGTGCTCGGTTACCTCAGCGACAAGGCCGGGTTCCGCACCGGTGGTGAGCTGTCCCGGGGTCTGCACCACCGCCTCGGCGACCACCTCGCCGGACTGCCGCTGGGGTGGTTCACCCCCGGCCGGGTCGGGGAGGTCTCCGGGCTCACCAGCCGCAGCGTGATGGAGGTCATGTCGGTACCGGCCCACCGGCTGCGACCCTTGATCAACGCGACCCTGACCCCGCTGTCCGTGGTCGTGATGCTCTTCTTCTTCGACTGGCGCCTCGCCCTCGCCGGTCTCGTCGCCGTCCCGCTGATCGCCGGAGTGCAGCGCTGGACGTCGAAGGCGACCGCCCGCCAGGACACCGAGCGGGCGCGGAGCAGCGACGAGGCCGCCGGCCGTGTCGTCGAGTTCGTCCGCGCCCAGCCGGTGCTGCGCGCCGGCGGACGGACGGGCGAGCGGTTCGGCCTCCTGGACGACGCGCTGCACCAGCAGTGGCGCAGCAGCCGGCGCGCGGCTCTCGGCGGTGTGCCGGGCATGCTCGGCCTCACCTTCTCCGTCCAGGCCGTGCTGACCGCCGTCCTCGCCCTGGGCGTGTATCTGACGCTGGACGGCAGCCTCGGCGCCGCGGAGCTGCTGGCGATCATGGTTCTGGCCGCACGCTGCGTCGAACCCTTGCTGTCCCTCGCCGACCTGGGCGGCATCATGCGGGTCTCCCGAGGTGAACTGGAGCGCATCGACGCGGTCCTGACCGAGCCTCCGCTGCCACACGCCGAGCGGCCGGCCGTTCCGGCTCACCACGGCGTCCGACTGGAATCCGTCGGCTTCCGGCGCGGTGACCGCCGTGTGCTCGACGGGCTCTCCCTGGACGTCGAGCCGGGCCGGCGTGTCGCCGTCGTCGGGGCCTCGGGGGCCGGCAAGAGCACCCTGCTCCAGCTCGTCGCCAGGTTCCACGACGTCGACTCGGGCGTGGTCCGGCTCGGCGGGGTGGACGTACGCGACATCGACAGCGAGGAGCTGATGTCCCGGCTCTCCATGGTCTTCCAGGACGTCTACCTCTTCGAAGGCACCATCGAGGACAACGTCCGCATCGGCCGCCCCGGCGCCACGCCCGAGGAACTGCGCGCGGCGGCCGTGGCGGCGTCCCTGGACGAGGTGGTCGACCGACTTCCCGACGGCTGGGCCACCCAGGTCGGCGAGGGCGGCGCCGCGCTGTCCGGAGGCGAGCGGCAGCGGGTCTCGATCGCCCGCGCCCTGCTGAAGGACGCCCCCGTGCTGCTGCTCGACGAGGCCACCTCGGCCCTCGACCCGGAGAGCGAGGCGGCCGTCCAGGAGGGCCTCGACCGGCTCATGGCGGGCCGTACGACGATCATGGTCGCCCACCGCCTGAGCACCGTCGAGAGCGCCGACCTGATCGTCTTCATGGAGGACGGCCGGATCGTCGAGCAGGGCACGCACGAGGAACTCGTCCGCCTCAACGGCCGGTACGCCGAATTCTGGCGAATCGCCGCACACGCGGCGGCCTGAAGGCACGATGGCGATCGTTCATCCGGCACACCGTTCGACACACGGGGGTAGGGATGTCACGCAGTACCGCAGGGAAGCCGGGAGATCTCCGGGAGGAGGTCGCCGCGCTCCTCGGGGTCGAGCTGGGCCCTGATGACGACGACGCGAACCTGTTCGAACGAGGGCTCCAGTCCCTTCAGTTGATGTCCCTGGTCAACCGGATGAACCGGTGGGGCGCGGGTGTCGACTTCACCGAGATGGCCCAGGACCCGCGGCTGCGGGCGTGGTACCGCCTGCTCGCCTCCCGCGAGGCGGCGCGCGAGGCCGGCCGAGGGGCGGCGCGCGAGGCCAGCCGAGGGGCGGCGCGCGAGCAGGAGCCCGAGGCGGGGCCGGGGGCCGCGGTCCGCCCGGTCGCGCCCGTGGACGAGCACGTGCCCTTCCCGCTGACCGCCGTCCAGCAGGCGTACTGGATCGGCCGCGGCACCGACCGGCCCCTCGGCGGCGTGGGGTGCCACGCCTATCTGGAGATCGACACCCGGAACGTGGTGGCGGACCGCCTCGAGCGGGCCGTCCACGCTCTGGTCGGGCGGCATCCCATGCTGCGCGCCTCGTTCGCGGACGACGGAACACAGCGGATCGCCGAGCACGTCACCTGGCCGGGCCTGACGGTCCACGACCTGACGGGGCTGCCGGCCCAAGCCGCCGAGGACGCCCTGCTGGATCTGCGGGAACGTCTCTCCCACCGGGTGCTCGACGTCGCCAGGGGACAGGTGTTCGACGTCGCGCTGAGCCTCCACCCGGGCGGGACGCAGCGCATCCATGTCAACGCCGATCTGCTGGTCGCCGACGTGCACAGCATCCGACTTCTGCTCTCCGACCTGGCGGTGCTCTACGCCGACCCGGCGAGCGCCGCAGCCCCGCGGTACACCTTCCCCCAGTACCTCGCCGACACCGCCGCCCCACGTGCGGCCGCGCGCGAGCGGGCACGGGAGTACTGGCAGCGGCGCCTTCCGGAACTCCCCGGCGGACCTGCCTTGCCGCTGGCCGTCGACCCCGGCGACATCGGCGTGCCGCACTTCGTACGACGGAGCCACACCCTGACTCCCGAGGAGTGGCGGGCCCTTCGGCACCGGGCCGCCGAACACGGCCTGACGCCCGCCACGTTACTGGTCACCGCCTTCTCCGAGATCCTCGCGCGATGGAGCGGACAGCAGCGGTTCCTGCTCAACGTCCCGCTGTTCGACCGCGATCAGGGCCTCCACCCCGACATCGAGCGCATCGTGGCCGACTTCACCAGCCTGCTGCTCCTCGATGTCGACCTGTCCGGTGACGCCGGCTTCGCCGACCGGGCCCGCGCCATCCAGCTGCGCCTGCACGACGACGTCGGCCACGCCGCGTACACCGGGGTCGACGTGCTGCGCGACTTCGTCCGCACCGACACCGGAACCCCCCGTACGGCGCCCGTGGTCTTCGCCTGCAACCTCGACGCCCCGCTGGTGCCCGACGACTTCGCCGCCCGCTTCGGCGAGCTGTCCTGGATGGTCTCCCAGACCCCCCAGGTCTGGCTCGACCACCAGGTGTACGGCACCCGCGAGGGCGGCCTGCTGCTGGCCTGGGACGCCGTCGAGGCGCTCTTCCCGGAGTGTGTGATCACCACGATGTTCGCGGCGTACACCAGCCTGCTGCGCCGGCTGGCCACCCATGACTGGAGCCTCCCGCCGGACATACCCCTGCCCGAGTCCCAGGTCCGATGTCGTTCCGAGGTGAACTCCGTGACCCGGCGGGAGAGCGGTCGTCTCCTGCACCAGGCGTTCTTCGAGCGGGCGGCCGAACGGGCCGGGGATCCCGCGCTGCTGTGGGGAGAGGACGGCCGTCTCAGCCACGGCGAACTGGCGGACCGGGCACTGCGCGTGGCCGGTGCGCTCGCCGCACGGGGGGTCGGGCCGGGCAGCCCGGTCGTCGTCACCGCGCCCAAGGGTCCCGACCAGATCGCGGCGGTGCTCGGCATCCTCGCGGCGGGCGGCACGTACGTACCCGTCGGCGTCGACCAGCCCGCCGAGCGCCGGGACCGCATCCACGCACTCAGCCAGAGCGTGGTCGTCCTGGACGGCACCGGGGCGACGCCGCCGACCGGCCCCGCGATCCCGGTCCTGTCCCTCGCGGAGGCCCTCCGGGCGGCGCCGCTCGACGCGCCGGTGGCCACCTCCGTCGACCGGACCGCGTACGTCATCTTCACCTCCGGTTCCACCGGTACGCCCAAGGGCGTCGAGGTCAGCCACCGTGCCGCGGTCAACACCGTCGAGGACGTCGACGAGCGGTACGGACTGGGGCCCGCGGACCGCGTGCTGGCCGTTTCCGCCCTGGACTTCGACCTCTCGGTGTGGGACGTCTTCGGCCCGCTCGCGGTGGGCGGCGCCCTGGTGCTGGTCGACGAGGGAGACCGACGGGACGCCCACCGGTGGCTCGCCCTCTGCGAGCGCCACGCGGTCACCGTGTGGAACTCCGTGCCCGCGCTGATGGACATGCTCCTCACCGCGGCCGACGGGGCGCCCCTTCCGGCACCCCTGCGTCTCGCGCTGCTCTCGGGCGACTGGATAGGCCTCGACCTTCCCGGCCGGCTGGACCGCGCCACGGCCGGCCGGTGCCGGCTGGTCGCTCTCGGCGGCGCCACCGAGGCCGCGATCTGGTCCAACGCCCACGAGGTGAGCGCCGTGCCGGCGCACTGGCGCTCCGTCCCGTACGGCAGGCCGCTGGCCAACCAGCGGTTCCGGGTCGTCGACCCGCACGGCCGGGACTGCCCGGACTGGGTGCCAGGGGAGCTGTGGATCGGCGGGACCGGCGTGGCGCAGGGATACCGAGGCGACCCCGAGCTGACGAGGGAACGTTTCCCCCGTGCGTCGGACGGACGCTGGTACCGCACCGGCGACCAGGGACGCTACTGGCCGGACGGCACGCTCGAGTTCCTGGGACGCATCGACCACCAAGTCAAGATCAACGGCTTCCGGGTTGAGCTGGGTGAGATCGAGTCCGTACTCCAGACCCACCCCGCCGTCTCCCACGCCCTCGCCGCCGTCGTCGGAGACCGTACGCGGGAGATCGCGGTTGCCCTTCTGCCCGCCTCGGTCCCGGGCACCGCCCCTGCTCCGGTCTCCGTTCCGGCCCCGGCCCACGACACCGCCGACGCCCCGACCCGGCGAAGCGCCGACGGCCGGGGGCGGGCCCACGAGGAGGAGGCGGAGCTGGCCGAGACGCTTCTCGCGGCACTGCTGGATCCCCTGCTCGGCTCCGGTGAGCGGCCCGTCGAGGTGAGCGCGCTTCCCGTGGCGCAGCGAGGCCGCCGACTGTTCTCCGGCTGGCTGGACTTCCTCCGGGAACGACAGGTCCTGACCCGCTCGGCAGGGACGGTGGCCCGCGGCCCCCGTTGGAGCACGGTCCGCGACGGGGCGCGGGCCGGCGCACTGCGCGCTCGGATCGCCGGCGGCCATCTCCAGCAGGTCGTGGACGGCTGGACCGGGGCGATGCCCCTGCTGACGGCGGTGCTCGCCGGCATGGCGGACACCGACGCCCTGGCCGACGACCCCGTCCTGTCTCCCGACGGGCTCGCGCTGCGACTGCCCGGCGTCGGCGCCTGCCTGGACGCCGTGGCACAGGACGTGGAGGCCTCGTACGACGACGGTGCCCGCCCGCTCGACGTCGCCGAGTGGGCGGGCGGGGGCGGCCGGACCGCGGCCGCACTGCTGGAGCGGCTCAAGCCAGGCACCGTCGACTACCTGGTGCTCGACGAGCGGGAGGACCGCGTCGCCGCCGCCGGAGCCCGGCTCGCCGGTTGCGGACACCAGGTACGGACCGCCCGGCAGGACACCTTCGCCGTACCCGAGTCGAGGCTCGCCGCCTTCGACGTCCTGGTGGCCAACGACGCCCTGGGCCGCGAGCCGGATCCGGACGCCGCCGCACGGGTGCTGGCCCTGCTGGGCAGGCCCGGCAGCCGGCTGTTCCTCGTCGCGAGGCAGACGGCGACCCCCCTCGCGGTCCCGACGGTGCCCACCCCGTCCCAGGCCGCCGACGCGTCCCGCTGGCTGCGAGCACTGGAACGAGCCGGGTTCACCCGTAGTGAGGTGTCCCGCTGCGAACCCGACGGGGTGGCACTGATCACCGCCCGGCGTCCGGCCGTGGAGGAGGCCGGACATGTCGTCGAGCCGGCGGCGATCCGTTCCTGGCTCGCCGACCGGCTCCCCGCCCACATGATCCCCGGCTCCCTCGCCGGCCTCGCCGAACTGCCGCTGAGCGCCAACGGCAAGGTGGACCGGCGGCGGCTGGAGCAGGCACTCCGCCACGCCACAGTCCTCGGCGAAGGTGTCGAGGACCCCCCGCAGGGTCCGGTGGAGGAAGCCGTGGCGGGACTCTGGGCGCGCGTCCTCGGCACGCCCGTCACCGCGCGAGGCGCGGGCTTCTTCGCGCTCGGCGGGGACAGCCTGGCGGCGACCCGCCTGGTGGCCGCGGTACGCGGCCGGCTGGGCGTGGAGCTGCCCATGCGCGATGTCCTGCGGGCCCCGACCGTGGCGGGAATGGCCGCGCTGGTGAACGAGCTGAGGACCGGGCGGGGCGAGGACCCGGACGCGGGCGCCCCGGTCGAGGAGTTCGAGGAGGGTGAGCTGTGATCCCGGCGGACCACTGTGTGTCCTCCGCGCCGCGGATCTTCTCCCGGCGCACGCACGCACGCTCCCGGCTCGTCTGCTTCCCGCACGCCGGCGGGGCCGCGGGCGGCTATCGCGGCTGGGCCCTGGACGCCCCCTGGGACATCGAGGTGCGCGCCGTGCAGTACCCCGGCCGCGGCGACCGCTTCCACGAACGGGCCGCCACCGACATGGAAGGCCTTCTCGACGACCTCGTCCCCGCACTGATCAGGGACTTCACCCGCGAGGAGTTGGCGTCCTCCGTGTTCTTCGGGCACAGCATGGGCGCGTCGGTGGCCTACGAGGCCGCACGCAGGCTCGCCGTGACCGGCCACCCGCCGGCGGCGCTCCTCGTCTCCGGCCAACCCGCCCCGCGGCGAACCCGGGGCGGCGACCTCCACCGCGCCACCGACACCGAACTCCTGGCGGACCTGAGCAGGCTCGGCGGCACGGCCGGGGACGTCATGGCCGACCACGCGCTCCTGGCGGCCCTGCTGCCCGCGATCCGCAGCGACTACCGGCTCATCGAGACCTACCGCCCGCTGCCCGGTGGGATGTTGGACATGCCGGTGACCGTGCTGTACGCCGACGACGACCCGGAGGTCACCGCGGACGAGGCCGCCGCCTGGTGCGAGGTCACCGCGGGGCCCTGCGAGGTGGAGGTCTTCACGGGCGGCCACTTCTATCTGGAGACCCGGCGCGCGACCGTGCTTGCGCGCGTCTTCGAGAGGGTACGGGCGGCGTTGCCCGCGACCGACACCGCCTGGCCGTGCACACCGTGACGCACCGTCGTACGACGCCGGCCGCACACCCCCTTTCCGCCGTTGGACAGAAAGAGAGGATCCCCATGCTGGAGGGCTGCGTGCCTTGGCCGGAATCGGCGGCCCGCACGTACAGGGAGCAGGGGTACTGGAACACGGACGTCCTCGGCACCTGGACCGCGCCGGAGCGGCGGTCCGGGACCGCGCTGGTGACGGCGGCCGGCGACATGACCCACGAGGAGCTGGACCGGGCGGCCGACCGCATGGCCTCCGGCCTGCTGCGCGCGGGCCTGGTGCCCGGCGACCGGGTCGTCGTGCAACTCCCCAACGAGACGTCCCTCGTGGTGCTGAGCCTGGCGCTCTTCCGGACCGGCATCCTGCCGGTGTACGCCCTGCCCGCGCACCGCTCGACCGAGATCACCCATCTCGTGGGCACGTCCGGGGCCGCGGCCTACGTCTGCCCGGAACGCGTGCTCGACTGTGACTTCCGGCTCGTCGCCCGTGAGGTGCTCGACCGCACGGAGAGCCTCCGGCACGTGTTCGTGGCCGGCGACCCGGGGCCGTACACCGCTCTGTCCTCGGTCGACGCCGATCCCGTCGCCCTGCGCCCGCCGGATCCCGAGGACGTCGCCCTGTTCCTCCTGTCCGGCGGCACCTCCGGACCGCCGAAGCTGATACCGCGCACCCACGCGGACTACGCGTACCAGCTGAGGGAGACCGCGCGGCTGTGCGGAGTCGGGCGGGACAGCGTCTATCTGGCGGCGCTGCCCGTGGAACACAACTTCGCGCTCGGCTGCCCCGGCGTCCTCGGCACACTTCGCGCCGGCGGAACGGCCGTGCTCGCCCCGGCGCCCACCGCGGACGTGTGCTTCCCGCTCATCGCGCGGGCCGCAGTGACGATCACCTCGCTGGTGCCGCCGCTGGTGCCGCTGTGGCTCGACGCGGCCGAGTGGACGGAGCACGACCTGTCCTCGCTGCGGGTGGTCCAGGTGGGCGGTGCCCGGCTCGATCCGGAGACGGCCCGCCAGGTGCCGGAAGCCCTCGGCTGCACCCTCCAGCAGGTGTACGGGATGGCGGAGGGGCTGCTCAACTACACCCGGCTCGACGACCCCGAGAGCGTGATCGTCCACACGCAGGGACGACCGCTGTCACCGGCCGACGAGGTGCGGGTGGTCCGGGAGGACGGGACAGAGGCCGGACCCGGGGAGACGGGTGAGCTGTTCACCCGCGGGCCGTACACCCTGCGCGGCTACTACCGCGCGCAGGAACGCAACCTCACCCGGTTCACCGAGGACGGCTTCTACCGCACGGGCGATCTGGTGCGTCGGACCGCGGAGGGCGACTTCGAGGTCGTCGGCAGGATCAACGACGTCGTCAACCGGGGCGGCGAGAAGGTACCGACGCTGGAG
Organism: Streptomyces sp. NPDC033216; assembly: GCF_055577115.1. Classification (NCBI taxonomy): domain Bacteria; kingdom Bacillati; phylum Actinomycetota; class Actinomycetes; order Kitasatosporales; family Streptomycetaceae; genus Streptomyces; species Streptomyces sp. NPDC033216. Next base: position 94,637 of record NZ_JBVIQK010000014.1, on the reverse strand, counting down.
GTGGAGGAGCATCTGCTCGCCGCCTTCCCGCTCCTCGGTGCCGCCGTGCTCGCCCTGCCCGATCCCCTGATGGGGGAGCGCACCTGCGCGTGCGTCGTGCCGAAGGACAGCGCGCACCCGCCGACCCTGCGGGACGTGCAGGCGGTGTTCAAGGGCCGGGGGGTCGCCGCCTACAAGGTGCCCGACCAACTGGTGGTCCTGGAACGGCTGCCGATGACCGGTGTCGGCAAGGTCGACAAACGGGCCCTGCGCGCGCACCTGGACTCCTGACCGAACCCGTGGGCCGTGGGCCCGGATCACCGCCGTGCCACGGCCGGCCGGTGATCCGGGCCCCCGGTCACGTCGCCTTCCGCGTCGCCCGCGTCCGCGACAGCAGTCCGTCCACGATCGCCACCAGACCCTCGCGGTGGGTGTCCCGAGTGGTGATCTCGTCCCACTGGTCGGCGAGCGAGGCGAGCCGGGGGAACTCCTCCGGCGTCAGGGCGGCGAACGCCTTGTCGCGGTGCGGAGGCCGCCCGAGCTCCGCGTGGTGCCGCTCGCGGTTCACCCGGATGGTGAGTTCGCCCGCCGTGTAGTACCAGATGACGCGGTAGGCGTAGACGGCCTCCTCCGGGGTGAATCCGCACTGGATCCCGGCGTCGATGATGTTCTCCACGATCCACAGCGCGGACACGGCCATCAGGTCGTCGGAGGCGAGGACCTCCACGATCCACGGGCACTCGGCGAGGATGTCGTGCAGCGCCTGGGCGGCGGAGATCAGCCGCTCACGTGGATCGGCGGGCAGCTCGGGGCGCGGGAACCGCTGGGCGTGACGTTCGAGCAGCAGGAGCAGCAGCTCGTCCTTGTCGCGCACATAGTGGTAGAGCGCCATCGCGGTGCTCGACAGCTCCTGCGCCAGTCGGCGCATCGACAGGTGCTCCGGCCCTTCCTGGTCCAGGACGTGCTGGGCCGCTGTGAGGACGGCTTCCTGGGAGAGGCGGGGTGGGCGGCCGGTTCTGCCGGTGCGTCGGGGCTGAGGCGTCATCCCTGTGTCTTCCTGTTGCTCGTGCCGGGTGCGGAGTGGGCCGTCGCTCGTGGGGCGGTGGCGGTCCGGCCCGCGGTCGCCCGGCCACACCACCGGACGGCGGCCTCACCCGGGACGCCTGGCGGCCGGCGACGTCGTCATCAGGCCCGGCTCGCCGGCCGGGACCTCTGTAGTCCGCGCGGTGGTCCGCGGAAGGTGACGCACGATCCAGTCGGCGGTGTCCCTGGGGGGCAGCGTAGCCGCCATGGCGTGGACGCCCGACGGGACCCGGTCCCTCGTGACCTCGTGCGCGGTGATCGAGGCGATCACTCCCACCAGTCCGGTCACGTCCGTGCAGTGCAGGAGCGCGCTCCTGCGCACGGGGACGCCGTCGGCCGTGAGTCCGTCGAGGGTGCCGTACAGGACCTGGTACGGGGAGCTCCCGGCCGCGTCCCGCACACTCACCTTGGCCAGTTCCCGGGCGGCGGCCATGAGGTCCCCGCCGTGGCCCGCCCTAGGCCGGCGCAGGGCGAACCGGTCCAGAAAGGCGGGCACACCGGGGCCCTTGAGCACCTCGTGCCAGCGGGCGTCCTGGAGTCGCAGCAGGTACGCCTGTTGCCGCAGCTCGTCCGGGAGGACGTGCCGGACGGCGACGGCGTGGGCCGGGGGCGACGCCAACCCCGGTGGCACGGGAGCGACCTCCTCGCCCCACGGTCCTTCGCCGTCACAGGTACGGAGGTCCGCGGCGGGCCCGTCGCCGGGGAGGTCGACCGCCCGCTCCTTGCCGAGCAGACAGGAGACCGCCGTATGGGACGGGATGGCGCCGAGGCCGCCCCACCAGCCGCTGAAGCGGGTCGCGGAGTCGAGTCCGTCGGCCAGCCAGCGCGGCACCCAGCCGGCCAGGGTGCCCGAGAGGCCTGTGAAGAGCACGGCCGAACAGGTCCCCTCCGGGGTGCGGGAACCGCCGTCGTCCGTCATGCCGACGTAGTGGACGCCGGCCGCGAGGACCGAGGCGCGGATGCGGCCGCGGAGCGAGAACGCTGTCCCGGAGCAGTCGAGCACGGTGGCACAGCCACGGGTGAAGTGCATCAGGCCCTGGCTGTCGCGGGCGTCGACCACCGCGGCCTCCGCGCGGTCGCCCAGTGTCCGGGCGAACCGCCAGGCCCTGTCGGCTGAGCGTCCGCCGATCCGCAGCCGGTAGCCGTGTTCGTCGGCGAGGAGGCGGGCCGCGGTGGCGCCGACGCGCCCGTACCCGCCGAGGATCGCGATCATGGGTGCCGTGTCGATGGTCATCCGTGTTCTCCCGGGTGTGCCGGACGCCCGCCGAGCAGTCCCTCGACGATGTCCTCCAAGGCCTCCCGATGGGTGTCCCGCGCCGTGAGCGAGGACCAGCGGTCGGCGAGCGAGGACACACGGGGGAAGTCGTCGGGCGACAGGGTGGCGAAGACCCGCTCGCGCTGCGTGGGCCGGGTCAGTTCGGCATGGTGCTGGTGGCTGGTCGTGCGGATCAGCAGGACGCCGACCGTGAAGTGCCAGATGGCCTGGTGCGCCCGGACCGCTTCCTCGAGGGGGAGACCGCACTCGACCGCCGCGTCGAGAAGGGCCTCCATCACCCAGAGCGAGGAGACGGCCAGGAGGTCGGGGGAGGCCAGGATCTCGTGGAGGAAGGGGTACTGGGCGAGGACGTCGTGGAGGAGCTGGGCGGCCGCCAGAAGCCTCTCCCGCGGGTCCTCGGGCAGGATCGGCCGCTCACGGCCCCGGGAGCGGGAGGCGACGAGCAGGAGCAGCAGTTCGTGCCGGTCGCGCACGTGGTGGTAGAGGGCCATCGGCGTGATGGAGAGCTCCCTGGCGAGCCGCCGCATCGTCAACTGCTGGGGTCCCTCGCTGTCGAGGATGTGCAGCGCGGCCGCGACGATGGTCTCCTGCGACAGGGGCGCGGACTGACGCGCACCGCCTCTACGCCCGTTCCGGGGCTTCATACCTGTCTCCCAACCGAGTCGTGGAGCCGTCCGTCCGCGCTCCGACCGCCGGCGGATCACTGCGTTGTACTGGGATCTCCGGGACGGTGGTGACAACGACAGGAGTCCGGGCTACAGTTATTGTACGCGTAAGACTTACAAGTATAAAAACCCTGGGAGGATCTGGTGGGGGAGCCGACGCGGAACCGGCGGCAGGGGCGGCGCGTGGCGGCGCCGGTCCGGACGGGAGGTCCGGCGCCCGGATGAGGCGGGCTCTGTCGCGCGCCGCCACGCGGCGTCGCGGGCAGGGTCTGGGCGGCCCGGTCACCTCCCCCGTGCCAAAGCACCGGGCCGCCTTCACATCGGTTACCACAGAGGGAATTGAGTTCGGTCGGATCGCGCGGCGGTAAATGTCGGACGGGCGAAAACCAGTCAAGTCGAGGCGTATTCTCGGAGGTTGCCGAAATGTTGTTGATGTGAGTCGAAGTCGTTAGGTACAGTCAACCTCGGTTCGGCTGCTCTTGTTTTTTTCAGGGAGTCGCAGGAAATTCAGCCGCCCAGAGGTAATGACTCGTTTCTGGGGAACGGCATCCTGTGTGGGAGGAAGGCTTCGCGGGTTTCGGCATGCCCAGATTTCCCCTTTGGGCTGCACTGATCGGCCGGTGACCACCGGCCGCACCGCCTGGTGATGCTTTCCAGTAACCCGGTTGCAATATCCTCCTGATTCTCTCCTGTGGAGAACGGCCGAGCGCTTTCCGCCCTTGTAGTGGTCATTTCGGTCGTTGGCTTCAAGGAGGAAGAACCGTGGTTTTCCCGTACCAGACAAATACCGTACCCATTGGTGTCGAACCGCTGGTCGCGGCAACGGGTCTCGCCGCGTCGGGCCTGTTCTCCACCTATGTCGTGTACGAGTCGGCAGACGGCTGGTCGGTGGCAGGCGGGGTGGCGGCCGAGGTCATACTGAGACCGGACACCGTGCGATGTACGAAGGACGGCACCACCGTCGAACGCCCCTGGCGGGGCGATCCGTTGACGCAGGTCCGTGAGTTCCTCGACGGCTTGGAAGTGGCCGACTGGCGGGCGTACGGCTGGAGTGCCTTCGAACTCGCCTACGCAGTCGCCGGCCGCCCGGTCGGCAACGACGTCCTGCTCCATCTCGTCGTTCCCCGAACGGAGATCCGCCTGTCCGGGAACCAGGCCCACGTGCGCGGTCTGGACCCGCAGGAGACGGCCCTCGTCGAGAAGACCCTGACCGGCCTGGAGCCGGAAGCGCTCACCGGGCACCGGCCCGTCGTCGTGGACATCGAGGCCGGGGCCGACGCCTACCGGGCCTCCGTGACCACCGTCGTGGACCGCATACGCGCCGGAAGACTCCAGAAGGCCGTGGTCTCCCGGACGGTCCCCGTCACCTCCGACATCGACTTCCCGGCGAGCTATCTCGCCGGACGCCGCGCCAACACCCCCGCGCGTTCCTACCTGCTGCACATGGGAGGCCTCCAGGCGCTGGGCTTCAGCCCGGAGACCGTCGTGGAGGTCGAGCCCGACGGCGCCGTCTCCAGCCAGCCGCTGGCCGGTACCCGGGCCCTGACGGGCGACGCCGACGAGGACCGGCGGCTGCGCGAGAACCTCCTCGCCGACCCGAAGGAACTCCACGAGCACGCCATCTCGGTGAAGGTCGCGGTCGACGAACTCGCCGGACCCTGCAAGCCGGAGACGGTGGTCGTCCAGGAGTACATGGTGATCAAGGAACGGGGTTCCGTGCAGCACCTGGCCTCCAGGGTCGTGGGCCGGATGGCGCGGGAGGCCGGCCCCTGGGACGCCTTCGCCGCCGTCTTCCCCGCCGTCACCGCCTCGGGCGTGCCCAAGCACCCGGCGTACGACGCCATCTCCGCCGTCGAGCCGCGGCACCGGGGCCTCTACGCGGGCACCGTGATGACCGTGTCACAGGACGGCTCCATGGACGCCGCGCTCGCCCTTCGCAGCGTCTTCCGCCAAAACGGCGAGACCTGGCTCCAGGCCGGCGCGGGCATCGTCGAACAGTCCGTGCCAGAGAGGGAACTGGAGGAGACCAGGGAGAAACTGAGGTGTGTGGCCGGCTCTCTCGTGACGCTCGCGGCCGAGTGCGCAGCTGTGGGGCCGGACGAAGCGCCCGAGAAGCGTCTGTACGTCTGAAGCACTGGCAGAAACGGTCCGTCGACCGTGACCACGATCTCAGGAGGCGACAGGGCAATGCCGATAACGGGGGAGCCCTTGGCAGTACAACTGCTGGGCCCGGTGCGTGCCTGGCGGCACGGAAGAGAAGTCGTCCTCGGCCCACCCAAGCAGCGAGCCGTGTTCGCGTTGCTCGCCGGCCGGGCGAACGACGTGGTGAACGTCGACCACATCATCGACGCGGTGTGGGGCGGAGACATCCCGCAGACGGCGGCCAACGGCGTGCACACCTACGTGGCCGGACTCCGCCGGATCCTCGAGCCCGAGCGCAGCAGGCGGGAGAGTGGTGAACTGCTGATCTCGACCGCCGGCGGCTACACGCTGCGGACCGATCCCGAGGCGGTCGACGCCACGCTCTTCGCCCGCCGCCACGCCCAGGCGCGCCGCGCACGGGCGGAGGGCAGGCTTCAGGAGGCGCTGGAGACCGCCGAGTCCGCGCTGTCCCTGTGGCACGGGGAGGCGCACTCCGGCGTTCCCGGACCGTTCGCGGCGATGGAACGGACCAGGCTCCAGGACATCCGTCTCACGGCCGTCGAGGAGTGGGCCGCCGACATGCTGGCGGCGGACCGCCCGGTCGAGGCGGTCACCGTGCTGCTCGGGGCCGTCGCCGAGGAGCCGCTGCGCGAGAAGCTGCGCTGGCTGCTGATGACGGCGCTGTACCGCTGCGGACGCCAGGCGCATGCCCTGGAGGTCTACTCCGAGACCCGGCGGCTGCTGCGGCACGAACTCGGCATCGATCCCAGCGCCGAACTGCGCACGCTGCACCAGCAGATCCTGACCGGCAGCCTCGTCAGCGCGGGCGCGGCCGACAGCACGGGCACCGTCACGGTCACCGCCGCGGGCGCCCCGGAGCCCGCCACGACCCGCATGGTGCTCGCCGAAACGCCCAGGCCCGCCCAACTTCCGCCGGTGGCCAGGGGGTTCGTCGGGCGCTCCCGGGAGCTGGAACAACTGACACGGCTGCTCACCGAGAACGACGGCAGAGGGGCCTCCACCCCCATCGTCGTCATCGACGGTCCGGCGGGGGTGGGCAAAACGGCCTTCGTGCTCGAACTGGCCCACCGGCTGTCGGAGCGGTTCCCGGACGGGCAGCTCTACGTCGATCTGCGCGGCACGAGCATGGAGGGCCGTTCGCTGAGCGCCTGCGACGCCCTGCGTCAGGTGCTGCGCAGCCTCGGGGTCGACGAGGCCCGCATCCCCGCGGACCAGGCGAGCCGCGCGACGCTGTACCGGAGCCTGCTGCACGGCAAGCGCGTCCTCGTGATGCTCGACGACGTGCTCAGCGCCGACCAGTTACGGCCGCTGATCCCCGGCGGCTCCTCCTGCGTGCTCAGCACCGGCAGGCGGCGCCTGGGCGGCCTCGCCGTCCGCGACGGCGCGCATCTGCTCCGGCTCGACCCGCTCGGCACCCAGGACGCCCTGGCACTGCTGCGCTGTCTGAGCGGGGACCGGCTGCGACGTCAGGAGGCCGTGGCCAGACGGCTGGTGGGACTGTCCGGCGGACGGCCCCTCGCACTGCGCATGATGGCCGAGACGCTGGCCGCCAACCAGGACGTGCCCTTGGCGTCCCTGGTCGAGCGCTTCGCCGAGGAGCACGGCCGACTCGACCGGCTGGCGTCGGGAGGTGACACCTCGAGCAGTCTGCACGGCCTGTTCGAGACGTCGTACCAGGCGCTGCCCCCCGAGGCGGCGAGGATGTTCCGGCTCCTCGGTCTCTTCGGCGACGGGCTGATCACGGTGTCGGCCGCGGCCGACCTGACCGGCACCACCGAGCCGGAGGCGGCCGGCACGCTGCGGCTGCTGGCGCGCCGCCACCTGCTCGTCGAGGCCGGCCGGGACGAGTACCGCTTCCACGAGCTGATGCGGCTCTACGCGGCCGAGTGCGCCGAGCGCGAGCCGCTGACCCACCGCAGCGCGGCCGTCGCCCGTCTGCTCCAGGCGACCGCCTCGGTCGCCTGAGCGCTGTCCCGTCCTCCGATGGGCTCGCCGCGGGCCGGGACGCGCCGCCGCGCTGCCGGAACGTCCGCACACAGCCGGTGTGCGGACGTTCCTCCGTCCGGCGCCGCACCGCGTCCGGCGCCGCACCGCGTCGGAAGCCGTACCGCGTCCGGCGCCGCGTGCCCGTCCGCCGCGGGCCCACGGACGCCCTTCGGGGGCCGGCGGATCCGTGTGTCCCGTGACGCCCCCCGGGTCACGGGACACACGCATGTCCGCACCCCGTCAGGGCGCCCGGGGGTGGGGGCGCGGCGGGCATTAGAGACCGTTCAGAGCATCTGTAGGTGGCTGAAGGAGAGTGGTCGCCATGAGCAGCAATCAGGTGGCCTTACTCCTCTTCGACCTCGCGTTCATCCTCGTGCTGGCCCAGGGACTCGGGCACCTCGCCACCAGGATCGGACAGCCACCCGTGGTGGGCGAGATCCTCGCCGGCGTCCTCCTGGGCCCGACGCTCCTCGACGGGGCGGTCTCCGACGCCCTCTTCCCCCAAGGGATACGGCCGCTGCTGAGCGCGATGGCCGACGTCGGCGTCACCCTGTTCATGTTCGGTGTGGGTCTGGAGATCGAACGCCAGGCGCTGCGCGGCCGAGGGCGGATGGCCGCGGTCGTCACACTCGGATCGACGGCGGTGCCGTTCGTGCTCGGCACCGGACTCGGCTTCTTCCTGCTGCGCAACCACGAGACCGACCAGAAGGCCGCCTTCATCGTCTTCATCGGCCTGGCCGTGTCCGTGACGGCCTTCCCGGTACTGGCGAGGATCCTCTCCGACCGGCACCTCAGCAGCACCACGCTCGGCGGGATCGCGCTGGCTTCGGCGGCCCTCGTCGACATGGTGGCCTGGACCGCCCTGGCAGGGGTGCAGGCCGCGATCGGAAGCGGCGGTGCCCACTGGCGGGTGGCCCTCATGATCCCGTTCATCCTGGTGCTGGTCCTGGTCGTGCGCCCCTGGCTGCGCCACCGCACCGGTGGGGGCGACGGCCGCGGGCCCGCGCCGTCCTGGTGGTACCCGCTCGTGCTGATCGGTGCCCTCCTGTGCGGCGCGGCGACCGAGGCCATGGGCATGCACTACATCTTCGGTGCCTTTCTCTTCGGCCTGATCATGCCGAGCGAGGGCGCCGATCGGCTGCGCGTCGACCTCATGCAGCGCACCCGCACCGTGACCGCCGTCCTCCTGCCCGTCTACTTCGTCGTGGCCGGACTCAAGGTGGATCTCCGGGAGTTCGGCTGGACGAGGGTCACCGAACTGGCCGCCGTCCTGCTGGTCGCCGTGCTCGGCAAGTTCGGCGGGACGTACCTGGGCGCCCGGAGCACCGGGCTGCCTCCCAGGGCCGCCACGGCGCTCGCCGCGCTGATGAACACCCGCGGTCTCACCGAGCTGGTCATCCTCGGCGTCGGACTCCAGGCAGGGCTGCTCGACGGCGGGCTGTACTCCCTCCTGGTCGTCATGGCGCTGGTGACCACGGCGATGACCGGCCCCCTGCTGACCCGGACGTACGCGAAGCCCGTGACCGTGCCGGAGTCCGCACCCGAGCAGCCGGACCGCTCCTCCTCCGTCACCCCCGCCGTGTAGCGAAAGCAGGACAAGGACCAGAAGGAGACGCAGACATGCCCTCGGCCGAACTCCGGGAGCCCGTCCGGCCCGGCATCCGCCGTCAGGATCACCCGGCCGGGTCGGTCCGGACACTCGACGGACTCTTCACCCGGGCCGCCCGGCGGCACCCGCGCGCCGTCGTGGTGCGCGAGGGGCCGCACATGCTCTCCTACGGCAAGGCCGACCTCCTCTCCGCCCAGCTCGCCACGGCGCTGCTAAGGGCCGACGTACAGCTGGGGGACCCGGTCGTCGTGCACGGCGACGACCACCGGCGGACGCTCGTCGCCCACCTGGCGGTCATGAAGGCGGGCGGGGTGTGCGTCCCGGTGCCCCGCGGCCTCCCCACCTCGCGGGCCCGCCGGATCGCCGTCGTCAGCGGTGCCGGCACGGTGCTGTGCACCAGCGGCACCCAGGAGGTGTGGCGGCACGACAGACGGCGGCGGCGGTTCGTCCTCGACGACCCCGAGCTGTGGAAACGGCTCGGAGCACGCCCCACGGACCGGGCGCTGCCGCGCTCCGCACCCGCCGAGCCCGCCTATCTGCTGACGGCCGGGGAGGGCGGGGCGTGGAGTTCGGGACACCTCGTGGACCATCGGGCCTGGCACCTGGCGATGGCCGCCAGGTCCGAGCAGACCGGACCCGCCGGCCAGACGGTCACCGTCACCGAACATCCCACGGGGCCGGCCACCCTGTCCGCGATGTGGTGGGCTTTCGGATCCGGCAGCACGCTGCACGCGCGGCCGGGCGAACCCGTCACGGGCCCCGACGGGGGCGTCGCGGTGTACGAACCGGAGGAGTACACGCGCGTACTCGACGCCCTGGCGCGGGAACCCCGCCCCCCGCGGCCCCGGATGGTCCTTCTCGTGGGCGCCCCCTGCACCCCACAACTGGCGGCCCGGCACGTCGGCATCCTGCCCGACACGGTACTGCGCGCCGAGTTCGCGCCCGGCGGGAGCGTGTTGCCCTGGGCAGTGAGCACGCATCCCGCCGGACAGGACGCGTCCTGCGGTGCGAGCCAGGTGGTGGGGGCGGCGCCCGGCGTACGGCTGACCGTGCGCGGCGCCCTGGGCGAGAACCTCCGCGCCGGGCAGGCGGGGGAGGTGTGCGCCCAGGGGCGGACCCTGCCCTTCGACGTCATCGGCGACGGCTTCGTCCCCGGCCGCGGAGGGTCTCTCCTGCGTTCCGGCTTCGCCGGACGGCGGAACCCGGACGGGGACGTCGTCCTCACGGGCCTCGGACCCGCGGTCGCGCCCCGGCACCGTACGAGCGGCGAGGACGACGAGGCCGCGGCCCGGTGGGCCGCGGCCTCGTCGTTGTCTCCCGGACGCGTGGCCCCGGAGGCCGTGTGACGTCGTCTCAGCGGTCGCGCGGAGCCTCCGTCACACCGGCACGGAGTCAGGCCGGCTCGTCGCTCCGGGCCGTGATCCACTGCCACTGGGTGTACGAGTCCCAGGCGAACGGCGCCCCGTGCCGGGCGCCGTTGCCGGAGGCGCCGAAGCCGCCGAAGGGCACCACCGCCTGGTGGTTGACGGTCTGGTCGTTGATGTGGATCATGCCCGTCCGCAGCCGGTCGGCCAGACGTCGGCCTCGCTCGACCGAACCCGTCCGCACCGCGGCCACCAGGCCGTACTCGGTGTCGTTGGCGACGGCGACCGCCTCGTCGTCGTCCCGGACGACGACGACCGGTGCCACCGGACCGAAGATCTCTTCGGTGAACGCGGGCATCCTCCGGGTCACCCCGGTGAGGACGGTCGGCGGGTAGAACGGTCCGTCCGGTTCGGCGCCGCACCGCGGTTCCGCGCCGGCCGCGACGCTGTCGCGGACGATCCGGTGCGTGCGCCGCAGTTGACCGGCGTCGATCATCGGACCCAGGTCGACCCCGTCGGTCCACGGATCGCCGACGGTGAGCCGCCGGGCTTCCTCGACCAGCCGGCGCACGTACTCCTCGGCGACCGACGCGTGCACGATGTGCCGCCCCGCCGCCATGCAGATCTGGCCCTGGTGGAAGAAGGACGCGAAGGCTCCCGCCGCCGCGGCCGCTGCCAGGCCGGCGTCGTCCAGGACGATCAGCGCGTTGTTGCCGCCCAGCTCCAGCGAGACCCGCTTCAGGGCGCGCCCCGCCACCCCTCCCACCTCCCGGCCGACCGCCGTCGAGCCGGTGAACGACACCATCGCCACGGTCGGGTCGGCCGTCAGCGCGCCGCCCGCGACCGCGTCGCCCGGCAGCACGTGCAGGACCCCCTCCGGGAGCCCCGCCTCCTCGAAGAGACGCGCCACGACCAGGCCGCCCGAGACCGGCGTACGGACGTCCGGCTTGAGGATGACGGCGTTGCCCAGGGCGAGCGCCGGGGCCACCGAACGCAGGGCGAGCAGCAGCGGCACGTTCCACGGGCTGATCACCCCGACCACGCCCAGCGGCACCCTGCGGGCCTCGCTCGACCGGCCCGGCGCACCGGGCAGCACCTGTCCGTGCGGCTGGGTGGGCAACGCCGCCGCCTGGAGGAGTTCCTCCACCGTGTCCGCGATCTCGGTCTCGGCCTTGGCCCGTACCGCACCGCCCTCGCGGATCAGCCACTGGGCGACCTCGGCACGGTGGTCCTCCAGCACGGCCGCCGCGCGCCGCAGTACCGCCGCACGGGCGGCGGCGGGCAGGGCGCCCCACGTCGGCTGCGCCCGCGCCGCCCCGGCGGCGGCGCGAGCGACGTCCGCGGCGTCGGCGACACCGACCTGGGCGAGCGCCTTGCCGGTCGCCGGTTCGAGCACCTCGACGACGGCAGCGTCGGATGCGGGCCGCCAGCCGTCGCTGAACACCGTCCCGGCGAGTCCGACCGTGTCGACCAGGCTTGTCATGGCTTCCTCCTGACGTGCTGCTGTTGTCTTGGCATGCGTCCGCGCGCCGGTCAGACGCCGTCGGCGTGGCTCGTGACGGGGACGTCGATGAGGACGGGCTCCGCCCCCGCGGCGGCCCGCGCCACGGCCTCGGCGAGGTGGTCCGTCGAGCGGGCCCGTACCGCGGTGATGCCGAAGAACTCGGCGACGCGGGTGAAGTCCAGTTCCGGCGGCGCGAGATCGAGGCCGTCCGGGCCGCCCGCTCCGTCCCCGAGGCCCAGGAAGTGTGTGGCGGGCGTCAGATCGAGCCGCGGCGCGGTGAACGCCGGGCCGCCGGCGCCGCGGCGGGCGGCCCGGCTCCGTCGCCGTCGGGCGGCCGTCTCCTTCAGGGTGCGGTACTCGCCGTTGTTCATCACCACGAAGGTGACCGGGACCCGGTAGTGCGCGGCGCTCCACAACCCCTGGAGTCCGAACAGGGTGCAGCCGTCGCCGAGCACGGCGACCACCGGGCGGCTGGGGTCCCCCATCCGGGAACCGATAGCGGCGCCGATGCCGGAGCCCAGCCCGCCGCCCACCGTGTGGACATAGGAACGGGGCCGCTCCAGCGGCAGCACACTGCGCAGCAGCAGCCCGCTGGTGATCGCCTCCTCCACCACGACGGAGTCCGCCGGAAGCCCTGAGACGACGGCGTGCACCGCGGCCAGCGGGTCCATCGGGGCATCGCCGTAGCCGGCCAGCGCGCGCCTGCGCACCTGGACACGGGCGGCCTCGTGCGTTCGGCCGAGCTCCTCGGTGCGCGACGGCGCCTCCGGCACCTTTCCGGCGAGCTGCGAAGCGAGCGCCGCGAGCGTGGCCCGGATCCCGCCGACCAGACCGAGCGCAACGGGGAAGGTCCGCCCCGGTTCGGCCGGGTCGTCGTCGAGCTGGATGACGGCGGTGCCCGCGGGAATCGGCGAACCGGGCTCGTAGTGGTGGGCCATGAACGCCCGGGTGCCGGCGATGAGCACCACGTCGTGGCCTTCGAGAGCGGTCCGGATCGCCGAGTAGCGGGCGTCGAGCATGCCCGCGTAGAGCGGGTGCACGGTGGGGAAGTCCACGCCGTCGTGCATCGGCTGGTGGAAGACGGTCGCCCCGATGGCCTCGGCGACCGCCACCAACTCGGCCACGGCGCCGTCGCGGCCCACCCCGTCGCCCGCGACGATCAGCGGTCGCTTCGCGGCGGCGAGCCGCTCGGCGGCCTCCGGCCACGCGGCGGCGGCGCCGAGTCCGCCGAGCTGGGACCTCGGCGCGGGCGGGGCGACGGGCGTCTCCTCCTCCAGGAGATCCATCGGGATCGAGAGGAAGACCGGGCCCGCCGGTGGTTGGACGGCCAGCGCGAAGGCCCGGCGCAGCATGCCCGGCAGGTCATGGGCGTGCTGGACGTCGAAGGTGTGCTTGACCGCCGCGCGGGCGATCCCCACGAGGTCGCCGGAGAGCATGGGGTCCTGTGCCAGGTGGCGGCGGTCCTGCTGCCCGGCGGTCACCACCAGCGGCGTACGCGACCGGCCGGCGTTGAGCAGACCGACCATGCCGTTGGCCAGCCCGGCGGCGATGTGCAGGCTGACGAAGGCGGGCCGGCCGGTGGCGCGGGCGTACCCGTCGGCCATCGCCACCACGGAGGCCTCCTGCACCCCCAGGACGTACTGGAGGTCAGGGGCCGCCGTGACCGCCTCGACGAAGGGGAGTTCTGTCGTGCCCGGGTTGCCGAAGACCCGTGTCACGCCTTCGTCGCGCAGCACCTCCAGCATCGCGTCGACGGGCCTCACGAGCCGCTTCCCGTCCGCCGCTCCGCGGAGGCGCCGGCGCTGAACCGGTCCACCTTGTCGATGACGTCGGCGCTGTACAGCCGCAGCGCCTGTTCGAGGGCGAACTCGGCGGCGTAGGCGCGCAGACGGTCCATCGGTTCCTCGGCGAGATTGATCATGTGGCGGTTCGGGACCACCGCCGGGCACGCCAGCCGGGCGACCGCCGCCTCGACGCTCGCGTCCATCAGCTTGGGGTCGACCACCTCGTCGCAGACGGCCCCCGCCTCGGGCTCGCGCGCCCAGAGTTTGCGGCCGGACAGGATGACCTGCCGCGACAGCCGCCCGCCCGCGAGCGCGGTCAGCCGGAGGTTGGCCATACCCGGCACGATGCCCTCCTGGGCCGCCGGAAGGCTGAAGTAGGAGTCGGCGGCGGCGATGACGTGATCGACGGCGAACAGCATCTGCATGCCGCCGCCGATCGCGAAGCTGTCGACCGCGGCCACCCACGGCTTCTCCACCAGCGGCCGGGGCCAGGCGTCGTCGACGCGGACGCCGCGGATCAGCTTGTGGAGGTAGCCGAGTTCACGGCGGAGCAGGAAGTCCACGAACGAGATCCGGCCGTGGTGCAGATCGACCAGGTTGATCCCGGCGCAGAAGACCCGCCGGCCCTGGTAGCGCGGATGGGTCATCTTCCCGCCGCGCAGCACCCCCACCTTCACGCGGTCGTCGAGCAGGGCGAGGTCGACGGCCGTCTCCAGGTCGTCCACGAGCTGGTCGTCCTCGGCGTTGAGGAACCGGCCGTTGCACAACGTGAGGTGAGCCGCCCGGTCGACCCTCTCCAGCCGTACGGTGCCCAGTTCGAGGCTTCCCGTCCGGTCGAACTCGCCCAGCAGCGACCGGGCGCGCCGGGTGGGCCGCAGCAGGGCCCGCATCAGGTGGGGACCCGCCTGCGGCGAGCGCAGCACCCAGTGGAAGAAGATGCCCTGGTCGATCTCCCGCCCGTCCTTGTCGGCCTGCGTCGCACACTCGCGCTCCGCCGCCATCTGCGCCTCGGTCGGCGTGAGGCCGGGAAAGGCCTCGGACGCGGCCAGCACCAGCTCGGACAGCGAGCGCTGTTCCCGCAGGCCCCCGGTCAGTTCCCGGTAGACCCGCTCGGCGTGCAGCTCCAGGAACGCGCTGCGCAGACGCCGTTGGTCGGCTATCACCTCGGCGGCGAGCTGCTGCTGACCGGGATCCCGCCCCGACTTGGCCGGGAGTTCGGCGAGCAGCTTCTCGGCCTCGGCCGTGTAGGTCATCAGGGCGTTGGCGTCGGCCAGCAGGGAGCCACCGAGGACCGGTGTGCGCGCGGACCACCGCTCCGCGTCCGCCATGGGCTGTGTCGTCATGTTCCCCCCTCCTTCCGTGCCGCTCATCACGCGTTGCCGCGGGCGCCCGCGAACTCACCCCTTGTCCGGCGCAACGTCCGGTCGCAGGCGGCGAGATGCTTGCCCAGTGCCTCCTCGAAGGCGGTCACACCGGCCTCCATGACCAGTTGCCGACGGATCGCCAGCTCGGCGGGGTCCAGCCGGGCGAAGCGCTCCGCCAGCCGCGCGGCGACGGCGGCCGGGTCCTTGGTGGTCTGGTCGATCAGTCCCATGGCCAGGGCCCGCTGTTCGGACAGCTCGGCGCCGAACAGGACGAGCCGGCGGGCGTGCAGGCCGCCGAGCTGGTTGGTGAGGCGGTGCAGGGCCATCCCCGCCCAGACACCGTCGTTGTTCACCGGCACGGCGATCCGCAGCCCCGGCGCGCCGATCCGGTGGTCGGCGGTGAGGAGCACGTCGAGCGCGGGACCGCTGCACACTCCCTCGACGGTCACGATCTTGGCGAACCGGCCCTGTTCGAGCCGCCGCAGCGCCTTCTCCCAGCGGCTCACCACATCGATGCCGACATCGCCCGGCCAGTTCTGCGCCGGGCCCGTGCCGGACAGCCGTATCACGGCGCTCGTCGTACCCCCCGTGTCCTCCAGGCGGTCGCAGAACGCGTTGACGTCGGCGACCAGCAGGGGGCACAGCGGGCGGTCGCTCTCGATGTCGAGGGTGTGCGGGGACGGGGCCTGGGCGAGGTCCGAGGAAGACATGTCTGAGTCCTGATCGTCGGTGTGGAAGGGAAAGGCGGGACAACGGGACAAGGGGTCCGGCGCGGGGAGCCGTTCAGTAGCGGACGAGCGCCGTCTCGAGCGTCGAACCGGGGCCCATCGTCATGAGGACGCCGTAGTCGCCGGGGCGCGTCACGCCTTCCCGCAGCTGCCGCTCGTACGAGAACAGGAAGGAGCCGCTGGAGAGGTTGCCGTAGTCGCGCAGCACGTCGGTGGTGTGCCGCACGTCGTGCCGGGTGAGGCCGAGGTTGACCGACACTGAGTCGATGACCTTCTTGCCTCCGGAGTGCACCAGCCAGTGCGCGATCTGACTGCGCCGCAGCCCGGTCCCGTTGAGCAGGTCGGAGACGACCCGCTCGGCGTGCGCGCCGACCACGTAGGGCACCTCGCGGTCCAGGTAGAAGCTGAACCTGCCCTGCTCCTCGTCCCAGTCGTAGCGCATGGCGTCGACGGCGTCGGGGACGATGCAGCTGGCGTACTTCAGCACCTGCGGGCCGGACTTCTGCGGGTCGTGCGCGACGGCGATCGCCGCGGAGCCGTCGCCGAAGAGGCTGTTGACGACGGAGGTGCGCATGGTGCCGTCGAAGACGTACGCCGCCGAGCACACCTCGATGCACACCATCATGGCGATCTTCCCCGGATTGGCCGAGGCCCAGCCGGTGGTCGCGTTGAGCGCGTTGAGACCGGCGTTGCAGCCCATGCCGACGATGTCGAGACGGCCGCAGTCGGTGGGGATGCCCAACTCCCGGATGAGCAGCGCGCTGAAACCGGGGGTCAGCAGGCCCGTCGAGGTCACGCAGACCAGATAACCGATGTCGCTGACCGCGGCCTCGATACGCTTGAGGCAGGACTGGAGCGCACGGGCGCCCATCTCGGTGCCCCGAGCCTTGTGCTTGGCGAGCAGTTCGCCCTGGGTCTCCCTCTGCGGCCGGCCGTCGTCACCGTAGGGCGGAACGTTCAGGAAACGTCGGTCTATCGCACTGTTGAGAAACACCGAACGGATCCGGCTGTCCTGGATCCCGTACATGTCCAGGAGATCCTGCTGGGAATAGGAGGAATCCGGGGTCGCGGTCCCGACACCGAGAACGGTCGGTCCGATCCGTGTTTGCGCCCAGGGCTTCGTGTTTTCACGGAGGATCATTTTGGCTGCCCCTCGCTCATGTCGGTGGAAAGGCTCTCGATGACCCGTGAAAGAGTCGCGGATTCAGCCTAGTCGAACCATTCGGGGCTGCGGATACCCCTCCTTCTGTGAAGGCAGTCACCGTGCCCTCTAGGGGGAATAGGGGGCCGAATCCGAATAAGTCTCGGTGCGTAAGGGGTCCGCTCGCGTCGTGTTTTCCGGTTTCTCCAGGAAAACCGGAAGATCGGTGCGGCTGCGCACCTGGAGCTTTCGGTAGACCTGCGTCAGATGCTGCTCGACGGTGCTCACGGTGATGCACAGCCGCTGCGCTATCTGGCGGTTGCTGCACCCCTGCGCGGCCAGACCCCCGACCCGGCGTTCGGCGGCGCTGAGTTCCTCCGCGCGGTCGCCGCCGAGGCGGGGTCCCCCGGAGGCGGCCCCGGTCGACGGCACCCCCGCGAGACCTGGTTGCAGGGACCTGGCGAGGCGCTCCGCGTGGCACTCCCGCGCAGCCCGCCAGGCCCGGCGCAGGGTCGGTCTGGCTCGCCGTGAGTCGCCGGTCGCGGCGTAGGCGCCGCCGAGGTCGGCGAGGGCGTGGGCGTACCCCACCCGGTCACCCGCCGCCTGCGAGGCCTCGACGGCGTCGCTGAGCAGCGGCGGCCGCTCGTGCGTCTCCAGGGTCGCGGCCAGATGCCGCAGCGCGCGGCCGAGGGTGCGCTCGTCATCGGCGGGAAGGCCGTCGAGCTGCTCCTCCAGGAGCCCGCGCGCCTCGACCCGGCGGTCGAGGTGCACCAGGGCCTGGGCGGCGTCGATCCGCCACGGCAGCTGCCGGGGGCCTTCGGTGTCCCAGTCGCGCAGGAGCCGGCCGCAGGTCCTGAAGTCGCTCAAGGCCGCGTACGGCCGGCCCACCGCCAGGTGGTACTGCCCGCGTGCTCGCAGGTACCGCAGGCCGAACGGCGTCTCGAGCATCGCGGCCGGCGTCGGCATGTTCAGATACGCGGCGGCGTCCTCGTAACGCCCCGTCTCCACCGCGGTGACGAGCAGACAGGACAGCGGCGCGCCGGCCAGCACTCCCCAACTCGCCCCGGAGGTCTCGTCCAGGGCCGCCGACCCGAACTCGGCGGCGGCCCGCAGGTCACCCCGGAGCAGCGCCGCGTCGGCGCGCGCCGCCGTGCACAGGCCTTGCCAGTCCGGGCCGTCGTGGCCCGCCGCGTCCGTGAGCATCGGCAGGCACCACGGTGCCACCGTCGCCAGGCGCTCCGGCCTGGCCAGCGCGAGCAGGCCCAGGCAGATGCGGGAGAGCGGTTCGTCGGTGCGCAGGCCCTGCCAGAGGTGGTCGCCCGACACCGCCACATCGCCCCGCACCGCCGTGAGCACGGTGCCGACGAGGGAGGAGGCAACGCGCGGATCGACGTGCGCGGAGGCCGGAGCTGCGGCACCGGTGCCCGCGCGGCGGCGCTGGCCGGGATAGCACAGCTCCAGACAGGCGCGCACCGCCCCCAGCTCCGCCGCCTCCCGCCCGGTCGCCGTCGCGGCGAGCCGGTCGAGCGCGGTGGCCGCCTCGTCCACCCGGCCGTGCCACAGGAGGTACTCGAGCACCGCGAGGGACTGACGTGTCGTGAGCAGGCCCCGGTTCACCGCGTCCCCGAGCGGGCCGAGATGGCGCACCGCGCGTGCGGGCTCGATGCGCCACTCGGCCTCGGCGAGCACCGCACGGCTCACGGCGCGCTGCTGCTCGTCGTCGGCGAGGGAGTGGGCCAGTTCGAGGCAGTCGAGGGCGAAGTCGACCTCGCCGCTGGCGGTGGCGCTGGCGGCGGATTCCCGGAGCACGGCCGGCGCCCATGGTTCGTGGGTCTCCCCGGCGGCGATCAGCTGGTGGGCGATCGAGGTGGAACGACCGCCCTCGGCGTGCAGCATCGCGGCGGCGCGCCGATGCCACGCGATGCGCCCGGCTGCCCCGAAGTCCCTGAGGACGGCGTCCCGGACGGCCCGGTGCCGGTAGCGGCCCCGGTGCAGCAGCCCCGACCCGTCGAGCAGTTCGACGTGCGCGCGGGCCTCGATCGCGCCGACTCCGCCGAGCCGGGCGATGAACTCGGCACGGTGCGTCTCCCCGACCACGGCGACGGCTCGAGCCACGGCCAGTGCGTCGGGTTCGAGACGGTGCAGGCAGCTCACGGCCCGTTCGGTGAAGCGGTCACCCACCACCAGGCCGGTGGGCGGCTCCTTTCCCGCCGACCGGGTGGACGCCTCCCAGTCCTCGGCCAGCGCTCTCACGAGCAGGGGATTGCCGCCGGTGACGGTGAACGCGCCCGCGGCGAGACTGTGCGCCACGTGCGCGTCGAGGTCGTGCGCGAGCAGTGCCGCGACACCGTCGCAGGTGAGCGGGGCGAGCCGGATCTGCGTGCAGTACGGATGGCGGGACAACTCGGTACGCAGATCCGCGTGCCGGGAGCCGGAGCGGTCCTGGTCGGCGAGGACCAGCATGATGCGCGACCGGCGCAGCCGCCGGGCGAGGAAGAGCAGGCACTGGAGCGAGTCGACGTCCGCGTGGTAGATGTCGTCGACCCCGATGAGCAGCGGCTCCTCGTCGCTCATGTCGAGGAAGATCCGGGAGACACCCTCCAGGACCTCGGGGCCGACCGTGCTGTCCGTACCGGCTCCGCCGCCCATGACGGCCTCGGCCCGTCGGGCGTACCCGGCGTCGACGCCGTGCAGGAGCTGGCTGAGGAGGCCGAAGGGCAGCTGCCGTTCTGTCGGGGAGGCGGCGGCGCCGAGGAAGCGCACTCGGGCACCCGCCACCCGCTCCGCGAAGGTGTGCAGCAGTTCCGTCTTGCCGACGGCCACCGGGCCCCGGAGGACGGCGACGCTGCCGGCACCGCGCAGACAGTTCTCCAACAGGTCGGACAGCTGAACGAGTTGGGGCTCCCGTTCGACCAGCACCATCCGTGTGCACCTCCTCGGGCCGTGACGGCTCCAGTCTGCGCGGAGTGCTCTGAAGGAGTGCTGGACGTTCTCTCCCCGAGGCCGGCGCGCTGCGAGGAGCGGCGGGGCGTGCGGGAGCGGGGAGTGCGCGAGGTGTCTGCGCTGCGGGAGATGCTGAGGTGTCTGCGGTGCGGGGGATGCGCGAGGTGCTGAGGTGTCTGCGGTGCGGGGGATGCGCGAGGTGCTGAGGTGTCTGCGGTGCGGGGGTGCGAGGGGGTGGGGAGATGCTGAAATGCCTGCGGTGGGGACGGTGCCGGGGCGCGCGGTGCGCGGGGTGCGGGAGTGGCGGGGTGGGGGGAGTCGAGGGCGCCGAGCGTCCGCGAGGCCCCGCACATGAAGGACCGGCCGCACGGGGGTTCCCGTTCGCGGCCGGTCGGGGTGGTGGGTGGGTGAGGTCGATGGCGTCAGCCCCGTTCCGCCGGAGTCCCCTCCTGCGTCCGTACGGCCGGACGGGGCCCGGGTCCGGCCTCCTCGCGGGCCGGCGCCGGGCCCGGCTTGGGGCTCGGGCTGACGCGGGGGAGGAGGAACACGGCGACGAGGACGGCGAAGATCAGCAGGCCGCTGTTGGACGCGAACACCGTGCCGTACCCGTCGGTGAGCCGTGACCGGGCGGAGTCCGACCCGGGGGCGTCGGAGGTGGCGGCGGCCGCGACCGTGCTCATCGCGGCCAGGCCGATGCTGCCGCCGAGCTGGCGCGCGCTGTTGAGCAGACCCGATGCCATGCCGGCCTCGTTCGGCGCGACCCCCGCGGTCGCCGCGTTGGCGATGGGGACGAGGAGCGGTCCGATGCCGAAGCTGGTAAGCAGGGACGGCCCGAGGACGTCGACCGGGAAGGTGCCGTCGGGCCTGATGAGGCTGAACCAGTACATTCCGGCGGCGCCGATGATCCCGCCCACGATGAGCAGCTGCCGGGCCGAGAACCGGGCGAGCAGCTTCACCGCGTACAGCGACCCCACGACGAGGCCGAGGCAGAACGGCAGGAACGCCAGGCCGGCGCTCAGCGCACCGAACCCGAGGACCTGCTGGAGGTAGAGGGAGACGAAGTAGAAGGAGGTGAAGATCGTGATGGAGACCATCATCATGTACAGGTTCGCGCCGGCCACCGAGCGGTTGGTGAGCATGCGCAGCCGCAGCAGCGGTTCCCGGGCGGCGGTGCCCTCGTAGACGAAGAATCCGGTCAGCAGAACCGCCGAGACGATCAGACCGCCGATGGTGCTCGTCGATCCCCATGCCTCGGTCTCGGTCCTGACCAGTGTGAAGACCAGCAGCGAGGTGCCCAGGGTGGCCAGGACCGCACCGACCACGTCGAGCTTGCGCGCGGTGTCGCCCGCACCGGCCGCCGCCACGTGACGATGCGCGAGCCACATGCCGATGAGCGCCATCGGGACGTTCACCAGCATGACCCACCGCCAGTTGATGTACTCCGTGAGCAGACCGCCCACCACCACGCCGACGGCGGCACCGCCGGCCGTGACGGCGCTGTACACACCGAGGGCTCTGCCGCGCTGCGGCCCGGCCGGGAAACTCGTCGTCAGGACCGCGAGCGCGGCCGGGGCGATCAGTGCCGCGCCCACGCCCTGCACGGCGCGCGCGGCGATCAGCTGGCCCGGCCCCTGCGCGAGACCGCCCAGGAGCGAGGTGATGCCGAAGAGCGCGAGACCGATCAGGAGCAATGGTCTGCGGCCGAACCTGTCAGCGGCCCGTCCGCCCAGGAGCAGCAGTCCGCCGAAGGTGAGGGTGTAGGCGTTGACCACCCAGGACAGTCCCGACTCGTCGAAGCCTAGTGCCGTCTGCATCGACGGCAGAGCGACGTTCACCACCGAGACATCGAGCGAGACCATGAGCTGGGCGATGGACACGGTCCACAGGACCCCTCCGGGGCTTACGGCCCGTTCCTCTCGTGCCGAGTTTTTGTACATGTAAAAATAGTAGCTTCGCGCAATGTCCTTGTCGAGCGAAAGCGGAGGGGCCCACCTGCCGCGCAATCGCCGTCGGGCCGGCCCCTCACCCCCCGTGCGCTCGGGAGGCGTGCAGCAGCTCCGCCGTGAGCCGCGCGGTGGGCTTCACGGCGGCGCAGCAGCTCGCCGCCCAGGCGAGCGCCGCCCGGTGCTCGTGGGAGCTGAAGTCCGCGACCGCGTCGGCCGCGAGGAAGACCTCCAGGTTGTGGCTGAAGGCGTCCACCGCCGTGGTGACACAGCTCAGGTGCGCGTACACGCCGCAGATCACGAGCTGGTCGCGGCCCAGTTCGCGCAGCCGCCGCGCCAGGCCCGAGCCGAAGAAGGCGCTGTAGCGCCAGGCGGACAGCACGGCGCCGCTCGCGTCCGGGGCCAGCTCGCGCACGATGGCCGCGTCCTCCAGGACGTCGTCGAGGCCCTTGCCCCAGAAGTCCGTGAGCAGCCCGCGCTCGCCCGGCGCCTGGGTGCCGGGCTGGACTGTGTGGACGACCGGCACGCGCAGCCCGCGACACGTCCGCAGCAGCGTTGAGCAGTTGGCCAGCAGGGTGTCGAGCGGCGGCGCGGCGCGGGTGTACGGCCGGAGGAAGAAGCCCTGCATGTTCAGGACGAGCAGAGCGGATCGCTCTGGGTCCGCGGTCCAGTCGACCCTGCTCTCGACGAGCTGGTCCGGACCGGGCATCGGATACGGATCGATCACGGGCACGTCCATGGTCTGCCGTTCCCTCCGCCGCGGTCGTCAGGAGATGAAGTCGTACGACAGGAAGGCGTTCTCCATGTCCTCCGCCCAGGACCCGTACCGGCGCATGCCGTACAGCAGGGGGATCGGCCGGCGCAGGGAGGTGACCAGCGTGACGCGGGCCATCACCACCGTGTGGTCGCCGACGGCCTGTTCGGCGGTGACCGTGCAGTCGGCGATCGTGTGCGCGGCCTCGGTCAGATGCGGGCCGCCCTGCCCGGCCGGCACCCACGGCACCCGGTCGAACCGGTCCGCGGCCCCCGAGCCGAACAGCTCGGCGGTGGACCGCGCGTGCTGGTGGAGGAGGTTGACCGACAGCGACCCGCTCTCCTGCACCGCGCCGAGCGTGGGACTGCCGTCCCGTAGACAGACGAGCAGGGTGGGCGGGTCGAGAGCGACGCTGCACAGGGACGTGCACGTCATTCCCCAGGGGGTGCCGTCCGGGGCCTGCGCCGTCACGACCGAGACACCCGTGGGGAATCCGGCGAACAGACGGCGCGGATCGGCTTCGTACCGTTGGTGCGACATGGGTCCTCACTCGCCTCGGTCACGGTGGATGCGGACAGGGAGGGCCCTGGCCACATGGCTTCGCGGTACGGATCCGCCGGCGCGGACCCGGCTGCCGGCCGACCTCGCGGGGTGGGGGCGGTTCCACGAGGTCGTTCGGCGGAGAGGTGCCGGGGGGCGGAGTCCCGCTCCGGGGGTCCGGGAGGCCCGCGCCGGTGGGCCGGTTCAGCGGATCCGGATCAGTAGTGCCCGACTCCCGTCTCCGCCTCCTTGGCCAGCTCCATGCCCCGGGCGGCGTTGAGCATGCGCTTGCCGATCTCCGGGGGGGCCTGGGTGCGCGACCACTCCTCGGCCGCCTCCATCCGTTCCCGCGTCATGTTGAAGCAACGGTTCTCCGGCAGCCCGAACTTGTCGGCGTGCGCGATGAAGTCCACTTCCTTCTGGATGTACTCGTGGATGCGCGCGGCGGCGACGCCCGGCTCGACGGTCCCTGCCTCGACCGCCTCGCACAGTTCACGGGTCAGCTCGCCCATGCGGACGTAGGTCTCGCTGATCGGGAGGGGGGACCCCGGGTTCCCGGACCGCTCGGCCTCCAGGAAGACGTCGGGGTCGCCGGTCTCGCTGAACCGGTAGTAGGCGTCCTCGACCATCATGTTGCCGCTCATCGTCCCGAGCATCCAGGTCCGGTTGACGGCGTTCCACAGCTCGTAGTGGCCGAAGCCGACGAACGAGCTGTAGACCAGGTCGTCGTGGAAGTCGAACAGTCCCTGCTGGAGGGCCTCCACGTGGGCGAACCGCTCCTTGGACCAGTCACCGTCGCGGGAGGCGGCGATGAGCCGCCAGCCCAGCGCGTTGACCAGCTCCAGCGTGTTCGCCAGGCCGCGCGAGTACAGCGCGTCGATGAACCCGGCGGCGTGGGACGTCAGGCAGTAGCGGTCGCCGACGACCGTCTTGGCCGAGTACTGGAGCCGGCCGGTGGAGACCCACGGGCGGACCGCCTTCGCGCCCTCGAACTGCCAGGCGATCTCCGGGAACCGGGCGAGGAAGTCCTGGAACTCGCGCTCCGGGGGCGTGTCCGTCTTCGGGTACTTCCGCGGGTCCAGGGTGAGGCCGACGCTGCACAGCGGGTTGCGGGCCGCGTCGTGGTTGTCGAACGGGATCACCCAGAGCCAGCCGCCGTCGAAGACGTGGTGCAGGGTGCCGTGGTGCCACGGGCTGGGCTGGTCGTGCTGCTGCGCGGTGGGCGACGCGTCGAAGGGCTTCACCCCGATCATGTGCGTGAACAGACAGCGCGAGTGGGTCCGTGCCCGGGTGGGCGTCTCGCGCAGGTCGAACTTCTCCGCGAGGGGCGAGCGGAAGCCGCTGCCGTCGACCACGTACGAGGCGCGGAACTCCTCGCCGTGTTCCGTGCGCAGGACCGCGCCCTCGTCCGGGTCGATGTCGATCTCGGTGACCCGGGTCGCGAGCCGTGCGTCGGCGCCGTACGTGATCGCGACGTGGAACAGGTGCGCGTCGACGTCCTGACGGAACAGGTGGGTCTCCGTGCGCAGGTCGACCGGGACCACCAACTGGTTGATCTCCTGCGGATTCTGCTTCTGGCCCTCGCGGTGGTAGACGAAGCCGAAGTTCTGCTTCTGGCCGCAGTTGGGGGAGATCTCCTCGATGGTCCCCTTGTAGTTCGACAGCGCCTTCAGCTCGGGGACGTCGTAACGCTTCGCGATGAGCCGAGCCATGCCCGAGG
This sequence comes from Streptomyces sp. NPDC033216, assembly GCF_055577115.1. NCBI lineage: Bacteria > Bacillati > Actinomycetota > Actinomycetes > Kitasatosporales > Streptomycetaceae > Streptomyces > Streptomyces sp. NPDC033216. The sequence continues at coordinate 70,091 of NZ_JBVIQK010000014.1, read as the reverse complement.
TGTACGGGATGGTCGACTCGCCCACCGCGAAGCGCGGGTGGGTGCCCGCGTCAAGGATGAGGGTCTTCACCCCGTTGCGGGCGAGTACCGCGCCCAGCATGCCCCCGGCCATGCCACTGCCGAGGATCACCACGTCGTACCGGTCATTCGCCGCGGAGGCGGAGTTCTTGCCGTGCACCAGGTCTTCCCTTCTTCGGCGTTCGGCGGGTCGGTTCAGTTCTTCGCGGCGGCGGACCGGGACTCCGGGACGAGGTCGTCGACGGTGATGTCCAGGGCGAGGTGCTTGCCGCGCAGGCCGGCCAGGAGCGTGACGAAGTCGTTCGCCGGCGTGTTCTTCCCCTCCGGGTCGATGATCGACTGGGCCAGCTTGTGGTACTCCTCCTTTTTCAGCGACCGGTCGTAGAAGCGCTCCACGAAGGACCGGACCTCGTTGAAGAAGCTGAGGTAGGCGGTGGCGTAGCGCTTGAGTGCCACCTCCTCGATCTCCGGGTACTGGAGGACCTTGTCGATGACCCGGGACAGGATGCTGCCGGCGGTCGTCGCCAGAGCGACACCGGTCGAGATCAGGGGGTCGACGAACGCGGCCGAGTCACCGACGGCGGCCCAGCCCTTCCCGTAGACGGTCTGGTTCGTGTACGACCAGTCCCGGGCGCTGCGGAAACCGGCCGACTGACGCGCGTCGCGCAGCATGTGCTTGAGCATCGTGGTCTTCTCGACCTCGTCGCGGAAGAGCTGTTCGAGCCCCTGGTCGCTCTCGCCGGCGACCGTGCTCGGCGTCACGAAGCCGACGCTGACCGTCCCCTTGTCGAGCGGGATCCCCCAGAACCAGCCGTTCTCGATGCCCTCGATCAGGATGTTGGTGTACTGGTCGCCGGGCAGCCGTTCGCAGTTGTCGAAGTACGTCCACACGGCGACGTTGCGGAGCTTGTCGTGCCAGTGGATCTCCGAGTACTTGCGGGTGAGGACGCGCGCCTGCCCCGAAGCGTCCACCACCATGGAGGACCTGACCTCGTACGTCTCCTTGCCGCCGCGCACGGTGAAGCGGACACCCGTGACCCGGTCGTCCTCCTCGACGGGCTCCTTCACCGTGGCGTCCTCGACGACGTACGCCCCCAGCTCCCGCGCCCGGTCCAGGATCACCGAGTCCAGGTCGGCGCGCCGGGTGTGGTAGGCGAACGGGTAGTCGCCGCCGTCGACGAAGGAGAAGTCCCAGGCCGCCTGCTCGCTTCCCCAGACGAACGTTCCGCCGTTCTTGCGCTCGAATCCGCGCTGCTCCAGGCGCTCGGTCAACCCCATTTCCTCCATGGGGGCCATCACCACCGGGATAAGTGATTCGCCGACGTGGTAGCGCGGAAAACGCTCTCGGTCGAGAATGAGTACCTTGTGTCCGCGCTTCGCGAGAAGTCCGCCGGTGGTGGCGCCGGCCGGCCCGCCTCCGATGACGACGACATCAAATTCAGTGGGTATGCCAGTAAGAGTGGACGGCATGCTCGACCTTCCCGATTCGGACGTGCCACATCCCGCCGAGCGGGCATCCGCAGCACTGCGTTGGCTGGACCCAGCCAGGTTCGGGGGTGCGGGCTGAATGCCTTCTGCACAGCCTCTGGACGAATCCTTGTGGAATCCGGAAAGCATGCTGAATCAGGGGAGGAAATAGGGGTTGTATTTTCCGTCCCGAACTTCCTAGCGTTACCCAAGGTGTGCTCGCCGGCCACGGCGGAGGTATGAGCAAGCTCAAACAGGCAGGAGCGTACGAGTGACGCACGTGGACAACATCCGGCCACTTTCCGAAGTGCTGCGCGGCCATGCCCTCGACCGTCCGGACAAGGTCGCGTTCGCCGACGAGGCGCGTGAGGTGACCTACGCGCGGCTCGCCGAGCGCACGGGACGGCTCGCCGGGCACCTGGCCGGCTCTGGGGTGGAGCGCGGCGACCGCGTCGCGATCCTCCTCGGCAACAGCGTCACGACCGTGGAGAGCTATCTCGCGGTCACCCGCGCCGCGGCCGTGGGCGTACCGGTCAACCCCCAGTCCACGGACGCCGAACTGGCGCACCAACTCGACGACAGCGGGGCCCGCTTCGTCATCACCGACGGCACCCACCTGGAACAGGTCGAGCGCATGAGGGCGAGCCGCGAAGGGCTGCTCGTCGTCGTCGCGCACGGCGACGCCCGCGGTGCCGGCACCCTCGCCTTCGAGGAACTCGCCGAGAGAGAGCCGGTCCGGGCACCCCGGGACGACCTGGGCCTCGACGAGCCGGCCTGGATCCTCTACACCTCCGGCACCACCGGCGCGGCCAAGGGCGTGGTCTCCCACCAGCGGGCCTGTCTGTGGTCCGTGCACTCCTCGTACCGGGGGGTCCTCGGCCTCGGTCCCGACGACCGGCTGTTGTGGCCGCTGCCCCTCTTCCACAGCCTCGCGCACGTCCTGTGCGTCCTGGGGGTGACCGTCACCGGCGCCACCGCGCGCATCCTCCCCGGCTTCGGCGCCCCGGACGTGCTGGAGGCCCTGCGCGCCGAGCCGTTCACCATGCTGCTCGGCGTCCCGTCCATGTACGTCCAACTGGTCGAGGCGGTGGAGGCGGTCGAGGAGAGCGGCCGGACGGTCCCGAAGCCGCGGGTCTGCGTGGTCACCGGCGCGGCGACCGGCGCGGCGCTCGCCTCGGCCGTCGAGCGAGTGCTCGCAGCGCCGCTCGTGAACACCTACGGATCCACCGAGACCTGCGGTGCGATCACCATCAGCCGCCCCGACTCCCCGCGCCCTCCCGGTACCTGCGGCACCGTGGTGCCCGGCGGCGAGCTGCGCCTGGTCGACCCGCGCACCGGCCTCGACGTGCGATCCGGCGACGAGGGCGAGGTTTTCGTCAGGAGTCCGAGCCTGCTGCTGAGGTACCACGGCCGGCCGGAGGAGACCGAGGCCGCGCTGCGCGACGGCTGGTACCGCACCGGGGATCTGGCCCGGCGCGACGCCGAGGGGCACCTGACGATCACCGGCCGGGTGAAGGAACTCATCATCCGGGCCGGCGAGAACATCCAGCCCGGCGAGATCGAGGACGTCCTGCGCGGTGTCCCCGGCATCGCGGACGCGGCCGTGACGGGCCGCCCCGACGAGGCGCTGGGCGAAGTCCCCGTCGGCTACGTGGTGCCCGCCGCCGAGGGGTGGTCACCGGTCGAGGCACTGACGGCCTGTCGGGAGCGCCTCAGCTACTTCAAGGTCCCGGCGGAGCTGTACGAGGTCGCCGCCCTGCCGCTCACGGCCTCCGGCAAGGTCAGCCGCCGCGGGCTGGCGCACCTTCCCGCCCGACTGCGCGGCGTCGGCACCAGCCACCACGACCACCTGTGGCGCACGCGATGGGTCCGGTGGGAGCCCGAGCCGGCGCAGGCCGGCCCCGCCGACGCGCCCTCCGCCCCGGAGGCGGCGGTCGGCCCGGAGGCGCGCTGGGCCGTGATCGGAGCGGAGGAACCGGCGTTCGCGGAGGCCGTGCGCCGGGCGGGCGGCGTCACCGAGTCCTTCCCCGACGCGGCGGCGGCCCGTGCCGCAGGACCGTTCGACGGCTACCTGCTGGCGTTCGGCGCGCTGAACGCCGGAGGACCGGACGAGCTGCTCGGGGCGCGGGGCGCGGGTGCACCGGTCGAGCTGCTTGCCGGGCTGGACGTGGGTGCTGGTGCGAGGGCTGGTGTGCTCGGGGCACCGGGCGCGGGCGAGCGGGCCGAGGTGCCTGGCGCGACGCGCATGGGCGTGCCGGACGCGGGTGTGCCGGACGACGTGGCCGTCGTGGTGCCCGCCCCGGAGGCGGAGCGGGCGCCCGCGCCCCGGATCGTGGTCCTCACCCTGGGCGCCGTGGCCGGCCGCCCCGGCGAGCGGGTGGAACCGGCCGCCGCGGCCGCGCGCGCCCGGCTCCTCGCCCACGGGGCCGGACGTACGGTCCTGGTCGACGTGGAGCCCGGGGAGCGGACCGACGACGCGCACGTCGCCGCCTGGCGCACCGTCCTGGAAGCACCGGCGGCGGAGCCGGAGTTCGCCGTCCGCGGCGGAGAGGTCCTCGTGCCGCGGCTCGCGCGCGTACGGGCCGCCGCCGAGGTCGCGCTCCCACCGCGACAGGGTGGCGCCGCCCTCGTGACGGGAGCGGGCACCCGCCTCGCCCACCTTCTCGCGGCACACCTCGTCGTGGACCACGGGGTCCGCCACCTCGCCCTCACCGACACCGACCCGGCCGCGGCCGAGTCCCTGGCGGCCGAACTGACGCGGCTCGGTGCCGGCGTGACCGTACGCACGGAAACCCCGGACACGCTCGAGGGCGCCGCCGCGCTGCTCGCCGCCCTCGGCCCGGACCGCCCCCTCCACACCGTCGTCCACCCTGTGGCCACCCTCGCCGACGCGGCGGCGGCGGAGCGGCTGCTCACCCTGACCCGCGGCGCCGGGCACCCGACGCTCACCCTCTGCGGTCCACTCGTCGACCCCGGCGTCCACCCCCTCGCCCCCGCCGCGGCGGCGGCCGCGGCGTACGCCGCCGCGCTCACCCACGACGCCCCCCACGCCACCTTCCTGGCCTTCGGCCCGATCACCGCCGACGGGGACGCCCCCGGGGCCACACCGCCGGGCCTCGCGGGGCTCAGCGCCCGAGCGGTGGCCGACGCCTTCGACGTCGGGCGGGCCACGTCGGGCGGCCGGACCCTCGTCATGCGAACCGACCCGTGGGCCCTGCGCTCCGCCGGGGCCGCCCGGCTCCGCCGACTGTTGCGCGCCCCCGCCCCCGCCGACGGCCCGGCCGCCGGCGACGGGTGGCGGGAGCGGCTCGACGGGCTGCCCCCCAGGGCCCGTGAGCGGACCCTGACCGAACTCGTACGGGACGAGGCGGCACGGGTGCTCGGACTCGACGAGCCCCGGCGCATCGAGACCGGCCGTGCCTTGACCCACCTCGGGCTCACCTCGCTCACCGCCGTCGCGCTGCGCGACCGGCTGGCCGCGCGGACCGGCCTGCGCCTGCCGGTGACGATCGCCTTCGACCACCCGACGCCCGCCGCGCTCGCCGCCGCCCTGGACCGCGAGCTGTCCGGCCGCCGGCCGGAGGGGGCCACCGGGCAGCGCCCTGCGCGTCGTGGGGACGACCACGCTCACGACCCCGTGGTCGTCGTCGGCATGAGCTGCCGCTACCCCGGCGGCGTCGCGTCCCCCGAGGACCTGTGGCGGCTCGTCGCCGAAGGCCGCGACGCGATCGGCCCCTTCCCCACCGACCGCGGCTGGGACCTGGAGCGGCTGTTGCGCGGCGACGGCACGCAACCCGGCACCTCGGCCACCGGTTCCGGTGGGTTCCTGGACGCGCCGGGCGACTTCGACGCCGCGTTCTTCGGCATCAGCCCCCGCGAGGCCCTCGCCATGGACCCGCAGCAGCGACTGCTTCTGGAGGTCGGCTGGGAGGCGATCGAACGCGCCGGTATCGACCCGACCGACCTGCGGCAGACGGACACCGGCGTGTACGTCGGGCTGATGTTCCACGACTACGCCAAGAACCCCGGCCCCCTGCCCGAGGACCTGGAGCGGCTGCTCGGCACCGGCACCGCGGGCAGTGTCGCCTCCGGTCGCCTGGCCTACACACTGGGCCTCAACGGCCCGGCCCTCACGGTCGACACGGCCTGCTCCTCCTCGCTCGTCGCCATCCACCTGGCCACGCAGGCCCTGCGCCGCGGTGACTGCTCGCTCGCCCTGGCCGGCGGCGTCGCCGTCATGGCGACCCCGAGCACCTTCGTGGAGTTCAGCCGCCAGCACGGCCTCGCCCCCGACGGCCGGTGCAAGGCCTTCGCCGCGGGCGCCGACGGCACCGGTTGGTCCGAAGGCGTCGGCGTCGTCGTCCTGGAACGCCTCTCCGACGCACGCCGCTCCGGCCACCCCGTGCTCGCCGTGATCCGGGGCAGCGCGGTCAACCAGGACGGTGCCAGCAACGGCCTGACCGCGCCCAGCGGACCGGCCCAGCAGCAGGTCATCCGCCGGGCCCTGGCCGACGCGGGCCTGACGCCCGCCGACGTGGACGCCGTGGAGGCGCACGGCACCGGGACCGTACTCGGCGACCCCATCGAGGCCCACGCGCTCCTCGCGACCTACGGCCAGGACCGGGACCCGCAACGCCCGCTGCTGCTCGGCTCGCTCAAGTCCAACATCGGCCACGCCCAGTCCGCGGCCGGCGTCGGGGCCGTCATCAAGATGGTGCAGTCGATCCGCCACGGCGAACTGCCCCGCACGCTGCACGCCGAGCAGCCGGCCCCGGCCGTCGACTGGGCCTCCGGCGCGGTCCGTCTGATCCAGGAGCGGACCGCCTGGCCGGACACCGGGGGCCGCCGCCGCGCCGCCGTGTCCTCCTTCGGTGTCAGCGGCACGAACGCCCACCTCATCCTGGAACAGGTCCCCGACCCCCTGCCGGCCACCGTGCCGGCCGGACTCCCCGACACCGTGCCGGTCGTGCTGTCGGCCCGCACCGGATCCGCGCTGCGCCGGCGAGCCGAGGACCTGCTGGACATGGTCCGCGGGGACCGGGGGCTCGACATTCCCGACCTCGCGGCCGCCCTCGCCACCACCCGTACCGCCTTCCCGCGGCGCACCGCGTTCGTCGTCGACGGCGCCGCGGAGCTGGAGCGCCGACTCGCCGCCGTCGCCGACGGCCAGGACACCGGCGTCGAACCGGAAGGGGCGTCCGCGGAAGCGTCGCTGGCCATCGGGTTCACCGGCCAGGGCAGCCAACGCCCGCAGATGGGGAAGGAGCTCTACGCCGCCTACCCCGCCTTCGCCAAGGCCCTCGACGCGGCCTGCGGCGCCCTCGACCCGCATCTCGACCGCCCGTTGCGCGACGTCATGTGGGCTTCCGAGGGCACGCCGCAGGCCGTGCTCCTCGACCGTACCGACTTCACGCAGGCCGCCCTGTTCGCCCTGGAGAGCGCTCTTTTCCGGCTCGTCGAGTCCTGGGGCGTCGTCCCCGACCTCGTCATGGGGCACTCCGTGGGCGCGCTGGCCGCGGTCCACGCGGCCGGAGTGCTGTCCCTCCAGGACGCCGCCTCGCTCGTCGCGGCCCGTGGCCGGCTGATGGCAGCACTGCCGCCCGGCGGCGCCATGGCCGCGATCGAGGCGACCGAGGAGGAGGTCCGTACCGTCATGGCCGCGATCGAGGACGGAGCCCGTACGGCGCTCGCGGCGACGCCGCCGGCCGTGGCCGTCGCCGCGGTGAACGGCCCGCGCTCGGTCGTGGTGTCCGGCGCCGAGGGGGCGGTAGGGGCCGTCGGCGAGGCGTTCCGGGCACGGCGGCGCCGGGTGACCGCACTGCGGGTCAGCCACGCCTTCCACTCGCCCCTCATGGACCCCATGCTGGAGGAGTTCGCGGCGGCGGCGCGGAAACTCACCTACCGGCCGCCCCTCCTCCCGGTGATCTCCGACCTCACCGGCCGGCTCGCCGAGACGGCACGGCTCTGCTCGCCCGACTACTGGGTCAGCCACGCCAGGCAGGCCGTCCGCTTCGCCGACGCCGTACGCGCACTGCCCGGTGAGGGGATCACCGCCTTCCTCGAACTCGGCCCCGACCGGCTGCTCACCGCCATGGCGGGCGAGTGCGTGCCCGGCTCCGGACCGGCGCTGTGCGGAGGACTGCGCCGCGGCCGGTCCGAGGTGCGTTCGCTCCTCGAGGCGGTGGCCCAGGCGCATGCGCACGGTGTCGCCGTCGACTGGCCGGAACTCTTCGCCGGCCGCCCCGCCCGTCCGGTCGACGTGCCTGTCTACCCCTTCGAGCACCGGCGGTACTGGCTCGCCTCCGCACCGGCGGACGCCGGCCTGCCCGCGCGGACGGAGGTACCGGCGGTCGCGGCCCCGCCCGACGAGCCCTCGGCCGCGCAACGGCTCCGCGCCGACCTGACGCGCCTCTCCGAGGAGTCGCGGGAGGGAGCGTTGACCGAGCTGGTACGAGCGGAGGTCGCCGCCGTCGCCGGTTTCGACGGCCCGCACGAGGTGGAGGCCCACCGCAGCATGACCGACGTCGGACTCGACTCCGTCTCCGCCGTGGACCTGAGCACCCGTCTCGGCGCACGGACCGGACTCGACCTGCCCGCCTCACTGGCCTTCGACCACCCGACGTCGACGGCCATCGCACGCCACCTGCTCACCGAGCTGCACGCCTTCGGCCTCGACCGGGAGGACGGCGCGCGCCGGGCACCGGAGGGAACGGTCTTCGGCGAACTGGCCCGGCTCGAAGCATCCGTCGAACGGGACCGCCCCGACGCCACCGCGCGCCACCGGCTCGTCGAACGACTGCACGCCCTGGCCGCGCGGCTCACCGACGGCTCGCCGGGGCACCCCGAGAGCGCGGAGGAGATCTCGCTCGGCGACCGGATCGCCGGGGTCACGACGGTCGACCAGCTCTTCGACCTCATCGACGACGAACTGAAGGGACCCTGACGTGACGGGCACCGAGGAGAAGCTGGTCGACTACCTCAAGAAGGTCACCGCCGAGTTGCACGAGACCCGTCGGCAGCTGAACAGCGCAACGGCGGCGAGCCGTGAGCCGATCGCCATCGTGGGCATGGCGTGCCGCTACCCCGGCGGCGTGCGTTCGCCCGAGGACCTGTGGCGGCTGGTGCTGGAGGAGCGGGACGTCATCTCCGGATTCCCCACCAACCGGGGCTGGGACGTCGACGGCATCTACGATCCCGATCCCGACCGGCCCCGCAGGTGCAACACCCGTGCGGGAGGCTTCCTGCACGACGCCGCCCTGTTCGACGCGGAGTTCTTCGGGATCTCGCCCCGCGAGGCGCAGGCGATGGACCCGCAGCAAAGGCTGCTCCTGGAGACCGCCTGGGAGGCGTGCGAGCGGGCCGGGATCGACCCGGCCTCGCTGCGGGGCAGCGATACGGGAGTGTTCACCGGTGTCGTCCACCACGACTACGCGACCGGGCACGTGCCGGACAGCCTGGAGCCCTACCTCGTCACCGGCCTCTCCGGCGGCGTGGCCTCCGGCCGCATCTCGTACACGTTCGGGTTCGAGGGCCCGGCGGTGACGGTGGACACGGCGTGCTCGTCGTCGCTGGTCGCCCTGCACCAGGCGGCGCACGCGCTGCGCTCCGGCGAGTGCGGCCTCGCGCTGGCCGGCGGAGTGACGATCATGGCGACGCCGCGCGCCTTCCTGTCCTTCAGCCGGCAGCGGGGGCTGTCGCCCGACGGGCGGTGCCGGGCGTTCGGCGCCGGGGCCGACGGCACCGGCTGGGCGGAGGGCGCGGGAATGCTGCTCGTCGAGCGGCTGTCGGACGCCCGGCGCAACGGCCACCCGGTGCTCGCGCTCCTGCGCGGGTCGGCGGTGAACCAGGACGGTGCCTCCAACGGACTCTCGGCCCCCAACGGCCCCTCCCAGCAGCGCGTGATCCGCAAGGCCCTGGCCCACGCGGGCCTCACGGCGCGGGACATCGACGTGGTGGAGGGACACGGCACCGGCACGAAGCTCGGCGACCCGATCGAGGCGCAGGCCCTCCTCGCCACGTACGGCCGGGAACGCGAGGCCGACCACCCTCTGCACCTGGGGTCGCTGAAGTCCAACATGGGCCATGCGCAGGCCGCTGCCGGGGTCGGCGGGTGATCAAGATGATCGAGGCGATGCGGCACGGCGTGCTGCCGAGGACCCTGTACGCGGATGAGGCCTCGCCGCACGTCGACTGGTCGGCGGGAGCGGTGGAGCTGCTGACGAGCCGGCGCGACTGGCCCGAGACGGGCCGGCCGCGCCGGGCGGCGGTGTCCTCGTTCGGGATCAGCGGCACGAACGCCCACGTGATCCTGGAGGCGGCCCCGCCCGAGGCACCCGGGCCGCACACCGCCACCGCCACCGTCGCCGCCACCGGCGACGGCTCGCCGGACGCCGTACCGTCCTTGGTGCCCTGGCCGCTCTCCGGGCGGGACGCCGGCGCGCTGCGGGACCAGATCGCGCGGCTGCGGACGTACGTCGAGGAGGCGAAGGCCGACCCCGTGGACGTGGGCTTCACGCTCGCCCGGCGCTCCGTCTTCCGGCACCGGGCGGTCCTCCTGCGGAGCGGCGCCGGCGTCCGCGAGGTCAGCGGTGTCGCGCGGCCCGGCGGGACCGCGCTGCTGTTCTCCGGCCAGGGCAGCCAACGCCCTCACATGGGGCGGGAGCTGTACGAGGCCCACCCCGTCTTCGCGGAGTCGTTCGACGCCGTCGCGGAGCACACCGGGCTGCCGCTGAAGGATGTGGTCTTCGGCGATGCGCGGGACGGGCTCCTGGACCGGACGCGCTACGCACAGGCCGCCCTGTTCGCGGTGGAGGTGTCCCTCTGCCGGCTCGTACGCGGCCTGGGCGTCGACGTCCGGGCCGTGGTGGGCCACTCGGTGGGCGAGGTGGCCGCCGCCCACGCCGCGGGCGTGATGTCCCTGGCGGACGCCTGCCGTCTGGTGGAGGCGCGCGGCCGTCTGATGCAGGCGCTGCCGCCCGGTGGCGCCATGGCGGCGGTGGAGGTCTCCGAGGCCGAGGCGACGGCGTCCCTGGCCGGCCTGGAGGACCGGGTGGCGTTGGCCGCGGTCAACGGTCCGACGTCCGTGGTGCTCTCCGGCGAGGAGGGCGCGGTCCGCAAGCTGGTGGACGCGTGGCACGGACAAGGCCTGCGGACACACTGGCTGACGGTCAGTCACGCGTTTCACTCGCCGCTGATGGACCCGATGCTGGAGGAGTTCCGCGATGTCGTGGACCCCGAGTACTGGGTACGGCACGTGCGCCGCCCGGTACGTTTCGCCGACGCCGTGGCGCGGGCCCGGCAGGCCGGCGCCGTCCGCTGGCTCGAGGTGGGTCCGGGCGGCGTCCTGACCGCGCTCGCGCAACGGATCGTGCCCGAGGCCGAGAACCAGGTCTTCGCCGCGGCACTGCGCACCGACCGCCCGGAGACCGAATCGCTCCTCGTGGCCCTGGCACAGGTGCACGTCGACGGAGGCACGGTCGACTGGAGCCTGCTCCCGCACGGACACGGCAGGCTGGTGGACGTCCCTACGTACCCCTTCCAGTACCGGCCGTACTGGATCGAGGACCAGCCCCTTACCGCGGCCCCATCCGCCGCGCCGTCCGCGCCGCACGCCGCCCCCGCCCTCGACCGCGGGGACGGCGACGGAAGGGAAGCGAACGGACCGGGCGCCGCGGGCGGGGCGCTCGCCGGACTGAGCGGGGCCGAGCGGCTGGCCGCCGTGACGGAGCTGGTACGGGCCGAGGCTTCGCAGACCCTCGGCCACACCGGTACACCGCTCACCGCGAACCGTACCCGCAAGGAGCTGGGCTTCGACTCGTTGACCGCGATCGAGCTGCGCAACCGGCTCGGCCGCGCGCTCGGTCTCCGCCTGCCCGCCACGCTCGTCCTCGACTGCGAGGACCTCGCCTCGATCGCGGCCTTCGTCGACGCGCGCCTGGAGGACGCCTCCTCCGGACGGCCGGCGGGCGAGAGCCGGTCCGGCGAGGACGACGACGCCGGCCTGCTGACGGAGCTGTTCCGGGACGCGGCCGGAGCCGGGCGCATCGACGACGCCGTGGCTCTCGCGGAAACCGCCGCACGGATGCGCAGGACCTTCACCGACCCCGCGGACCCGGCCGTCCGGCGCTCCCCGGTCTGGTTCGGCCGCAGGTCGGCCCGCCCGACCGTCGTGTGCCTGCCCTCCTTCAGCGCGATCGCCGGCACGCACGTGTACGTCCGTTTCGCGGACGGCTTCAGCGACGCCTGGCGGGCGGCGGCCCTCGTCCATCCGGGGTTCCTGGCGGGCGAGCCGCTGCCGGAGTCGGTGGAGGTCCTGGCGGAGATGCACGCCCGGACCATCACCGAGGCGGTGGGGGAGGTGCCGCTGCTGCTCGTCGGGCGCTCCGCGGGCGGCTGGCTGGCCCACGAGGTGGCGGCCGCCCTGGAGCGCAGGGGCCGGACTCCCGACGGCGTCGTGCTGCTCGACACCCCGGCGAGCGGGGGCGACCCGCGCGGGTACGCGCTGATGGTCGGCGGCATGCTGGAGCGCGACAGCCGGCTCGTCTCGATCGACGACCACCGGCTGACCGCGATGGGGGCCTACACGCGACTGTTCAGGGACTGGAAGCCCGAACCGATCGCCGCCCCCACCCTGCTGGTGCACGCCGCCACACCGTACGGGACCGACGGGACGCGGATCGCCTCCTGGCATCTGCCCCACGACGCCGCCGAGGTGGCAGGTGACCACTTCACGATGCTGGAGGAACACTCCGTGACGACCGCCGAAGCGGTGGAGAGGTGGTCGCGGACCCTGCTCCGAGACGGAGACGGCCGGGGAGGCAGGCCGCCTCACGCACCCGGCACCGCGTGAACGCCGCCCGCCGGCCCGCACCGGCGAGCGGGATCCACTCGGCCGACGGGAGACGAAGCATGCCTGAGGCACGGGAGTGCGTCCGCTACGAGAAGCACGGCCACGTCGCCCGCGTCACCCTCGACCGTCCGCAGGTGCTGAACGCGATGAACCTGCGGATGCATGCCGAACTGGCTGAGATATGGGACGACTTCGAGTCGGACGACGACATCTGGGTGGGTGTCCTCTCCGGTGCCGGCGAGCGGTCCTTCTCCGTCGGCCAGGACCTCAAGGAACTGGTCCGCCGGGTCGAGGAGGGCACCGCCACCTCGACGTTCGGCAGCCGCGGTCAGCCCGGCTGGCCCCGGCTGACCGAGCGGTTCTCGATGTCCAAGCCGCTGATCGCCCGTGTGAACGGCTACGCCCTCGGCGGTGGCTTCGAGCTGGCCCTGGCCTGCGACATCGTGATCGCCGCGGAACACGCCGAGTTCGCGCTGACCGAGGCGAGGCTCGGACTCGTCGCGGGCGCCGGAGGCGTGTTCCGACTCACCCGGCAGGCCCCCTTCCGGATCGCGATGGGACACCTGCTGACCGGCCGCCGCATGACGGCGGCCCGCGCGTACGAACTGGGCCTGGTCAACGACGTGGTGCCGGCCGGCGAGCTGGACGCCTGTGTGGAGGGCTGGCTGGAGGACGTACTGAGCTGCGCCCCGCTGTCCCGGCGCGCCGCCAAGGAAGCCGCGACAGTCTCGGCCACCCTGCCGCTGGACCGGGCGTTCGCCACTCGGTACGTGTGGGAGGAGCGGCGGATGCTCAGCCGGGACGCGCTCGAAGGCCCGCGTGCCTTCGTCGAGAAGCGCCTCCCGAAGTGGACCGGAACCTGACCGGAACCGAGCCGAGCCGGGTGACGCGGTCGCCGGCGCGCCCCCGATGCGAAAGGTCATCTTCCATGTCCCTCGACTCCCTGCCGGATTCCGCACGGGCACCCTCACCACGGGTGAGTGTCCAGGAGTTCATCGACTCGACGCCGATGGGACGGCGGCAGCGGCTCGTCGCGCTGCTGGGCCTGGCGGTGATGGTCGCCGAAGGCCTCGACATCACCATCGCGAGCTTCGTCTACCCCCACGTCATGCGCGACTGGGGCACACCGATGAGCGCGGTGACCACGACCGTGACCGCCGGCGTGCTGAGCATGGCGGTCGGTGGCGCGGTGGCGGGACCGCTGGCCGACCGGTACGGGCGCAAGAGCATGGCCGCGGCCGGAATCCTCGTCTTCGGCGTGGGGACGGCGGCGATGTCACTGGCCACGACCATCGAGGTCCTCGCGGTCCTGCGCGTCGTGGCGTGCGCCGGTCTCGGTGCCGTGGCCCCGGTCGTCATGGCGATCGTCGCCGACTCGACGCCGGCCGTGCGCCGCGCCCCGGTGGTGGCCCTGGCCTTCTCGGGCATCGCGGCGGGCACGGTCGCGGGAGGCCTCCTCGCGTCGACCGTCCTGCCGGACTTCGGCTGGCCCGCGGTGCTCGCGCTCTGCGGTCTCGCCCCCCTCCTGCTCGTCCCCCTCGTCATGGCCTACGTCCCGGAATCGGTGAGCGTCCTGCTGGCCCGCGGACGACCGGACGAGCAGATCCACCGAAGCCTCGCCCTGCTGCTGCCGGGCCGCGACACCTCCCATGTCGACCTGACCCGCGCCCGGCACGACGAGCGGCAGCCGTTGCGGAAGATCGGTGCGGTCCTGCTGTCCCGCTCCCTCGCGCCGACCACGATCCTGGTCTGGCTCTGCTACTTCGTCCTGCTGGGCGTGGTCTACCTCCTCCTCAACTACCTGCCGCTCATGGCAGGGCGCGCCGGACTGACGGCAGCCCGCACCGGAACCGTCATCGGGCTGTTCGGCGCCGGAACCCTCTGCGGACAACTCCTGGCGTCCTTCGGCCTGAGGAGGTACGACCGCTTCCGTTTCCTCGCCGCTGCGTCGGCCGTCAGCGCCCTCGCCGTCTGCGTCACCGCGGCCGTGGAGACGGGTCACACCGGGATGTCGGTGCTGGTGCTCGTACTCGGGACGTGCCTGGGCAGTTCCATGGGCGCACTCCAAGCCGTCGGGGCACTGGCCTACCCACCGGCCCTGCGCGCCACGGGCATGGGATGGACGAGCGGTGTCGGCCGCATCGGCACGCTCGCCAGCGGTCTGCTGGGCGGAGTCATGATCGGTGCCGGATGGGGCATCTCGCGCATCTTCCTCGTCCTGTGCGTGCCCCTCGCGCTCACCAGCACGGCAGCGCTGCTCCTGCGCAACGAGGTCCGCCCGACGGGCTGAGACCACCGGACGACGAGGGGTGTCCACCCCCAGGGGGCATCTCCCGTGACGCTCGCTCAGAACCGTTCCCCAGCCCGCCGGTGACGCGACGGGGCATGCGCGTGAAGTCCGTCCCGCGAGCGGGGGAGAGAAGGGGCCGACCGCCCACGAGGAGATCGTCCTGATCTCCTCGCTGTGCTCGACGCCCGCCCGCGGGAACGAGCCCCTTGACCGGACAGCCCTACAGGCCAGGTCCCGACCTCGATGCCCGCTACTGTCCCCGCATGAGGAAGACGACGTCCACCGCCCAGGCCCCTGTGCTCGGTCCTCGAGCCCTCAACCGGGCGACCCTCGACCGCCAGCTGCTGCTGCGCCGGTCCACGCTGTCGGTGCAGGCCGCGGTGGAACACCTCGTCGGTCTTCAGGCCCAGAACGTGAAACCGCCGTACTTCGCTCTCGCCGCCCGCCTCGACGGATTCGCACCGGAGCGGCTGTCGGCGCTCATGGCGGATCGCGAGGTCGTCCGCATCGTGACCATGCGCTCCACCATCCACACGCACACCGCGGACGACTGCCTCACCCTGCGGCCCTTGGTGCAGCCCGCCCGCGACCGCGAGCTGACCCTCTTCCGCAAGGGGCTGCCGGGAGTCGACCTCGACCGGCTGGCCGCCCTCGCCCGTGACCTCGTCGAGGCCGAGCCGCGCACCATGAAACAGTTGCGGGAGGCGCTGTCCGTTCAGTGGCCACAAGCCGATCCGCAGGCCCTCGCCATCGCGGCCCGTTGCAGACTCCCGCTGGTCCAGGTCACCCCGCGCGGGTTGTGGGGGAGGAGCGGCCAGGTCGCGCTGACCACCGCCGAGCACTGGCTGGGCCGCCCCGCCGCGCCGGCCCCGGCGCCCGACGCCACCGTCCTGCGCTACCTCGCCGCCTTCGGGCCGGCCTCCGTCAAGGACATGCAGATCTGGGCCGGACTGACCCGGCTGCGCGAGGTCTTCGAACGGCTCCGCCCGCGCCTCGTCACCTTCCGCGACGGCAACGGCGTCGAACTCTTCGACCTGCCCGACGCCCCCCGCCCGGATCCGGACACCCCGGCCCCACCGCGTTTCCTGCCCGAGTTCGACAACCTGCTGCTCTCCCACGCCGACCGCGGCCGGGTCGTCCCACCCGAGCACCGGGGCCGATCCTGGCAGGGCAACCAGGCCTACGCCACGCTCCTCGTCGACGGCTTCCTCGCCGGGGTGTGGAAAGTGGCGGGGGACGCCCTCGTCGTCGAGCCGTTCGGCCGGCTCGGCAAGGAGCGGCAACAGGAGGTGACGGCCGAGGGGGAGCGGCTGCTGAAGGTGATGTACGGGGACTCGTCGTCGTACGACATCCGTTTCGGCACGGTGGTCCGGTAGCGCTCCGATGGCGGTCCGCGGGTCTGGAGGAGGCATGGAGAGGGGGCGCTGCGGGCCGCTCGTGGAGGCTCGCAGCGCCCCCCGGTCTTGCACCTGAGGGATGCTCAGGGATTCTTCAGGGCCGCGCGGTGACTGCCGGCTACGAGTTCACCTGCGCGGTCACGAGGTTGGAGAAGGTGGTCAGCCGGGTGTAGACACCCGGCTGACCGGCTTTCGCACATCCCTCGCCCCATGAAGTGATGCCTGCCAGGACGCCCCCGATGAGCAGGGGACCGCCGCTGTCGCCCTGGCAGGTGTCCACGCCACCGGATGAGTATCCGGCGCACACCATGTCGCTCGCGACGAAGTCGGAGCCGTAACTGTTCGCACAGCTGGAGTCGGACACGATCGGCACGGTCGCGGTGCGCAGCTGGTTGGAGGAGCTGCCGCTCTCGGAGGTCGTGCCCCAGCCGAGCACCCGGGCGGTGGTGCCGGCCGCGTACAGGCTGGTCTGGGAGGAAGTGACGTACGACGCCTTGGTGTACGGCATCGACGTCGACAGGGTCAGGACGGCGACGTCGTCGCCGTTGGTGGCGTCGGTGTAGTCCGGGTTGATCCAGATCCTGCTGACCCGGCTGACCGTGCCGTTCGTACCGTTGCGGTAGGTGCGACCGCCCACGACCCGGACGCTGCCGGCCGTTTCCCCGACCATGCAGTGGGCCGCCGTGACCACCTTGGTCGCCGACACGAGCGTGCCGCCGCAGAACTGGTTCTGCGAGGCGTCCGTGATCTGCATCATGAACGGGTACGCGGTCGTCGTGGTGGTGGTACCGCCGACGATCGGCTGGGGGGCTGCGACAGCGGTGGGGGCGCTGAGCAGGGCGGTCGCGACCGCGGCGGCCGAGGCCGTCGCGAGAGCCGCGGCCTTCTTGGCACGAGGGAGCCCGAACATCGATCTCCTTGCTGAGGGAGTTGCCGGTGGGGGGTCGCGCGGGCGTGGGGGGAGTGCACGGGAGTCGCTGGACCGACCCCCGTGTGCCCGGCGAGCGGCACGTCCCTTACGCTAGGACCGGGTGTATCCCGCCCCCAATGAGGGACTCCCCTAAGGGAGTTGGGGAGGGAAAACCCTCGGTCGCTCCGGGAACCCGCGCTCCCGGGAACCCGCGCTCCCGGGAACCCGCGCTCCCGGGAACCCGCGTCCCGGAGACCCGCGTTCGAGGGACCCGGGCTCCAGGCATCCGCGTTCCACGGATCCGGGCGCGCCGGACCCGCGCAGGCAGTAAACCCGCGCGCCCCTCACTTCGCGTGGCGCCCCGCCGCCAGCCGGACGATGTCCACCCGCGAGCGGATCCCCAGCTTGCGATAGACCCGGGTCAGGGTCGCCTCCACCGTCTTCACGCTGATGAACAGCCGCGCGGCGATCTCTCGGTTGGTGGCGCCCTCCATCACCAGTGCCGCCACCTGACGCTCCATCGACGCCAGCCCCTCCAGCGCGTCGAAGGCGGGAACCGGCGCGGGCACCACGGCCGGACCGGCCGGCTCCTCGGCGGCGGCCGCCTCGACCTGCCGCAGCCACGGCAGCGCCCGGCACCGCCGGAACAACCGCGCCGCCTCGTCGTACGACGTCGGACCCGGCCGCCGGGCACGCAGCCGGGCCATGGCGAACGCCGCCCGCGCCTCCTCCAGGCCGTACCCCAGCTTGGCGAACCGGTCCTGAACGGACGTCAGTCGGACCAGCGCACCCTCCTGGTCGCCCCGCGCCGCCCGCACCAGCGCCTCCGCCCGGTCCAGCACCGCCAGGACGCTCTCCCGGCCCAGCCGGAGAGCGTGCTCGCGTGTGACGTCGATGAGCTCCTGCGCCTCACCCGGCTCGCCGACCCGGACCAGTGCCTCGGCGAGATCGCCCTGCCAGCGGCCGCGGGCCGGGTCGTTGATGCCGAGACCCACCTCCAGCTCCCGCACCCGGCGCAGCGAGGCCACGGCGCCCGCGGCGTCCCCGGCGACCAACCGGGCGTGACCCAGGGCGGCCAGGGCCCGCGACAGGTACATCTGGTCGCCGTCCTCCTCGGCGCGCTCGGCGGCCTCCCTGGCCAGCTCCAGCGCCCGGCTCACCTCACCGCCGGACGCCTCGGCGAGGGAGGCGAGCATCGCCGACGCGCCCAGGCCGATCCCCGAGTCACGGGCCAGCCGCAGACTCTCGCGCGCCAGGTCCAGGGCGCGCCCGCAGTGCCCGGACCGCAGTTCGGTCTCCGCCAGGAAACGCTGGAAGTGGACCTCGCTCTCGACCATGCCGCGCCGGCGCGCCTCGCGCAGCAACGCCGTGATCGTCGCACGGGCCTCGGACAGCTGATCGCTCATCAGCAGCCAGCGGAACCGGGCCATGCCCGCCCCGTTGTGATGGCACGCCACATAGGGGTCCTGAGGTTCCTTCAGCGCCCGCTTGATCGTCGCCGGCGCGTCCGGGTGGCCCATGAGCGTCTCCGTCGAGGCCTGGAAGGCCAGCGCCATCAGCTCGTTGCGCCGGTCCCCGCCGCGCGCGGCCAGCTCCGCGGCGTGCGCGGCCTGCTCGCGGGCCTCCGCGAAGTCGCCCTGGACGACCAGCCCGCGCCAGGCCAGCTGGTAATGGACCTGCGCGAGCAGCACGGGGTCGTCGCCCGCGTCGGCGAGCACCTGCGGATAGACGGCGTCCACGTCGCCGAGCGCCTGCCCGGCCGCCTCGATCACCACCATCCAGGCCCGCACCCGCTCGGCGGGCGCCGTCGCCCGGGTCAGCACCTCGTGCGCGATGTCCCGGGCGAGATCCACCTCGCCGGCGATGATCGCGTCCTCGGCGGCCTCCAGCCGCCGCTCGTCCGGAGCCGGCCCGCCACCGTCCGTGGGGGTGTGCCGGGCCGCGAGCAGCCCGAGCGAGGCGGCCACCGAGGGCGCGCCCCGGTCCCGGGCCAGCGCGGCGGCCTCCGCGAGCCGGGCGGCCACCTCCGGATCGGTGCCGGTGGTCGACAGCGCGAGGTGCCGGGCCCGCTCGATCGGGTCGGACGCGGCCGTGGACAGCGCCGTGTGAGCCGCCCGCCGCTCCTGGGCGGGCGCCTCCGCGTACAGCGCCGCGGAGATCAGCGGATGCGCGAACCGTACGGCAGGTCCCTCGGGCTCCGTCGCCAGCAGTCCGAGCGCGGCGGCCTGGGCGGTCTCCGCCTCGGCGTTCTCCCGGCCGGCCGCGTGCAGCAGCGCCAGTGTGGGACGGGCGCCCGCGCTGGCCACGAGGAGGGTGCGGCGCGCCTCGTCGGACAGCATGTCGAGACGACTGAGCACGAGGGCGCGCAGCGAGTTCGGCACGGGCAGCGGCTCGCCGGGGCGCGGCGGAGTCGGGTTCTCGCCGAGGGCGCGGCCCAGCTCGAGGGCGAACAGGGGGTTGCCGCCGCTGGTGCGGTGGATCTCACGGACCGTCGAACGGGGCAGGTCGGTGTAGCCGCGGTGGTCGAGCAGCACCGAGACCTGGGCGGGGGAGAGAGGGTTCAGGCGGACGGCGAGGGTGTCCGGCGGGGACGCGCGTAGATGGCGGTCGTACTCCTGCCCCTCGGTCCGGACCGCGCACAGCAGCTGTACGGGGATGTCGCCGAGACGGCGGGCGGCGAAGCCGAGGAGTTCGGCGCTGGCGGAGTCGAGCCACTGCATGTCGTCGGCCACGAGGAGCACGGGCCCGGCGGCGGACAGGGCGCGCAGCGCCGAGAGAACGGCGAGGCGCAGGGCGAGGCCGTCGCGTTGCAGAGTCGATTCGCCACGGCCGGTCAGCGCCGATTCCAGGGCGGTGCGCTGGGCGGAGGGCAGCTTGTCGGCCACCTCGTGCAGGACCAGACCGAACAGATCGGCCAGGGCCAGGAAGGGGAGGTGGCTTTCCGACTCGGTGGCCGAACAGCGCAGGACGGTGCGGGCCGCGTCGCCGTAATCCGCGGCCAATGCCCGCAGTACGGTCGACTTTCCTATTCCGGCCGGGCCGTGCAGCAGCACGCTGCCGCCGCGGGTGAGCTGCTCATGGGCGGACGTGAACAGCTCGTCCCTGCCGATGACCAGGTCGGGGCGGCATCTGGCAGGCTCCTTGAAGTCGCGTCGCACGGTCACCGCTCCCTCCGAGTGTCGTGTCCGGACCGAATTCTAGGCAACGTCTCTTTGAAATCCGGATGGACGGCGTGGTGAGGGAGATAACAACCGGGGCATACGGAAATTCATCGACGTGACGTTTGACTGGACACTCATCGTCCCGTGCCCTCCCTGGCTTGATCCGTACGCTCCCTCACGGCCTCCGCCGCGGCTCGTGTCCCTGTCCGTCCTGCATCGTCCACGCCGCCCCGCGGCAGCCGCCGTGCACGACGGCGGCGACGCGTCGTCCCGCGGCAGCAGTCGTCTCCCGCCGCCACCCCTCCCTAGGGCAGCAACCTAACCCTCCCGGCACCAGCTCCGGGCCCGAAGCGGGCAGCCGGCCCTGCGGCAGCAGCCCTGTCCCACGCCGTCGGCGCCGCGTCACGGCAACCACCGCGCCCCTCATCGTCCACCCTGCCGCACGGCGGCGACCCTCCCGCGGCAGCACTCGTTTTCCACCGGCCCCACCTCGCCGCCCGGCGGGGAACCCGCTACCTCGGCAGCGGCCCCGGCCCGCGCCGGCCACGCCTTGTGACGGCACCCCGGTCCTACGGCAGCAGTCCCGCCCTCCGTGCCGCGACCACCGCCTCCCCGCGGGTGTGGGCACCCAGTTTCCGCATCGCCGATCTGAGGTAGCCCTTGACCGTCTCCGGGCGCAGCCCCAGCCGCTCGGCGGTCGTCGCGTTGGTCGCGCCCGCCGCCACGCACGCCAGCACGTCCAGCTCGCGGGGCGCGAGGGCGACCGCCGGCAACGGCGCGCCCTGGGTGAGCAGCCCGCAGGCCTGGAGGAGTTCCGCGCGCAGCACCGGGTCGGCGATGCGCGGGGCGAGGGCGCGCAGGGCCGCGTGGGCCTCCCGGACCTGCTCCCAGCCCGCCGGCGATCCGGCCCGCGGTTCCGGGCGGGCCGCCACCAGCAGATCGCGGGCCTCGTCCCCGACGGCCAGGGTCTGCTCCACGTCCCGCGCCACGTCGACGGCGGCGTTCAGCGTGCGGTCGCCCAACGGCTGGGCCGCGCGCAGGGCGCCGTACAGGACACCGCGCACCCGGCGGCGGACGACCACCGGGATCGCGAGGACCGAGCGCAGGCCCTCCTCGGCGACCGCCGTGTCGTACTCGTGGCTGATCTGGCGGGAGAGGGAGTAGTCGGTCACGGCGCACGGACGGCCCAGGGCGACCGCCTTCCCGCCGAGGCCGTTGCCCGAGGTCACCGCGAGCCCGCGCAGCGCCGGGGTGGCCGCGCCGCTCAGCTCGCTGATCCGCATCCGGCGGCGCCCCGGTTCGACCAGTCCGCCGAAGGCGACCGGCAGCCCCGTCGCCCGCCGCAGCCGCGCCAGCGCGCCGCGCATCTCCATCGCTCCGGCCGTGTCCGCCGCTGTCACCTGCCCGCCCTTCCTCGCGGCGGTTCGCCGCGGTGCCCCCCGTTCGGGGGTAGTGAGACCTGCATCACGGATTACACGATGGCAGAGAGCCGCCCGGCAATGGTCCGGCAACCAGGAGGACAGATGACGACGGCGACGGAGCAGTTCCGCAGGGCACGGGACTTCCTGCTGGAGCACCGAGAGGACTACAGGACCGCTTACGAGGGCTTCGACTGGCCCCGGCCCGCACACTTCAACTGGGCCCTCGACTGGTTCGACGTCATCGCGGACGGCAACGACCGCGTCGCGCTGCACATCGTCGAGGAGGACGGCTCCGAGGTCCGCCTCTCCTTCGCCGAGTTGTCCGAGCGGTCCGACCGGGTCGCCAACCTGCTGCGGGAGCGCGGGGTCGGCGCCGAGGACCGGATCCTCGTGATGCTCGGCAACCAGGCCGAACTGTGGGAGACCGCCCTCGCCGCCATCAAGCTGCGCGCGGTCGTCATTCCGGCGACCCCGCTGCTCGGCCCCGCCGACCTTCGCGACCGCGTCGAGCGCGGCCGGGTGAGCCATGTCGTGGTGCGCGCCGAGGACACCGGGAAGTTCGACGACGTGCCCGGCGGCTACACGCGCGTCGCCGTCGGCGGCGTGCCCGAGGGCTGGCAGCGGTACGAGGACGCGTACACCGCCTCCGCCGAGTTCCTGCCCGACGGGCCGACCCTCTCCGACGACCCGCTGATGCTGTACTTCACCTCCGGTACGACGGCCCGCCCCAAGCTGGTCGAGCACACGCACGTGTCGTATCCGATCGGGCACCTGACGACCATGTACTGGATCGGTCTCAGGCCCGGTGACGTGCATCTGAACATCTCCTCGCCCGGCTGGGCCAAGCACGCCTGGTCGAACCTCTTCGCGCCGTGGAACGCCGAGGCGACCGTCTTCATCCACAACTACACGCGCTTCGACCCGGCCCGGCTGCTGGCGGAGATGGACCGCGCGGGGGTCACGACCTTCTGCGCGCCGCCGACCGTGTGGCGCATGCTCATCCAGGCCGACCTGACCCAGCTGCGCATCCCGCCGCGCGAGGCCGTGGCCGCGGGGGAGCCACTGAACCCCGAGGTCATCGAGCGGGTCCGGCGGGCCTGGGGCGTGACCATCCGGGACGGCTTCGGCCAGACGGAGACGGCCGTGCAGATCGCCAACAGTCCCGGCCAGCCGCTGAGGCCCGGCTCGATGGGACGCCCGAGCCCCGGCTACCGCGTCGAACTGCTCGACCCGGTGTCCGGCGCGCCCGGCGTCGCGGAGGGCGAGATCGCGCTCGACCTGTCGGCCCGGCCGGTCGGCCTGATGACCGGCTACCACGGCGACGCCGACCGCACGGCGGAGGCGATGGCGGGCGGCTACTACCGCACCGGCGACATCGGGGAACGCGACGAGAACGGCTACATCACCTACATCGGGCGCAGCGACGACGTCTTCAAGGCCTCCGACTACAAGATCAGCCCCTTCGAGCTGGAGAGCGCCCTGCTGGAGCACGAGGCCGTGGCCGAGGCGGCCGTGGTCCCCGCGCCGGACGAGCTGCGGCTGGCCGTGCCCAAGGCGTACGTCGTCCTGGCCGAGGGCTGGGAGCCAGGTCCCGACACCGCGAAGGCGCTGTTCGAGCACTCGCGCGAGGTCCTGGCGCCCTACAAGCGCGTGCGACGCCTGGAGTTCGCGCCGCTGCCCAAGACCGTCTCCGGCAAGATCCGCCGCATCGAGCTGCGCGAGGCGACGGCCGCGGGGTCGGCGGACGAGTACCGCGAGGAGGACTTCCGGTGACCGAAGCGTCGTACGGCGAAGCCTCCTACAGCGAAGCCTCGTACAGCCACGGCACGAGTGGCACGGCCCTGCTCGGCGACACGATCGGCGGCAATCTGGACCGGGCCGTCGCCGCCTGGTCGGAGCGCGAGGCGCTGGTCGACCTGGCGTCCGGGCGGCGCTGGACCTACGCCCGGTTCGCGGCGGACGTCGACCGGCTGGCGTGCGCGCTGCTGGCGAGCGGGGTCGCCAAGGGCGACCGGGTGGGCGTCTGGGCGGTCAACTGTCCCGAGTGGGTGCTCGTCCAGTACGCCACCGCCCGCGTCGGCGCGATCATGGTGAACATCAACCCGGCGTACCGCACGCACGAGGTCGAGTACGTCCTCGACCAGGCCGGTGTCTCCCTGCTGTTCGCCTCGGTCAGCCACAAGACGAGCGACTACCGGACGATGGTCGAGCAAGTGCGGGGAAAGTGCTCGCAGTTGAGGGAGGCGGTGTTCTTCGGGGAGCCGGGCTGGGAGGCACTGCTGGAGCGCGCGTCCGCGGTCGGGCCGGAGGAACTCCTCGCCAGGGCGGGCGAGCTGTCCTGCGACGACCCCATCAACATCCAGTACACCTCGGGAACGACGGGCTTCCCCAAGGGCGCGACCCTCTCCCACCACAACATCCTCAACAACGGGTACTTCGTCGGGGAGTCGATCGCCTACAGCGAGCAGGACCGGGTGTGCGTCCCGGTGCCGTTCTATCACTGCTTCGGCATGGTGATGGGGAACATCGCGGCGACTTCGCACGGTGCCTGCATCGTGATCCCGGCCCCCTCCTTCGACCCGAAGGCGACCCTGGACGCCGTCCAGCGGGAGCGGTGCACCTCCCTGTACGGCGTCCCGACCATGTTCATCGCGGAGCTGAACCTTCCCGACTTCGCGACCTACGATCTCTCGTCGCTGCGCACCGGCATCATGGCGGGCTCACCCTGTCCGGTCGAGGTGATGAAACGGGTGGTGGCCGAGATGCACATGGCGGAGGTCTCCATCTGCTACGGCATGACCGAGACGTCCCCCGTCTCCCTCCAGACCCGTCGCGACGACGACCTGGAGCACCGCACCGGCACCGTCGGCCGGGTGCTTCCGCACATCGAGGTCAAGATCGTCGACCCGGTCACCGGCGTGACCCAGCCGCGCGGCACCGCCGGTGAGCTGTGCACCCGCGGATACAGCGTGATGCTCGGTTACTGGAACGAGCCCGAGAGGACCGCGGAGGCCATCGATCCCGGCCGCTGGATGCACACCGGCGACCTGGCGCACATGCGGGAAGACGGTTACGTCGAGATCGTCGGCCGCATCAAGGACATGATCATCCGCGGTGGTGAGAACATCTACCCGCGCGAGATCGAGGAGTTCCTCCACGGTCACCCGAAGATCAGGGACGTCCAGGTCGTCGGCGTACCGCACGAGAAGTACGGCGAGGAGGTCCTGGCCTGCGTGATCCCGCACGACGTGGCCGCGCCGCCGACCCTCGAGGAGGTGCGCGCCCATTGCGAGGGCAGGCTGGCGCACTACAAGATCCCGAGCCGGATCCAGGTGCTGGACGCTTTTCCGATGACGGTGTCGGGGAAGGTGCGCAAGGTGGAACTGCGGCACAAGTACGGCGGGTAGGTCCGTAGTTCCCTCGGCGCGGCGGTCGGCTCAGGCACCCTCGGTGTCGAGCCGCTCGGCCGCCGCGTTGACCGGCTGCGGAGTGCCCGTGAGGTCGAGGACGAACAGGGGGACGTCGAGGGAGTCGGCGCGGGCGCGGGCGTCGGCGGTGTAGCCGGCGAGGGAGAAGTACGCGCAGACCGCCGAGTCCGTGACCGCCGTCAGCCACAGGCACTCCACGTCCCGCAGCGAGACGGGGTGCACGCTCGGATCGACATGCGCCAGCAGCCCCCGCGTGGCGAGCCCGATCCCGGAGACGGGCCGCTGATCGGCCCGCCGGATGTCCCGATGCCCGAGCCACCGCAGATACAGCGCGGTGGCCGTGACGGCGTCACGAGCGGTGCGGATCGTGATGGGGCGGAAGGGGCCGCGGGAGGACCTGGCCGCGGCGGGGCGATGCCCGGCGCCCCCGGGCTGCGGCCCGGCCTCCGTCTCGCCGTGTGTCCGGGTCCGGGGTCCGGCTCCCGCCTCGGCTTCTGTCTCGCCGTGTGTCCGGGTCCGGGGTCCGGCTCCCGCCTCGGCTTCTGTCTCACCCTGCGGCCCGTCACCAGCCCCGGCCTCCGCTGCTCCGAGTCGCGCCCCCGCCCTTCCGGCTGCCGCCCCCTGCGCCGGGTCGGTCGACGGGATGCGCAGCACCGCTCCGCAGGCGCAGCCCAGTTCCGGGCGGGGCCACTGGTCGCGACGGCCGCAGCAGGAGCAGCGGACGGTGATCCACTCGTCCTCCCACGCCCGATGTGCGACGACCGCGGGGGCAGTACCGGGATCGAGGCAGGGCACCACCGGGCTGCCGCACGGGCAGGGGTAGGAGGGTGCGGTGTAGAGGCGCTCGCGCCGACAGGCCGGGCAGCGCACCGGCACGCTCTCGGACATGGCGCCCATCGTCCTCCAGGCGTCCCCCTCTTGTCCGTCTCTTGACGGTGTTCCCCCACCGCCCTAGATTGATTCCAGATAGCAGAAAAGAGTTTCCGTACTACGGAAGTCAGTAGGGCGGAAGCGATGTCGAAGTGCTCGCGGCGGGGCGCGACGGGAGTACGCATCCGACAGCTCAAACAGCTGAAGCAGTCGAAGCAGGAGTACTCGATGGCTCGAATGACCGCTGCCCGCGCGGCAGTGGAGATCCTCAGGCGCGAGGGCGTCACCGTCGCGTTCGGTGTTCCCGGCGCGGCGATCAACCCCTTCTACGCGGCCCTGAGGGTCTCCGGCGGCATCGCCCACACGCTGGCCCGCCATGTGGAGGGCGCCTCCCACATGGCCGAGGGCTACACCCGTACCCGTCCGGGCAACATCGGCGTCTGCGTCGGCACCTCGGGGCCGGCCGGCACGGACATGATCACCGGGCTGTACTCCGCGATCGGCGACTCGATCCCGATCCTGTGCATCACGGGCCAGGCGCCGACCGCAGTGATCCACAAGGAGGACTTCCAGGCCGTCGACATCGCCTCGATCGCCAGGCCCGTCACCAAGATGGCGGTCACCGTCCTGGAGGCCGCGCAGGTCCCCGGCGTGTTCCAGCAGGCGTTCCACCTCATGCGCTCCGGCCGTCCGGGCCCGGTGCTGATCGACCTGCCCGTCGATGTGCAGCTCACCGAGATCGAGTTCGACCCCGACACGTACGAGCCGCTGCCGGTCTACAAGCCGGCGGCGAGCCGCGCCCAGGTCGAGAAGGCGATCGGGATGCTCAACGCCTCCGAGCGGCCACTGATCGTCGCGGGCGGTGGCGTCATCAATGCCGATGCCTGCGAACTCCTCGTCGAATTCGCCGAGTTGACAGGAATCCCCGTCGTGCCGACCCTCATGGGCTGGGGCGCCCTGCCCGACGACCACGAGCTGAACGCCGGCATGGTCGGCCTCCAGACCTCACACCGCTACGGCAACGCGACCTTCCTGGAGTCCGACTTCGTCCTCGGCATCGGCAACCGCTGGGCCAACCGGCACACCGGCAGGCTCGACGTCTACACGGCGGGACGGAAGTTCGTCCACGTCGACATCGAGCCCACGCAGATCGGCAGGATCTTCGCCCCGGACTACGGCATCGCCTCCGACGCCAGGGCCGCCCTGGAACTGTTCGTCGAGGTGGCGCGCGAGAGGAAGGCGGCCGACGCGCTGCCCGACCGTTCCGCGTGGGCGGCCGCCGCGCAGGAGAAGAAGGCCACGCTCCAGCGGCGTACGCACTTCGACGACGTCCCGATCAAGCCGCAGCGCGTCTACGAGGAGATGAACAAGGCCTTCGGCCCGGAAACGCGGTACGTCACCGCCATCGGCCTCTCCCAGATCGCGGGCGCCCAGATGCTGCACGTGTACCGGCCGCGTCACTGGATCAACTGCGGCCAGGCCGGCCCCCTCGGCTGGACCGTCCCGGCCGCGCTGGGCGTCGCCACGGCAGATCCGCAGGCGTCCGTCGTCGCCCTCTCCGGCGACTACGACTTCCAGTTCATGATCGAGGAACTGGCGGTCGGCGCGCAGCACAAGATCCCGTACGTCCATGTCCTGGTCAACAACTCCTACCTCGGCCTGATCCGCCAGGCGCAGCGCGGGTTCGACATGGACTTCCAGGTCAAGCTGGAGTTCGAGAACATCAACTCGCCCGAGCTGGGCGGCTACGGCGTCGACCACGTCAAGGTCGCCGAAGGCCTCGGCTGCAAGGCGATCCGGGTCACCGACCCCGGCGCGCTGGCCGCAACCTTCGAGCAGGCCAAGAAGCTGGCCGCCGAGTTCCAGGTCCCGGTCGTCGTCGAGGCGATCCTGGAGCGCGTCACCAACATCTCCATGAGTGGCACCAACGACATCGGCGACGTCGTGGAGTTCGAGGAGATCGCGACGCAGGAGTGGCACGCCCCGACGGCGGTCAGGACGCTGAAGGCCTGACCGCCGGGATGACCGGATGCCCCGCCCGCGTCGCGGGGGAGGAGAGGGGGCGGCCCGCCCGCGGGACGGGCCGCCCCGTCGGCGCGTTCGGTCCGGGCCGCCCCAGGCGTGGCCCGCCCGGCAGCCTCGGGGGACGCTTCCGGGGTCCGCGGTCCGCCGGGCCGGCTCGCCACGCCGGCGCCCCGCAGGAGCGGGGCGCCCACGGCCACCGCGACGGCGGCGCGGGGTCCGCCCCCCGCGGCAGCGTGCCGTCGTGCGGCCGGAGCCGGATCGATGTGCTTGTGCTCGTGGCGACCCCGGAGGCGGGTCCCGCCGTCCCCGTGCCGACGGGACCCCCCGGGCGGGTCCCGCTTCCCCCGTGCCGACGGGACCCCCCGGGCGGGACCCGCTTCCCCCGTGCCGGCGGGTCCCGCGTGACAACAATGTGCCCGACCCCGGCTCGGGTTGAAGCCGTTGAACCATGTTCAGAGGTTGATTTGAGGTTGGCGTACCCGGCCTACGCCTCGTGCTGTCCGTGGTGCTCCGACAGCCCGGGCCAGTCGTCGGGGCCGCCACCCTGCCATTCGACGAGATCGCTCTCCTCCACCTCGACGCGGTCGAGGTCGGCGAGGCGGAGGATCTCGACGACGTCGTCGAGGTGCGTGGCGATGCCCAGGGTGGCGTCGCCCGAGGTGACGCGACGGGAGCCGTCCAGGGCCGGTGGGTGGACCACGATGTGCGGGTACTGCGTCGGATTGCCCATGCCCTCAGATTCCTTCGGGCGCGGCCCTTCCGCACGCCGGGGGCGGGCAGGGCGGCGCCGGTTCCGTCCGTCCCCGGCCCCGATGACCGCACAAGGCGGCGCGCTCCCCCTGGACCGGTTCACGGCCTCGACGGGGAGCGCGAGGAGGACGGGCAGGGCGTTCGGGGACGGGGACCGCGGCGGATGCGGCGGAGCCGGGGCGTCCTCCCTCAGGTCGAGAGGAGCGCCACGTTCCTTCACCACCGCACTGGCGCGCACGCCGCCGCGGTCCCCGCCCCACCCGCTCCGCACCGCGGTGACCCTCATCCGGATCGCCGGTGCGGACGTTCGCGCCCTGGAGCATGACGCGTCGTCAGCTCTGGGGCGCGGGCTCGCGGCCGGTCCTCGCGCAGGAGGCGGGCCGACTCCTCCACGCGCCCGCCTGCTCGCGGCCGGCGGCGTGGAAGAGGCTGGTTTCCGGGCGGCGCCGTCGCCTGGGCGCGACAGGACAGATGTCGGCGGCCGCGCCGCCCGGAGGTCCGGGGAGGGGTTACGGCTGGGCGCCGGAAAGCCGTTCCACGGCCCGCAGCAGCGCCGAGTGGTCCAGGTCGCCGTCGCCCTGCGCGCGCAGGCTCGCGACGAGCTGAGCGACCACGGCGCCGACCGGCAGGGCCGCGCCGACGGCGCGGGCGGCGTCCGTGACGATCCCCATGTCCTTGTGGTGCAGGTCGATGCGGAAGCCCGGCTTGAAGTCGCGGTGGAGGAAGTTGTCCCTCTTGCGTGTGAGCACGGTCGACCCTGCCAGCCCGCCGTCGAGCACGTCCAGCGCCGCCTTCAGATCCACGCCCGACTTCTCCAGGAAGACCACGGCCTCCGCGCACGCCTGGATGTTCACGGCGACGATCAGCTGGTTCGCCGCCTTCACCGTCTGGCCCGAGCCGTGCGGTCCGCACAGCACGATCGTCCTGCCGAGCGCCTCGAAGATCGGCTCGGCCCGGTCGAAGTCGGCCTGTTCGCCGCCGACCATGATGGACAGCACCGCCTCGACGGCCCCGGCCTCACCGCCGGACACCGGCGCGTCCAGGACGCGGACGCCCTTGCCCTTCGCCGCCCTCGCCAGGTCGACCGAGGTCTGCGGGGTGATGGAGGACATGTCGATCAGCAGGGTGCCGGGCCGCGCGTTCTCCAGGACGCCGTCGGGGCCGTACGCGACGGCCTCGACCTGGGGGGAGGCCGGGACCATCGTGATCACGACGTCGGCGTCGCGGACGGCCTCGGCGATCGAGCCGGCCGGGCGTCCGCCGGCGGCGGTCAGCCGGTCCAGCTTCTCCTGCTCCAGCGTGTGACCGGTGACCTCGTAACCCGCCTTGATCAGGTTCTCGGACATGGGGGAGCCCATGATGCCGAGGCCGATCCAGGCGATCCTGGGGAGATTGCTCATGGTGGGGTGCCTCTCGGTACGGGGGAACGTTCAGCGGGCGGCACGGGACTCGCGGGGCAGCCAGTCGAAGGCTTCCGCGCTCGGACGGTCGCCCGGCTTGTACTCCAGGCCCACCCGGCCCGCGTAACCGGCCTTGCCGAGCCGCTCCAGCAGGTCCTCCAGGGGCAGCGAGCCGGTGCCCGGCGCGCCGCGGCCCGGGTTGTCGGCGATCTGCACATGGCCGGTCCTGGAGGTGTACCGCTCGATCACCGACGGGAGGTCCTCGCCGTTCATCGACAGGTGGTAGA
Organism: Streptomyces sp. NPDC033216; assembly: GCF_055577115.1. NCBI lineage: Bacteria > Bacillati > Actinomycetota > Actinomycetes > Kitasatosporales > Streptomycetaceae > Streptomyces > Streptomyces sp. NPDC033216. The sequence goes on along the minus strand of NZ_JBVIQK010000014.1, from coordinate 39,818 downwards.
GGTCCATCAGGAACCGGGCGTTTCCGAGACCGGTCGCCGCGTTGACCTTGTCGACCACGCCGACGGCGGCCGGGGCCGACACCAGCGGGTACCGCGGCGACTCGGGCTCGTTAAGCGCCTCGACCAGCAGGATCGCGCCGATCCGGTCGGCGGCCCGCGCGGCGAGCGTCAGGTTCTCCAACGCCAGCGCGTCCTGTTCGGCCGGGTCCACGCCGTCCACACGGTTGCCGTAGAGCGCGTTGAGAGCCGTACAGCCTAGGGACTGCGCGAAGTCCGCGGCCACGTGGATGTTGGCGCGGAACCTCTCCGACTCCTCGCCCGGGACCGACAGGGCGCCGCGGTCGGGGCCGGGCAGTTGTCCGGCGTAGAGGTTCAGGCCCGTGAGCCGGACACCCGCGTCGTCGATCGCGGCTCCGAGCGCGTCGAGTTCGGACTGTTCGGGGGTGGGGGAGTCGACCCAGGGCCACCACAGCTCGACCGCGGTGAAGCCGGCCGCGGCGGCGGCCGCGGGGCGCCGCAGGAGCGGGAACTCCGTGAAGAGGATCGACAGGTTGACGGTGAAGCGCTGCTCCGCGAATCCCATGGGGTCCGGCGCTCCCTTCCGTGGGCGGCTTCTCTGATATTTCCACATTACGGAAAATACTTTCTGTCTGTTGGAAGATTGCCGTCGGGGGTCGCGGCTTGTCAAGGGGTCGGCGGGGGCTGAACCCCGGCGCCCCCTGGCCGACCCGCCGGTCGGTTAAGGTCGGGGTCCGAGAGCCGCGGCGACGATCCGTTCGTGGGCGGCGGGTCTGCCTGGACCGCCCTCCTCCGTGCAGGTCGACAGGAACGCGCAGGTCAGGCAGGTCAGAGAGGTTTGGGCGCGATGCGACTGAGGGTTGAGTTCACCACCGAGCCCTTCGATCTCGACGAGGCACCCGCGCACGCGCTGGTCGCCCGCGAGGTCGTCGAGGCCGCCGACCTGGACGCCGTGGACGTGGGCCCCTTCGGCAACACCGTGGAGGGCGGCGCCGACTCCGTGCTGGGCGCGGTCGACGCCCTGCTCCGCAAGACCCTGGAGGCCGGCGCCACCCGGATCTCCCTCCAGGTCAACGTCCTCGGGGAGGACGAATGACCGGGTCCGGGCAGGAGTCCTTCATCGCCGCAGTGAAACCGCTGGTCGACGCCATGGGCGGGGAGTTGGTCCCACCGGACGAGGCCGGACCCGACGATGTCGTGCTGTCCTGGGAGGGTGCCGACGCCGTCGCCGTCCGGCTGCCGCAGCTCGCCGACTCCCTCGACCACATCCTGGCCGCGATGGAGCGCAAGAAGGGCCGGCCCCTCGCCGATCTCGACCGCAAGGCCAAGCAGGAGGTCGTACGGATACTGGAGACGCGCGGCGCGTTCTCCGTGCGGCACGGCGTGGAGACCGTGGCGAGCGCTCTCGGCGTGAGCCGTTTCACCGTCTACAACTACCTCAACCGTGAGAAGGAGGGCTGAGTCGGTCGGGCAGCGCACGCCCGGGGCCGGTCGGGCGGGCCTCGTGCGGCAGTGCGCTCACGCCTGCGGGCGTCGGCGGCCCCGCGGGGGGCGCCGGGGCTGATCCCCCGAATTTTCAACAAAGTGTTGACGAGTTGTCGCGGGTAGGCGTTAGCTAGCCGCAGTCCGTTCAGCACGAAGGCCGTTCACGGCCACGGAGGCTCCCGTGACGTCGACCACTCCGCCCCCGGGGCTGGCCCGGTTCAACGACCTGGACGAGTCCGCGGCCCTCGCCGCGCTCCACCAGGCCTGCGCCTCCGCCACCTGGGTGAAGCACCTGCTGGCGGCCCGCCCGTACACCACCGCCGACGCTCTGTACGCCGCCAGCGACGCCGCCATGGCCGGGCTGACCGCCGCGGACCTGGACGAGGCGCTGGCCGGGCACCCGCCCATCGGCCGCCCGAGGCCCGGCGACCCCGCCTCCGCCCGCGAGCAGCGCGGCATGGCAGGCGCCTCAGAGGAACTCAAGACGCAGATGCTCGACCTGAACCTGGCCTACCAGGAGAAGTTCGGACACGTCTTCCTGATCTGCGCCACCGGCCGCACCGGCGAGCAGATGCGCGACGCCGTGCGGGAACGGCTCGGCAACGCGCCGGAACGGGAACGGGAGGTCGTCCGCGCCGAACTGGGCAGGATCAACCGCATCCGTCTGGCACGACTCGTCGAAGACGACTGAGACGACCGAAGAGGACGCCCGAGACCATGAGCGCGAACGCCAACGCCAACACCGGCACCACCGCCTCCGTGTCCACGCACGTCCTGGACACCAGCGTCGGCCGCCCCGCGGAGGGCGTCGCCGTCCACCTCTCGGCCCGTTCGGGCCGGGACGCGGACTGGCACTCGCTCGGCGGTTCCGTGACCGACGCGGACGGCCGGTGCAAGGACCTCCCGGCCCCGCCGGAGGAAACCACCCACGTACGGCTCGACTTCGAGGTGCAGCCGTACCTCGAGGGAACCACGAGGAAACAAGCCGATGCGCAGCAGGACGCCCCCGCGAGTCGGGACAGCGGACCGGGCGTGTTCTTCCCCGAGGTGGCGATCACGTTCGCCGTCGTACCGGGCGAGCACTACCACGTGCCGCTGCTGCTCAACCCGTTCGGCTACTCCGTTTACCGAGGGAGCTAGCTAGATGCCCACCATCCTGGGACAGAACCAGTACGGCAAGGCCGAGAACAGAGTCGTCAAGATCACGCGGGACGGCGCAACCCACCACGTCAAGGATCTCAACGTGTCGGTGTCACTGAGCGGCGACATGGACGAGGTCCACTACTCCGGCTCGAACGCCAACGTCCTGCCGACCGACACCACCAAGAACACGGTGTTCGCGTTCGCCAAGGAGCACGGCATCGAGTCCGCCGAGCAGTTCGGCATCCACCTCGCCCGCCACTTCGTCACCTCGCAGGAGCCCATCCACCGGGCCCGCATCCGTGTCGAGGAGTACGCCTGGGAGCGGATCGAGACTCCCGGCAGCAAGCACTCCTTCGTCCGCCGGGGCCAGGAGACGCGCCTGACCCAGACCACTTTCGACGGTTCTTCCTGGGAGGTCGTCTCGGGGCTGAAGGACCTGGTCGTCATGAACTCCACCGACTCCGAGTTCTGGGGATACGTCAAGGACAAGTACACGACGCTCCCCGAGGCCTACGACCGCATCCTCGCCACCCAGGTGTCCGCCCGTTGGCGGTTCAACTGGACCGACGACGCGCGGGAGGCGCCGAACTGGGAGGAGTCCTACGAGCAGACGAAGAAGCACATGCTCCAGGCCTTCGCCGAGACGTACTCCCTCTCGCTCCAGCAGACGTTGTACCAGATGGGGTCGCGGATCATCGACCACCGCGACGAGATCGACGAGGTCCGCTTCTCCCTCCCGAACAAGCACCACTTCCTCGTGGACCTGGAGCCGTTCGGGCTGAAGAACGATCACGAGGTGTACTTCGCCGCCGACCGGCCCTACGGCCTGATCGAGGGGACCGTCCTGCGGGACGGCTGTGAGGCCCGCATCCCGGTGGACCTCAGCAACCTCTGACTCCGACGTATCCGTCCCACCGCGGCACCCGTGGCCGGGACAGGGGACGGACAGGGAGAAGGCCACCGCGCCCCTGTCGCGTTCCCGCCCCCGGTCACGGCACTCGAAGCCCCGGGGTCCTGCCGTGCCCCCTCCCTCTCAGCGCAAAGGACGAACCATGGCAGCAGACCGGCGCATCGTCATCGAGAACGGTGCGATCGCGACCGTCGACGGCCACGACACGGAGCATGCGAGCGGGTACGTCGTCATCGCCGGCAACCGCATCGAGGCGGTCGGCGCGGGACCGGCCCCGCAAGGTCTGGAGAACGTCGCCCGCCGCATCGACGCCACCGGTCACCTGGTCACTCCCGGTCTGGTCAACACCCATCACCACTTCTACCAGTGGATCACCCGCGGTCTGGCCACGGACCACAACCTGTTCGACTGGCTGGTCGCGCTCTACCCCACCTGGGCCCGCATCGACGAGCCGATGGTCCGCGCAGCCGCACAGGGCTCCCTCGCGATGATGGCCCGCGGCGGCGTCACCACCGCCATGGACCACCACTACGTCTTCCCGCACGGCTCCGGCGACCTGTCCGGCGCGATCATCGGCGCCGCTCGGGACATGGGAGTGCGCTTCACCCTCGCCCGCGGTTCCATGGACCGCAGCGAGAAGGACGGCGGCCTGCCACCGGACTTCGCCGTCGAGACGCTGGAAGGCGCCCTCGCCGCCACCGAGGAGACCGTACGGCGGCACCACGACGCCTCCTTCGACGCGATGACCCAGGTCGCCGTCGCCCCCTGCTCACCCTTCTCCGTCTCCACCGAACTGCTGCGTCAGGGTGCCGAGACGGCCCGCCGGCTCGGCGTGCGGCTGCACACGCACGGCTCGGAGACGGTCGAGGAGGAGGAGTTCTGCCACGAGCAGTTCGGCAGGGGCCCGACCGACTACTTCGAGTCCACGGGCTGGCTCGGCGAGGACGTGTGGATGGCGCACTGCGTCCACATGAACGACTCCGACATCGACGCCTTCGCCCGCACGAAGACCGGTGTCGCCCACTGCCCGTCCTCCAACGCCCGGCTCGCGGCGGGGACAGCCCGGGTGCCCGACATGCTCGCGGCCGGCGTCCCGGTCGGGCTCGGCGTCGACGGCACGGCGTCCAACGAGTCCGGCGAACTCCACACCGAGTTGCGCAACGCCCTCCTGATCAACCGCCTCGGCGCCCACCGCGAGTCCGCCCTGAACGCCCGCCAGGCGCTGCGCCTCGGCACCTTCGGCGGCGCCCAGGTCCTCGGCCGGGCGAGCCAGATCGGCTCGCTGGAGCCGGGCAAGCTCGCCGACCTGGTGCTGTGGCGGATGGACACCCTCGCCCACGCCTCCATCGCCGACCCGGTGACGGCGCTGGTCCTCGGCGCGGCGGCCCCGGTCACCGCCTCCTTCGTGGACGGCCGTCAGATCGTCGAGGACGGCCGGCTCCTCACCGCGGACGAGGACGCGATCGCCCGCGCCACGCGCGAAGAGGCCCGGCGCCTGGCGCGGATCGCCGCCCAGGGCTGACCGGACCCGTCGAGACTCCGACCGGGAGGGACGGCTCCCGGCCGGTGGCCCTGGACCCCGCGAGGGTCCACGGCGGCCGTGGCCGGGGCGCGTGCGCACGCGCGCGCCCCGGAACGGTCGAGGCCGTCCCGCCACCGATCCCGAACGACCGCGCACGAGACCCTGCTGCCGCTGACCGGCCGGCCCGAGCGCGAAAGGGTCCGCATCGCCGCGTCCCGCGCGGTCTGCGACTCCGGGCGCGAACCGGAGCCGGCCTGAGCCCGGGGGCACGGCCGCGCCCCCCGGTCAGAGCCCGAACAGGCCCGGGTCCGTCGCCAGTTCCTTGAAGTGGTCCTGGGGATTGGCGACCATCCGCCGTGCCGCCAGGTCCAGCAGGCCGCCGACGGCGGAGAGTTCGGCCGCGACCGTGCCGTCCGTCTTGCGGATGACCTGCTCGATGCGGAACGTCTTGCCGCCGCCCCACTCGAAGGCACACGTCACGTCGACCTCGTCGCCGGCGAGCAGTTCGCGCCTGTAGCGGATGGTCGTCTCCAGGGCGACCGGTCCGATGCCCCGGCCGATCAGTCCGGCCTGGGTGATGCCAGCGGCCTGGAGCAGTGACCAGCGCGCGTGCTCCGCGTAGTTGATGTACACGCTCTGGTTGAGATGGCCCTGCACGTCGGTCTCGTATCCGCGCACGGTGACCCGCACGGAAAACGGCTCGCTCACGGCTACCCCTTATCGTCGACTGGCACGGTCGATGCCCTGTCCACCGATCTTGGCACGCCCTCACACACGGCGTGGAGAAGCCAGCAGATAGCGCGTTCTGCTCCGGGGGTCGGTGTGCTCGCTCGTCTGCCAGCCCGCCTCCTCCAGCGTCGCCGAGCAGGCTCGCAGTGTCCCGTCGTCCGGCCCGCGCACGGCGACGGCGTCCGGCTGCGGGCTGGCGCGCACCCGGTAACCCTCGGCGTCCGGCCCGGCGGGCCGGTCTCCGGCCGCCTCCAGGGCGAGCGCGGCGGCCTGCACCAGATGCGTACGCTCCCACCCGCACGGCCGGTCCACCGCACCGTCCGCATTGGTCATCCGGCGCAGCTCCAGCAGCCCCTGCCAGGCGCTGTGCACCTCCCGCACCCGCGTCGGCCCGCCGGGCGGCGGCTCGTCCTCGCCGCCGACCCGCGCGGTGAAGACACCGGTCTCCGCACGCGGGGCACCGCCCACGGTGGCGGTGGCAGGCTCGGCCCCGGATTCGGGCTCCGCCTCCCGAATCCGGTGCCCGGCCGGCGTGAGGAAGTGGTCGTGCGGCGGTCGCGGGTGCCTGAAGGCGAGTCCGCGCTTGACCAGGGCGGCGAGCTGGGTCTGCGTACCCCGCAGGCGCCCGGTGACGGGGTCGGCGGCGTCGATCACACGCCGCTGGGCTGCGGTCGGCGGTCGTGTCACGGCGTGCTCCCTCCGGGCGACGGTACGGCTTCCCCACCGCTACGAAGGCTACGACCAGTCACTGACAGTGGGCCGACCGCTGACGCCCGCGCCCGCTCCTCAGGCCCCCGGCCGGATGTTCCAGCCCGCGATCACGGGCCGGCCGTGCTCCGTGCCCAGCCGGGACAGCGTCCCGGTCGCCAGCTGGAAGAGGGCCCCGGCCGAGGGCGGCAGGCCGAGCCTGCGGGCCGTGAGCACCCGCAGGAAGTGCCCGTGCGCCACCAGCACCACGCACCCCTCCGTGTTGGCGAGCGCCGCGTCCACCTTCGCCAGCACCCGGTCGGCTCGCTCCCCGACCTGCTCCGGCGTCTCCCCGGGATGCTCCGGGGGGCCCGGCGCCACACCGTCCGTGAACAGGAACCAGCCCGGCCGTTCCCGCTGGATCTCGACGGTCGTGATGCCCTCGTAGCCGCCGTAGTCCCACTCCATGAGGTCCGCGTCGGCGCGCACCTCGTGCAGCCCGATCAGCTCCGCCGTCTCCCGTGCCCGCTGGAGCGGACTGGAGAAGACGGCGCCGATCCGGTGCGACCGGATGAGCGGCACCAGCCGTCGCGCCTCCTCCCGGCCGTGCTCGGTGAGCGGGACGTCCGTCGAACCGGTGTGCCGACCAGAGCGCGACCACGCGGTCTCGCCGTGCCGGACCAGAAAAAGATCACCCATGCCGCAAGAATCGCACAGACGTGCACCGGCGCCCCGCAACACGGGGCGCCGGTCTGTCGTGCGTCGGTGATCGGCGCGTACGGGACGAACGCGTGCCACCGGAGCTCGGGCGACCCGCCGACCGATCCGGGAGGGCGGGGTGCGAGGTCGCACCCGGTGGGCGACCTCCGCGGGGTTCCTACTGCCGGTAGCCGCTGAGGAAACGCCCGATCCGGCCGATCGCCGCCTCCAGGTCCTCCGCGTGCGGGAGGGTGAGGATGCGGAAGTGGTCGGGGGCCGGCCAGTTGAAACCGGTGCCCTGGACGACCTGGATCTTCTCCCGCAGCAGCAGGTCCAGGACGAACTTCTCGTCGTCGTGGATCGGATGCACCTTGGGGTCGATGCGCGGGAACGCGTACAGCGCGCCCTTGGGCTTCACGCAGGAGACGCCGGGGATCTCGTTGAGCTTCTCCCAGGCGATGTCGCGCTGGTCGTGGAGCCTGCCTCCCGGTGCGGTCAGTTCGCGGATGGACTGGCGGCCGCCGAGCGCGGCCTGGATGGCGTACTGGGCGGGGGCGTTGGCGCACAGGCGCATGGAGGCCAGCATGGTGAGGCCCTCCAGGTAGTCCCGCGCGTGCTGCTTGGGGCCGGTCACCACGAGCCAGCCCGAGCGGAACCCGGCCACCCGGTACGTCTTGGACAGGCCGCAGAAGGTCAGGACGACGAGGTCGGGGGCGAGGGCGGCGGCCGAGTGGTGCACGGCGTCGTCGTAGAGGACCTGGTCGTAGATCTCGTCGGCGAAGACCATCAGGCCGTGTCGGCGGGCCAGGTCGAGGATGCCCTCGATGATCTCCTTCGGGTAGACCGCGCCGGTGGGGTTGTTGGGGTTGATGATGACGACCGCCTTGGTGCGGTCGGTGATCCTGGACGCCATGTCGGCCAGGTCCGGGTACCAGTCGGCCTGCTCGTCGCAGAGGTAGTGGACCGCCTTGCCGCCCGCGAGGGTGGTGACGGCCGTCCACAGGGGGAAGTCGGGGGCCGGGACGAGGATCTCGTCGCCGTCCTCGATCAGCGCCTGGACGGCCATGGAGACCAGTTCCGAGACGCCGTTGCCGAGCCACACGTCGTCGACGTCGACCTCCAGGCCCCGGTCCTGGTAGCGCTGGGCGACCGCCCGGCGGGCCGGGAGGATGCCGCGTGAGTCCGTGTAGCCGTGCGCCTGCGGGAGCATCCGGATCATGTCCTGGAGGATCTCCTCCGGCGCCTCGAAACCGAAGACCGCCGGATTGCCGGTGTTGAGGCGCAGCACGCTGTGCCCCGCCGCCTCCAGTGCGTTGGCGTGCTCGATCACCGGGCCGCGGATCTCGTAACAGACCTCACTGAGCTTGTTCGACTGCCGGAACTCCATGCGCCCCTCCGGTATCTGGTGTTGCTTGGTTTTACCAAGTTCGAGCTTGGAAAGTCCAACGACATGTCTAGACTGCGTCGCATGCCCCCTCGCCGAAGCTACGACCAGTACTGTTCCGCCGCCCGCGCCCTCGACGCCGTCGGCGACCGCTGGACCCTGCTGATCGTCCGCGAGCTGCTCGGCGGCCCGCGCCGCTACACCGACCTGCACGCCGACCTGCCGGGCGTCAGCACGGACGTACTCGCCTCCCGGCTGAGGGACATGGAACGCGACGGCCTGACCACCCGGCGCCGCCTGCCGCCGCCCGGTGCGGCCTACGTCTACGAACTCACCCGACGCGGCCGTGCGTTGCTGGCCGTGCTCCAGGCGCTCGGCGCGTGGGGGCAGGAGGAACTGGGGGAGCGCGGGCCCACCGACGCGATCCGCGCGCACTGGTTCGCCCTGCCCCTGCTGCGCGCCCTGGAGGGCGAGGGGCTCGTGGAAGTGCGGCTGGAGGAAGGTCGCTTCCACCTCTTCGCCGGTGCTGAGGAAGGACCCGTGTACGGCCACGGGGCGGCCCCCGGCGAACCCGACGCCCTGCTCGTCATGGACACCGGCACCTGCACGGCCGTGGCCCGGGGCGAGCTGAGTGTGGTCGACGCGGTGCGGGCCGGGCGCATCGAGGTGAGCGGCGAGGGCACTCTCGCCAAGGTGCTGCGGCAGGCGTGAGGAGCACGGAGGGCCCGCACGGAGCGGGCCCTCCCGGTCGGTGTCAGGCGCCCGGTGGCACCTGCCTCGGCCGTCCCGGCCCGCGGGTCAGGGCGTACCCGCCGATCCCGGCGAGCGCGGCCAGCACACCGCCGACGGCGGTCCACACCCAGCGGTCCGACCACCAGCCGGACGACCATCCGTCGTCCGGTTCGATGCTCGACAGCACGGCGGAGTCCGACGAGTCCTCGTCGTCCCCGGCCGCCGACTTCACGGCGATGCCCGGCACCAGGGGTTCGGCCAGCGAGCCGTCCACCGCCGCCGCGCCGCCGATGTCCTTGGAGTCCACCCGCAGTTCGGCGCCCACCGGCAGGCCGAGGTCGGCCGTCTTGAGGCCGACGACCGTCAGCCGGACGTAGTACGTGCCGGGCAGCGGGTCGTTGGCCCACGGTTCCGACCAGGCGCGGACCGTGCGCAGGACACAGGCCAGCTCCACCGACGCGGTGCCGGGGGCGACGGTACGGGTCTGCGCGCCGTACTGGCAGGACTGGCGGCGTCGAAGGCCGTCGTACACGTCGACCTGCCAGGTCTGGCCGGCGTGCTCCTCGGGCAGCTTCACCTTCGCCTTCACCGTGGGCCGCTGACCCGCGTCGGCCGGGAACGACCAGTACAGGTAGTCGCCCGCGGAGCCGCTCGCGGTGGCCGTCCGCCCCTGGTCGACCTCCGTCGCCGTACGGAACGACGTACCCGCCGTCGTGGGCGCCGAGCCGTCCTCCGACGGGCTCGCGGACGGGGTGGAGTCGGCGACGGCCGGTGCGGCCGCCAGGCCGAGCACCAGCAGGGTCGTGCTCAGTACACGGGTGATCCGCATCAGTTGGTCCTCCAGACCGCGACACGCCAGCGCGACAGCCAGCCCCACAGGACGCCCGCGAGGAAGCCGGCCAGCACCAGGGCGCCGAGCAGCCACCAGCCGCGGCCGAGACCGAACGAAGCGACGTCGCTCGCCTGCGACGGCCCGTCGACCACGTCCACGGTCAGCTCCAGAGGCATGCCCGGCGTGGTCTTCACACCGGCGGCGGCCGAGTAGGAGTTGGTCACCTGCACGCACACCGTCTCGGCGGGCGCGTCATCGTCGTCGCCCTCCGCCTTCGGGTAGCGCAGACCGGCCGAGATGACGTCGGTACGGCCGTTGCCGGCAGCCTCACCGCGCACGATCTCCCGACCGTGCACCGTGACCGCCCGCAGCAGCACCCCGTAGTCGGGGTTCATCGCCCGGTCCGCCGACACGCTCACCGAGGCCCGCAGCTCCTTGCCCGGGTCCAGGTCCACGCGGTACCAGCGCTCCTGACCGAACTCCTCGCGGTCCGTGTACAGGCCCGACTTCAGCGTCGGCGCCTTCGCGCAGGACTCCGCGCCCTGCGTGGCGACGGGCGTCACCACCGGGTCCGCCGCCCGGTCCACCAACTGGTTGACCCGGTCGGTGAGTTCCACGGTGTGCTCCACCGAGGTGTAGGTGCCACCCGTGGCCTCGGCGATGCAGCTGAGCTGCTGACGCATCTTCACGTTCGGCACCAGGCCGAGGGTGTCGATGGTCAGGCCGATGCCCTTGGCCGCTATCTCGCGGGCCACCTCGCACGGGTCGAGCGGGGCACAGGTGTCCTCACCGTCGCTGATCAGCACGATCCGCTTGGAGCCGGTGCCCCCGTCGAGGTCCTCGGCCGCCTTCAGCAGGGCCGGGCCGATCGGCGTCCAGCCCGTGGGCGTGAGGGTCGCCACCGCGGCCTTCGCCTCGGTGCGGTCCAGCGGGCCCACCGGGTAGAGCTGCGCGGTGTCCTTGCAGCCGGTCTTCTGGTCGTCGCCGGGGTAGTTGGCCCCGAGGGTGCGGATGCCGAGCCGGACCTCCTCGGGGGTCGCGTCCAGCACCTCGTTGAACGCCTGCTTGGCCGCGGCCATCCGCGACCCGCCGTCGATGTCCTTCGCCCGCATGGAACCGCTGACGTCGAGGACCAGGTCGACCTTGGGCGCATTGGCTGTGGTCTCGTCGGCGACCGCCCCGGCCGGGAACGCGAGCCCGGCCCCGAGCGCGGCGAGCAGGGCGCAGACGCCCGCCGCCAGCCGTTGTGTTCTGATCATCGGCGGATCCTATTGATCAGAGGTGTCCCGCTTCAAAACGGCCTCAGGAGTAGTCGCCCGTCAAGGGGTTGGGCAGCCGCGCCCACTGGTCGCCGGACACCCCCGGCGACAGCCGCATCAGTGTCAGCGCCTTCACCGGCACCGGTTCCTCGCGCAGGGCCCGCAGATCTGCCGTGGCCCCCGTCTCCGGCACGTGCTCCACGGCCGCCGCCAGCGCCCTGCCCAGCGCCTCCCCGCTGCCCGCGGTGGCCGCCAGCGCTCCGGCGACCAGCGAGCCGAACAGTTTGCGGCGCAGCGCCGTCACGTCGTCCGTCAGGATCCGGGCCGGCAACTCGGGCGACGCCAGGCCGTGCCGGGCCAGCCGCGCCGGGCTGACCCGGATATCGGCCAGGTCGCGGTAGACCAGCCGCACCGGCGCCCCCGAGGCCGACAGCACGACCAGCAGGTTCTGCCCGTGCGCCTCCAGCGCCACGCCCTGTTCCAGCAGCCGCAGCCCCACGGTGAGCGCCAGTCGGGTGAAGTCCGCCAACCAGGCGGGCGAGGAGGGCAGTCCGGTGGTGGCGAGGGCGGCCACCGGAACGACGGACTCGCCCGGCCCCGCGTACACGGCGGGCGCCTCCCGCAACACGGCCGCCAGGTCGGGTGAGTCGGCCGTGACCGCGCCGAGGGAGCGGGTCGTGTGCAGCAGGCCGTCCGTGCGTTCCGCCAGGCTCTCCGCGAACGCCGACAGGGCCGCGGAGGCGACGACCGAGCCCACCGAGATGTCCCGCACCGACGACGTCAGCCGGGCGCTGAGCGCCGTCTTCACATGTGGTCCGCCGGGCACCGCGAGCGTGCGCAGCGACATCAGGGGATGCGCCGCGAGCCCCTGCGCGCACGACCGCTTCAACACGTGAGCCGCCTGCCACGGGTGCACCGGGATCAGCAGCCGTCCCCCGTCCCGCAGCTCGGCGGGCCACCCGCCCGAGACGAGACACTCGTCGGCCGGGACCGGCAGCAGGCCCAGGCGCACCGGCGGCGGTCGGTGCTCGGGCCCGTACGCCAGCTGCTCGGACACCGAGAAACCGGGCCGTGAACGGCAGTTGGGGTGGTACGGGTGCCCGTCGACCACTCGCTGCTCCCACTCCCAGTCGTGCGCGGGCCACTCCTGCGCGCCGGAACCCCCGGGTTCCTGTCCGGCCCGAGACAGCGCCAACGACGCGGTGCTGTGCGCCAGTTCGTCGGCGAGGCCCTCACCGTGCGGCACGGCGAGATCGGCCATCAGCCGCGCGGGATCCTGGTACGCCGTGCCGTCCAGGTCGACCGCTGTCACATGGGCGGCCGTCGCGTACGGATCGGCGTGCGGGCCGTGCAGACGGCGGCCGTCGGCGAGGCGCAGCGTCAGACCGTCCCGGTCCGGCGCCCGGCGAGCGACCCACGGCAGCGGCTCGTGCGCGAGCGCCCGCCACAGCCGGGTCAGCACGGCCGCGCGGGCACCCGGAAGCTCGGCCGCGAACCGCGCGCCGAGCGCGGGACGCACGGCGGCGAGATCGGCGGCCAGCTCGGCCTCGGCGGTGGGGGGACGGTGCACGGGCGGGCTCCTCGGGTACGGGTCTGGTACAGGTCGGATACGGGTCGGGCACGAACCGGACGTCACGGACGGGTCGTGACGACAGGGATACTGATCGTCTCCGCCCGCAAGAACCGTAGGGAACCAGTGGAACGCGTGGACCTCATCCCCCCGCCCCCCGAGTCCGCGTCGTCGGCCGAGCCGGATCCGGCCACCGACGTCACCGGGCCGGGCGCGGTCGCCTCCGGGCCGGACGCCGGCGCCTCCGGGCCGGGCGCCGACGTCACCGGTTCAGGCGCCGTCGCCGTGCGGGCCGACGCCCTCGCGGCCGCGCCGCTGCTGAACTGCCTGCTGCGGGAGGTGGCCGCGCCGCGGTCCCGGTGCGGCGCACGAGAGGTGTACCGGCTGCCCTCCGGCCGCCTGCTCCGCGTGCGCGGCACCCGGCGGCCCGCCGAACCCGAGGTGCACGTGGACGGCGCGTGGCACCTCCTCGGCCACCGCGGCCTCGTCGACCTGGCCGCCGCGGAACTGCGCCACCACACCGGCGTCACCAACTGCGAACTGCCCGCCGAGATGCTCGACAGCCGGGACGCCGTCGCCGCGCTCCTCGCCGCACGCGCGCGTGCCACCCCGCCCGACGACCCCTGCCTGCGCTCCGAGCAGTCCCTCCTGACCGGCCACCCCCACCACCCCGCCCCCAAGACGCGCGGGGGCGGCCCGCCCGGCGGCTGGCTGCCGTACGCGCCCGAGGCGTACGCCCGCTTCCCGCTGGTGCTGCTGGGGCTGCGCGAGGACGCGGTGGTGGAGGACGGCGACACCGCCGCACTGGACGCCCTCGGTGAGGCCCCGCCCGGCTACCGGCTGCTGCCCGCCCACCCCTGGCAGCTCGACCTGGCCCGCGGCGCGCTCGCCGCCGCCTTCGCCGACGGCCGCCTGATCCGGCTCGGCAGCACGTCGTTCGACGTCTGGCCCACCGCCGCCGTGCGCACCCTGTACGCGCCCGAGCGGGACCTCTTCCTGAAGTTCAGCCTCGACGTGCGCATCACCAACGACATCCGCCGGCTGTGGCGTCACGACCTGCTCAGACTCCGCCGGACCGACGCGGCCGTCGCCAAGGCCTTCGAGGCGGGCGGCGGCCCCGCGGCCTGGCTGAGCGACCGCGGATACCGCACCGCGGGCTTCGCCTTCGAGGAACTCGCCGTCATGGTCCGTGACGGGCTCCGGGCGCATGTGGCGCCCGGCGCGACCCCGCTGCTCGCCGCGGGCCTCGTGGAGGGCTTCGAGGGCAGCCCGCTCGCCGCCACGGCCGAACCGGCGCGCTGGTGGCAGGCGTACCTGGCGGCGGTCGTCCCCCCGGCGCTGGCCGCCTTCTCCGACCACGGTGTCGTTCTGGAGGCCCACCTCCAGAACACGCTCGTCGCCGTCGACGCCACCGGACTGCCCGTACAGGCACTGTTCCGGGACGCCGAGGGCGTCAAGCTGCTGCCCGAGGTGGAGCGGGCCGCCGGCTGGGAGCGGCTCGTGTACTGCCTCGTCGTCAACCACCTCACCGAGGTCGCCGCCGCCCTGGCCGACCATCACCCCGGCTTCGACCCCTGGCCCGCCGCCCGCCGCGAGCTGGCCCGCCACGACCTCCCCGAGGTCCGCGCCCTCCTCGCGGCGCCCACCCTGCCCGGCAAGACCAACCTCCTGCTGCGTTGGACGGGCGCGGACGGCGCCGACGCCCGCTACCTGCCGCTGCCCAACCCGCTGGCCCGCGCGTGATCTGAACTACGCTGGCCGATGTGCTGCGCGACGTGACTGCTGTTCGATACGTGACCCCGCTGAGGTCCGGAGGCTCGGTGCCCGGAGTCGTCGAGGCCGACGACCTGGGCACCTACGTGGTGAAGTTCACAGGCTCCGCGCAGGGCCGCAAGGCGCTGGTCGCCGAGGTGATCGTGGGCGAACTGGCGCGGGCCCTGGGGCTGCGCTTCCCCGAGCTGGTGCTGGTCCACTTCGATCCGGCGATCGCCGACGGCGAGCCCCACCAGGAGGTGCGCGACCTGCATGCCGCCAGCGGGGGCGTCAACCTCGGCATGGACTACCTGCCGGGCGCGCGGGACTTCACCCCGGACGTCGCCGAGGCGTTCCCCGTGGACCCCTTGGAGGCCGGCCGGATCGTCTGGCTCGACGCCCTCACCGTCAACGTCGACCGGACCGTGCACAGCTCCAACCTGATGGTGTGGCCCACGCTCGGCATCGTGCCCCCGCGCCTGTGGCTGATCGACCACGGCGCCGCCCTCGTCTTCCACCACCGCTGGGACGGCTCCGACCCCGCGAAGCGGTACGACTTCCGCCACCACGCCCTCGGCCGCTACGCGCCCGACGTACGGGCCGCCGACGCCGAACTGGCTCCGAAGGTCACCGAGGAACTCCTGCGCCGGATCGTCGCCGAGGTCCCCGACGCCTGGCTCCTGGACGACCCCGCCTTCGCGACCGCCGACGAGGCCAGGACGGCGTACGTGAACCACCTTTACGCGCGCGTGCGGGCCAGTGCGGCCTGGCTGCCCACGGACTTCCCCACCCGTGACGAACTCGCGGCCGAGGAGGCCCAGCGGGCGGCCAGGAGCCGCCGGGGACGGCCGGACTGGCTCAAGCGGGTCCCCGACCTGCACGGCAAGCCGGCCGCGGAACAGGATTGGTCGGTACACCTGCGATGACGGACACACAGCCGGACGCACGGCCGGCCGGACAGCGAGTGGAGATCGAGTACTGCACCCAGTGCCGCTGGCTGCCCCGCGCCGCCTGGCTGGCGCAGGAGCTGCTCACCACGTTCGAGGCGGAGCTGACCGAACTGGCCCTCAAGCCGGGCACGGGCGGCGTCTTCGTGGTCCGGGTGAACGGCGATGTCGTCTGGGACCGCCGCGACCAGGGCTTCCCGGAGCCGACCGCCGTCAAGCGCCTCGTCCGCGACCGGGTGGCCCCGGGGAAGTCCCTGGGCCACTCGGACAAGGAGGGATGAGCCCTCGAACGGGTCGGTCTCCGAAGGGTCAGCCTTCGAGCTGCTCGTAGGCCGGCAGGGTGAGGAAATCGGCGTAGTCCTCGTCGAGGGCGACCGTCAGCAGCAGGTCGTGGGCCTGCTGCCAGTGGCCGGCCGCGAAGGCCTCCTCGCCGATCTCCGTACGGATGGCGGTCAGTTCGGCGGCGGCGACCTCGCGGGTCAGCTCCGGCGTCACCCGCACGGTCGTACCGTCGCGTTCGACCTCGACCCCCGCGTTGATCCACTGCCAGATCTGTGAGCGGGAGATCTCGGCCGTGGCCGCGTCCTCCATCAGGTTGAAGATGGCCACCGCGCCCAGTCCGCGCAACCACGCCTCGATGTAACGGACGCCCACCTGCACGGCGTTGACGAGACCGGCGTACGTCGGGCGCGCCCGAAGAGAGTCCACGGCGATCAGGTCGGCCGCCTTGACGTCGACGTCCTCGCGCAGCCGGTCCTTCTGGTTCGGCTTGTCGCCGAGCACCCGCTCGAAGGACTCCATGGCGATCGGCACCAGGTCGGGGTGAGCGACCCAGGAACCGTCGAAACCGTCGTTCGCCTCCCGGTCCTTGTCGGCCCGGACCTTCTCGAAGGCGACCTTGTTGACCTCCGTGTCACGGCGCGAGGGGATGAAGGCCGCCATACCGCCGATGGCGTGGGCGCCGCGCTTGTGACAGGTGCGCACGAGGAGTTCGGTGTACGCCCGCATGAACGGGGCCGTCATCGTCACGGCGTTGCGGTCCGGCAGCACGAACCTGGCACCGGCGTCACGGAAGTTCTTGACGATGGAGAAGAGGTAGTCCCAGCGGCCCGCGTTCAACCCCGAAGCGTGATCGCGGAGTTCGTAGAGAATCTCCTCCATCTCGTACGCGGCGGTGATCGTCTCGATGAGGACGGTCGCGCGCACGGTGCCACGGGGGATGCCGACATGGTCCTGGGCGAACACGAACACGTCGTTCCACAGGCGGGCTTCGAGGTGCGACTCGGTCTTCGGGAGGTAGAAGTACGGTCCCTTGCCGAGGTCGAGCAGCCGCTCGGCGTTGTGGAGGAAGTACAGGCCGAAGTCGACGAGTGCGCCGGGGACCGCCCGGCCGTCGACCCGGAGGTGCCGCTCGTCCAGGTGCCAGCCGCGCGGGCGCATGACGACGGTCGCCAGCTCCTCGTCCGGGCGCAGGGCGTACGACTTCCCCGACCCCGGATCGGTGAAGTCGATGTTCCGGCCGTACGCGTCCATCAGGTTGAGCTGGCCGCCGATGACGTTCTCCCAGGTGGGCGCGGAGGCGTCCTCGAAGTCCGCGAGCCAGACCTTCGCCCCCGAGTTGAGGGCGTTGATGGTCATCTTGCGGTCGGTGGGACCGGTGATCTCCACCCTGCGGTCGTCCAGCGCCGCGGGCGCGGGGGCCACCTTCCAGGAGTCGTCGGCGCGGATCGCGGCGGTCTCCGGCAGGAAGTCGAGCGTGGAGGTGCGGGCGATCTCGGCGCGGCGCTCGGCACGGCGGGCGAGGAGTTCGTCACGGCGCGGCGTGAACCGGCGGTGCAGCTCGGCCACGAAGGCGAGGGCCGCGTCGGTGAGGACCTCCTCCTGCCGGGGCAGGGGCTCGGCGTCGACGACGGCCGCCGGGGACGGCGCTGGTGCGGACATGAGCTGTCACTTCCTTCAGCGAGCGTGGCACCGGGTGCCAGGAGACCCCGGTAGGACGGGGAGCGCTCGGGGAGCAACCGAACGCTGCTGATCAGTGGATACTAGTTTCCTCATCGTGGAAGTTCAATATTTTGTTGATGTCGAGATTCTCCCGGTCGAGGGAGCTTGGCTCTCCGTGCCGGCCGGTTCACTCATGTGGACCGGGCTCGAGGTGCACCAGATCGTCGACGGTGTCGATGTCGTACGGGCGAGCCACGTCTCCGCACTCCACCAGACGGACCTCCTCCTCGTGTGCCTTCAGGTAGCCGCGTGCCCCCATGTCACCGGTCGCGGTCGCCGCGATGCCGGCCCAGTGCGCGGCCCCGAGCAGGACGGGATGCCCGCGCGCCCCGTCGTAGGCGGCACACACCAGCGACGTGTCGTCGTCGTACCCGGCGAGCACCCGTGCCAGCGCCCGCTCCCCGATGCCCGGCTGGTCGACCAGCGAGACCAGCGCGGCCCGCGCTCCCGTCCCGGCCAGCGAGTCGAGACCGGCCCGCAGCGAGCCGCCCATGCCCCGCTCCCACTCCGGATTCATCACCAGCACGCACCCGTCGAGCCGCGCCCGCTCCCGTACGGCGTCGGCGGCCGCCCCGAGGACCACGTGCACGCGCGTGCAGCCGGCCGCGCGCAGCGCCTCCACCGCGTGTTCGACGAGCGGACGCCCCCGGTGCGCCAACAGGGCCTTCGGGCGTCCGCCCAGGCGTCGCCCCCCGCCCGCGGCGAGGAGCAGCCCGGCGGCCCGGTCTTCCGTGTGCGTCATGTGTTCTGCATACCTGACGGGGTCACGGCAGGGTGGTGTACCTGGGCTGAATCTCGTTCTCCGGTGTGGCGGAGCGGGCGCCGGATGGCGTTCTCCGGCCCGCGTCCTCGGCGCGGCTGACCACCGTCACGGGAACGCCCTCCGCGTGGCCACAAGGACGTGCGCCACCCGGGGCCGTGGCTCAGGGGGTCGTGTCACCCACGGTCGTGACGGCGGCTCAGCCGGTCGTACCGCCCGGGTTCGACAGGGCCTCGGACAGTTCCACGGCCACCTGCTGGAGCATCGGCACGATCTTCTCGGTGGCGGACTCGGTGACGCGGCCCGCCGGGCCGGAGATCGAGATGGCCGCCGCGGTGGGGGAGTCGGGCACCGGGACCGCGAGACAGCGCACGCCGATCTCCTGCTCGTTGTCGTCCACCGCGTAACCGGCGTTCCGGACCTCCGCGAGAGCCGCCAGGAAGTCCTCCGGGGTGGTGATCGTCCTGTCCGTCGCGGCAGGCATGCCGGTGCGGGCGAGCAGCGCGCGCACCTCGGCGTCCGGGAACCCCGCGAGCAGCGCCTTGCCGACGCCCGTGGAGTGCGGGAGGACGCGACGGCCGACCTCGGTGAACATCCGCATCGAGTGCTTCGACGGCACCTGCGCCACGTACACGATCTCGTCGCCGTCCAGCAGCGCCATGTTCGCCGTCTCGCCGGTCTCCTCGACCAGCCGGGCCAGGTAGGGGCGGGCCCAGGTCCCCAGCAGCCGGGCGGAGGACTCGCCGAGGCGGATCAGCCGCGGGCCGAGCGCGTAGCGGCGGTTCGACTGCTGGCGGACGTACCCGCAGGCGACCAGGGTGCGCATCAGGCGGTGGATCGTCGGCAGGGGGAGCCCGCTGCTGCCCGACAGTTCGCTCAGTCCGACCTCCCCGCCCGCGTCCGCCATCCGCTCCAGCAGGTCGAAGGCGCGCTCGAGAGACTGGACCCCGCCGCTGCTGGACCTGGCGGAGTCGGTGGTGCTGGCGCTGGACGTCGGCACGGCGCGTTCCTTTCGAAACTGGCAGGAAGGGCTGAAGCCTACCCGGCGGTCGATCGACACCGAGCCGGTGCGTAGCTGCGTTCTGCTTGCCGGAATTCTAATTTCACGTGGTGAAAACGTCCAGACAGGCGACGGTGGGTGCACTGTGGGAGGTGGGCCTTGACGGCACGGTGGACGGAGGTGAAGACTCCTTCAACAGAACGTTGAATTCTGCGGGCGGAGGTTGCGCGGGACGGCTCCCACGGGCGCGTCCCGGCCCCCCGTCTCCCCGAAGTGAACGGCGGCAGAGAGGGGTCCGGGTGTCCGACGCCGAACTGGTGCTGCGCTCGACGCGCGTCATCACTCCGGAAGGGACACGCGCCGCCTCGGTCGCGGTGTCCGCCGGCACGATCACGGCCGTACTCCCGTACGACGTCGGCATACCGTCCGGCGCCCGCCTGGAGGATCTCGGCGACGACGTCCTGCTGCCCGGCCTCGTCGACACGCACGTGCACGTCAACGACCCCGGCCGCACCGAATGGGAGGGCTTCTGGACCGCCACCCGCGCGGCGGCGGCCGGCGGCATCACCACCCTCGTCGACATGCCCCTCAACTCCGTCCCGCCGACCACGACGGTCGACCACCTCCGCGCCAAGCGGGGGGTCGCCGCCGACAAGGCGCACGTCGACGTCGGCTTCTGGGGCGGCGCCCTGCCCGACAACGTCAAGGACCTGCGCCCGCTGCACGAAGCCGGGGTCTTCGGCTTCAAGGCCTTCCTCTCCCCGTCCGGCGTGGACGAGTTCCCCCACCTCGACCAGGACCGGCTGGCCCGCTCGCTGGCCGAGATCACCGGGTTCGACGGTCTGCTCATCGTGCACGCCGAGGACCCGCACCACCTCGATGCGGCCCCCCGGCGGGGCGGACCCAGGTACGCCGACTTCCTCGCCAGCCGTCCGCGCGACGCCGAGAGCACAGCCATCGCCGCACTCGTCGCCCAGGCGAAACGCCTCCACGCGCGCGTGCACGTCCTGCACCTGTCCTCCAGCGACGCGCTGCCCCTCATCGCCGCCGCGAAGGCCGAGGGCGTGCGCGTCACGGTCGAGACCTGCCCGCACTACCTCACTCTCACCGCCGAGGAAGTACCCGACGGCGCCAGCGAGTTCAAGTGCTGCCCGCCCATCCGGGAGGCCGCCAACCAGGACCTCCTGTGGCAGGCGCTGGCCGACGGCACCATCGACTGCGTGGTCACCGACCACTCCCCGTCCACCGCCGACCTCAAGACCGGTGACTTCGCCACCGCCTGGGGCGGTATCTCCGGCCTGCAAGTCAGCCTCGCCGCCGTCTGGACGCAGGCCCGCCGGCGCGGCCACGGACTGGAGGACGTCGTCCGCTGGATGTCGACGCACACGGCGGCACTCGTCGGCCTCGACCGCAAGGGCGCCATCGAGGCGGGCCGCGACGCCGACTTCGCCGTCCTCGCGCCCGACGAGACCTTCACCGTCGACCCGGCGGCACTCCAGCACCGCAACCGGGTCACCGCCTACGCCGGCAGGACCCTGCACGGCGTGGTGAGATCCACCTGGCTGCGCGGTGAACGCATCGTCGCGGACGGCGAGTTCACCGCCCCCAGGGGCCGACTCCTCACCCGCGCCCGCTGACCCACCCCGCACCCGCCCGCACGCGGCCGACCCCCGAAAGGAACCCCTGATCACCGTGACCGCGATTCCCGGCTTCACCGGCGACGCGAACCCCTACGGCGGCGGCGACCCGTACGCGGACTTCCGCACCGCCGACTTCCCCTTCACCCGGTACGCCGATCTCGCCGACCGGCACCTCGGCGCCGCCGTCATCGCCGCGAACGACGAGTTCTTCGCCCAGCGGGAGAATCTGCTGCTGCCCGGACCCGCCGAGTTCGACCCCGAGCACTTCGGGCACAAGGGCAAGGTCATGGACGGCTGGGAGACCCGCCGGCGCCGGGGCGTCTCCGCCGAGCACCCGTGGCCGGCGCCCGACGACCACGACTGGGCCCTGGTCCGGCTCGGCGCGCCCGGCGTGATCCGCGGGATCGTCGTCGACACCGCCCACTTCCGCGGCAACCACCCGCAGGCGGTGTCGGTCGAGGGCACCTCGGTGGCCGGCTCGCCGTCGCCCGAGGCCCTTCTCGGCGACGACGTGAAGTGGACGACGCTCGTCCCGCGCACCCCGGTCGGCGGGCACGCGGCGAACGGCTTCGCCGTGTCGGTCGAACAGCGCTTCACGCACCTGCGGGTCAACCAGCACCCCGACGGCGGCATCGCCCGGCTCCGCGTCCACGGCGAGGTCGTCCCGGACCCCGAATGGCTGGCCGTCCTCGGCACCTTCGACGTGGTCGCCCTCGAGAACGGCGGGCAGGCCGAGGACGCCTCCAACCTGTTCTACTCACCGGCCACCAACACCATCCAGCCGGGACGCTCCCGCAGGATGGACGAGGGCTGGGAGACCCGTCGGCGTCGGGACCGGGGCAACGACTGGATCCGTTACCGGCTCGTGGCACGCGCGCAGATCCGGGCGCTGGAGGTCGACACGGCGTATCTGAAGGGCAACAGCGCCGGGTGGGCTGCGGTGTCCGTCCGGGACGGCGAGGACGGCGTCTGGCGGGAGGCCCTCCCTCCCACGCGTCTCCAGCCGGACACGAACCATCGCTTCGTCCTCCCCGCCCCGGTGGTGGGCACCCACGCGCGCGTGGACATCTACCCGGACGGGGGCATCTCGCGGCTGCGCCTCATCGGCTCCCTGACGGAGGACGGCGCGGCTGCCCTCCGGGCGAGGCACCAGGAACTGGGCGGCTGACCCGGATCCCGCCCCCGCCGCCGCCCGTGGGGCTTCGCCGCGCCCCTGGGGACCTTGCCCCCGTGACCCGACCCGGACGGGCTGTGTTCCGCCCGCCCGGCCTTCCTGGACGAGGCCCGTTCAGGGCCGACAGCGGGGGTCTGGACGGCAGCCACCCGATCCGGGACGGGGAGGGGGCGGCGGGGGCCGGGGAAGGGGCTACGCCCCGGTCGTCGACCCCGGCGGGACGATCATCCGGCGACGGGGGCCGGGACGGGGAGGGGCAGCCCCCGTCTCGGGTCGGGGAGGGGCAGCCCTCGTCTCGGGACGGGGCGACGGGGCGGGATTCCCCCGTGGCTCACACCGCGTGGCCGCCGTCCACCGCGAACTCCGCCCCCGTCACATACGCGGCGCCCGCCAGATACGCCACCGTCGACGCCACCTCCGCCCCCGTCCCGAACCGCCCCAGCGCCGTCATCGCGGCCTGGCCCCCCGCATACGGCCCGTCCGCCGGATTCATGTCCGTGTCGATGGGGCCGGGATGGACGAGGTTCGCCGTGATCCCCCGCGGCCCCAGGTCCCTGGCGAGCCCCTTCGTCAGCCCGACCAACGCCGACTTGCTCAACGCGTACAGCGTGCCGCCGGGCCCCGGCACCCGCTGCGCCATGCAGCTCCCGATCGTGATGATCCGCCCCCCGGCGCCCATCCGCCCGGCGGCCGCCTGCGAGGCGAGGAAGACACCCCGCACGTTCACCGCGAGCACCCGGTCCACGTCGGCGAGGGACAGGTCCTCCAGCGGACCGAGCACCCCGATCCCCGCGTTGTTCACCAGCACGTCGAGCCCGCCCAGGGCCTCCACCGCCGCCCCGACCGCGCCGGCCGCCTCCGCGGCGTCCGCGGAATCCGCCCGCAGGGCCACCGCACGGCGTCCCAGGGCCTCGACGGCCCGTACGACGCCGTCGGCCGCCTCCTTGCCGTTGACGTACGTCAGGGCCACGTCCGCGCCCTCCCGCGCCAGCCGTACCGCCGTCGCCGCACCGATGCCGCGGCTGCCGCCGGTCACGAGGGCCACCTTGTCGTTCAGGGTCTTGTCCGAAGTCGTCATGGGTCCATCCCAGCGCCGGACGACCGGCCGTGCTGGCGGCGAACGGACGCCGACCTCGCCCCGGACCGGGGACTGCCGCCGTCGGCGATGAGTTGCGGGGCGGGACGGGTTCTGACCTGATGACAGTGGACCCCACCCCGAGCACCAGCAAAGGAGGGCACCCGCCATGGGCAAGCTCGTCCTCACCGCTTTCGTCTCTCTCGACGGCGTCCACCAGGCCCCCGGCGGCCCCGGCGAGGACACTCGCGGCGGCTTCGAACAGGGCGGCTGGACCGTGCCGTACGGCGACGAGGACTTCGGCCGGTTCGTCACCGAGGTCTTCGACCGTGTCGGCGCCTTCCTCCTGGGCCGGCGCACCTACGACATCTTCGCCTCCTACTGGCCGAAGGTGACCGACCCGGCCGACCCGGTGGCGGGCAGGCTGAACGCGCTGCCGAAGTACGTGGCCACCTCCGTGCCCCTCGCGGAGCCGGTCTGGCCGGGCGCCACCGCCGTCCACGGAGACCTCGTCAAGGAGATCACCGCCCTCAAGGAGCGCACCGGCGGGGAACTCCAGGTGCACGGCAGTGCCGCTCTGGCGGGCAGCCTCCTCGCACTGGACCTGGTCGACACGCTGCACCTGCTGACCTTCCCGGTGGTGCTCGGCGCCGGCCGCCGCCTCTTCGCCGAGGGGAGCCGGCCGACCGCGTTCCGGCACACCGGCGGGCGGATCACCGCGGCGGGGGTCTCCATCCAGACGTACGACCTGCAAGGTCGCCCGACGTACGGGTCGTACGACCTCCCGGACGGCGCCTAGCGCCCGCCCCGGCGGCAGGTGGGGTCGGCGCTCCCCGCTTTCCCCCGCCCCTACGCCTCGTGGCTCCTCCGGGCGCCCCGCCGTGCCCGTGGGTCCGGCGCCCCGCCGCCCCGTTGTTCCCCGCGCGCCCCTACGCCCCCGTGGCTCCGGGCGTCCTCGCCGCTCCCGCCGTGCCCGTGGCCCCCGGGATCGACGCCGGCGACACCACCCTCCGCTCCCGGCGCGACACCTCGCAGGCCTCGGCGATGCGCAAGGCCTTGAGGGCCTCACGGCCGTCGCAGGGGTTGGGCCTTCCACCCCGTACGACATCGACGAAGGCGATCAGCTCCGCCTCGTAGGCGGGTCCGAAGCGTTCCAGGAAACCGGTCCACGGTTTGTCGGCGGCCGGAGGCCCGGTCGGCTCGGTGGAGGCGATCGGCGTGCGGTCGTCGAGTCCCACCACGACCTGGTCGAGTTCACCGGCCAGCTCCATGCGGACGTCGTACCCGGCGCCGTTCAGCCGCGTCGCCGTGGCCGTGGCGAGGGTGCCGTCGTCGAGGGTGAGGACCACGGCCGCGGTGTCGACGTCCCCGGCGGCACGGAACATCGCGGGTCCGGCGTCCGACCCGGCGGCGTACACGTCGGCCACCTCGCGCCCCGTCACCCAGCGCAGTACGTCGAAGTCATGGATCAGCGCGTCCCGGAACAGGCCACCGGAGACCGGCAGCCACGCGGCGGACGGCGGCGACTGGTCGGAGGTCACCGCGCGCACGGTGTGCAGCCGCCCGAGCCGCCCCGAGCGCACCGCCTCGCGGGCGCTCGTGTACCCGGCGTCGAAGCGGCGCTGGAACCCCATCTGAAGGATCGTTCCGGCGGCCTCGACCTCGGCGATCGCCGCCAAGGTGCCCGCCAGGTCCAGGGCTATGGGCTTCTCGCAGAACACCGGAAGCCCCGAGCGCGCGGCCCGGCCGATCAGTTCGGCGTGGGCCGAGGTGGCCGTGGTGATCACCACCGCGTCCACTCCCCACCGGAAGATCTCGTCGACGCCGGGCGCGGCCGTCTCGCCCAGCCGCGTCGCCAGCTCCGCGGCGCGTGCGGGTTCCGCGTCCGTCAGGATGAGGGATCCGACCTCGCGGTGACGGCTGAGTGTGTTCGCATGAATGGTGCCGATGCGGCCCGTCCCGATGACCCCGATGCGCATGGAATCAAGGTGACGTCGGATGCCGCGCCCTGTCAATGCGTTTGTCCGGACAATCGGACTACACGACTTCCCGTCAACCGGCCACGGAGCTACGCTCGGGCCCGTGCCGAAACCAGAGGTGGACCCGACCGTGCAGCTCGAACTCCGTGTGGACCGAAGCTCTCCGGTGCCCTTGTACTTCCAGCTGTCCCAGCAGCTGGAGGCGGCGATCGAGCACGGAGCGCTCACCCCCGGCAGCCTGCTCGGCAACGAGATCGAGCTGGCCGCCCGGCTCGGCCTGTCCCGCCCGACCGTCCGCCAGGCGATCCAGTCCCTCGTGGACAAGGGCCTGCTGGTCCGCCGCCGGGGCGTCGGCACCCAGGTCGTGCACAGCCAGGTCAAGCGCCCCCTGGAACTGAGCAGCCTCTACGACGACCTGGAGGCGGCGGGCCAGCGCCCCGCGACGACGGTCCTGGTCAACACCGTCGTTCCCGCGTCCGCCGAGGTCGCCGCCGCACTCGCGGTCACCGAGGGCAGCGAGGTGCACCGAGTGGAGCGGCTGCGGCTCGCGCACGGGGAGCCGATGGCGTACCTCTCCAACCACATCCCGTCCGGCCTGCTGGACCTGGACACCGCCCAGCTGGAGGCCACCGGCCTGTACCGGATGATGCGGACGGCCGGGATCACCCTGCACAGCGCCCGTCAGTCCATCGGCGCCCGTGCCGCCACCGCGGCCGAGGCCGAGCGTCTCGCCGAGCCGGAGGGCGCCCCGCTGCTCACCATGCAGCGCACCACCTTCGACGACACGGGCCGCGCGGTCGAGTTCGGCGACCACATCTACCGCCCGGCCCGCTACTCCTTCGAGTTCCAGCTGCTCGTGCGGCCGTAGCGCGCGCACCTCGCGGCAGCCGACCTGGTCGCAATGTCCGGACAAGGCGACCGACTCGCGGTCCCCGGCCACCGGACGCATGATCCCTGTGTTCGATACTGGGGCGTTTGCGTCCGGTGGGAGCGACGCCGGACGCGCGCGTACGGCAGAGCACGGCAAGAAGGGCACGGCCTCGTGGCACGGTTTGGGACCTGGACAGGGATCGCGTTGGCGGGGGTGCTCTGCGTATCCCTAGCGGGGTGCAGCAGTACCGGGGGAAAGCGTGCCGAGGACGCCCGTGAGGCCGCGGCCGCGCAGGGCCGGGCGGCGGTGAACACGCCCCGCTGGACCTTCGCGATGATCACCCACTCGGGCGACGGCGACACGTTCTGGGACATCGTCCAGAGCGGGGCGAAGCAGGCCGCAGTCAAGGACAACATCAATTTCCTGTACTCCCACGACGACGAGGCCCAGCAGCAGGCACAGCTCGTCGACGCGGCGATCGACAAGAAGGTCGACGGCATCATCGTCACCCTCGCCAAGCCCGACGCGATGAAGGCCGCCCTGGCCCGCGCCCGCAGGGCCGGTATCCCCGTGATCACGGTGAACTCCGGCTCGGCCGAGTCCAAGGCGTTCGGGGCGCTCACCCACATCGGCCAGGACGAGACGATCGCCGGCGAGGCCGTCGGCGAGGAGCTGAACCGGCGCGGGAGGAAGAAGGCGATCTGCGTCCTGCACGAGCAGGGCAACGTCGGCCACGAGCAGCGCTGCGACGGCGTCGCCAAGACCTTCACCGGCACGGTGACCGACCTCTACGTCACCGGCACCAACATGCCCGACGTGCAGTCCGCGATCGAGGCCAGGCTCCAGGCCGACCCGTCGGTCGACGCCGTCGTCACCCTGGGCGCGCCGTACGCCGACACCGCCGTCAAGGCCAGGCAGGGCGCCGGCAGCAAGGCCGAGATCGACACCTTCGACCTCAACGCCAAGGTGGCCGCCGGCCTGGCGGACGACACCCTCGGCTTCGCCGTCGACCAGCAGCCGTACCTCCAGGGCTACCAGGCCGTCGACCTGCTGTGGCTGTACAGGTACAACGGTGACGTGCTCGGCGGCGGCAAGCCGGTCCTGACCGGCCCGCAGATCATCACCAAGGACCAGGCGGACGAACTGGCCCGGTACACCGGGCGGGGCACCCGGTGAGCGCGCTCCCGTCGGACGAGAGGCTTCTCCAGGTCTCTCCGCTGCGCAAGCTCCTCGGCCGCCCCGAACTGGGCTCCGTCGTCGGCGCCCTCGCGGTGTTCGTCTTCTTCGCCTTCGCCGCCGACAGCTTCCTGCGCGCGAGCAGCCTCAGCACCGTCCTGTACGCGTCCTCGACGATCGGCATCATGGCCGTCCCGGTCGCGCTGCTGATGATCGGCGGCGAGTTCGACCTCTCCGCCGGCGTGCTGGTCACGTCCTCGGCGCTGGTGTCGTCGATGTTCAGCTACCAGATGACGGCGAACGTCTGGGTCGGCGTCGGCGTCTCGCTCCTGGTCACCCTCGCCATCGGCGCCTTCAACGGTTTCATGCTCACCCGCACCAAGCTGCCCAGCTTCATCATCACGCTCGGCACGTTCCTGATGCTGACCGGCATGAACCTCGGCTTCACCAAGCTGATCGACGGCACCGTCTCGACGAAGACCATCGCCGACATGGAGGGCTTCCCCACCGCCCAGGACGTCTTCGCGTCCACGCTGACCGTCGGCGAGGTCAACTTCAAGATCACGATCCTGTGGTGGTTCGCCCTGGTCGCGGTGGCCTCCTGGATCCTGCTGCGCACCCGCGCCGGCAACTGGATCTTCGCCGTCGGCGGCAACCGGGACGCGGCCCGCGCGGTCGGCGTCCCGGTCGAGAAGACCAAGATCGGCCTTTACATGGGCGTCGCGTTCGGCGCCTGGATCTCGGGCCAGCACCTGCTGTTCTCGTACGACGTCGTCCAGTCCGGCGAGGGCGTCGGCAACGAGCTGATCTACATCATCGCCGCCGTCATCGGCGGCTGCCTGATCACCGGCGGCTACGGCAGCGCGGCCGGATCGGCGGTCGGCGCTCTCATCTTCGGCATGACGAGCAAGGGCATCGTCTTCGCCGAGTGGAACCCCGACTGGTTCAAGTTCTTCCTCGGAGCGATGCTGCTCCTCGCGACCCTGCTCAACGCCTGGGTCCGCAAGCGCGCGGAGGCCACCAAGTGACGCCGACAGTGACCGGCAGCCGTACGCCCCTCGTGGAGCTGTCCGACGTCAGCAAGCACTACGGCAACGTCCGTGCCCTCGAAGGGGTCTCCCTGGAGGTCCACGCGGGCGAGATCACCTGCGTCCTGGGCGACAACGGCGCGGGCAAGTCCACCCTCATCAAGATCATCGCGGGCTTGCACGGACACGACGCCGGCACCATGGGCCTCGACGGCGAGGAGACCCGGCTGTCCTCCCCGCGCGAAGCCCTGGACCGCGGCATCGCCACCGTCTACCAGGACCTGGCCGTCGTGCCGCTGATGCCGGTCTGGCGCAACTTCTTCCTCGGCTCGGAACCCCGCAAGGGCGTCGGCCCCTTCAAGCGCATGGACGTCGATCTCATGCGCCGCACCACCCACGCCGAACTCCTGCGGATGGGCATCGACCTGCGCGACGTGGACCAGCCCATCGGCACCCTCTCGGGTGGCGAACGCCAGTGCGTGGCCATCGCCCGCGCGGTGTACTTCGGCGCGAAGGTCCTCGTCCTGGACGAGCCGACGGCCGCGCTGGGCGTCAAGCAGTCCGGCGTGGTCCTCAAGTACGTGGCCGCCGCCCGCGACCAGGGTCTGGGTGTCGTACTGATCACCCACAACCCCCACCACGCCTACCTGGTGGGCGACAGATTCGTGCTCCTGAAGAGGGGCGCGACGGTCGGCAGCCATACCCGGGACTCGATCACCCTGGACGAGCTGACACGCCAGATGGCGGGCGGAAACGAGCTGGACGATCTGAGACACGAGCTGGAACGCACCCCGTAGGGGGCAAGGCCGCGTCCGCACGCGCCCGGCCGCCGGGCGCGACGAGCCACGACGAGCCCGCGGCCGACAGCGCGCCCGCTCCCCGCCTCCCGCGTTCGGCAGCGCGGGTACCCGTGCGGCAGAATCGGCCACGATGAGCACCTACCGCGACCTCACCGCCCCCATCGGCTCCCGCCGAGCCACCGTGCTGCGCACGACCGGCACCCGCGAGCGCCGCTCCCACCTGACCGCGCCCCGGGTGCCGACGGTCGGGATCGACATCGGCGGCACCAAGGTGATGGCGGGCGTCGTCGACGCGGACGGCAACATCCTGGAGAAGGTCCGCACGGAGACCCCGGACAAGTCCAAGAGTCCCAAGGTCGTCGAGGACACCATCGTCGAACTGGTCCTGGACCTGTCCGACCGGCACGACGTGCACGCGGTGGGCATCGGCGCGGCGGGCTGGGTCGACGCCGACCGCAACCGGGTGCTGTTCGCCCCCCACCTGTCCTGGCGCAACGAGCCGCTGCGCGACCGCATCGCCGACCGCCTCGCGGTGCCCGTCCTCGTCGACAACGACGCCAACACCGCCGCGTGGGCGGAGTGGCGCTTCGGCGCGGGCCGCGGGGAGGACCACCTCGTGATGATCACCCTGGGGACCGGTATCGGCGGCGCCATCCTGGAGGACGGCCAGGTCAAGCGCGGCAAGTACGGCGTCGCGGGCGAGTTCGGTCATATGCAGGTCGTGCCCGGCGGCCACCGCTGCCCGTGCGGCAACCGCGGCTGCTGGGAGCAGTACAGCTCGGGGAACGCGCTGGTCAGGGAGGCCAAGGAACTGGCCGCCGCCGACTCCCCGGTGGCGTACGGCATCATCGAGCACGTCAAGGGGCAGATCGGCGACATCACCGGCCCGATGATCACCGAGCTTGCCCGCGAGGGCGACGCGATGTGCATCGAACTGCTCCAGGACATCGGCCAGTGGCTCGGCGTCGGCATCGCGAACCTGGCGGCCGCCCTCGACCCGTCCTGTTTCGTGATCGGCGGCGGTGTCTCCGCCGCCGACGACCTGCTCATCGGTCCCGCCCGCGACGCCTTCAAGCGGCAGCTCACCGGGCGCGGCTACCGTCCCGAGGCCCGCATCGTCCGCGCCCAGCTCGGCCCCGAGGCCGGCATGGTCGGCGCCGCCGACCTGGCCCGGCTGGTCGCCCGCCGCTTCCGGCGCGCCAAGCGCCGTCGCGTCGAGCGCTACGAACGCTTCGAGCGGTTCGCGGAGGTCGCCCGCCGCGCCACCGGAGACAGCGCATGACGGCCGCCCTGCCGCACCAGTCCGCGCACGCGGACGAGCCGTCGCGCCCCCCCGAGACCCGCGGTCATGTGATCCGCCGCCGGGCGATCACCCTGCTGATCATCGGGCTGCTCATCGGTGTCCCGGCCGGCTACCTGGTGATCTCCGCCAACCAGAGCCGTGACAGCGGCAAGGACAAGGAGGCGAAGTACTCGGCGACCGGCCTCACCGAGGGCTGGCCGTCCAAGGTCCAGCAGCGTCTCTACCAGGTGCCGGTCCCGCACCCGTCCAACAAGGTCGCCTACTACGAGACGAACAACTGGCGCACCAGCCGCCTCTACGTCCAGTTCCAGACCACCCACGAGGGCCTGGACGCGTTCCTCGCCGAACTCGGTTACAGCCGGTCCGACCTGAAGAAGGACGACATCACGATCAGCGAGCGCGACCGGGGCATCACCGGCTGGAAGTTCGCCGGACCGGGCTCCCGGCCCGGCGACTACTACGGTTTCGTCCGCAGGCAGAAGGACCCCCAGCCCACGCAGGACGTGGTGGTGAACACCGGGAACGCGATCTTCCCCATGGTGTACGTCGTCTCGCGCACCGTCCCCTAGACAGGACCCCTGGGCCCCGGCCGCCGGCCCACCACGTCCGCCCCGGCCCGGTCCCCGGGGCCGGTTGTCAGACCCCGCCCGTAGAGTCGAAGACGACTGATCCGACACGCGGGCGGGAGGTGGACACTGCGCATGAGCGACACGACTGCGGTCGCCGGGCAACCGGCGGAACCGATCGGTGCGCGCCTCGCCGCCGTCTTCCTGCCCGCCTCCCTGCCGCGCGAGGGCCGGATCGCCTTCTGGGACCCGGAAGACGGCCCGCTGCCCGCCCCGGCGCACGGCGACCGCACCGAGCTGACCGTCGTCCGCCGCCACGGGAGCTCCGTCCGCCGCCGACAGGCCCCCGCACTGTCCCTGCCCGTCGAGGCGGCCCTCCCGCTCCTGGTCCGCGCCCGGCACGATCCCGCCGCCCACCCCGCGACCGCCTGCTGGGGCGCAGCCGCCCTGCTCGCGCTGCGGCTCGCCGCCGGCGGTCGGCTGCTGCCCGGCCTCACGCCCACCGGTCACGACGCCTGGCGGGCCGGCCCGCTCGAACCGCAGGACATCGCACACCTGCGCGCCGTCGCCGCCGCCCTGCCGTACGAGGGCCACGCCGTCCCCCTGCCCGGCCCCGGCCCGCTCCGGCTGCCGCAGCCGGAGGCGCTGATGCGCTCCTTCCTGGACGCCGTCGCCGACACCCTGCCCCGCACCCCCGCCGCGCCCCACGCGTCGGGGAGGCCCTTCGCCGACCGCCGGCCGCAGCGCCTGCCCGGCGCCCAGGACTGGGCGGCCGAGGTCGCCGCCGGCATGGACGCGGGCGTGCGGATCTCGCTGCGCCTCGACCTGTCGGCGTACGACCTGTTCGACGACGGCGAGGGAGCCCGCCGCGCCGGAGCCGCCGTCGTGCAGGTGCACAGTCTCGCCGACCCGACCCTCGTCACCGACGCGGCGTCCCTGTGGGCGGGTCGGGCCGACGCCGCCTTCGGGGCACGCGCCCGCGTGGACGCCGCCCTCGCCGTGAGGCGCGCCGCCCGCGTCTGGGCGCCCCTCGCCCGCCTCGCCGACCAGGACACGCCCGACGTACTGGCCCTGTCCGAGGAGGAGCTGAGCGACCTCCTCGGTGTGGCCGCGACCCGCCTCGCGGCGGCCGGGGTCGCCGTGCACTGGCCCCGCGACCTCGCCCAGGACCTCACCGCGGCCGCGGTGGTACGGCCCGCGCCGGGCTCCGCGACCGACGGCACGGGCTTCTTCGAGAGCGAGGACCTCCTCCAGTTCCGCTGGCAGCTGGCGCTGGGCGGCGACCCCCTCAGCGAGGCCGAGATGGACACCCTCGCCGAGGCCCACCGCCCCGTCGTCCGGCTCCGCGACCAGTGGGTCCTCGTCGACCCCGCCCTCGTCCGCAAGGCCCGCAAACGCGAACTGGGCCTGCTGGACCCGGTGGACGCCCTGTCCGCCGCCCTCACCGGCACCGCCGAGGTCGACGGCGAGACCGTCGAGGCGGTCCCCGTCGGCGCGCTCGCCACGCTGCGTGACCGCCTCACCGCCGGAATCCGCCCCGCCGAGCCGCCCGCCGGACTCGACGCCACCCTCCGCGACTACCAACTGCGCGGGCTGGCCTGGCTCGACCTCATGACCTCCCTCGGCCTCGGCGGCTGCCTCGCCGACGACATGGGTCTGGGCAAGACGGTCACCCTCATCGCCCTCCACCTCCGCCGGGACCGTCCCGAGCCGACCCTGGTGGTGTGCCCCGCCTCCCTCCTCGGCAACTGGCAGCGGGAGATCACCCGCTTCGCCCCCGGCGTGCACGTCCGCCGCTTCCACGGCGCCGACCGCACCCTGGACGACCTCACCGGCGGCTTCGTCCTCACCACCTACGGCACCATGCGCTCGGCCGCCACCACCCTGGCCCGGCAGCCGTGGGGCATGGTCGTCGCCGACGAGGCCCAGCACGTCAAGAACCCCTACTCGGCCACCGCGAAGGCCCTGCGCACCATCCCCGCCCCCGCGCGCGTGGCCCTCACCGGCACTCCCGTCGAGAACAACCTCTCCGAGCTGTGGGCCCTTTTGGACTGGACGACACCGGGCCTGCTCGGTCCCCTGAAGGCCTTCCGGGCCCGCCACGCGCGCGCGGTGGAGAACGGCGAGGACGAGGAGGCCGTCGGGCGCCTCGCCCGCCTGGTGCGCCCGTTCCTGCTGCGGCGCAGGAAGTCGGACCCCGGCATCGTCCCCGAGCTGCCGCCCAAGACCGAGACCGACCACCCCGTCCCGCTCACCCGCGAACAGGCCGCGCTGTACGAGGCGGTGGTGCGCGAGTCGCTGCACGTCATCGAGACGGCGAACGGCATCGCGCGCCGAGGCCTGGTCCTCAAGCTGCTCGGGGCGCTCAAGCAGATCTGCGACCACCCGGCGCTGTACCTCAAGGAGCAGACTCCCGCCACGGGCGACACCCTCGCCGCCCGTTCCGGCAAACTCGCCCTGCTGGACGAGCTGTTGGACACCCTGCTCGCCGAGGACGGCTCGGCCCTCGTCTTCACCCAGTACGTCGGCATGGCGCGGTTGATCACCGCCCACCTGGCCGGCCGCGCGATACCGGTGGACCTTCTCCACGGCGGCACGCCGGTGCCCGAACGCGAGCGCATGGTGGACCGCTTCCAGGACGGCGCGACCCCCGTCCTGGTCCTGTCCCTGAAGGCGGCCGGCACCGGCCTGAACCTCACCCGCGCGGGCCACGTCGTCCACTTCGACCGCTGGTGGAACCCGGCCGTGGAGGAACAGGCCACCGACCGGGCCTACCGCATCGGCCAGACCCAGCCCGTCCAGGTCCACCGCCTCATCACCGAGGGCACCATAGAGGACCGCATCGCCGAGATGCTCCAGGTCAAGCGCGCCCTCGCCGACGCGATCCTCGGCTCCGGCGAGTCCGCCCTCACCGAGCTGACGGACCGTGAGCTGTCCGACCTGGTCAGGCTGCGGAGGGAGGCGTGATGGAGGCGGAGGAGCAGGGGACCAGCCCGGCCGAGGCGGTCCGCCGGGCCCTGCGGGCGGCACGGGGGCGGTCGGAGGACACCGACCCGGCACCCGCGGAACCTTCGAGGACGCCCCCGGAGCAGCCTCGGGAGGAACCCACGCGGGCGGGCGCGCGCCGGCCCGAAGGCACCCCGTCCCGCCCGGCTGACGCGGCCCGCGCGGCCCTGCGGCGTGCGGCCGACACGCCGCGGGCGCGCGAGGA
This sequence comes from Streptomyces sp. NPDC033216, assembly GCF_055577115.1. Taxonomy (NCBI): domain Bacteria; kingdom Bacillati; phylum Actinomycetota; class Actinomycetes; order Kitasatosporales; family Streptomycetaceae; genus Streptomyces; species Streptomyces sp. NPDC033216. Next base: position 5,565 of record NZ_JBVIQK010000014.1, on the reverse strand, counting down.
CGCCCCGCCGACCGACGTATCTCCGGAGAGCGCCGTCCGCGAGGACGCCCCGCGGACGGACGTATCTCCGGAGAGCGACGTGCCTCCGGTACGGGACGAGCCCCGGGGCCCGTCCGCCGCGCGGCCCGGGGACGTGGCCCGTGAAGCCCTGCGCGCGGCCCGCGCACAGGCGCGGCGGGCTTCGCCGGGAACGGCGGAGCAGGGGGACCGCGCGAGCGCGCGTCGGACAGCGCGCGCCGCCGCGACCGGGAGCGCCGGCCGGCCGGCCGACCGTGTCGCCGACGCCCGCGTGCGTGACGTACGCACCTTCCTCGCGGACGCCTTCCGGATGCCACCGGAGACCGACACCGGGGACACCGCGGGCAGCGTCGAGGCCCCCGAGCCGGCCGGCCAGGCCGTCCAGGAGGCGACTTCGTCCTCCTGGACGCCCGAACCCGCACCCGCCCCCGCACCCGCCCCCGAACTCCCACCCGCCCCCGAACCCCCACCTGAACCCGAGCCGGCCCCCGCCCCCCGCTCCATGGCCGCTCCCACCCGTGACGGCGATCACCGCCGCACCTTCGCGGCCTTCCCGCCCCATTCCGCCGGCCCGGCAGGGGGCTTCGCCCAGACCTGGTGGGGCAACGCCTGGATCACCGCGCTCGAGGACGGCGCTCTGGACGCCAAGCGCCTCGCGCGCGGCCGGGGTTACGCCGAGCGGGGGCAGGTGGACGCCATCACCGTCACACCCGGCCTGGTCCTGGCGTACGTCCAGGGCAGCCGCGCCCGTCCGTACCGCGTCCAGGTGCGTCTGCGCACCCTCGGTGAGGAGGACTGGGAGCGGTTCCTGGACGCCGCGGTCGAGCGGCCCGGGCACATCGCCGCACTGCTGGACAAGGAGATGCCGGAGTCCCTCGCCGACTGCGGCGTGCCGCTGCTGCCCGGCCCGGGCGACCTCGCCCCCCAGTGCAGCTGCCCCGACCACGGACACCCCTGCAAGCACGTCGCCGCCCTCTGCTACCAGACCGCGCGGCTCCTCGACGCCGACCCGTTCGTGCTGCTCCTGCTGCGCGGCCGGGGCGAACGCGAGCTGCTCGACGCACTCTCCCGCCGCAATGCCGCACGGGCGGCCCGCGCCGCCCAGGAGCAGGAGCCGGAACCGGCGCCCGGCGTCCGCGCCACCGACGCCCTCGCCACCCGCCGGCTCCCCCCGCTGCCCGCGCCCCTTCCGCCGCCGCAGCACCCCGGACAGCCGCCCGCCTACCCCGCCGTGCCGAGCGGCCCGGACTCCTTCGCCCTCGACCAGCTCGCCACCGACGCGGCCGCCCGCGCCCACGCGCTGCTCACCACCGGCCACGACGAGATCGGTGAACTGACCCTCTGGCAGGACGCCGTACGGCTCGCCGCGGCCCGCCCAGGCTCCGGGCTGACCGCCACGAGCCGCGCCCTCTACGCCTCTCTCGCCACCGCCGCCGGCCGTACCCCGGCCGACCTGGCCCGCGCTGTCGCTGCCTGGCGGCAGGGCGGCCCGGACGGACTCGCCGTCCTGGAAGACCTCTGGGACCCGCCCGCCGGCCGCTTCGACCGGGCCCGCCCCCTCCTGCGCGCCGCCGACCTTCCGGCCTTCCGCCCCTGGCGCAACCACCTCACCCACCCCCGCGGCCATGTCCAGCTCCGCTACGGCCGCGACGGCTTGTGGTACCCGTACGAATCGGAGCCCGGCCAGGACGACTGGTGGCCACGTGGCACCCCCGACATCGACCCGGTGGGGGCCCTGACGGGCCTGGGCGGCTCAGCCGACGACCTGTGAGCCACCGCCCGGTCCGGTGAGCCGGGCGCCGGCCGCAGGTCCGGCGACCGGGCCCGGCAGGTGTGAGCAAGGCACCACGGAGGCAAGGGGACGGACACCCTCACGCGCGGGCCCGGCGGGTCCCTCCCGCGGCCCCTGCGGCCGTGCAGGTCCGGTGCCGCCTGTGGCGCATGGAGATCGCAAACCGGGCAATGCGCTGGGAGTGACACGCGTGGGAATAATCCTCCTGACTCTGGCGGCCGCTCTCGGGGCTTCGGCCGCGGCGGTCGGGATCTCGCCCTTCTGGTGGTTCGCGGCCCTTCCGCTCGCCTTCGTGGGCGTGCTGGGCGCCTGGGACCTGGTGCAGCGACGGCACTCGGTGCTGCGCAACTATCCCGTCCTCGGCCATGCCCGCTTCCTCATGGAACGCATACGCCCGGAGCTTCAGCAGTACTTCATCGAGCGGAACTACGACGGGCGTCCCTTCGACCGGGACGTGCGCAGCATCGTCTACGAGCGCGCCAAGGGCACCGACGCGGAGGAGCCGTACGGCACCGAACAGGACGTCTACCAGCCCGGTCACGAGTTCCTGGTCCCGTCGATGGCGCCGTGCCCGGTGCCGGAGGAGCCGCCGCGCGTACGTATCGGCGGCCCGGACTGTAGGCGCCCGTACGACATGGCACTGCTGAACGTCTCGGCGATGAGCTTCGGCTCGCTGTCGGCCAACGCGGTTCTCGCGCTCAACGGGGGTGCCGCGGCCGGCGGCTTCGCCCAGGACACCGGTGAGGGCGGGCTGTCCGGCTATCACCTCCGTCCGGGAGGCGACCTCGTGTGGGAGATCGGCACCGGGTACTTCGGCTGCCGCACCGAGGCAGGCGATTTCGACGCCGCCGAGTTCGCCGACAAGGCCGCGCACGATCACGTCAAGTGCGTGTCCCTGAAACTGTCGCAGGGCGCCAAGCCGGGCATCGGCGGTGTTCTGCCGGGAGCCAAGGTGAACGCCGAGATCGCCCGCGTCCGGGACGTGCCCGAGGGGCGGACGGTGGTCTCCCCGCCGTACCACCGGGTGTTCTCCACTCCGCGAGAACTCGTGCGCTTCGTCGCCCGCATGCGGGAACTGTCCGGTGGCAAGCCCGCCGGGTTCAAGCTGTGTGTGGGCTCGCGCCGACAGTTCCTGGCCGTGTGCAAGGCCATGCTGGAGGAGGGCACGACCCCGGATTTCATCGTGGTGGACGGCGCCGAGGGCGGGACCGGTGCGGCACCGCTGGAGTTCGCGGATCACGTGGGCACCCCGCTCACCGAGGGTCTGCACACGGTGCACAACGCCCTCGTGGGCGCGGGCCTGCGCGACCGGATAAAGATCGGTGCCAGCGGCAAGATCGCCACCGGCACCGACCTGGTCAAACGCATGGTGCAGGGCGCCGACTACGGCAACGCCGCACGGGCGATGATGTTCGCCGTCGGCTGTATCCAGGCGCAGAGGTGCCATACGAACACCTGTCCCACGGGTGTCACGACCCAGGACCCGCGACGGGCACGTGCGCTCGACGTCCGTGACAAGACGGCGCGCGTCCGGCGTTTCCAGGAAGCGACGGTGGCCAGCGCGTTGCAGATCATGGCGTCCATGGGCGTGACCGATCCCGCACAGCTGCGTCCGCACATGCTCCGCCGGCGCGTCGACCCCTGCACGGAGCGCTCCTACGCGGAACTGTACGAGTGGCTTGCGCCGGGACAGTTGCTCGCCGAGCCGCCGGCCTCTTGGGCGGCCGACTGGCAGGCCGCCGACCCCGACCGTTTCACCGTGTGACCAGGAGGACCACGTGACCCGTACTGTTGCCCGCTTCATCGTGGACGCGCTGAGCGAACTCGGCGTGCGCCAGGTGTTCGGCGTCGTGGGAGACGCCCTCAATCCCGTGACGGACGCCATCCGCACCACCGACGGCCTCGAGTGGGTGGGCTGCCGGCACGAGGAGGCGGCCGCCTTCGCCGCGAGCGCCCAGTCGCAGCTCACCGGAACCCTGGGCGTGTGCATGGGCACGGTAGGGCCCGGTTCCGTCCACCTCCTCAACGGCCTCTACGACGCGGCCAAGAGCCACACCCCGGTCCTGGCCATCGCTGGTCAGGTACCGCTCGCCGAACTCGGCAGCGACTACTTCCAGGAAGTCGACAACGACGCCCTCTTCAGCGACGTGGCCGTGTTCCGCGCGACCATCACCTCTCCCGACCAGCTCCCGCAGATGCTCGAGACGGCGGTGCGCCACGCACGGGGCCGCAAGGGCGTCGCCGTCCTCACCGTGCCGGGGGACGTGGGCGAGCGGGAACTGACCGCCGACCGGCCGGCCCGGTTCTCCCTGAACGCTCCGGTGAGCCGCCCGGACGGGCCGGCCGTCCGCCGTGCCGCGGAACTCCTCGACAGCGCCGAACGGGTCACCCTCCTCGTCGGCGAGGGCGCCCGTGGCGCTCGCGAGGACGTCCTCACCCTCGCCGGCCGCCTGGCCGCGCCGATGGTGCTCACACTGAAGGCCAAGGCGGGCTTCGAAGGCGACGACAACCCCTTCCAGGTCGGCCAGACGGGACTGATCGGCAACCCCGCCGCCGCGTCGGCCCTCCAGGACGCGGACACCCTCCTGCTGCTCGGCACGGACTTCCCCTACCGGGACTGGTATCCCGAGGGCCGGACCGTGATCCAGGTGGACACCGAGGCCACCCACATCGGACGCCGGGTACCGGTCGACGTCGGGCTCGTGGGGGACACCGGCGCCACCGTGCGCGACCTCCTGGACAACCTGGCCGCCGCGCCCGCCGGGTCCGAGGGAGCACGTGACCGCTCCCACCTGGAGAAGGCGCGTGAACGCTTCGACAAGTGGCGTACGGGTCAGGCCCGGCTCGCCGACCCGTCGCACGACGAGGGCGTCGTGGGCCGGATCCGCTCCGCGCTGGACAATCGTGCCCACGACATCCGCCCCGAAGCGCTGGCCGCGGCCGTCGACCGGATCGCGGCCGATGACGCCGTCTTCACCTCCGACACGGGCATGGCCACGGTGTGGCTGTCGCGCTTCGTCGAGATGCGGGGCGAGCGACGCCTCATCGGCTCCTACAACCTCGGCTCGATGGCCAACGCCATGCCCCAGGCTCTGGGAGCCCAGTGCCTGGACCGCGAGCGTCAGGTGGTCGCCTTCTGCGGCGACGGCGGACTGAGCATGCTGCTGGGCGACCTCATGACCCTGAAGACGTACCGCCTTCCCGTCAAGCTCGTCGTCTTCGACAACCGCCGACTGGGCATGGTGAAACTCGAACAGGAGCAGGCCGGCCTGCCCGAGTTCGGCACCGTGCTCGACAACCCCGACTTCGCCGCCGTAGCCGAAGCCATGGGCATCACCGGCATCCGCGTGACCGACCCGGCCGATGTGGAGAGCGCTGTGCGACGCGCCTTCCGCAGCCCGGGCCCGGTCCTGCTCGACGTCCTCACCAACCCCGACGAGATCGCCGTTCCGGCCAAGCCGACCGTCGAACAGGGCTGGGGTTTCGCGGTGGCCAAGGTGAAGGAAGTCGTACGGAGCCACGGAGAGCCGAACGGAGACTGACAGAAGTTTTTGGAATACCGGTCGCCGGCCGGGGTAGGCGCGTGCTTGCCGGACGATGGACCGGCGAGGACGAGGCCGATCGAAGGGGAGGGGCGCATGATGACGACGACCGTGCAGACCGCTGGGCGGACGGTGGAAGTTCCGGTGATCGAGGACCCTTCCAAGGTCGCGCCGAAGGACGCGCGGGAGTTGTCGAAGCTGTTCTTCGACCAG
>NZ_JBVIQK010000013.1:0-212616 GCF_055577115.1 Streptomyces sp. NPDC033216 | reverse complement strand
CCTCCGGCGTCTGCCACTTCGCCTACGACGACGAGGAGACCTGCATCGCGGAGGTGCGCTACCTCCTCTCCCTCCTCCCGCAGAACAACCGCGAGAATCCGCCACGCGTCGAGTGCACCGACCCGGCCGAGCGCCGGGGTGACGTCCTGCTCGACCTGGTCCCCGCGGACGGCAACCGGCCGTACGACATGACCAAGGTCATCGAGGAGATCGTCGACGACGGCGAGTACCTGGAGGTGCACGAGCGCTGGGCGCGCAACATCATCTGCGCGCTGGCCCGGCTGGACGGCCGGGCCGTGGGCATCGTCGCCAACCAGCCGCAGACCCTGGCGGGCGTCCTGGACATCGAGGCCAGCGAGAAGGCCGCCCGCTTCGTGCAGATGTGTGACGCCTTCAACATCCCGATCATCACTCTCCTGGACGTCCCCGGCTTCCTGCCCGGCGTCGACCAGGAGCACGGCGGGATCATCCGCCACGGCGCGAAGCTCCTCTACGCCTACTGCAACGCGACCGTGCCCCGGATCTCCCTGATCCTGCGCAAGGCGTACGGAGGCGCCTACATCGTCATGGACAGCCAGTCCATCGGCGCCGACCTCACGTTCGCCTGGCCCACCAACGAGATCGCCGTGATGGGCGCCGAGGGCGCCGCCAACGTCATCTTCCGCCGCCAGATCGCCGAGGCCGAGGACTCCGAGGCCATGCGGGCCCGCATGGTCAAGGAGTACAAGTCCGAGCTGATGCACCCCTACTACGCGGCCGAGCGCGGTCTCGTCGACGACGTCATCGACCCCGCCGAGACCCGTGAGATCCTCGTCAGGTCCCTGGCGATGCTGCACACCAAGCACGCCGACCTGCCCTCACGCAAGCACGGCAACCCCCCGCAGTAACCCAGCGGACTTTCCGCGCCACCCCTGCGGAAACCTCTCTCACGGAGACTGACACCCATGACCACGCCTGACATCCGCGTCGAGAAGGGCCACGCCGAGCCCGAGGAAGTCGCCGCCATCACGGCGATCCTGCTGGCCCGTGCCGCCCGTTCCCCCGAGCCCACCCCGGCCCACCGCGGCCGCCTCAAGGCCGGCTGGCGCCGCCTGGAGCGCGAGGGCGGTTTCCGCGCCCCGCACAGCTGGCGCTGACCGCCCGCGCGCCACGAGCACGACGAAGGCCCCGACGCCCTATGGGCGGCCGGGGCCTTCGTCGTGCGGGGGGCGTCCGCCCCCCCACGCGGGGGCGGGCGGTGGGCGGGCCGGCGGAACGCGAGGACGAGGTGGAGCAGATCGACGCGCTCCGGCGCCCCTGGCGAACCGGACCGCATCGCTCCAGGGCCTCCTGCGGCCGCCGATCGCCGGGACCCCGCCGGACCCTGGTGACGTGCAAAGGCCCCTGCGCCTCCCCGGGAAGGGGGCAAGGGGCCGTTGCACGGAAGCCGGAGGAAGCCGGAAGCCGGTGGTCCTACCGCAGACGCGCCATCAGCGCGTGCTCGACCAGCGTGATCAGCGCCGACTTGGCGTCCGCGCGGTGGCGTGCGTCCGTCGTGATGATCGGGGTGTCGGGGCCGATCTGGAGGGCCTCGCGCACCTCGTCCGGCTGGTACGGCTGGTTGCCGTCGAAGCCGTTGAGGGCGATGACGAAGGGGAGACCCGAGTTCTCGAAGTAGTCGACCGCCGGGAAGCAGTCGGCGAGTCGGCGGGTGTCCACGAGGACGATCGCCCCGATGGCGCCGCGCACCAGGTCGTCCCACATGAACCAGAAGCGGTCCTGGCCGGGCGTACCGAAGAGGTACAGGATCAGGTCCTGGTCCAAGGTGATACGGCCGAAGTCCATGGCGACCGTCGTGGTCGTCTTGTCTCCGGTGTGGGTGAGGTCGTCGATGCCCGCCGAAGCGGACGTCATGACGGCCTCGGTACGCAGCGGGTTGATCTCCGAGACGGCCCCGACGAACGTGGTCTTGCCCACGCCGAAGCCACCCGCCACCACGATCTTCGCTGAGGTGGTGGAGCGGGAAGGACCGCCGCTAGAGCTTGCGAAGTCCACTGAGCACCCTTTCGAGCAGTGTCACGTCTGGCTGGCCGCCGGCGTTCTCGTCGCCGCCGGGCTGATGGATGGCGACCAGTCCCGCCTCCGCCAAGTCGGCGACGAGGATCCTGGCCACGCCGAGAGGGATCGTCAGGAGGGCCGAGATCTCGGCCACCGACTTGATCTCCCGGCACAGGTTGCAGATCCGCTGATGCTCGGGCAGCTGCCCCTGCATCTGGTGCGGAGCCGCGGTGGTGTGCACCAGCGCCTCGATGGCGAGCTGGTACCGCGGGCGGGTCCGACCGCCGGTCATGGCGTACGGACGCACCAAGGGGTTGTTCGACGCCCCGGCGGGCGCCGACTCGGGGGCGCGGCGATGCGGCTGCACGGGCTCGATGCGCGGCTGGTGCGGCTGGTCGTACGGCGACGGCCCGGGACCCTGCGGACCCTGAGGTGCGTACGGCTGACGCTGGCTCGGAGCGGAGGGGAAGTCGTAACGGTTCGGGTTCTGAGAACCGTCGCCCTGGCCCTGGGCAGGGCCGTACGACCAGTTGCCCGAATGGGAACCGCCTGGGGGTGTTGCCACTTTCTCTCCTCCTCCGACTGTGCCTGGCACCCACCACGTGGAAGCCGCGTCCCGAAACCCTACGGCCTCGGGACGCCAAAACGCACCGTCCATCTATTAGTTGAGAAGGCTCCCTTGGAGCTCCGCTCGAAGGTCGGGCGTCAGGACCGTGCCGGCCCGGTCCACCAGAAGGGCCATCTCGTAGCCGACGAGGCCGATGTCCGCCTCGGGGTGAGCGAGCACCGCGAGCGACGAACCGTCCGAGATGGACATGATGAACAGGAATCCCCGTTCCATCTCCACGACCGTCTGGTTCACGCTGCCCCCCTCGAAGATCCGGGAGGCGCCTGCCGTCAGCGACGTCAGACCGGAGGCGACGGCCGCGAGCTGGTCGGCACGGTCGCGGGGAAAGCCTTCGGACATCGCCAGAAGGAGTCCGTCGGCGGAGACCACCACCGTGTGGGACACCCCCGGGGTGTTGTCCACGAAGTTGGTGATCAACCAGTTCAGGTTCTGTGCCGCCTGGCTCATCGGGCTCACACTAACGCTCCTGGTTGTAGGTGCTGTCAGGACCACTGTGCTGATTCCTGGCCTGACCGTTCGGTTCACTTCCTGCGTTGCGTCCGCGCTGAACGCCTCGACGCAGGTTGCTCAACCTGCCTCGGACGTCCTCCGGGGCGCGGGAGACCTGGGGGCCTCCCTGGGGGGTGCTCTCGGCGGTGCCCTCGACCAGATTGGCCTTGGGCACCCGTCGCGGCAGACCGGAGGAGGTGACCCCGCCAGCCTTCGGCTTCTTGAGCTGGGCGGCCTGCTGCCAGCGCGCGTCGTTCGCCGAACGCCAGTCCGCGGGGCCGTCCGAAGCGGGAGCCGACGCTTCCTGGGGCACGGGCCGCGCACCGTTCGAACCGCTCGCCGCGTGGGACCCGCGGCGGGGCAGTCCGGCGTCGGTCAACGCCTGGGGCTCGGAGGGGCCCGGCCCCGCACGGTCGAAGCCTACGCTGTCCTGCTCACCGGCGTCAGCGGCCTGCACGGATTCCGCTTGCGGAGCGTACTGGTCCTGGTAGCCGTTCTGGTAGCTGTTCTGCTGCGGCCAGTCGTCCTGGTAGGGCTGCTCCTCGTACGACTGGAAGCCCTCCGGCGCGGCCTGCCGCTCCGGCGTCCGCTCGTCCTGGGGAGCCTCCGCATACGCGGAGTCGGGGTAGCCGCCGTGCTGCCCGAAGGCACCGTTCCGCGCCCCCGTCCCGTTCGCCGGGAAGGCCTCGCTCTGCGGCACACCGCCGTTGGACGCGCCGTACGGATCCTCGTACGCCGTGTGCTGCTGCTCCTCGTACGACGTCTGCGGGTCGTACGCCGCCGGCTGCTCGGCGTATCCGGTCGCGCCGCCGTCGTAGCCGTTCTGCGGCGGGACGAAGCCGTTGGGGGAGGCGTCGAACGCGGGCCGCTGCCGCGTCTGGTCGAAACCGTCGCCGTACGCGGGTGCCTCGGCGGACTGCTGCCGGCCCGGCTGGTTCGGATGACCGGGTGCGGGGGCGTCCAGGGCCGCCCGGCGCTCCTCGCGCACCAGGGAGCGGCCGACCGGGTCCAGGTCACGCGGGTCGTCGGGGACCTCCGTGTACTGGCTGTCGTCGAAGCCCAGTTCGGCCGCCGTGCGCAGCGGCTGGTGGTTGAAGTCCTCGCCCGGGAACCGCTGCTCCGGGATGATCTGCGAGACGGTGAAGTCGTCGCGCTCGGGCTGGTGCTCGCCACCACCGCCGTGGGTGATGGCGTCGGGCAGCATGACCAGCGAGGTGGTGCCGGCCTGTTCGCCCGAGGGGCGCAGCTGGACCCGGATGCCGTGCCGGTCGGACAGCCGCCCGACCACGAACAGGCCCATGCGCTGCGAGATCGCGGCGTCCACGGTCGGCGGGTTGGCCAGCTTGTGGTTGATGTCCGCGAAGTCCTCGGCGGTGAGACCGATGCCCTTGTCGTGGATCTCGATCATCACGCGGCCGTCGGGGAGACGGGTCGCGGTGACCCGCACCTTGGTCTGCGGGGAGGAGAACGTGGTGGCGTTCTCCAGCAGCTCCGCCAGCAGGTGCACGAGGTCGGTCACGGCACGGCCGTGGATCTCGGCCTCCGGTACGCCCGACAGCTCGACGCGCTCGTACTGCTCCACCTCGGAGGAGGCGGCGCGCAGCACGTCGACCAGCGGGACCGGCTGGTCCCAGCGACGGCCCGGCTCCTCGCCGGCGAGGACCAGCAGGTTCTCGCCGTTGCGGCGCATACGGGTCGCGAGGTGGTCCAGGCGGAAGAGGTTCTCCAGCTGGTCCGGGTCGGCCTCGTTGTTCTCCAGTTCGGTGATCAGCGTCAGCTGGCCCTCGATCAGGGACTGGTTGCGGCGCGACAGGTTGGTGAAGATCGCGTTGATGTTGCCCCGCAGCAGTGCCTGCTCGGCGGCGAGCCGGACGGCCTCACGGTGGACCTGGTCGAAGGCGCGGGCGACCTCGCCGATCTCGTCCGTGGTGTTGATCGGGATCGGCGAGACCCGGGTGTCGACCCGGCCGGGATCGGTGCGCGAGAGCTGGTCGACCAGCATCGGCAGCCGCTGCTCGGCGATGCCGAAGGCGGCGTTGCGCAGCTGGCGCATGGACTGGCTCATCTGGCGGGCCATGAGGCTGGCGATGATGAACGCGGTCAGCAGGGCGATGATGACGATCGCGCCGTTGATGATGGCGTCCCGCTGGGCGTCGGAGGCGATCTGCCCGGCGTCGGTCACCGCACGGTTGATGAGGTCGGTCTCGATCTGGCTGTAACCCTCGAACTTCAGGGTCGCCGCCGACATCCAGGCCTGGGCGGTGACGCCCTGCTCGGCCAGCTGGGCGGGCGACTGCCCGCTGCCGATCGCCTGGATCATCTTGTCCATGGGGGGCGGGGCGACGAAGTCCTGGTCGGCCGCCTCGGCCTTCTCCTGGGCTTCCGCGGCCTGCTTCTTGCCTTCCTCGGTCTTCTCGTTCATGACCTGCTTGAGGCGCGCCGCGTCCTGCGTGGTGCCACCGGAGACGTACTCCTGGAGGGCCACGTTCTCCAGGTAGGCGTACGAGGTGAAGGCGGTGAGCTGCTGGCGGAAGACCGTCTTGTCGGGGCTGGGCCGGACGAGGAGGTGCATGCCGATCGAGCGCTGGAGCGACTCGGCGCCCTTGGCGAGGGCGATCGCGTAGACGGTGCGGCCGTACGCCGTGATGTTGCCGGTGCCGAGGCCGAGTTCGTTGGAGAACTCCATCAGCAGGTGCTCGATCGCGACGTAGCCCTCTTCGGTCTTCACCGGGTCCAGCGCCTTGGTGTAGGCGGCCGCGCGGATCTTCGCGAGAGTCGGCTCCATGTCCTTCACCAGGCCGAGGCGGCGCTTGAGGCCTTCCTTGTCCGGCATGCCGACCGTCTCGTTGTGGAAGGCGACGGCTTTCTGGTCGGTCACGGCGCGGGCGTCCTTGACGACCTCGCTGTCCTTCTTGTTCTGAAGCAGTGGTTCGGCGGAGACGTCACGCTCGTTCAGCAGCGCCTCGGCGTACGCGCCGGCGGCGGCCACGATCTTCGCCACCTTCTCCGCGTCGCGGGCCTCCTGCCACGTGTCGATCGAGCCCTTCACCTGGAAGCCGCCCATGACGAGGCCGACCAGCACGGGTATGAGCAGGATCGCGTTCAGCCTGGTGGGCACCCGCCAGTTGCGCGGGGAAAGACGGCCACCGCTCTTCGCGGGTGCTGCCGACGGCTCCGAACCGGGCACAGGGGCGGGTGCCGCTCCGCGCGGCGGCGGGGTGAAGTTGCCCCGGGCCGCCGGCTCGGGACTTTTCTTGCTTCGCCTCACTCGACCAACAACCTCTCGGCGGTCGGCACCTTCGTCGTGCCGCAGTGTCTCAGAGCCCGGTCAGCCATCGACCATGAGTACGTCATTGACCATTGGGCAGTTCAGGCATTCCAGCACGACGACCAGCGCAGTTCCAAACATGGGGAAGTGCCGGTTCGAAGCGATGTAAGCCCCAGATAAAACGGTCAAAACGAACTAGCCCCGTCAAATGACGGGGCGTTCGTGCGCGCAGCGACACCAAGCGACCGCGACGCGTGGCCGTACCACCCGATTCCTCTGCCGAAACGTTATGAACACCGGAGCCGGCCGTGTCAAAGGCCACAGTCGGCTCCGGAACGTCTACGGCAACTGACGTACGACACCACGGATGTGGTCCCGGCTCACCGCAGGCGAGCCATGAGCGCGTGCTCTACCAGCGTGATCAGCGCCGACTTGGCGTCCGAACGGTGGCGTGCGTCGGTCGTGATGATCGGGGTGTCCGGCCCGATCTGCAGCGCCTCGCGCACCTCCTCGGGCTGGTACGGCTGCTGCCCGTCGAAGCCGTTGAGGGCGACGACGAACGGCAGACCCGAGTTCTCGAAGTAGTCCACCGCCGGGAAGCAGTCGGCCAGCCGGCGGGTGTCCACCAGCACCACGGCGCCGATGGCACCGCGCACCAGGTCGTCCCACATGAACCAGAAGCGGTCCTGGCCCGGTGTACCGAAGAGGTACAGGATCAGGTCCTGGTCGAGCGTGATACGTCCGAAGTCCATGGCCACCGTGGTGGTGGTCTTGTCCCCGGTGTGGGTGAGGTCGTCGATGCCCGCGCTCGCGGACGTCATCACGGCCTCGGTGCGCAGCGGGTTGATCTCGGAGACGGCGCCCACGAACGTGGTCTTGCCCACGCCGAAGCCGCCCGCCACCACGATCTTCGCGGAGGTGGTGGCCCGCCCTCCGTCAGAGCTTGCGAAGTCCACTGAGCACCCTTTCGAGCAGCGTCACGTCAGGTGCGCCACCGTTGTTCTCGTCGCCGCCCGGCTGGTGAATGGCCACCAGTCCGGCTTCGGCGAGGTCGGCCACGAGGATCCGGGCCACACCGAGCGGCATGGCGAGGAGCGCCGAGACCTCCGCGACCGACTTCACCTCACGGCAGAGGTGGCAGATGCGCTGGTGCTCGGGGAGCAGCCCCATGAGCGCTGCCGGGTCGGCCGTGGTGCTGATCAGCGCCTCGATGGCGAGCTGGTAGCGCGGCCGGGTCCGGCCGCCGGTCATCGCGTACGGACGCACCAGCGGCTGGTCGCCCTCGTCCCCGTACGGCTCCGCGTACGGATCATGAGAGGCGGTGGGCGGGGTCATGAATCCTCCGGGCGGGACAGCAAGTCTCGGTCAGTCGTGCCGTCCGTCGAGGCCGGTGGGGGGATTGTGTCGGCCGGACGGTGATTTCGTGAGGCGGGTGGTGCCTGGGCGGGTCAGTGGAGCAGACTGCCCTGTAGTTCGGCGCGCAGGTCGGGCGTGAGCACCGCCCCGGCGCGGTCGACCAGGAGCGCCATCTCGTAGCCGACAAGGCCGATGTCGCACTCGGGGTGCGCGAGAACGGCGAGGGACGAGCCGTCCGAGACGGACATGAGGAAGAGGAATCCCCGCTCCATCTCGACGACCGTCTGTGCCACGCTGCCGCCCTCGAAGATCCGGGAGGCCCCGGCCGTCAGCGACGTGAGGCCGGACGCGACGGCCGCCAACTGGTCGGCACGGTCGCGGGGGAAACCCTCTGACATGGCGAGCAGGAGCCCGTCGGCGGACACGACAACGGTGTGGGACACCCCAGGGGTGTTGTCCACGAAGTTGGTGATCAACCAGTTCAGATTCTGTGCCGCCTGGCTCATCTGGCTCAACTAACGCTCCTGCTGGTGAGTGGGGCTCGGGAAACTGCCGGTCGAGCCGTTGCCGGCCTGTCGACCCTGCGCGATGCCCCGACGGAGATTGGTCAGCCGTCCGCGTACGTCGTCAGGCGCACGCGAGACCTGCGGACCGGCTTGGTGCTGTTGCTGCTGAGCCGTGCCCGGGACGAGGTTCGCCCTGGGCACCCGGCGCGGCAGGCCGGAAGTGGTGATGCCGCCCGCGGCGGGCTGCCGGACGCGCTCGGCCTGACGAACGAGTTCGTCGTTGGGCGAGGTGCGCCAGGAGGAGCCGGTCGCCGCGGGACGCTGGGGAGCAGCCGGAGCCTGCGGCTGCTGTTGCTGCGGCGTGGGAGCCGAGCCGTCGCCGTTTCCGTCGGCCTGCTGTCCGTGGAACCAGTTGGTCTCCAGGGTGTCGTACAGCGGGGTCCGGCCGTCACCCGGACCGGCCGGGGGCAGGGCCTCCGGCTCGGAGCGGGGGGCGGGGCGCGGCGGAACGGGCTGCTGCTGCGGGGAGTCGTAGCCGTTGCCGCCGTTGGCGTTCTGGGAGCGGTCGAACCGGCCCGGGGACGAGACGTCCTGGCCGCCGGGCAGCGAGTGCTGGCCGGTGCCGGAACCGTCGTGGCCGGGTGCGGGGAACTGACCGGTGGAGTTGTTGTCGTAGGCCTGCGGAGCGGCGAACCGGTTGGGGCCCGCCGGGGCGTTCTGCCCGCCCGGGGTGCCGAAGACGTCGTTGCGGACGTAGCCGTCCTGCCGTCCGCCCGTGCCCGGAGCCGGGAACTGGCCCGTGTCCTGAGCGCCGTTCAGACCCGAGAAGTGGGCCATGTCCTGGTACTGACCGGGATGCTGCGGGCCGCCGGTGCCGGGGCGCGCGAAGTCCGCGGGGCCGGCCGGGCCCTGGTGCTCCTCGATCCTCGGTATCTCGGCGGTGCCACCGGGCCCCTGACGGTCGTCGATGCGCGGCATCCGCGAGGTCTGCGCGACCTCCGGCTCGTCGTGTCCGCGCGGGGCGTCCAACGGGGTGCGCGGGACCGGCGGCTGGGCGTTGTCGCCGCCCCACCCGGCGCCGCGGGGCTGCGGGTCGCCACCCGGCAGCTCGGCACGCGGCCCACCGCGCGGCGGCAGCTGCGGCTGACGGCCACGGCCGCGACCGCCCTGCTCGCCACGGTTGTCGTTCTGGCGCGGCGCGGGCGGACGCCCGGCGCCGAACATGTCCTGGCCCTGGCCCGGCGTACCGGTACCGGCCGACTGGAGACCCTGCGGCGCACCCGGGGCCTGACCGCCGAAGCCGGCGCCGGCCGGAGCCGGGCGAGCCTGCGGGGGCGAGGCCGGACCCTGCGGTCCGCGCGGCGCACCGGGACGGCCACCGCCGTCACGGCCGGGCAACGCGGCCCGGGGCCCCTGACCGGCGGCGAGCCGGCCACCCGTGCCGGAGCCGGCACCGAGGGGACCGCCGCCGGGCGCACCGGCACCGAGCGCACCGCCCTGGCCACCCTGGCCGCTCTGACGGCGGGCCGCGGCGACACCGGCGGCGGCCTGCGCGGCGGCGGGACCACCCGACACGCTGCCCTGACCGGACTTGGGCTGCGGCTTCTTGCCGCCCTGGGCGACGTCCACGGGCAGCATGACCAGCGCGGTCGTACCGCCGGAGTCGGACGGGCGGAGCTGGATGCGGATGCCGTGCCGCTGGGACAGCCGGCCGACCACGAAGAGGCCCATGCGGCGGGAGACCGACACGTCCACGGTGGGCGGTGACGCGAGCCGTTCGTTGATCGCGGCGAGGTCCTCGGGGGAGAGGCCGATGCCGGTGTCGTGGATCTCGATCAGGACGCGGCCGTCGGGCAGCGCGTGACCGGTGACCTTGACCTTGGTCTGCGGGGAGGAGAACGAGGTCGCGTTCTCGAGCAGCTCGGCGAGGAGGTGCACGAGGTCGTTGACGACCCGGCCGGCCACTTCGGTGGTCGGCACGGAGGACAGCTCGATCCGCTCGTACTGCTCCACCTCGGAGGCGGCGGCCCGGAGCACGTCGACCAGCGGGACCGGACGGGTCCAGCGGCGGCCGGGCTCCTCACCGGCGAGGACCAGGAGGTTCTCACCGTTACGGCGCATGCGGGTCGCGAGGTGGTCGAGCTTGAACAGGGAGGACAGCTGGTCCGGGTCGGCCTCGCGGGACTCCAGTTCGGAGATGAGCGACAGCTGACGCTGGATGAGGCCCTGGGAGCGGCGCGAGAGGTTGGTGAACATCGCGTTGACGTTGCCCCGCAGGAGGGCCTGCTCGGCGGCGAGGCGGACGGCCTCGCGGTGCACGTCGTCGAAGGCCGCGGCCACCTGGCCGATCTCGTCCCGGGAGTGCACGCCGACCGATTCCACGGACGTGTCGACGTCCTGCGGGTCGGACTCGGACAGCTGCTTGACCAGCTCGGGCAGCCGGTCCTGGGCGACCTTGGTGGCCGTCTCCTGGAGCCGGCGCAGCGAGCGGATCATGGACCGGGCGACGACGAACGCGCCGACCAGCGACACACCGAGGACCAGCAGGATCAGCGCACCGGAGATGATCGCCTCG
The DNA here is from genome assembly GCF_055577115.1 of Streptomyces sp. NPDC033216. Classification (NCBI taxonomy): domain Bacteria; kingdom Bacillati; phylum Actinomycetota; class Actinomycetes; order Kitasatosporales; family Streptomycetaceae; genus Streptomyces; species Streptomyces sp. NPDC033216. The sequence goes on along the minus strand of NZ_JBVIQK010000013.1, from coordinate 201,757 downwards.
CGCTCGGACTCGGCGCGCAGCTCGCGGGCCTTCTGCTCCATGTCCTCGAGCAGCGTGGTCTCGATGTTGTTCATCTGCCGGATCTTGGTCGTGCTGGCGTCGAACCAGTCCTGGTACGACCGCTTGTCCAGCGACTTCAGACCGGTGGGGGAGCTGAGCGCACGCGTGGCGTAGGTGTCGGCGTCCTCGATGGTCGGGCTGCCCTGCTCGACGGGCTGGAGCAGTTCCTCGGCGCCCCCGTCGCCGTAGATGCTGGCGAAGCTCGCCAGTTCGGAGTCCTGGTTCTCCAGCGCGGCCTCGGCGTACTGCCGGTCGTTCTCGGATATCTCGCCGTAGACGTCGTCGTTGACCGGCAGCGCGGCCGCGAGGACGGCGCGCTGGACGGAGGCGTACTCCTTGGCGGCCGAGAAGGCGGCCAGCGCGCGGGTGCGCTGGATCATCTCCGGGTTGCTCGTGGCCTGCGCCATGTCCTGCGAGAGGTCGAGCAGGTGGGTGATGAGGCGGTGGTAGGCCTCCACCGTCTGGGTGGAGTTCTTCTGCTCCGCATAGGCCGTCTTCCGGACCTTCGCGAGGTTGCCGAGGTCGCTGAGGAGACCCACGAGGCTGTCGCGGACACCCTGGAGGTCGCCGTCCGTGCTGGAGGCGTCGATCTTCTCGGAGGCGTCCTTGAAGGAGTCCAGCGTCAGGTCGGTCTTCTCGCGGGCGCCCTTGACCGTGAAGTCGGCCGCGGTCTTGCCGTGGGCGAGCGGACCCGCGGACTTGTCGCGCTCGTCCTGGAGCCGGATGGCCAGCTCGGTCGCCTGCTTGGTCATGTCCGTCAGCAGCTTCATGTTGTCGAGCTGCTGGATGTCGTCCATGGACTGGTTGATGCGGAACGTGCCCAGCGTGGTGGCGGCGACCACGGGCAGTGTCAGCAGTGCGACGAGACGCGTGGAGATGCGCCAGTTGCGCAGGGCCATACGCGATCCGGAGCCGGGAGTTTCGACCGGTGGCCTGACCGTCGGAGTCGGTTGAAGGGAGCTCGTCGACGCGGACGCGCCGGAGCGCCCGGGGCGCTCACCGCCGTCGCCGGCCGGGCCCGGGTTCTGGGCGTGCTGGGGCGAGGAGCTGCCGGCCGTGGGGCCAGTCCCGCCGTGCGGCCCCGGCTCGGCCGGAGCACTGCCATCCCTCTTGAAACGTCCCTGCACTAGCGTCGCAACCTCTGGACCAGGCGCCCCTCCGCGTGAACGGAAGGACGGTGTCGGCGTCTTGAGGGGCGCCCTGAATACGCCCCCCGATTGGTCGTGAGTACCGGCGCTGGCTCCCCCTTCCAGCCGCCGCTCGGCGCTGCTGTGCGCCCTGCGCGCCGGCTCGTTCCCGCGGCGGTCCGTGGAATTCCAGCACAGTGCCGGATCTCCAACAAGGCTTGTTGGCCGGGCTGTGACATCCGTGACAGCGGGTGAGGAGTGCATGACCGGACGTAGAAAGTGATCCGTGGCAATACGGGCAAACGGGGGCGAAGGGTCAGGCGAGACGGGGTGTCCCAGTCGCCATGATCAGGAGCGGAATGAGAGCTTCAGGGGGGCAATGTCCGTTTTCTAGCGGTCGACCGAGAGTCTGGATTGACCGGTTTGGGCGCGGATTCGTGAGCAAACTCACACCTAGATCATGAGGCCCGCACGCGTACTTCGGGAATCGCGTGTTTAGCCTGACGCTTTACAGCGATGGCAAATCCGACAAGACGCGCTTACGGGGGCTCCCTCCGCCCGCCCGGCGCCCGGACAGGACAGGGCTCAGTACGACAGTGAAGACGACGACGATGTTCCACAAGATCGCCAACCCGCGACGCACGACGCTGGCGCACCTCAAGGACGCCGACGAACTGCGGCTCCCGGAGCAGCAGGAGCACTCCGTCGACCTCCCGGCCCAGACCGCCAACCCCAGGCGCACCATCCTCATGGAGATCCCCGTGACCTCCTCCGCCGAGTAGGTACGCGCACCGGCCGCCGCATGTTCAGGGAGGCCGGTCACGGATGTCAAGGGCGTCTCCGGCCGGGGACGCCCTTCCGCGTTAGCCTGGAGCGTCAGACTCCAGCCAGCTCAGTCAAGGGGCCAACCAACCCGTGCGCATCGCCAGGTTCTCCATCGACGGGAACGTCGCCTTCGGCGCGGTCGAGGGCGACAAGCCGGACGAGCTCGTCCTCGACATCATCAAGGGCATCCCGTTCACGGAACACGAGCTCTCCGGCACCAAGGTGCCGCTGAGCAAGGTCCGGCTGCTGCCACCCGTGCTCCCCAGCAAGATCGTGGCCTTCGGCCGCAACTACGCCGAGCACGCACGCGAACTCGGCAACGAGGTGCCAGACGCCCCGTTCGCCTTCTTCAAGCCCTCCACCTCCGTGGTCGGACCCGGGGACGACATCCAGTACCCGTCCTACTCCGAGGACCTCCACCACGAGGCCGAACTGGCCGTGGTGATCGGCCGCATGTGCCGTGAGGTCCCGCGCGAGCGCGTCAAGGACGTGATCTTCGGCTACACCTGCGCCAACGACGTCACCGCGCGGGACGTCCAGAAGCGCGAGAAGCAGTGGGCCAGGGCCAAGGGCTTCGACTCCGCCTGTCCGCTCGGCCCCTGGGTGGAGACCGACCTCGACCCGGGCGACCTCACCGTCCAGCTGACCGTCAACGGGCAGCAGCGGCAGCTCGGCCGCACCAGCGAGATGATCCACTCGATCGAGGATCTGATCGTCAACATCACCGAGGCCATGACGCTGCTCCCCGGCGACGTGATCCTCACGGGCACCCCGGCAGGGGTCGGCCCGCTCGCTGTCGGCGACGAGGTCTCCGTCAGCATCGAAGGCATCGGCACTCTCACCAACAAGGTTGTCAAGCGTGGCTAGCGCACCCGGCTCCCCCGTACGTGTCCGTTTCTGTCCGTCGCCGACCGGCAACCCCCACGTGGGCCTGGTCCGTACGGCCCTGTTCAACTGGGCGTTCGCCAAGCACCACCAGGGCACGCTGGTCTTCCGCATCGAGGACACCGACGCGGCCCGCGACTCCGAGGAGTCCTACAACCAGCTCCTGGACTCGCTGCGCTGGCTGGGCTTCGACTGGGACGAGGGTCCCGAGATCGGCGGCCCGCACGCGCCGTACCGCCAGTCGCAGCGGATGGACCTCTACAAGGACGTCGCCGAGAAGCTCCTCGCCGCCGGTCACGCCTACCGCTGCTACTGCTCCCAGGAGGAGCTGGACACCCGCCGCGAGGCCGCCCGCGCCGCGGGCCGGCCCTCCGGCTACGACGGTCACTGCCGCGAGCTGACCGCCGCGCAGGTCGAGGAGTACCAGGCCCAGGGCCGCACCCCGATCGTCCGCTTCCGGATGCCCGACGAGGCGATCACCTTCACGGACCTGGTCCGCGGCGAGCTGACCTTCACCCCGGAGAACGTCCCGGACTACGGCATCGTCCGCGCCAACGGCGCCCCCCTGTACACGCTGGTCAACCCGGTCGACGACGCCCTGATGGAGATCACCCACGTCCTGCGCGGCGAGGACCTGCTCTCCTCCACCCCCCGCCAGATCGCCCTGTACAAGGCACTGATCGAGCTGGGCATCGCCAAGGAGATCCCCGCCTTCGGCCATCTGCCGTACGTGATGGGCGAGGGCAACAAGAAGCTCTCCAAGCGCGACCCCGAGTCGTCCCTCAACCTCTACCGGGAGCGCGGCTTCCTCCCCGAGGGCCTGCTCAACTACCTCTCGCTGCTCGGCTGGTCCCTCTCGGCCGACCAGGACATCTTCACGATGGACGAGGTGGTCGCGGCCTTCGACATCGCGGACGTCAACCCCAACCCGGCGCGCTTCGACCTGAAGAAGTGCGAGGCGATCAACTCCGACCACATCCGGCTGCTGGACGTGAAGGACTTCACCGAGCGCTGCCGTCCGTGGTTGCGGGCCCCGTTCGCCCCCTGGGCGCCGGAGGACTTCGACGAGACGAAGTGGCAGCGGATCGCCCCGCACGCCCAGACCCGCCTCAAGGTCCTCTCCGAGATCACCGACAACGTCGACTTCCTCTTCCTCGCCGAGCCGGCCGTCGACGACGCGAGCTGGACGAAGGCGATGAAGGAGGGCTCGGACGCCCTGCTCGCCACGGCCCGCGAGAAGCTGGCCGAGGCCGACTGGACCAGCCCGGAGGCGCTCAAGGAGGCCGTCCTGGCCGCCGGCGAGGCCCACGGCCTCAAGCTCGGCAAGGCCCAGGCGCCGGTCCGCGTCGCCGTCACCGGCCGCACGGTCGGCCTGCCCCTCTTCGAGTCCCTGGAGGTCCTGGGCAAGGAGAAGGCGCTGTCCCGTATCGACGCGGCACTGGCCAGGCTCGCTGCGTAGACCGTCCCGCGCCTGGGAGGCGCGGCGGACCGTCGGCGCCTGTGAGGTTGCGGCAGACCGTCCGGCGCCTGTGAGGTGCGGCACCCCGTCCGGGTGTCGCACCTTCGCCGTTCCGCCGGACGCGCCGGCCCTCTCCGGGTTACCGTCGGCGTCATGGCGATCACAGCCGTCGTCTGGGACGTCGACGACACTCTCTTCGACTACACGACCGCCGACCGCGAGGGCATGCGCGGCCACCTCGCGGTGGAGGGCCTCCTCGACCGGTACGGCACCGCCGAGCGGGCGCTGAAGCGGTGGCGGGAGGTCACCGAGCAGCAGTGGGCGCGCTTCTCCGCCGGCGGTCTCACCTTCGAGGAGCAGCGCCGTGACCGGGTCCGGGCCTTCCTGGAGCGGGAGATGACCGACACCGAGGCCGACGCCTGGTTCCAGCGATACCTCGCGCACTACGAGACCGCCTGGGCCCTCTTCCCGGACGTCCTGCCCGTCCTGGACGCCCTCGCCGCCAGCCACCGGCACGCGGTGCTCTCCAACTCGAGCATCCACGTCCAGGACCGCAAGCTGCGCGTCCTCGGCGTCCACGACCGCTTCGAGTCCATCCTGTGCGCGGCCGAGCTGGGCGTCTCCAAGCCCGACGCCGCGGCCTTCCTCGCCGCTTGCGAGGCCCTCTGCCTCCCCCCGCACGAGGTGGCGTACGTCGGCGATCATCCCGAGATCGACGGCCGGGGCGCGGCGGACGCCGGGCTGCTCTCGGTGTGGATCGACCGCCACGGCGGCACGGCCACCGTCGACCTCCCGTCCGGACGGCATCGGATCATCACCCTCGCCGAACTGCCCGCGCTCCTCGGCGCCGATACCCGTTTTGGAGCGCAGTCCACCTTCGGGTAATGTTCTTCCTGCGCCGCCGGGGAGCGGGCCGAGAGGCCGGGCCCTGGGGGAGCGAACTAGAACAAGATCCCCTACGGGGCTTGAGTTCCAGTGGCCTATGGTGTAATTGGCAGCACGACTGATTCTGGTTCAGTTAGTCTTGGTTCGAGTCCAGGTAGGCCAGCTCGCAGAGCTTATCTGCGCCGCGGATGACATCCGCAAAGCCCCCGTTGTGTAGCGGCCTAGCACGCTGCCCTCTCAAGGCAGTAGCGCCGGTTCGAATCCGGTCGGGGGTACAGATCCTTCCCGCGGGAACAGTCCGGGTCGCACCCGTTGTTGCCGACGCAGGATCGCTAGGGCCCCCGTTGTGTAGCGGCCTAGCACGCCGCCCTCTCAAGGCGGTAGCGCCGGTTCGAATCCGGTCGGGGGTACTGACTGGTCTAAACCACTTTGGTCTATGGTGTAATTGGCAGCACGACTGATTCTGGTTCAGTTAGTCTTGGTTCGAGTCCAGGTAGACCAGCTCGGACCTGCGGAAACGCAGCGTCCAGGCCCCCGTTGTGTAGCGGCCTAGCACGCCGCCCTCTCAAGGCGGTAGCGCCGGTTCGAATCCGGTCGGGGGTACATCTCAGGGAAGGCCCTCCACTTCGGTGGGGGGCCTTCGCTTTTCCCGCCCGGAATCGCGTACGGCGGCTCACTCGAAGCCGTAGCGCCGCGCGGACTCCTCCTCCTGGGCCAGCCGGTGCAGCGCCTGGAGCATCGGCTCGACCAGGATCGTGCCCAGCACCGCCGCCTCGACCCGCTCCGTCTCCGACTCCCGCGTCTCCACGAAGTCCAGGTCCAGGGCGGCCGCGCGGTGCATCAACCGGGCGTAGGCAACGAGGAGTTCGGCGTCCCAGTCGTAACCGAGCCGCCGCATCGCGGCCACCGCCACCACCAGTGAGCGGTAGGACGGCGAGACGCTGGTGAGCAGTTCGGCGTTCCGCCAGCCCAGGGTCCGCAGGAGTTCGCCCGCCTCGCGGTGGGCGGCCCGGAGATACTCGTCGTCCGCGTCCGGCTCCGGGACGTGGGGCAGCGCCCACAGGGCCGCGCCGAGGCGGATCGTGCGGCCCAGGGACTCGTCGTCGACATGCCCGAGGACCTCCCGGACCGTGGCCACCGGCACCCGGCCCACCTGGATCATCGCCCGCACCAGCCGCAGCCGGCGCAGATGCTCCTCGTCGTACTCGGCGGTCGTCGCGTTGACCTGGCGGCCGGGCGGCAGCAGTCCCTCGCGCAGGTAGTACTTGATCGTCGCGGTGGACACCCCGCTGCGTTCGCTCAGCTCGGCCAGTCGCATCCCTTGCGGTCCTCCTTGGTCAGCTTCACTATCCAAGCATGGCCGCCCGGAGCGTCGTCAGCCGACGAGGAGGGTGCATAGGTCCACGGAGTCCACGGAGTCCGCGCAGTCCGCCGCAGCCGGCCGCACCACCGCCGACGCCCGCGGTGACGTGGTCGTCCTGCTCATCGGGGCGCGCGTCAATCACTTCCGGGCCGTGCACCAGTGGATCCCGGTCATGGTGGCGATGTTCCGCATGCTGGCCGAGCTGAGGAAGGACCCGAGCCGCGGACCGCTCCACGGGGTACTGCTGACGGCCTCGCCGCGGACGTACCACGTCGTCCAGTACGGGAGTCCGCGGAGAAGCCGTACGCCTACGCGAGTGCGACCGACGCGTTCCATCACGTGGCGTGGACCCGGATCAACCGCATGGGACGGGGCGGGAAGGTGCGCGGGCACGTGGGGGTCTGGCACGAGGCGTACGTCGTGCCCGAGGGGCGGTACGAGGCGGTCCACGGCGGCATGCCGGGGTTCGGGCTCGCGGCGGCGCACATCCAGGTGTCCTCGGGGGAGCGGGGGCGTTCCGCGAACGGCCGACCTGGCGCTCCCCGTCGTCGTAGAGGGCTCGGGGGAAGGGGGTGCGGGGTGGGAGCGTGCCGCGGCGTTGAGGCCCGCTCTGTTCCCCGTCCCCTGTCCGTGGCCGTGTCCCGTGTCCCCCTGTTCCGTGTCAGCCGGTGCGGCGCAGCGCCTCCGACAGGCGGCCCGCCGCGTCGATGACCGCCTGGGCGTGCATCCGGCCCGGGTGACGGGTCAGGCGCTCGATGGGGCCCGAGACCGACACGGCGGCCACCACACGGTTCGACGGGCCCCGCACCGGCGCGGAGACCGACGCGACGCCGGGCTCGCGCTCGCCGATCGACTGGGCCCAGCCCCGACGTCGTACGCCCGACAGGGCCGTCGCCGTGAAGCGGGCGCCCTGGAGGCCGCGGTGGAGGCGCTCGGGCTCCTCCCAGGCCATCAGGATCTGCGCCGAGGAACCCGCCTTCATCGTGAGCGTCGAGCCGACCGGGACCGTGTCCCGCAGGCCGGACAGGCGCTCCGCCGCGGCGACGCAGATGCGCATGTCGCCCTGGCGGCGGTAGAGCTGGGCGCTCTCGCCCGTGATGTCCCGGAGGTGGGTGAGCACCGGGCCGGCGGTCGCGAGGAGACGGTCCTCACCCGCCGCCGCGGCCAGTTCGGCCAGGCGCGGACCGAGGATGAACCGGCCCTGCATGTCCCGCGCCACCATACGGTGGTGTTCCAGGGCCACGGCCAGACGGTGGGCCGTGGGTCGTGCGAGTCCGGTGGCGGCGACCAAGCCCGCGAGGGTGGCCGGACCGGACTCCAGGGCGCTCAGGACAAGGGCTGCCTTGTCCAGAACGCCGACGCCGCTACTGTTGTCCATGAAACGATATTCCCGTCTCACTCTGTGAAACGCAAGTTCAATTTTCCGTGAGACGCGCAACCCTTGGATGCACAGCGGCCCGAGGAACCGACGGGCCTGGCGGCGGGTGCCCGGGAAGCAGGGGCGGTCGCAGAGCCGGAGAGGCGCGTGCCGCCTCCACAAGATCTCTAGTTGGGCCGGCGCGGCTTGCCGGTCGGAGGGAAAGCGATGGGTAGGACACTCGCGGAGAAGGTCTGGGACGACCACGTCGTCCGGCGCGCCGAGGGCGAGCCCGACCTCCTCTTCATCGATCTGCACCTGCTGCACGAGGTGACCAGCCCGCAGGCCTTCGACGGCCTCCGTAAGGGCGGCCGACAGGTGCGGCGCCTCGACCTCACCATCGCCACCGAGGACCACAACACCCCGACCCTCGACATCGACAAGCCGATCGCCGACCCCGTCTCGCGCGTCCAGCTGGAGACGCTGCGCAGGAACTGCGCCGAGTTCGGCGTCCGGCTGCACCCGCTGGGCGACATCGAGCAAGGCGTCGTGCACGTCGTCGGCCCGCAGCTCGGACTGACCCAGCCCGGCATGACCGTCGTCTGCGGCGACTCCCACACCTCCACGCACGGCGCCTTCGGCGGCCTGGCCTTCGGCATCGGCACCTCGCAGGTCGAGCATGTGCTGGCCACCCAGACGCTGCCGATGGCCCGCCCGAAGACCATGGCGATCACCGTCGACGGCGAACTGCCCGACGGCGTCACCGCCAAGGACCTGATCCTCGCGATCATCGCGAGGATCGGCACCGGCGGCGGTCAGGGCTACGTACTGGAGTACCGCGGCTCCGCCATCGAGAAGCTCTCGATGGAGGCCCGGATGACCATCTGCAACATGTCGATCGAGGCCGGCGCCCGCGCGGGCATGATCGCCCCCGACGAGACCACCTTCGCGTACCTCAAGGGCCGCCCGCACGCCCCCAAGGGCGAGGACTGGGACGCCGCCGTCGCGTACTGGAAGACGCTGAGGACGGACGAGGACGCGGAGTTCGACGCCGAGGTCGTCATCAAGGCCGACGAACTGTCGCCGTTCGTCACCTGGGGCACCAACCCGGGCCAGGGTGCGCCGCTTTCGGCAGCCGTCCCCGACCCGGCATCGTACGAAGACGCTTCGGAGCGCAACGCCGCCGAAAAGGCCCTGGAATACATGGGGTTGGAGGCCGGTCAGCCGCTGCGTTCCATCAAGGTGGACACCGTCTTCGTAGGTTCCTGCACCAACGGGCGGATCGAGGACCTGCGCGCGGCCGCCGAGATCGTACGCAGCCGCAAAGTCGCCGAGGGCGTACGGATGCTGGTCGTCCCCGGCTCCGCGCGGGTGGGTCTCCAGGCCGTCTCCGAGGGCCTGGACGTCGTCTTCAAGGAGGCCGGCGCCGAATGGCGGCACGCGGGCTGCTCGATGTGTCTGGGCATGAACCCCGACCAGCTGGCGCCGGGTGAGCGCTCCGCGTCCACCTCCAACCGCAACTTCGAGGGCCGGCAGGGCAAGGGGGGGCGTACGCACCTGGTGTCGCCGCAGGTCGCGGCCGCCACGGCCGTCCTGGGCCACCTGGCCTCCCCGGCCGACCTGTCCGCCGCCGAGACCCGTACGCCCGCTGGAGTCTGATCAGTCATGGAAGCATTCACCACGCACACCGGCCGGGCCGTCCCGCTGCGCCGCTCCAACGTCGACACCGACCAGATCATCCCCGCTCACTGGCTCAAGAAGGTCACGCGGGACGGGTTCGAGGACGGGCTGTTCGAGGCCTGGCGCAAGGACGGGTCCTTCATCCTCAACCAGCCCGAGCGCAAGGGCGCGACCGTCCTGGTCGCCGGCCCCGACTTCGGGACGGGCTCCTCCCGCGAGCACGCCGTCTGGGCGCTCCAGAACTACGGCTTCAAGGCCGTGATCTCCTCCCGCTTCGCCGACATCTTCCGGGGTAACTCGCTGAAGAACGGCCTGCTCACGGTCCTTCTGGAGCAGAAGATCGTGGACGCGCTGTGGGAGCTGACCGAGCAGGACCCCACCGCCGAGATCACCGTCGACCTGGAGAGGCGTGAGGTGCGCGCCGAGGGCATCACCGCCGCCTTCGAACTCGACGAGAACGCCCGCTGGCGGCTGCTGAACGGGCTGGACGACATCTCCATCACGCTTCAGAACGAGCCCGACATCGCCGCGTACGAGGCCAAGCGACCGTCGTACAAGCCGAGGACGCTCCCGGCCTGAGCCGCCGGGGACGACCGGCCGGAGACGACCGGCCTTGGTCGAATTCCGGCCACCGCGAATGCCTTCCGTACCCCCGATCGGCCCGATCGGGGGTACAGCCATGTCTGCACCCGTTCGGCCCCGCAGGTCTTCGCCGTATCTCCCAACTTCCCACGTTAAGGCGGTGGTTACCGGGGTAAGCGCCCTTTGAGGACGTGACTTCCCGAGGTGCCGGGAACGCCGCTCTGCGCGACAGTTGCCCCCTGAGCGGGCGACAACTCGCCCCAGATGGCACAATCTGTGCATGGAACACGACGGCCAACTCGAGCTCTATACGGCGGTCGCGAACCAGCTCAAGGAAGCGCACGCAAGAGTGCGCGCACTGCAAGTCCCGGAGGGCGTACGGATGGCGCTGACCCGGAAGCTGCTGGTCATTACGGCCGCGGCCAAGCACGATCTCGCCGACGCGACAAGGCGGCTGGAGCGGTTCATCGCGGACCTCGACGCGGGACGCACCCCCGAAGAGGAGCGTTGATCGCCTCCGGAGCAGCCGAGTTCGTTGCGGCACAAGGGTGATTAGCCCGTTTCGTGTTTGATTTGCGGTATATATCTGCCTAACGTGCGAAAACGCTTGAACACTTTCGTTCTGGCAATGTCTCCGAAGGGGAAGACGTGAACAAGGCGCAGCTCGTAGAAGCGATTGCCGACAAGCTCGGCGGCCGTCAGCAGGCCGCCGACGCGGTCGACGCGGTCCTGGACGCCATCGTCCGCGCGACCGTCGCGGGGGACAGGGTCTCGGTCACCGGCTTCGGATCGTTCGAGAAGGTCGACCGCCCGGCCCGCTACGCCCGCAACCCCCAGACGGGCGAGCGGGTTCGGGTCAAGAAGACGTCCGTGCCGCGCTTCCGCGCGGGCCAGGGCTTCAAGGACCTGGTGAGCGGTTCGAAGAAGCTGCCGCGTGGCGGCGAGGTCGCCGTCAAGAAGGCCCCCAAGGGCAGCCTGACCGGCGGTGCCACCGCCACGGTCAAGAAGGCCGCCGCGAAGAAGTCCGCCCCGGCGAAGAGGGCGACGGCCGCCGCGAAGAAGGCGACGCCGGCGAAGAAGACGACGACCGCGGCGAAGAAGACCACCGGCGCCGCCAAGAAGTCGACCGCCAAGAAGTCGACCGCCCAGACGGCGACGCCGACCGCGAAGAAGACCACGGCGAAGACGGCCACGGCCCAGAAGACCGCCGCCAAGAAGGCCCCGGCGAAGAAGGCGACGGCCAAGAAGGCCCCCGCCAAGAAGTCGAGCGCCCGCAAGACCGCCGCCAAGAAGACCACCGCTCGCTGAGGCGCAAGCGTTCCACGGCACTCACGCGCCGGGCCGGACTCCCTCTCGGAGTCCGGCCCGCGGCGTTTTCCCGGACGTGCAGGTCGGCGGGCCGGCGGGTCAGAACGTCTGGAGGGTGACGAGGGTGACGCGCCGGGAGTCGCCGTCGCCCTCGGTCTCGATGCGCACGCGCTGTCCGGGGCGCAGCAGCCTCAGCCCGCCCGCGTCGAACGCCGGCGCGTCGAAGGGCAGCGGGGTGCCGTCGTCCAGCAGCACCTGGCCGCTGCGGGTGCCGGGGTCGTACGTGTATGCGGTGGCCTGCATGACCGGCAGCCTACTGCCCCGGAATCAGCAGGCGCGCGGCCACGGCGGCCGTTCGGGGACCCACCCCGAGCGCCAGGGCCGCCCGCAGATCCTCGCCGGTGTCCACGTCCTGGCGTACGGAATCGACCGCCGACGGCCGCAGCTCCACGGCGCCGGACGCGCGGTGGCGGGCTCGGGAATCGCTACCGAAAGCGGGGAGCAATTCACGGCCGGGGGCCACGGCGAGAAGTGTTGTACCGATTGCTGCCGCATCGGGGAGAAAAGCACGGGGAAATTCATCGGCGGCTTCCAGTACACGCGCCAATTCCGGTGGACGCAGTGCCGGCAGATCGGCGTTGAGAGCGGCCACCGCACTGTCGGGACGTGTGGCGCGCACGGCGGCCGCCGCATGTGCCAGGGCGGCGTTCAGCCCCGCGCGCGGTTCGTCGGGGACGATACGGGCGCCGAGCGCCGCGAGTTCGCGCCCGGCCAGCCCATCGTCCGTGACCACTGCCACATCGCGCACCGCGGCGCACGCCAGCGCGGCCGCCACGGTGTCCACGGCGAAGGCCAGGGCGAGGCCCGGACGCAGTGCGTCGGCGGCGGTGTCCGCGAGCCTGCTCTTGGCCAGCGCCAAGGGCTTCAGGGGGATGACCAAGCTCCACTGCACCGACGTACCGTCCCTCTCTTGTCGGGGACATTGTCCCCCGCTCCTTCCGGCACCGGTTCGGTCGGGGCGTACGGTGTCCTCGACAGACCGGCGGCCCGGCGCGACACTTGTCCGGCCCCGGCCCGGAGGAAGTCAGGGAAGTCCCGAAGGAAGGTGTCCGCGTGCCCCGCCGCAGAATCGGTTTCTGGTATCGCTTCGCAGCGGTGCTCTGCAAACCGCCGCTGGTGATTCTGATCAAGCGGGACTGGCGCGGAATGGAGCACATCCCGGCCGAGGGCGGGTTCATCACCGCGGTGAACCACAATTCGCACGTCGACCCGTTCGCATACGCGCACTACCAGTACAACACCGGACGGGTGCCGCGATTCCTGGCGAAGAGCGCGCTTTTCGGGAAGGGGTTCGTGGGCGCGGCGATGCGCGGCACCGGCCAGATCCCCGTCTACCGCGAGTCCACGGACGCGCTCAGCGCCTTCCGGGCCGCGATCGACGCCGTGGAGCGCGGCGAATGCGTCGCCTTCTACCCGGAGGGCACCCTCACCCGCGACCCCGACGGCTGGCCGATGACCGCCAAGACCGGGGCGGCGCGCGTCGCCCTCCAGACCAAGTGTCCGGTGATCCCGGTCGCGCAGTGGGGTGTCAACGCACTGCTGCCGCCCTACGCCAGGAAGCCCGACCTCCTGCCGCGCAAGACCCATCACGTCCTGGCGGGCCCGCCCGTGGACCTCTCCCGGTTCTACGACCGGGAGATGACTCCCGAACTGCTGAAGGAGGCGACGGAGGCCATCATGGCCGCCGTCACCCGCCAGCTGGAGGAGATCCGCGGCGAGAAGGCGCCCGACCAGCCCTACGACCCGCGCCGGGAGCGGATCGAGCAGCGGCGCCGGACCCAGGCGCAGACCAGCTACGGCAGGTCCCAGGCGCGGACCGGCCACAAGGGGGAGAACAGCAAGTGAGCAAGCCCGTCAAGGCCGCCGTCTTCGGCACCGGATCCTGGGGTACGGCCTTCGGCACGGTGCTCGCCGACGCGGGCTGCGAGGTGACGCTGTGGGCGCGCCGCGCCTCGCTCGCCGACACGGTCAACTCCACGCGCACCAACCCGGACTACCTCCCCGGTGTCGAACTCCCGGAGAACCTCCGTGCGACCGCGGACCCCGCCGAGGCCGCCCGCGACGCCGACTTCACCGTTCTCGCGATCCCGTCGCAGACCCTGCGCGCCAACCTCGCCGCCTGGCGCCCGCTGCTCGCCCCGGACACCGTCCTCGTCTCACTGATGAAGGGCGTCGAACTCGGTACGACCATGCGGATGAGTGAGGTGATCGAGGACGTCGCCGCAGTGGGCCGGGACCGGATCGCCGTGGTCACCGGGCCCAACCTGGCCAAGGAGATCGCCTCGCGCAGGCCGGCCGCGTCCGTGGTCGCCTGCACCGACGAGAGCGTCGCCCAGCGGCTCCAGGCGGCCTGCCACACGCCGTACTTCCGCCCGTACACCAACACCGACGTCGTCGGCTGCGAACTCGGCGGTGCGGTGAAGAACGTCATCGGGCTCGCCGTCGGCATCGCGGACGGCATGGGCCTCGGCGACAACGCCAAGGGCTCGCTCATCACACGCGGGCTCGCCGAGACCACCCGGCTGGGCCTGGCGATGGGCGCCGACCCGCTGACCTTCTCCGGACTCGCCGGCCTCGGCGACCTGGTGGCGACCTGTTCCTCGCCGCTCTCGCGCAACCACACCTTCGGCACCAACCTCGGCAAGGGCATGACCCTCCAGCAGACCATCGCGGCCACCAGGCAGACCGCCGAGGGCGTCAAGTCCTGTGAGTCCGTGCTGGATCTGGCCCGCCGGCACGGTGTCGACATGCCCATCACGGAAACCGTCGTCGGCATCGTCCACGAGGGCAAGCCGCCGGTGGTCGCCCTCAAGGAGCTGATGTCGCGCAGCGCGAAACCCGAACGACGCTGAGCGACCCCCCTGAGTCGACGCTGTATCCGCGCCCTACCACCGGGTACTCTCATGCCGATATGAGCACCGAGAACCTTCCCCAGAGCCCTGAGCAGCCGTCTCGTAAGCCGCGTGTGGCCGTCGTGTTCGGCGGACGCAGCTCCGAGCACGGGATCTCCATGGTCACCGCCGGCGCCGTCCTCAAGGCCATCGACCGGACGAGGTACGAGGTCCTGCCGATCGGTATCACCCGGGAAGGCCGTTGGGTGCTCACCGCCGACGAGCCGGAGCGGATGGCGATCACCGAGCGCCGTACGCCCAGCGTCGAGGAAATGGCCGACTCGCAGGAGGGCGCCGTGGTGCTCTCCGTCGACCCCGCGAACCGCGAAGTCGTCTACAGCGAGCCCGGTTCGGTACCCAAGGCCCTCGGGGACGTCGACGTGGTCTTCCCGGTCCTGCACGGCCCCTACGGCGAGGACGGCACCCTCCAGGGGCTGCTGGAACTGTCCGGCGTGCCGTACGTGGGCTCGGGTGTGCTCGCCTCGGCCGTCGGCCAGGACAAGGAGTACATGAAGCGGGTGTTCACCTCCTTCGGGCTCAAGGTCGGCCCGTACGTGGTGATCCGCCCGCGCGAGTGGGAGCGGGACGAGTCCGCCGCCCGCAAGAAGATCGCCGACTTCGCCGGTGAGCACGGCTGGCCGCTGTTCGTGAAGCCCGCGCGCGCGGGTTCGTCGATCGGCATCACCAAGGTCGACGACCTGTCGGGGCTGGAGGAGGCCATCGCCGAGGCCCAGCGCCACGACCCGAAGATCCTCGTCGAGGCCGCGCTGCGCGGCCGCGAGATCGAGTGCGGCGTGCTGGAGTTCGAGGACGGGCCGCGCGCCTCCGTGCCGGCCGAGATCCCGCCGCCGGACGCGCACGCGTACTACGACTTCGAGGCCAAGTACATCGACTCGACCCCCGGTCTGGTGCCGGCCCCGCTGACGCCCGAGGAGACCGCGCAGGTCCAGAGGCTCGCGGTGGACGCCTTCGAGGCCGCCTCCTGCGAGGGGCTGGTCCGGGCGGACTTCTTCCTCACCGAGGACGGCGAGTTCGTCATCAACGAGATCAACACGATGCCGGGCTTCACGCCGATCTCGATGTACCCGCAGATGTGGCGGGCGAGCGGCGTCAGCTACCCGGAGCTGATCGACCTCCTCGTCCAGGCGGCCCTGCGCAGGTCCACGGGCCTGCGTTGATCCGGACCGGACCGGTCCGGACCGATCCGGGACCGGTCCGGCCGGATGCTCTAGTCGGCGATCCCCACGGGGATCGCCTTCTTGATGGCCGGCGCCAGATCGATCAGAGCCCCGGAGTCGTCCGCGCCCTCGAGCACCGTCACCTCGACGTACGCGCTCCGATTGGCCGTGGTGAAGCGGTTGCCGCCGCCGTCCCGCTGCTCCATCAGCCAGTCCACGCCGTTCACTCCGCCCGCCACCGCGTCCGGGTCGGCCCCCACCGGGACCTTCGGGTCGGTCATCTTCGGCGGCCGCGTGACACCGCAGCGCAGTATGATCGCCGGGCCTCCCCAGCCCGCTGTCAGCGCGGAGGCGGGCTCGGGATCGTGGCGGCTCTCACCGTCCACCTTCGACGGCAGTACCTTGTCCAGGTTCCGGCACAGCTTCGTGGCGTTCACACCGGGGCTGGGAACCGCCGTCGAGGCGCTGTCGTCTGCTGAGGAGCAGCCCGCGGTCGTGATCAGCAGGACGAGGGCGGGCAACCCGAAGACAGTGCGGTGCCGGTGACGGAAAAGGTTCACCGGTCAAGGGTAGACGGGGGCTACAGATGCACGACCGGGCAGGTCAGTGTGCGGGTGATCCCGTCCACCTGCTGGACCTTGGCGACCACCATGCGACCGAGATCGTCGACCGTGTCGGCCTGGGCCCGCACGATCACGTCGTACGGACCCGTGACGTCCTCGGCCTGGACGACCCCAGGAATCCTGCCGATCGATTCGGCGACGGTCGACGCCTTGCCGACCTCCGTCTGGATCAGGATGTACGCCTGTACCACGGAACCTCCAGGGCGGCCACGAGGATCATGTGGGGAAAAGGAACGCCACGGTATCGCGTCGCCGCCCGCCGCGGGGAGACCTGCGGGAACCAAGGCTCGCGCGCCGGGGTGCGGGCAGGACAGAAGTTGACGGTCTCCTCGACCGTATCGAGGACACTGGTGACGCGCGACCGGGCACGAACAGGGACAGAAGGGGAGCTGGGGCGATGAAGGGCACTGTTGGTGAGCTCGGGGAGTTCGGGCTCATCAGGGAGCTCACCTCCCGTCTCACCACCACGCCGGCGGTCCGGGTCGGACCCGGTGACGACGCCGCGGTGGTGGCCGCGCCCGACCGCCGGGTCGTGGCGAGCACCGACATCCTGCTGGAGGGCCGGCACTTCCGCCGCGACTGGTCCACGGCCTACGACGTCGGCCGCAAGGCCGCCGCCCAGAACCTCGCCGACATCGCCGCGATGGGCGCCGTACCGACCGCGCTGCTCCTCGGCCTCGTCGTGCCCGGCGAACTGCCGGTCACCTGGCCCACCGAGCTGATGGACGGCCTGCGCGACGAGTGCCAGGTCGCCGGGGCCTCGGTGGTCGGCGGCGACGTCGTACGCGGCGACACCATCATGGTGTCGATCACCGCGCTCGGAGATCTGCGCAACCAGGAGCCGGTCACCCGGTCCGGCGCCCAGCCCGGCGACCTCGTCGCGGTGACCGGCTGGCTGGGCTGGTCGGCCGCCGGGTACGCGGTCCTCGCCCGCGGTTTCCGCTCGCCGCGCGCCTTCGTCGAGGCCCACCGTCGCCCCGAGCCGCCGTACCACGCCGGTCCCGCGGCCGCGGCGCTGGGCGCGACCTCGATGTGCGACGTGAGCGACGGGCTCATCGCGGACCTGGGACACATCGCGGAGGCCAGCAAGGTCCGCATCGACATCCGCTCCGGCGCGATCGACGTGCCCTCCCAGATGAACGACATCGGGCAGGCCGTCGGCGTCGACCCCATCCAGTGGGTGCTGACCGGCGGAGAGGACCACGCGATCGTGGCGACCTTCCCGCCCGACGTGAAACTCCCGGCCCGCTGGAAGGTGATCGGTGAGGTCCTCAACCCCTCCGCCCTGCCCCAGGTGACGGTCGACGGGGCGCCCTGGACCAGCAAGGGCGGCTGGGACCACTTCGGGGACATGGAGTCGTGATCCCCCCGAGGGTGCTGACGGTGGCCGGATCGGACTCCGGCGGCGGCGCGGGCATCCAGGCCGACCTCAAGACGATGCTCGCGCTCGGCACGCACGGCATGAGCGTGATCACCGCGGTCACGGCGCAGAACTCCCTCGGCGTGCACGGCGCCTGGGAGCTGCCCGTGGAGGCGGTGCGCGCCCAGTACCGCAGCGTCGTCGACGACATCGGCGTCCAGGCCGTGAAGACCGGGATGCTGTCCTCCGCCGAACTCGTGGAAGCCGTGGCCGAGTTGATCGCCGACACGGATGCTCCGGTGGTCGTCGACCCGGTCGGCGTCTCCAAGCACGGCGACCCGCTGCTGGCCGCCTCCGCCCTCGACTCCGTCCGCGGCACACTGCTTCCCGTCGCCACCGTCGCCACGCCGAACCTCGACGAGGTGGCCCAACTGACCGGCGTGCGGGTCGGGTCGGAGCGCGGACTCCGGCAGGCCGCGGCTGCCGTCCTGGCGTACGGGCCGCGCTGGGTGCTGATCAAGGGCGGTCATCTGCCCGGCGACGCCGTCGACCTGCTCACCGACGGCTCCGAGGAGCACTGGCTGCGCGCGCCCCGGTTCGACAACCGGCACACGCACGGCACGGGCTGCACCCTCGCGTCGGCGATCGCGGCGCGGCTCGCGCAGGGGGACACCGTGCCGGAGGCGGTGGCGGCGGCCAAGGAGTACGTCACCGGGGCGATCGCCGGCGGGTTCGCGCTCGGCGCCGGGATCGGGCCCGTGGACCACGGCTGGGCCCTCGGGGCTCGGCGCGGCGGCGGAGCGGGTTAGCCCCGCGGGCAGGTCGCCCCCGGCCGGGCGCACCGACTCCGGCTACCGCACTGCTCGCCGACGCGAGCGCCGCCGGGCGGGCCCAGTGCCGTCAGTCGCCCGGAACGGTGGACGTCGAGGCGTACGGCCCGGCGTCGATCACGTCGCGGGCAGGCGCCGCCTCGTTCTCGGAGGGCGGGCCGGCCGGCGATGCCGCCTGGATCTGGATAAGGGGGACGTTGCCCGGCGTCGGGGTGGCCCTTCGGGGGGCGAGGCGGCGGTCCGGCGTCGGGGTGACCCTCGGGGGTCGAGGCGGTCGACGGAGACGCCGTCCCGGTGCCGAGCAGCGGGAGGGCGAGCGCGGCGCGGGGGGTCGCCGGGGGAGGGGGTGCCGCCGTCCGTGCGCGGGTCCAGGGGCCCGCAGTGGCGAAGCGGATGGGCCGGATGCCGGCAGGCCGGGGCGGTCGGCGGGTGGGTACGGCAGAAAGCCGGCCCACCAGAGGTGGACCGGCTTCATGCAGCAACCAGCAGTGGCCGCGCGCTTAGCTGTGCGTCAGCGCGAGACCTTGCCGGCCTTGATGCACGAGGTGCAAGCGTTCACGCGCTTCGGCGTCCCACCGACCACGGTACGCACGCGCTGGATGTTCGGGTTCCAGCGACGGGGCGTACGGCGGTGCGAGTGCGAGATGTTGTTGCCGAAGCCCGGCCCCTTGCCGCAGACGTCGCAGTTGGCAGCCACGGGTCACTCCAAAGACTTCAGATGCACGTACGGTTGATCCCGGCATGCCGGGATCAAGATCGTGGGATCAGAGACCTGAGTGGCGCTGCCAGGGGGATGGCCCGATGGGATCGGGCAACCGGAGCAGCATACAACGGCTGCGCCAGTACAACGAAACTACCATGGCTGCCCAGGGGTCCGGCCCCTGCCCTCTACCGGCGGACACCCGTCCACGGTCTACGCTGCGTCCCAGTCCAGCAGCTCAGGGAGGCCCAGGTGCCGCAGGTGCCGCAGACATTCTTCGATGCTCTCGCGGTCCGCACCTGGTGTGGTCTCGCGCTCCGGGCGCTGGGCCGCGCACGTGAGGAGATCGACGCGATCAACGTGTACCCGGTCGCCGACGGGGACACCGGAACCAACCTGTACCTGACCGTGGAGTCCGCCGCGACCGCCGTCGAGGCGGTGTTCACCGGTCACGCGGCCGGCTCCGCGCCCGGCGCCCCCTCACTGGCCGACGCCGCGCGCGCGATGGCGCACGGAGCGCTCATCGGCGCGCGCGGGAACTCCGGGACGATCCTGGCGCAGCTGCTGCGCGGCATGGCCCAGGTGCTCGCCGCCGAGGACGCCGACCCGCACACCGACGCGGCGGGACTGCGCCTGGCGCTGCGGCGGGCCGCCGACTCCGCCCGCCTGGCCGTGGCCCACCCGGTCGAGGGCACGGTCCTGTCGGTCGCCTCGGCCGCCGCCGACGCGGCCGCGGGGGCCGAGGGGGACTGTGGGACGGTCGCGAAGGCCGCCTACCGGGGTGCGTGCGCGGCGCTCGCCGCGACGCCGGGGCAGCTGGCCGTCCTGGAGCGTGCCGGGGTGGTGGACGCGGGCGGGCGGGGGCTGGTGGCGGTGCTCGCCGCGCTGGTGGAGACGTTCACGGGGGAGACGCCGGTCTTCGAGGGGCGTGGCCGCGACTCCTTCGGCGGGCGGGTGGGCGTCCCGGCGGACGCCGAGGTCACCGTGGTCCGCACACGTGCGGACTCCTGTGCGGACGACGACACCGAGAGCGACGGTCCGGCCTTCGAGGTGATCTACCTGCTGGAGGCCGAGGACGTGGCCGTCGACCGGCTGCGGCGGCGGCTCGACGCGCTGGGGGACTCGCTCGTCGTGGTCGGCGGCGACGGGCTGTGGAACGTGCATGTGCACGTGGACGACGCCGGCGCCGCCGTGGAGGCGGGCGTCGAGGCCGGCCGGCCGTACCGGATCCGTATCACGCACTTCGGCGCCGACGACGTGCACGCGCGCGGGGGCGAGCGTCCGCCTCGGGAGCGCGTCCAGCGGGCGGTCGTCGCCGTCGTACCCGGCGAGGGACTGGCCGGTCTGTACGCCGAGGCCGGCGCGACCGCCGTGCTCGCGCGCCCCGGAGAGCCGCCCGCCAGCGGCGAGCTGGTCCAGGCCGTGCGGCGGGCCCACGCGCGCGAGGTCGTGCTGCTGCCCAACGACGCGGACCTGCGTCACACCGCTGCCGCAGCGGCCGAGCAGGCCCGCGCGGAAGGCATCCGGGTGGCCCTCATCCCGACCCGTTCCGCGGTCCAGGGGATCGCCGCGCTGGCCGTGCACCAACCGGACCGCCGCTTCGACGAGGACGTCGTCTCGATGACCTCGGCGGCCGGCGCCACCCGCTACGCCGAGGTCACCGTCGCCGAACACCAGTCGTGGACCATGGCCGGCATCTGCCAGGCCGGTGACGTCCTCGGCCTCGTCGACGGCGACGTGGCCGTCATCGGCGCCGACGTCACCGCCACCGCCGAGACCGTCCTGGACCGCATGCTGGCGGCAGGCGGCGAACTCGTCACCCTCGTCCTCGGCGACCAGGCTCCCGAAGACGTCGCCGAACGCCTGGAGGCGCGGGTGCGGCAGGCGTACCTCGCCGTCGACACGGTGGTGTACCACGGGGGACGGCAAGGCGCGCTGCTGCTGATCGGCGTGGAGTGACGAGCGGCCGGACGCGGTGAGCGCCGCCCGTCAGCGCTCCTCCTGCCCCGCGGCCGTCTCCTGCGCCGCCTGGAGCAGCTGCTCCGCCTCCGCCCGCCGCGCCCGCGCGGTCCCCTCGTCCCCGCCCTCGAAGTCGGGGTCGGTCTCCGCGTCCGCGTACGCCCCGAGCACCGCACGCGCGCGTGCGGCCGCCTCCGCGGGACGGCCCAGGTCGGCCTCCAGCCAGCCCGCGGCCAGCTCGGCGCCGGTGCGCGGCGGCAGGGCGGCGTCCCCGAGGGAGACGAACACCGCGACCGCCTCCGACATCTGGGACAGCGCCTCCTCCATGGCGGAACGGATCGAGTCGTCGTCGGCGTCCTCGGCGGCCGAGCGGGCCAGGAGGTCGCCGAACTGACGGTGGCTGTGACCGAGTTCGAAGACCAGCCGCAGGCGCGTCTCCTCGTCGTCCGCGACCTCCAGCGCGTCGGCGCACTCCTCGACGGCGCCCGCCATCAGCTGCCGCGCCGCGTCCGTGCCGTCCTCGGTGCGCAACGCGAGCCACGCCCGCGCGCGCAAGGACCGCACCAGCCCGTGGACATTGCCCAGAGAGCGCCACAGCTCGCCCGCGCGCGCGTACGCCCGGTCCGCGTCGGCGTGCAGCCCGGCCTGGCCGAGGGACTCGGCGGCCAGGTGCGCGAGCGTCGCGTGGTCGTGCTGTTCGGGCCAGTGCCGGGCGATCTCGGCGGCCTGCAACCGGCGTTCGGCGGCGGCCCGGTGCTCGCCCAGCTCGCTCAGGCAGTCGCCGAGCCACCATTGCGTCTGGACGACCGCCCCGTCGCCATGCGTCTGCGCGGTCAGGTCCGCCAGCGCCGACTCCAGCACCTCCGCGGCCTCCGCCCACCGGCCCCGCCGCACCAGGAACCCGCCCAGCTGGTGCCGCGCCCACGCGCCGAACGTCGGGCCCTCGCCCGCCTCGTCCGCCCAGTGCGCCGCCTCCAGGGCGTGCTCGGCGGCCTCCTCCACCTGTTCCCGGCCCGCGACGACCTCGGCGAGCTGGAGGTGCAGCTGCGCGCGGCCCACCGGCTCCAGATGACCGCCACCGTGCTCCAGAGCCGCCCGCAACGCCCGCTCCGCCCCCACCATGTCGCCCAGGTGATGAGCGAGAGCGGCCAGCCTGGCCTCGTACTCCACGGCGAACCAGGGCAGCCCCGCCCCGACGAACTCCCCGGCGGCCCGCGCGAACAGCTCCGCGCCCCCCTCGGTGTCCCCCGACCTGACCGTCAGCTCCGCCAGCATCGCGTGGCCCTCGGCGACCCGCGCGACGAGCCGTACGTCGTCCCCGGCCCGCCCCTCGACGAGCGCGAGCAGCTCCCGTACGGCCGCCTCGGCCTCCGTGAGCACCTGCTCGGCGACGGGCCCGTCGGCCTCGTGGATGCGCCGCATCAGTATCCGCGCGCGGCCCATGAGGACGCCCGCCGCCTGCCGCACCTCCGTGCCGCCCTCGGCGTACAGCGCGAGAACCCGGTCGTACGGCTCGGCGACCTCGGTGAGCGCCTCGTCGATCTCTCCGGTGAGGGCGCGGACGTAGGCCGCGCGCGTGCGTGCCGCCAGAGCCTCACCGGGGTCGCCCGCCTCCGCGTACAGGCCGGCCGCCAGCTCGAACGTTTCGGCACCCTCCGGACCCAGCCCCATCGCCCGGTGGTCCGCGATCTCCGCGCGGTCGCGCGGGCCCAGCTCGGCCCCCTCCGCGGCCGCCGCCACGGCCGCCCACGCCTCCACGGCATGCGGCTGCAACGTGTCCGACAGCCGCCGCGCCCGCGCGAGCAGCGCGGGCAGATCCGGCGCGTCCGCCTCCGCCGCGGCCGTTGCCGCAGCCGGGGGAGCGACCGCGGGGGCCGCCGGCCGCACCGCGCGCACGCCCAGCGGCAGCCGCTCCACCAGCGGCTCCCGCACCATCCGCGCGCGGGCCCGCTCACTGATGTGCGACGTGCCGTTGCGCTCGTCGAAGCGCGCGGCCAGCGCGAGCGCCTCCCCGCGCGCGTGGACCGCGAGGTCCGCCGCCGTCCAGGCCCGCCCGGCCGGCCCGGGCACCCGCTGCCCGCCCAGGCCCAGCGCGGACAGCCGCTCCATGAGCAGCACGACCACGCTCAGGAAGTCGAGCTTGCTGCGCGGCTGCCCCTCGTCCGTGAAGTACGCCGGGCGCTCCGCGAGCAGCTCCAGGCCCCGCGCCTCGTTGCCGGTCAGCGCGCAGAACTCCACATGGTCGGCGTAGGCGCCCCGCATGCTCTCCATGGCCCGCACCAGCCGGAAGCCGCGCAGGTGATGGGCGCGCGCCTCCTCCGGGCGGCCCAGTCGCAGCAGCGGCAGCAAGGACGACGCGAGCACGGTGTGCGGCTCGTGCGCGCACGTGTACGACCCCTCCAGCACGGGCGCCCACAGCTCCAGGGCCTCGGCGTCCCGGCCCCGCTCCGCCCGCCACCAGCCCTGGCCGTGCAGCTCGCACGCGTGACAGTCGGCCATGCTGTCGCGGTCCGCGGCCAGCCAGGCGGCGAACGCCCGCTCGGCCCGTTCCTCGTCCCCGACATGCGCGGCCACACTGAACTCGGCGCTGCGCACGGCCCGCTCGGAGTGCCCGGCGAGCCGGTACCGGTGCTCCATCTCGCCGAGCCACTTCTCCACCGACGCCAGCGGAACGTGCGGCTGGTCGAGCATGCCGGCCGACATCCACTTGAACACCCAGTGCAGCGCGTGCGTCTCGTGCGCGTCGAAGTCCTCGGGCCGTTCGTCCCACATGCGCAGCAGGCGCGCGAACGGGACGAACATCTTGTCCTTCTCGGAGCTGTAGTTGTAGACCTTCAGCTGGTGTCCGAGCGCCTCGATCACGGCCAGCGGGATGTTCAGCTTCTCGGCCTCGGCGAGCAGCAGCTCCGCGCGCGCGTTGCGGGCCGGGCCCTCCGGCTGCTCGCCGTTGTCCGCCATCGCCCGGCGCAGGGAGTCGAAGTCCGTGATCGCGGTCATCGCCGGCCGTCCTCCTCAGGTGTGGCTTCCCCGTGCGTGGCCCACTCCAGCAGGCCGATGAACGCCCGGTTCAGGAGCGCGGAGTCCGCCGGCCGCAGCGGCCGCTGCGCCATCAGCAGCGCCTGCCCGTACAGCGACTCCGTGGCGGTGCCGATCAGCTCGGCGTCCCGCAGGGAACTGATCCGCCGGATCAGCGGGTTGAGGTGATTGAGCACCAGACGCGCGCGCGGGGCGCTGCCGCGCAGCGAGCCCAGGATGCCCGCCCACAGGTCGTCGGCCTGCGACTCGGCGTCCGCCCGAGCCTGCTCGTGCCGGGCCGCCCGGTCGTCCAGGTGCAGCGCGGGCACCGACAGCGGGTGGAAGGAGCGCAGGACGACGTCACAGCCCAGTGGATCGAGCTTCGCCCGCGCGGCCGCCAGGAAACCCGACAGCGCCAGCTCCTCAGCCGCGTCCACGGCGTCCAGGTGCGCGGTCACGGTGTCCGCGTCCAGCTCGGCGACCACCGTGCCCGGCCGCACCGACGGCAGCGCCTCCACCAGCTCCGTGTCGTACGTGTAACCGCCGTTGATCACACCGACACCCTGCGCGGACGCGATCGGCGCGACCTGCCGGTACTCCTCCACGGTCCGCGTGAAGTGCACCACCGGATGCCGCTGCGCGAACTCCTCCAGCGACAGCCGCCCGTCCGTCGTCTCGAACGGCAGCCACGGCAGCATCGTCCGCAGCATCTCCGCGTCGTGCCGCGCCAGGGACTTCACCCCCAGGTGGTGCACGGCGAGGAACGCCGCCAGCCGCCCCGGATCCCCGGCGGCCAGCCCCGTCAGCCACGCCCGTATCCGCTCGCCCAGCGCCTCCCGTACGGCCGCGAGCGTCTCGTCCTCGTACAGCGACTCGCGCGAGGCCGTGGGCCGCAGACTGTCGGTGTCCAGGACACAGCGCACGAAGAACGCCCAGTCGGGCAACAGCTGTTCGGCCCGTTCCGTCAGCAACATGCCCTTGAGGTGCACGCGGTGACCCGCCCGCTGGGCCGGACTGACCGCGGCCGGCAGCACGTACGCCACTCCGCGGATCCCCGCGAGCGGCACGTTCAGCTCGATCGAGTCCAACGGCGTGAACCCGAACAGCTCGTGACAGTGCCGGGCCAGCGCCACCCGCCGGTTCGCGGGTGAGGCGTACGGCCGGTCCCAGGGCGCCGGCAGATCGGTGACCGCCTCCCCGCCTACCTTGACGTCGTACGGCAGCAGCGAGCCGAAGTCGCGCGCCAGCTGAAGAACCCGCTGCTCGGTGAGCCACTCCGCGGCACCGGCCCGCGCCACCAGGTGCACGGTCGTGCCCGGCTCGGGGCGCTCCTCGTGGGGCAGCGTCCGCACGGTGTACGAACCGTCGTCGCGGGCCGTCCACTCCACCGGGGGCGCACCGGGCGTACGGGAACTGCGGCTGACCACCCGGATGCGCTCGGCGACCACGAAGCAGGCCAGCAGTCCGATGCCGAACTGCCCGAGGAAGTCGGAGCGGGCCTCCTGGAGCCCGTCCGCCCGCTTGGAGCTGCGTCCGATGGTGGCCAGCAGGCTGTGCACGTCGGACTCGGTGAGTCCGACACCGGAGTCCTCCACCCGCAGCTCCCCGTCCACGGCGAACAGCCGCACCCGTGCCGGGGCTCCGGGCTCCTCCGCCCGCCGGGCGGTGATGGCGTCCACGGCGTTCTGGAGCAGCTCGCGCAGATAGACCCTGGGACTGGAGTAGAGGTGGTGGGACAGCAGGTCCACGAGACCGCGCAGGTCGACCTGGAAGGTGTGAGGTGACGGGGATGCCTGGGATGACGGTGAGGTCTGGGAGTCCATCGCTGCTGCGCCGTGGCTTGGGGAGGGTCGACGGCGCGGGGTCGGGCGGTCCCGGTGGGGCGGTGACCGCGGGGGATGGCCGGAGCGCGTCATCCTAGAGCCCGAACGACCCACCTGACCAGGGGTTTCGGGACACGTATACGGCGATGTCAGTGGGGTGGTGTGCAATGGATCCGTGCCCGCGCTCGAAGAACCGCTCAAAAAGGTGCTTGGCCCACCGACCGCGAAGGTGATGGCCGAGCACCTCGGCCTGCACACCGTCGGCGACCTCCTGCACCATTACCCGCGCAGATACGAGGAGCGTGGCCAGCTCACGCACCTCGCCGACCTCCCGATGGACGAGCACGTCACCGTGGTCGCCCAGGTCGCCGACGCCCGTCTGCACACCTTCGCCTCGTCCAAGGCCCCCCGCGGCAAGGGCCAGCGGCTCGAGGTCACCATCACGGACGGCAGCGGCCGCCTCCAGCTGGTCTTCTTCGGCAACGGCGTGCACAAGCCCCACAAGGAACTCCTGCCGGGCACCCGCGCGATGTTCTCCGGCAAGGTGTCCCTCTTCAACCGTCGCCTCCAGCTGGCCCATCCGGCGTACGAACTGCTGCGCGGCGACACCGACGAAACCGTCGAGACCTGGGCCGGAGCCCTCATCCCGATCTATCCGGCCACCGCCAAGCTCGAGTCCTGGAAGATCGGCAAGGCGATCCAGACGGTCCTGCCCAGTGCCCTGGAAGCCGTCGACCCGCTCCCGGACTCCCTGCGCGAGGGGCGCGGCCTGCTCGCCCTCCCCGAAGCCCTCCTCAAGATCCACCGCCCGCACACCAAGGCCGATGTCGACGACGCCCGCGCCCGCCTGAAGTGGGACGAGGCCTTCGTCCTCCAGGTCGCCCTGGCCCGCCGCCGCCACGCGGACGCCCAACTCCCGGCCGTCCCCCGCGAGCCCGCCCCGGATGGCCTGCTGTCCGCCTTCGACGACCGCCTCCCCTTCACCCTCACCGAGGGCCAGCGGAAGGTCTCGAAGGAGATCTTCGACGACCTGGCGACGAACCACCCGATGCACCGCCTGCTCCAGGGGGAGGTCGGCTCGGGCAAGGCCCAGCCACTCGACTCACTCGTGCTCACGCCCGCCGGTTTCCGCCGCATGGGGGATATGGAGGTGGGCGACGAGATCGTCGTGCCGGACGGCGAGATCGCGGTGATCGACGGTGTGTTCCCACAAGGGGAGCGAGACGTCTGGCGCCTCGTTCTGTGCGACGGCAGCTCCGTCGAATGCGACGACGAACACCTCTGGATCGTCGGTACGAGCCACGGCCGGCATCATGGACAAGCTGCCAAGGTCATGACGACCCGCGAGATCCGCCTGGACACGTTCACGCCCGACGGATCCTCCAAGTGGTGCATCCCGGCGGCGACACCGGTCGACCTCGGCGACGACTCGGGACTGCCACTGGATCCCTACCTGCTCGGCCTGCTGCTGGGGGACGGCTCGTTCCGCCACGACCTCCGGCTGTCCGCGATCGACCCCGAGCTCCGCGATGCCGTGACGGCGGCCGTGGCCCCCGAGTGCCGACCGGTGCCCGTGGAGGGCTCTGGCCGCGACTGCACGATCGAGCTGACGACGCGGGCCGCGGGCGCGCGGAATCCCGTGATCCAGGCCCTGCGTGAGCTGCACCTGTGGGACCGGACCTCGCACGCCAAGTTCGTCCCGGACGAGTTCAAGAACACCTCGGTCAAGAACCGTCTCGCCCTGCTGCAAGGGCTGCTGGACACGGACGGCACCGTCCACCCCGATGGCATGAGCGTCTCCCTCCGCTCGGCGTCGGAAAGGCTCGCGGACGACGTCGCATGGATCGTGCGCTCACTGGGCGGCCGAGCGAGGGTCCTGCCGACGCGAGCCGCCTTCGACGTCTCGGTGTCCCTGCCCGAGCACCACCCACCGTTCCGGCTGACCCGCAAGGCGAACCGCGTACGCCCGCGTCCGAAGGACGACACCTTCCGACGCGGGATCCGCGCCGTCGAGTACGTCGGACGCAAGCCGGTGAAGTGCATCAGCGTCGCTCACCCGAGCCGGGCCTACGTCACCGACAACTTCACGGTCACGCACAACACCATGGTGGCCCTGCGCGCCATGCTCGCCGTCGTCGACGCCGGCGGGCAGGCCGCCATGCTCGCGCCCACCGAGGTCCTCGCCCAGCAGCACCACCGCTCCGTGGTGGAGATGATGGGGGAGCTGGCCGAGGGCGGGATGCTCGGCGGAGTCGAGAACGCCACCAAGGTCGTGCTCCTCACCGGCTCGATGGGGGCCGCGGGACGGCGCCAGGCTCTGCTCGACCTCGTCACCGGCGAGGCCGGCATCGTCATCGGCACCCACGCGCTGATCGAGGACAAGGTGCAGTTCCACGATCTGGGGCTGGTCGTGGTCGACGAACAGCACCGGTTCGGCGTCGAGCAGCGGGACGCCCTGCGCGGCAAGGGCAAGCAGCCTCCGCACCTGCTCGTCATGACCGCCACGCCCATCCCGCGCACGGTCGCCATGACGGTCTTCGGCGACCTGGAGACCTCCGTCCTGGACGAGCTCCCGGCCGGACGTTCCCCCATCGCCAGCCATGTCGTCCCCGCCGCCGACAAACCGCACTTCCTGGCCCGCGCCTGGGAGCGGGTCCGCGAGGAGGTCGAGGCCGGCCATCAGGCGTACGTGGTCTGTCCCCGCATCGGCGACGAGGAGGACGCCCCCGGCAAGGCCAGGAAGAAGACCCCGGAGGACGAGGCCGAGAAGCGCCCGCCGCTCGCCGTCCTGGAGGTGGCCGACCAGCTCGCCAAGGGCCCGCTCCAGGGGCTCGAGGTCGAGGTGCTGCACGGCCGTATGCCTCCCGACGACAAGGACGCCGTCATGCGGCGCTTCGCCGCCGGCGACACCGACGTCCTCGTGGCCACGACCGTCATCGAGGTCGGGGTCAACGTGCCGAACGCCACCGCGATGGTGATCATGGATGCCGATCGCTTCGGCGTCTCCCAGCTGCACCAGCTGCGCGGGCGGGTCGGCCGCGGCTCGGCCCCCGGACTCTGTCTCCTCGTCACCGAGATGCCCGAGGCCAGCCCGGCCCGCCAGCGCCTCCACGCGGTCGCCACCACGCTCGACGGCTTCGAGCTGTCCCGCATCGACCTCGAACAGCGCCGCGAGGGCGATGTCCTGGGCCAGGCCCAGTCCGGGGCCCGCTCCAGCCTGCGCGTCCTCGCCGTCATCGAGGACGAGGAGGTCATCGCCGAGGCGAGGCAGGAGGCGGCACAGGTGGTCGCCTCCGACCCGGAGCTGGCCGCCTACCCGGGCCTGCGCACAGCCCTGGACGCCCTCCTGGACGCGGAGCGGGAGCAGTACCTGGAAAAGGGCTGAGCCGGATCGACCTCGGAGGCGCGGGGAACCGCGCGACCAGCCACAATGAACCCAAACACGCTCACAACCTAGGACCGAAGATGACCCGCGTGATCGCCGGCAAGGCCGGCGGACGTCGCCTGGCCGTCCCGCCAGGGACCGGCACCCGCCCCACTTCCGACCGCGCACGCGAGGCTCTCTTCTCCACCTGGCAGTCCTTGCTGGGCGGCGCCCCCCTCGACGGCGAACGCGTCCTCGACCTGTACGCCGGCTCCGGCGCCGTAGGGCTGGAGGCCCTCTCCCGCGGCGCGGGCCACACCCTGCTCGTCGAGGCCGACGCCCGAGCGGCCCGCACGATCCGGGAGAACGTGAGGACCCTCGGCCTGCCCGGCGCGGAGGTCCGGGCCGGCAAGGCCCGGCAGATCGTCCAGACGCCGCCGGCCGAGCCGTACGACCTCGTCTTCCTCGACCCCCCGTACGCCGTCACGGACGACGATCTTCGGGAGATCCTGCTCACACTCCGCTCGGAGGGGTGGCTCGCGGAGGAAGCCCTCGTCACCGTGGAGCGCAGCACCAGAGGCGGCGTCTTCGACTGGCCGGACGGCTTCGAAGCGATCCGGTCCCGTCGCTACGGCGAGGGAACGTTTTGGTACGGTCGCGCCGCCTCTACGTGCGAAGACGCACGATGACCGGACCGGAGAGCGAGGGATCTCAAGTGCGCCGCGCCGTCTGTCCCGGGTCGTTCGACCCGATCACCAACGGACATCTCGACATCATTTCCCGCGCCTCCCGTCTGTACGACGAGGTCTACGTCGCGGTGATGATCAACAAGTCCAAGAAGGGCCTGTTCGAGATCGACGAGCGGATCGACCTGATCCGCCAGGTGACCGCCGAGTACGGAAACGTCCGTGTCGAGGCCTTCCACGGCCTCCTCGTCGACTTCTGCAAGCAGCGCGAGATCCCGGCCATCGTCAAGGGCCTGCGCGCGGTCAGCGACTTCGACTACGAGTTGCAGATGGCCCAGATGAACAACGGCCTCTCCGGTGTCGAGACGCTGTTCGTCCCCACCAACCCCACCTACAGCTTCCTGTCGTCCTCCCTGGTCAAGGAGGTCGCGACCTGGGGTGGCGACGTGTCCCACCTGGTCCCGCCGCCCGTCCTCGAAGCACTCACCGAGCGCCTGCGCAAGGACTGACTGAACACCTGCGCGAGGACCGGGAACCTGACGTCCCGTCACTCGGTGTCCGGCGGACACCTCATGGCCGTACAGTCGTTGCGTCCGTCTCCAACACAGCAGCAGGAAGTGGCGAGCAACCGGTGGACGTGCAGAAGAAGCTCGACGAGATCGTCACCACGGTCTCCAGTGCCCGGTCGATGCCGATGTCGGCCTCGTGCGTGGTCAACCGCGCGGAACTGCTCGCCATGCTCGAAGAGGTGCGCGCGGCCCTGCCCGACTCCCTCGCCCAGGCCCGCGAGCTGATCGGCGGACGCGAGCAGATGGTCGAGCAGGCCCGCCAGGAGGCCGAGCGGATCATCTCCACCGCGCACGCCGAGCGCGGCTCCCTGATCTCCGACACCGAGATCGCCCGCCGCTCCCAGGCCGAGGCCGACCGCATCCTCGCCGAGGCTCGCAAGGAGGCCGAGGACATCCGCGCCGAGGCCGACGACTACGTCGACTCCAAGCTCGCCAACTTCGAGGTCGTCCTCACCAAGACCCTCGGTTCCGTCGGCCGCGGCCGCGAGAAGCTCCTCGGAACCGGGCCGGGCGTGGACGAGCGGGGCCACGAGGACGAGGACGCCCCCCAGCGCAGCCACGACCCCGAGACCCTGCGCCGCGACGCCGACGCCTACGTCGACGTCAAGCTGGGCGCCTTCGAGGCGGTCCTGGCCAAAACCCTGGACGCCGTGGGCCGCGGCCGGCAGAAGTTGCACGGCCGGATCGCCAGCGACGACCTCGGCGCCCTCGCCGACGACGACACGACCTTCCAGCACTCCTCCGACGCCGACTACCTCGCCGACCTCGCCGCCCTCACGGAGCAGGAGACCGCGGCCGAGCAGCCCCCGCAGCGCTCGTACGAGCAGCCGCAGGAGGCCTATGCCTACCAGCAGCAAGCGGACCCGTACGGCTACCAGCAGCAGGGCTACGACCGGCAGCAGGACGCCTACGGCTACCAGCAGGCCGATCCGTACGCCCCCTACCAGGGCTACGACACCCAGCAGGCGCCGTACGACCCGCAGCAGGCCGTCCAGCAGCAGCCCCAGGCGCCCCAGCAGGAGCAGCAGGAGTACGCCCTCGACGAGACCAGTCTGTTCGACACAGGCATGATCAGTGCCGAGCAACTGCGCGCCTACGAACAGGGCCGCGGCCTGTAGGAGCCGCGGTCCGCAGCGGGGTCGCGGACACCGGATTGGGCTGTGAGGCAATGCTCCAGTATCCTGGCTCTTCGGTCGCGTGTAGGTCCGCGATCGCTGCTGCCCGCAACACCTGAGGGCGGCGGCCCCCTCAGCACGGAAGATCGAAAGCAGGAATGGCCCTGAACGCCCGCCTCGACCACCGCAACCCTCTCGTGTTCGACACACACGAGCTGGGGCGGCGTCCTGGCGCGCTGCAGCGCCTGTCCCGTGAGATCGAAGCCCCCGCGGATCTCGGGATCCAGGGGGTCATCGGAGTGCCGGAAGGTGCCCCGGTGAAGCTGGAACTGCGACTCGAGTCGGTCATGGACGGAGTGCTTGTCACAGGCACCGCCCGTGCACAGGCCGAGGGGGAGTGCGTAAGGTGTCTGGAGCCGGTCGAGCTGGAGCTCGAAGCGGATTTCCAGGAGATGTTCTCGTACCCTGACGCCGACGACCGGGGCCGCGTGAAGGCGGAGCCGGCCGACGACGCCGAGGAAGACGAGGACAGGCTCTTTCTCGAGGACGGCTTGTTCGACCTCGAGCCTGTGCTGCGTGATGCGGTGGTGCTCGCACTGCCGATGCAGCCGGTGTGCCAGGACGACTGCCCAGGATTGTGTGCCGAGTGCGGAGCACGCCTTGCGGACGACCCGGACCACCACCATGACGCCGTCGACATCCGTTGGGCGGCACTGCAGGGACTCGCCGGTTCACTCGAAGACGGCGAGAAGGACGAGATGAGTGGCGAAGCGCCTCGATCGGCGCGCGCCAACGAGAAGCAGGAGAAGTAGCCGTGGCTGTTCCGAAGCGGAAGATGTCGCGCAGCAACACGCGCCACCGCCGGTCGCAGTGGAAGGCTGCGGTCCCCACCCTGGTTGCGTGCGAGCGCTGCCACGAGCCCAAGCTGCAGCACATCGCGTGCCCGTCTTGCGGCACCTACAACAAGCGCCAGGTCCTCGAGGTCTGAGCGGCCGGTGAGAGGCTCCATGTCTGACGCCAAGGCGGATTCAGTCGCCAAGAAAAAGGCGGACAACACGGCCTCGTCCCACACGCTTCTGGAAGGGCGGCTCGGCTATCAGCTCGAGTCCGCCCTTCTGGTGCGTGCGCTGACCCACCGTTCCTACGCATACGAGAACGGCGGCCTGCCGACGAACGAGCGGCTGGAGTTCCTCGGGGACTCCGTGCTCGGCCTCGTCGTCACGGACACGCTGTACCGCACCCACCCCGACCTGCCCGAAGGCCAACTGGCCAAGTTGCGGGCCGCGGTGGTCAACTCGCGTGCGCTGGCGGAGGTCGGTCGTGGCCTCGACCTGGGCTCCTTCATCCGGCTCGGCCGGGGCGAAGAGGGCACGGGCGGCCGGGACAAGGCGTCCATCCTCGCCGACACCCTTGAAGCGGTGATCGGCGCGGTCTATCTCGACCAGGGCCTCGACGCGGCCTCCGAACTGGTGCACCGCCTGTTCGACCCGCTGATCGAGAAGTCCTCTAACCTCGGAGCGGGCCTGGACTGGAAGACCAGTCTCCAGGAGCTGACCGCGACCGAAGGGCTCGGTGTGCCCGAGTACCTGGTCACGGAGACCGGCCCCGATCACGAGAAGACCTTCACTGCTGCCGCCCGCGTCGGAGGCGTCTCGTACGGCACCGGCACCGGCCGCAGCAAGAAGGAGGCGGAGCAGCAGGCCGCCGAGTCCGCGTGGCGGTCCATCCGGACCGCGGCGGACGAGCGCGCCCAGGCTGAAGCGCGGGCCTCGGCTCGGGCCGTCGTGCCCGCGGACGGCCCCGCGGAGCAGGAATCCGCCTCCGCGTGACAGTACTGGCCCCACCCGCCAGGACTGCCACGCAGGAGTGACAGCACCACGTGCACCGAGCGCCCGCCCCGCCACAGGGGCGGGCGCTCGGGCCGTACCCAGAGGGAGTGACGGGTCCTCATGCCCGAGTTGCCCGAGGTCGAGGTCGTCCGGCGCGGCCTGGAGCGGTGGGTCGCCCATCGCACGGTCGCCGAGGCCGAAGTGCTGCACCCGCGTGCCGTACGACGACATGTGGCCGGCGCCGACGACTTCACGCACCGCCTCGAGGGCCACCGGATCGGTGCCCCGAGCCGCCGCGGCAAGTATCTGTGGCTGCCGCTGGAGGACACCCCGCAGGCGATCCTGGCGCACCTCGGCATGAGCGGTCAGCTCCTGGTGCGACCGCAGGGGGCACCCGACGAGAAGCATCTGCGCATCCGGGTCCGCTTCGCCGACGCGCTGACTCCGGCCTCCCCCACGCTCGGCTCGGCTCCGACGGGAGGCGACCCACTCGCTGCCGGCGCCACCGAGCTGCGCTTCGTCGACCAGCGCACCTTCGGCGGCCTGTCGCTGCACGACACCACCCCCGACGGGCTGCCCGACGTCATCGCGCACATCGCCCGCGACCCCCTCGACCCGCTGTTCGACGACGAGGCCTTCCACCAGGCCCTTCGGCGCAAGCGCAGCACGGTCAAACGAGCCCTGCTCGACCAGTCGCTGATCAGCGGCGTCGGCAACATCTACGCCGACGAGGCGCTCTGGCGCTCCCGCCTCCACTACGACCGCCCCACGGCCGGCTTCACCCGCCCGCGCACCCTCGAACTGCTCGGCCACATCCGGGACGTGATGAACGCGGCCCTCGCCGTCGGCGGCACCAGCTTCGACAGCCTGTACGTCAACGTCAACGGCGAGTCGGGCTATTTCGACCGGTCACTGGACGCCTACGGACGTGAGGGGCTGCCGTGCAGGCGCTGCGGCACACCGATGCGCCGACGTCCCTGGATGAACCGGTCCAGCTACTTCTGCCCGAAGTGTCAGAGGCCGCCGCGCGTCTCGTCGTAGCGCCCGCGGGAGGCCAGCACCTCGTCCATCCGTCCCTCCACCAGGTGGATCAGGCCGAGGAGCCGCTCGGCGACCTCGTGGCCGAGGGGGGTCAGTTCGTAGTCCACGCGGGGCGGGTTGGTCGGCTGTGCCTCGCGGTGCACCAGGCCGTCACGCTCCAGGGCGTGCAGCGTCTGGGAGAGCATCTTCTCGCTGACGCCGTCGATGCGCCGGCGCAGTTCGTTGAAGCGCAGCGAACCCTGGTGCAGGGCTCCCAGGGTGAGAGCGCCCCAGCGTCCCGTCACATGCTCCAGCGTGCCGCGCGAGGGACAGGCCTTGGCGAACACGTTGTACGGGAGATCCTGCTCCGGGGTGCGCTCCTGAATGCCGGTCATGACTCAAGCGTACTCGAACGCAGCGCTAACCGGCAGGTTGCACTAACCCTTGGTTAGTGCTTTCCTTTCGTCATCGGCGATGAGCTGCTTACCCGCTTTCGTCGACTCCCCTTTCCTGTCCTGAGGAGTACGCACGTGACCACCCCCGTTGTCTCCATCGCCTACCACTCCGGCTACGGCCACACCGCCGTCATCGCGGAGGCAGTCCGCTCCGGCGCCGTGCAGGCCGGTGCCGAGGTGCACCTGATCAAGGTCGACGAGATCACCGAGGAGCAGTGGGCGGTGCTCGACCGGTCGGACGCGATCGTGTTCGGCTCGCCCACCTACATGGGCACCGCGTCGGCCGCCTTCCACACCTTCGCCGAGGCGACCTCCGCCCGCTGGGCCACCCAGGACTGGAAGGACAAGCTGGCCGCGGGCTTCACCAACTCCGGTTCCAAGAGCGGCGACAAGCTGCACACTTTGCAGTTCTTCCAGATCCTGGCCGCACAGCTCGGCATGCACTGGGTCAACCTGGGCCTCCTCCCCGGCTGGAACAGCAGCACGGGCTCCGAGACCGACCTCAACCGCCTCGGCGTCTTCCTCGGCGCGGCCGCCCAGACCAACGTCGACGAGGGTCCCGACGCCGTCCACAAGGCGGACATCGCCACGGCGGATCACCTGGGCCGCCGGGTCACGGAGACCGCGAAGATCCTCGCCGCGGGCCGCGCCGCCTTGGCCGCCTAGGGACCTTCGTCCGTATCAGGCCGCCGGATCCCGGCGCCGGGCACCACTGCTAGTAGCCGAAGTCCTGCGTCCACCACGGACCGCCGGAACCGAGGTGCACTCCGACGCCCAGGGTCTTGAAGTCGCAGTTCAGAATGTTGGCGCGGTGACCGGGGCTGTTCATCCAGGCCTCCATCACCGCCGCCGCGTCGGCCTGGCCGCGGGCTATGTTCTCGCCGCCGAGGTCGGATATGCCGGCCTTGCCGGCGCGGTCCCACGGGGTCGCACCGTCCGGGTCGGTGTGGTCGAAGAAGCCGCGGGCCGCCATGTCCTCGCTGAACCTCTGGGCGAGATCGGCGAGCGAGCTGTTCGCGGAGACGGCACTACAGCCGACCTTGGCGCGCTCCTCGTTGACGAGTTGCAACACCTCGGCCGCGGCCTGGACCTCCGCCGAGACCGCCACCGGCGCCTGGGACTTCGCCGGCGCCTTCGTGGCCGCCCTGGACGGGGTCCTCTTCGGCTCCTTCGTGGGGG
Source organism: Streptomyces sp. NPDC033216 (assembly GCF_055577115.1). Classification (NCBI taxonomy): domain Bacteria; kingdom Bacillati; phylum Actinomycetota; class Actinomycetes; order Kitasatosporales; family Streptomycetaceae; genus Streptomyces; species Streptomyces sp. NPDC033216. The sequence continues at coordinate 165,570 of NZ_JBVIQK010000013.1, read as the reverse complement.
TGGCCTTCGGCTTCTCGGTGGTCGCCGACGCGCTCGGCGACGCGGTCGAGGCCGACGGGGAGGGCGAGGCGGAGGCCGAGGTCGGGGCGGAGGCCGAGGGCGAGGTGGAACGGCCGGCGTCGCGGCTGGTCGACGTACGGTCGCGGTCGGTCTCGGCGGAGCCGGAGGTGCCGCCCTGCTCGGAGGCCGAGTTGGTGGGGGAGTCGGCGGCCTGGACCCGGTCGCCGGCGCCGCCGCCCAGCTGGTAGTTGTCGAGGCCGGGCACCACGCCCGTGGCCACCGCGACCGTGCCGAGAGCGACCGCCGCGGACATCCCGAGCAGACCGGTCCTGACCGGCGTCACGGCCTTCCGCTTGCGACGGCGGCCCGCGCCGCCCCGGCCGCCACCGACGCGCGGCGAGCCGCCGTGCGGTGATCCGCCGCCCGGCGTGAAGCCGTCGGACGCGAAGCGGTCGGACCCGAAGCGGTCCGGGGCGAGGACCGCGGTGTCGTCGGCGGCGCGCGTGCGGTCGTCGTCCGGGGCGAACAGGTACTCCTGGCTCCGGGCGACCGTGTCGGCGTACGCCTCCGGGTTCAGGTAGGGCGCGATGCCCATCGTGGGGTGGTCGCCGCCGTACGCGTCCCGCCACGAGCGGCCTTCCGGGTGCGAGCCGTCGGTGTGGCCGGCCGCCGTGGCGCGGCCGGCGGCGGAGCGTCGGTGGCGTCCCATGTTCTGGCCTTCCTCGTCCAACTGGTCCGGGCGGGGTCCCCGTCTCCTGGTGCGTGCGGGGCCCCGTGGTCGACCGGCGCCGGTGCGGCGCGTGACTCCTCATGGTCAACCTGACTCACTCGATCGAGTGAGTTTCATATGAGATTCATTGGGTCGGGACGGTACCGCATGCCGCTGGGGGAGGAAGTGTCCCGAGTGACTTCGCCTGGTTAGGTTGCGTCCATGAGCGAGGATGTACGGCTGGTCGCCTGGGTGCGCGGACACGTCCAGGGCGTGGGTTTCCGCTGGTTCACGCGGGCGAAGGCGCTGGAGATCGGCGGCCTGAGTGGTTTTGCTCTCAATTTGGGCGACGGACGGGTGCAGGTGGTCGCCGAGGGTGCCCGAGCGGGCTGCGAAGGACTGCTGGACTGGTTGCGGAGCGACGACACGCCCGGACGCGTGGACGGAGTAACAGAGATATGGGACACACCCCGGGGCGGCTACGACGGCTTCGCGGTGCGCTGACCCGGCGCGCGGCGCCGCCGCGCGAAGGCGGACGGGCCGGCGACCGGCACCCGGCCGCAACAGAAACCGGCAGGTCGTTGCCGAGAATCGCTTGCATCGACAGGCCCCGCACGCAAGGATGATCGCCACGCCCCGAGGGTCCCGCAGGTGTCGCAGCGCCGCCGTGTCAGGCCGCGCGCACAGGGTTGCCCGCCAATACGGGGCGTGATCGTGTTGACCGTCAAACATTTTGGTGAGACGCTGAAAGCACCCCGCGCACCTAGCTGTTTGGCATGGATGAACGGCAACACCAAACAAGATCCGGTCAACACCGCGGGTGCGAATCCCTCACGACCCACACCGCTTCGGTCGGTCACTCATTGTGGAGGACCATCCATCATGGCAAAGGCGCTTCTCGGTTACGTCGGCGGCTCCGACCCGCGGCTCCTCGCCGAGATGCGACGGCTCCAGCAGCGAGTCCAGGACCTGGAAAACGAGCTCGGACGCATCCAGGCCGAGAACGACGCTCTGACGGCTGCCGCTTCTCACGACAGGTTCATGGAGAGCATCGACGCACACCAGGCGGAGCCTGCGCTCACCTGATCGCTGCACTGCTCCACAACAGCACACGCAGTGGTCGGGCGGCTCATGAAACCGCGTCGGACCGCTAAATCTGCAGAATGTGCAAGGGACGCTTCGGCGTCCCTTCTTTCTTTTCTCGTGTTTCCCCCGTGCATCCTTTCCCTGCTGTCAACGTCTGGTCTGCCCTCCGCGTTCATGGGTGAAACCGCGGGTTCATGGAGTGAGACATCGACGGGCGGTAGAGTCCAGCGGCGTGCACCTCAAGGCCCTGACCCTGCGAGGGTTCAAGTCGTTCGCCTCCGCGACCACACTCCGGTTCGAGCCGGGCATCACGTGCGTCGTCGGGCCCAACGGCTCGGGCAAGTCCAACGTCGTGGACGCCCTCAGCTGGGTCATGGGCGAGCAGGGTGCCAAGTCGTTGCGCGGCGGCAAGATGGAGGACGTCATCTTCGCCGGCACCACCGGCCGCCCCCCGCTGGGCCGCGCCGAGGTGTCGCTCACCATCGACAACTCCGACGGGGCCCTGCCCATCGAGTACGCCGAGGTCACCATCACGCGGATCATGTTCCGCAACGGCGGCAGCGAGTACCAGATCAACGGCGACACCTGCCGGCTCCTCGACATCCAGGACCTCCTGTCCGACTCCGGCATCGGCCGAGAGATGCACGTCATCGTCGGCCAGGGCCAGCTCGACTCCGTACTGCACGCCGACCCCATGGGGCGCCGCGCGTTCATCGAGGAGGCCGCGGGCGTCCTCAAGCACCGCAAGCGCAAGGAGAAGGCGCTGCGGAAACTGGACGCGATGCGGGCGAACCTCGCGCGCGTGCAGGACCTGACCGACGAGCTGCGCAGACAGCTGAAGCCGTTGGGCCGCCAGGCCGCCGTCGCCCGGCGCGCCGCCGTCATCCAGGCCGACCTGCGCGACGCCCGCCTGCGCCTTCTCGCCGACGACCTCGTACGGCTGCGCGAGGCGCTCAGGTCGGAGATCGCCGACGAGGCGGCCCTCAAGGAACGCAAGGACGCCGCCGAGCAGGAACTGCGCAAGGCCCTCCGGCGCGAGGCCTTGCTGGAGGACGAGGTCCGCCGGCTCGCGCCCCGACTCCAACGGGCCCAGCAGACCTGGTACGAGCTGTCCCAGTTCGCCGAACGCGTCCGCGGGACGGTCTCGCTGGCCGACGCCCGCGTGAAGAGCGCCACCTCCGCGCCCCCCGAGGAACGGCGCGGCCGCGACCCCGAGGACCTGGAGCGCGAGGCCGCCCGCGTCCGCGAACAGGAGGCGGAACTGGAGGCCGCCCTCGAGGCGGCCCAGCACGCCCTCGACGACACCGTCTCCCACCGTGCCGACCTGGAGCGCGAGCTGGCCGTCGAGGAGCGGCGGCTGAAGGACGTCGCCCGCGCGATCGCCGACCGGCGTGAGGGGCTCGCCCGGTTGCACGGCCAGGTCAACGCGTCCCGCTCGCGCGCCGCGTCCGCCCAGGCCGAGATCGGCCGCCTGGCGTCCGCCCGCGACGAGGCGCGGGAGCGGGCGGTCACGGCACAGGAGGAGTACGAGGCCCTCAAGGCGGAGGTAGACGGGCTGGACGCGGGCGACCGGGAACTGGGCGAGCGGCACGACGAGGCCAAGCGGCGCCTCGCCGAGGCCGAGACCGCCCTGACCGCCGCCCGCGAGGCCGTCACCGCGGGCGAACGCCGGCGCGCCGCCACCCAGGCCCGCCACGAGACCCTGGCCATGGGCCTGCGCCGCAAGGACGGCACGGGCGCACTCCTCGACGCGCGGGACCGCTTCACCGGCCTGCTGGGCCCGGCCGCGGAGTTCCTCACCATCACCCCCGGCCACGAGGTCGCACTCGCCGCGGCCCTCGGCGCCGCCGCCGACGCCCTCGCCGTCACCACTCCGTCCGCCGCCGCGGAAGCCATCCGCCTCCTGCGCAAGCAGGACGCGGGCCGGGCGGCGCTCCTGCTGGCGGGCGCACCCGAGGAGCCGCCGCCCGCAGGACCGGTGGCCGCCGACGGTCCCGTGGACGGCGGGCGGTCGCCGGCCATGGGGGCAGGGGCGTCGGCGGGGGGTGTGGAGCCGGACGCCGGTGCCCGTCGGGCGGCGTCCCCGGGTGCCGGGCCGGTGGGCAGCCCGCCGGCCCTGGCGGGAGCCCCGGGCGCCGGTGCCGTGGCGTCGGCTGCCGTCGAGGGGGCGGCCCGTGCCAGGGCCGTGGCGCCCACCGCGGTCGGCGCCCCCTTCGCCGCCGACCTGGTCCGTGCCCCCTCCGAGCTGCTGCCCGCCGTACGTCGGCTGTTGCGGGGCGTTGTCGTCGTCGGGACGTTGGAGGACGCCGAGGATCTCGTCCACGCGCGGCCCGAGCTGACCGCCGTCACGGCCGAAGGCGACCTGCTGGGGGCGCACTTCGCGCAGGGCGGGTCCGCCGGAGCGCCCAGTCTCCTGGAGGTGCGGGCCTCCGTCGACGAGGCCGCCGCCGAGCTGAAGGAGCTGGCGGAGCGGTGCGAGATGCTGACCGAGGCGCAGCGTGCCGCGGGGGAGCGGCGCCGGGAGTGCGCCGCGTCCGTCGAGGAGCTGGGGGAGCGGCGGCGGGCCGCCGACCGGGAGAAGTCCGCCGTCGCCCAGCAGCTCGGGCGGCTCGCCGGGCAGGCGCGCGGTGCCGCCGGGGAGGCCGAGCGGTCCGCCGCCGCGGCCGCCCGTGCGCAGGAGGCGCTCGACCGGGCCGTGGCGGAGGCGGAGGAGCTGGCCGAGCGGCTGGCCGTCGCCGAGGAGATGCCGGTCGAGGAGGAGCCCGACACCTCCGCGCGGGACCGGCTCGCCGCCGACGGGGCGAACGCGCGGCAGACGGAGATGGAGGCGCGGCTCCAGGTCCGTACGCACGAGGAGCGGGTCAAGGGGCTCGCCGGACGGGCCGACTCGCTGGACCGGGCCGCGCGGGCGGAACGCGAGGCACGCGCGCGTGCCGAGCAGCGCCGGGCGCGGCTGCGGCACGAGGCCGCCGTCGCCGGGGCCGTCGCCGTCGGCGCGCGACAGCTGCTCACGCACGTCGAGGTGTCGCTCGGCCGGGCCGAGCGGGAGCGGGTCGCCGCTGACGCCGCCAAGGCGCGGCGGGAGCAGGAGCTGGCCGCCGCGCGGACCGCGGGTCGCGACCTCAAGGCCGAACTCGACAAGCTGACGGACTCGGTCCACCGGGGAGAGGTGCTCGGGGCCGAGAAGCGGTTGCGGATCGAGCAGCTGGAGACGAAGGCGCTGGAGGAGCTGGGCGTCGAGCCCGCGGGCCTGGTGTCCGAGTACGGTCCGCACCAGCCGGTGCCGCCGTCGCCGCCCGCCGAGGGCGAGGAGCTGCCGGAAAACCCCGAGGACCCGCGCAACCAGCCCCGGCCCTTCGTCCGGGCGGAGCAGGAGAAGCGGTTGAGGGCGGCCGAGCGCGCGTACCAGCAGCTCGGGAAGGTGAATCCGCTCGCCCTGGAGGAGTTCGCCGCGCTGGAGGAGCGCCACCAGTTCCTCGGTGAGCAGCTGGAGGATCTGAGGAAGACGCGCGCCGACCTGCTCCAGGTGGTGAAGGAGGTCGACGAGCGCGTCGAGCAGGTCTTCAGCGAGGCGTTCCGCGACACCGCCCGTGAGTTCGAGGGCGTGTTCAGCCGGCTGTTCCCCGGCGGCGAGGGGCGGTTGATCCTGACGGACCCCGACAACATGCTCACCACGGGGGTGGACGTGGAGGCCCGGCCGCCCGGCAAGAAGGTCAAGCGGCTCAGTCTGCTCTCGGGCGGCGAGCGGTCGCTGACGGCCGTCGCGATGCTCGTGTCGATCTTCAAGGCCCGGCCCAGCCCGTTCTACGTCATGGACGAGGTCGAGGCCGCCCTCGACGACACCAACCTCCAGCGGCTCATCCGGATCATGCAGGAGCTCCAGGAGTCCTCGCAGCTGATCGTGATCACGCACCAGAAGCGCACGATGGAGGTCGCCGACGCGCTCTACGGCGTCTCCATGCAGGGCGACGGTGTGTCGAAGGTCATCTCGCAGCGCCTTCGCTGATCCCCGTGCCGTCTACATCTACCGTGACCAGCCCCTTTGTCATCCCTTCAAGAAATGAACACGGAGTCCCCGCGGTCGGGGGGAAGGTCACTGACTGGTGAACTATTGACTTCGAAACTTGAAGGCATAGTCTCTGCAACGTTGCTTTTACCTTCAGGTGGGAGCGGCGTTGATCCCCGCGCCACTCGAACCCTCACCTGACAGGGCTCGCCCCCACCCCCGGCAGCGCTGCCGGGTGGCCCGAGGAGAACACGTGACCAGCACAGCGCAGGCACCTCAGCCAGGAGCCAGGACGGCTCACCCCGATCACCTCGGGCACGTCATCTTCATCGCGGCGGCGGCCGCGATGGGCGGCTTCCTGTTCGGCTACGACAGTTCCGTGATCAACGGTGCCGTCGAGGCCATCCGAGGCCGTTACGACGTCGGCTCCGCGGCCCTGGCCCAGGTCATCGCCATCGCCCTGATCGGTTGTGCCATCGGCGCCGCCACCGCCGGCCGCATGGCCGACCGCATCGGCCGTATCCGCTGCATGCAGATCTCCGCCGTGCTGTTCACGATCAGTGCCGTCGGCTCGGCGCTGCCCTTCTCGCTGTGGGACCTCGCCTTCTGGCGGGTCGTCGGCGGCTTCGCCATCGGCATGGCCTCGGTCATCGGCCCGGCCTACATAGCCGAGGTCGCCCCGCCCGCCTACCGCGGCCGCCTCGGCTCCTTCCAGCAGGCCGCGATCGTCATCGGCATCGCCGTGTCGCAGCTGGTCAATTGGGGTCTGCTGAACGCCGCCGGCGGTGACCAGCGCGGCGAGATCATGGGCCTGGAGGCCTGGCAGGTCATGCTGGGGGTCATGGTGATCCCGGCCGTCCTGTACGGCCTGCTCTCCTTCGCGATCCCCGAGTCCCCGCGCTTTCTGATCTCCGTCGGCAAGCACGAGCGTGCCCGCGAGATCCTCATGGAGGTCGAGGGCAAGGACGTCGACTTCGACGCCCGCATCGCCGAGATCGAGCACGGCATGAAGAGCGAGCACAAGTCCAGCTTCAAGGACCTGCTCGGCGGCTCCTTCTTCTTCAAGCCGATCGTCTGGATCGGTATCGGCCTGTCGGTCTTCCAGCAGTTCGTCGGCATCAACGTCGCGTTCTACTACTCCTCGACGCTGTGGCAGTCGGTCGGCGTCGACCCGACGGACTCGTTCTTCTACTCCTTCACGACGTCGATCATCAACATCCTCGGCACCGTGATCGCGATGATCTTCGTGGACCGCGTCGGCCGCCGGCCGCTCGCCCTCATCGGCTCCGTCGGCATGGTGATCGGCCTCGCGCTGGAGGCCTGGGCGTTCTCCTTCGACCTCGTCGGCGGCAAGCTGCCCGCCGCCCAGGGCTGGGTCGCCCTGATCGCCGCCCACGTCTTCGTGCTCTTCTTCGCCCTGTCGTGGGGTGTGGTCGTCTGGGTCTTCCTCGGCGAGATGTTCCCGAACAAGATCCGCGCCGCCGCCCTGGGCGTGGCCGCCTCCGCGCAGTGGATCGCCAACTGGGCCATCACCGCGAGCTTCCCGTCGCTGGCCGACTGGAACCTCTCCGCGACGTACGTGATCTACACGGTCTTCGCCGCGCTCTCCATCCCGTTCGTGCTCAAGTACGTCAAGGAGACGAAGGGCAAGACGCTGGAGGAGATGGGCTGAGCCTCGCGCACAGAGGCCCCTGGACTCGAGGAGACGGGCCAAGTCCCCGCTGCCCTTCTCCTCGATACCCGTCAGGCGTGCCGCCCCGGTTCACACGGTGAGCCGGGGCAGCACGTTCTCGCAGAACAGCCGCAGGCTGCGCCGGCCCTCCGCCACCGGCATGCCGCCCGCCAGCGGATGCAGGACGAGGTTGTCGAGCCCCTGCGCCACGCACTCGTCGGGCGTCAGAATCCGGTAGACGCCCTCGTCGCGCAGCTCCCGTACGCTCGTCGCCGCCGACCGCACCGCGGAGCGGATGTCCGCCGACTGCCAGGACGCGTAGGTGCGGGCCTCGTGCAGGAAGTGTTCGCCGTACGCCGCCCACGCGCGGTCCGGATCCTCGGCCAGGTGCAGCAGCGGGGTCTCGGCGGCGGGCATCATCACCCAGCCCTCGGTGCCGTACTCCACCAGCCGCTCCTTGTAGTAGGCCTCCAGCTCCGGCAGATGGGCGCTGGGGAAGAAGGGCAGGCCCAGCCGCGCGGCCCGGCGAGCGGCCGCCCGGGACGAGCCGCCGACCAGCAGCAGGGGGTGCGGCTCGGTGCAGGGGCGCGGGGTGACCCGTACCGTCCGGCCGCGGTAGGTGAACTCCTCGCCGGTCCAGGCCTTCAGCAGGGTCTCCAGCAGCTCGTCCTGGAGCCGGCCGCGCCGCTTCCAGTCGATGCCCGCGCGGGCGTACTCCTGCGGCCGGTATCCGATCCCGGCGACGGTCACCAGGCGGCCGCCGCTCAGCAGGTCCAGCACCGCGATGTCCTCCGCCAGCCGCAGAGGGTCGTGCAGCGGGCCGATGACCGCCGAGACCGTGACGGCCAGCCGCCGGGTCGCCCCGAGGACGGCGCCCGCGAAGGTGAACGGCGAGGGCAGCCAGTTGTTCTCGGCGCCGTGGTGCTCCTCGGTCTGCACGGTGGTGATTGCGTGCTCGTCGGCGTACGCGGCCATCTCCAGAGCGGCCCGGTAGCGGGCGCCGAGCGCCGCGGGTGAGGCGCCGGGTGCGACGAGGTTGAAGCGGACGACGGTGACGGGCATGGGGGCTCCCTCCGGGGTGGAGGGCGGACGGTAGCTGACGGGCTGTCAGATCGCCATGGCCGTGGCGGGCCGGCCCCCGTGCTCCCGCCGTGACCGGGCCCGCCGCAGCCACCGATGCGAGCGAAGGCCGCAGCGGGTCGGGTCGCCCTGCGGTTCGACCCCGAATACCCGCGCCGACTCGCCGGGCACCGCTGGTGCGCCGAGGACGCGCCCGCCGGGGTCGAGGAGCGCTGCCCCGCCCGCCGGGGTCGAGGAGCGCTGCCCCGCGCCCGCGGTCCCGGGAACGGGCCGCGCGGCACGGGAGCCGACCGATCGGCCGAGGAACGGGCGGGCCGTCACCCGCCCCGGCCGAGGGGGGTCACGCATACTGGACGGGTTATGGAAACCGTCATCCTTGCTGTAGTCATCGCCGTGGTCGTGCTCGCGGCGCTCGGCGGGCTCATCGTCGGCAGCCGGCGGAAGAAGCCGCTGCCTCCGCCGCCCCCGACCGCACCCGACATCACCGCGCCCCCGGCCGAGCCGCACGTCGGCGACGAGGCCGAGACGCCCCGCGAAGAATCGCGCCGCACGATCGAGGAGGTGGACCTTCCCGGCGGCGGCGCACCCACCGCCGTCGAGGAGCCTCCCGTTGTCGAGGCTCCCGGGATCGAGATCCCGGAGCCCACCGCGGGGCGGCTGGTCCGCCTCCGCGCCCGCCTCTCCCGCTCACAGAACGCCCTCGGTCAGGGCCTGCTCACGCTGCTCTCGCGCGAGCACCTCGACGAGGACACCTGGGAGGAGATCGAGGAGACCCTCCTCACCGCCGACGTCGGCGTCATGCCCACCCAGGAGCTGGTCGAACGGCTGCGCGAGCGGGTGAAGGTGCTCGGCACCCGCACGCCCGACGAGCTGCGCGGCCTGCTGCGCGACGAGCTGCTCAAGCTGGTCGGCACCGAGGTCGACCGCACCGTGAGGACCGAGCCCGAGGGCCGCAAGCCCGGCATCGTGATGGTCGTCGGCGTCAACGGCACCGGCAAGACCACCACCACCGGCAAGCTCGCCCGCGTGCTCGTGGCCGACGGCCGTACGGTCGTCCTGGGCGCCGCCGACACCTTCCGGGCCGCCGCCGCCGACCAGCTCCAGACCTGGGGCGAGCGTGTCGGTGCCCACACCGTGCGCGGCCCCGAGGCCGGTGACCCCGCCTCCGTCGCCTTCGACGCGGTCAAGGAGGGCAAGGAGATGGGGGTCGACGTGGTCCTCATCGACACCGCCGGCCGACTGCACACCAAGACCGGGCTCATGGACGAGCTGGGCAAGGTCAAGCGGGTCGTGGAGAAGCACGCCCCGCTCGACGAGGTGCTGCTCGTCCTCGACGCCACCACCGGGCAGAACGGCCTCGTGCAGGCCCGCGTGTTCGCGGAGGTCGTCGACATCACCGGCATCGTGCTGACCAAGCTGGACGGCACGGCCAAGGGCGGCATCGTGATCGCCGTCCAGCGCGAGCTGGGCGTACCGGTCAAGCTCATCGGACTCGGCGAGGGCGCGGACGATCTTGCGCCGTTCGAGCCGGAGGCGTTCGTCGACGCTCTCATCGGGGAGTGACCGGGTACCGAACGCGGTAGCCGTCGACGACGAGGCGCCCGCCCCCCCCGAGATGCGGTCGGGGGACGGGCGCCTTGCCGCACGCCGTGCGCCTTGCCGCACGCCGCACGCCGTGCGCCTGCGCCTCGGCCGGGCCGCCGTGTCGGCCGAACCGGATCCGCGGCCGAGGAGTGACACCCGGACCGTGACGACGCAGGGGAGGCGCCGTTTCCGTCGCCGGGCCCGTTGCCCGCCGACGTCAGCAGCCGCAGCGGAGCCCTGCCGGGGGCAGAACGCTCGCTTCCGCTACTTGTCCGGCCCGCCCGTCCCCTTCTTCGTTGTGCGGCTCCGCCCGATGCCGACTCCCCCCGGTGATGACGGTGATGACGGTGATGTCGGTGATGACAACGATCATCACGGCGGCGGTGGGCAGGAAGCCCGTCTTCTCCTGGGCGGCGAGATGGCGGAGTTCCACGGCTCTCCCTCTGGTGTCCGTGGGTGATCGGGTTCGGCCCCAACCGCCGATCGCGACACCTGCGACGTGCCCGCCGGTCCCGTGGCCCGGCCGACGGCCGTCGCGACCTTTCGAGCGGCACCGAGCGGTCTTCATGGCCACGCCCACTTCGCCGTGGCATGGCGGCTGTCCGTTGCCCCTGCCGCATCCGTCGGCTCGCCGAGCCCCCCGACACCATGTGCCGGACAAGGCCTAGGGGCGCGACCGGTGTGCCACGTACGCCAGCGTGCCCAGCAGCAGCCGGGCCGCCGGAGGCTTCGTCGCCGAGTCCAGCGCGGGCGGCCGCAGCCAGCGCACCGGGCCGAGGCCGCCGCGGTCGGAGGGCGGCGCCGTGATGTACGTACCCGGGCCCAGGCCGCGCAGGTCGAGGGAGACCGGGTCGTCCCAGCCCATCCGATAGAGCAGGCCGGGGAGGTCGGCGACGGTGCCGGGGGCGACCAGGAACTGGGTGCGGCCCTCGGGAGTGGCGGTCACCGGGCCGAGGGGGAGGCCCATGCGCTCCAGGCGCACCAGTGCCCGGCGCCCGGCGGACTCGGCCACCTCGATCACGTCGAAGGCCCGGCCGACCGGGAGCATCACAGCGGCGCCGGGGAAGTCCGCCCAGGTTCTCGTCACGTCGTCGAGAGTGGCGCCGGCCGGCACGAGGGGCGCGAAATCCAGGGGGTGCGCGCCGGGCCGGCGGCAGTCGGATCGGCCGCAGGAGCAGGCGCCGGCCGCGGCGCGCGCGCCCGGCACCACGTCCCAGCCCCACAGGCCCGTGAACTCGGCGACCGCGGTGCACTCGGACGAGCGACCGCGCCTGCGCGTGCCGGAGCGGATCTCGCGGATACCGCCGATCGTGAAGCCCATGCCCCCTCCAACGGTCCGACGCACCGGTGGTTACGTAGCGGACACATACGGTTACTCTGTGTGCTGGCGACCTCCCGCCGCCACCCGTTTCAGGCAGCGCTCGGAAGCGTCGTGGGTGGCGTGGCGGGCGCCGCGCGCTCCTGAGTGCATCGTTCCGCCCACTCTCGCCGCCTCGTGTCAAGTGAATCGGCTGCGCGCCACTGCGAGTTCATCCGAAGGGGTGGCGAATGGTGGCGTTTCCGGGATCGCCATGGCTGGAGCGTGATCGTGGCATTACTCTGAGTGCGCGAGGCCCGGGGGCACATGCCCCCCTGGGTATGCCGGAGGCAAGGCGGCTTTCCGTTCGAAGGGTGAGAACCGCCGGACGGCGGGCCGTATTTACCGGCATTCTGATAAGGCTTGGCGCACCAGAGCGACAAGTGGTCTCAGGGATGGGGGCGTTCCAGTGGGCGGCAACGGCGGAGGCGGGACGGGCGCTGGGAGCGCCGTGCACGCGGACAAGCGCCCGAACGGCCTGCTCACCTCCTGGTTCGTGCGCAGCGGTTGGTCGAAGGGTGAACTCGCCCGCCAAGTCAACCGTAGGGCACGCCAGTTGGGCGCCAACCACATCTCCACGGATACTTCACGCGTGCGCCGCTGGCTCGACGGCGAGAATCCCCGCGAGCCGATCCCCCGCATCCTGTCCGACCTGTTCTCCGAGCGGTTCGGCTGTGTCGTCTCCGTCGAGGACCTCGGTCTGCGCACCGCCCGCCAGGTGCCCTCCGCCACCGGCGTGGACCTGCCCTGGACGGGACCGCAGACGGTGGCCCTGCTCAGCGAGTTCTCGCGCAGCGACCTGATGCTCGCGCGGCGCGGCTTCCTCGGCACCTCGCTGGCCCTGTCCGCGGGCCCCACCCTCATCGAGCCCATGCAGCGCTGGCTCGTCCCCTCCCCGCCCGCCGCGCACGAGGACACCGACTCCCTCCCGACCAGCCGTGCCCGCGGCCGGCTCTCCCGGCCCGAGCTGGAGCTGCTGGAGTCCACCACCGTCATGTTCCGCCAGTGGGACGCCCAGTGCGGCGGCGGACTGCGCCGCAAGGCGGTCGTCGGCCAGCTCCACGAGGTGACGGACCTTCTCCAGGAACCCCAGCCCGAGGCCACCGGCAGGAAACTCTTCAAGGTCGCCGCCGAGCTGGCCGAGCTGGCCGGCTGGATGTCGTACGACGTGGGCCTCCAGCCCACCGCGCAGAAGTACTTCGTCCTCGCGCTGCACGCCGCCAAGGAGGCCGGTGACCGGCCGCTCGGCTCGTACGTCCTGTCCAGCATGAGCCGCCAGATGATCCACCTCGGACGGCCGGAGGACGCCCTGGAGCTGATCCATCTCGCGCAGTACGGCAGCCGGGACTGCGCGAGCCCGCGCACCCAGTCGATGCTGTATGCGATGGAGGCCCGCGCCTACGCCAACATGGGCCAGCCCGGCCGGTGCAAGAGGGCCGTCAGGATGGCCGAGGACACCTTCGCCGACGCGGACGACTGGGACGCACCCGACCCCGACTGGATCCGCTTCTTCTCCGAGGCCGAGCTGTACGGCGAGAACTCCCACTCCTACCGCGATCTGGCGTACGTGGCCGGCCGCAGCCCGACGTACGCCTCGCTGGCCGAGCCCCTGATGCAGAGGGCGGTCGACCTGTTCGCGAAGGACGGCGAGCACCAGCGGTCCTACGCGCTGAACCTCATCGGCATGGCCACCGTGCACCTGCTGCGCCAGGAGCCCGAGCAGAGCGCCGTACTCGCCGCGCAGGCCATGAAGGCGGCGAAGAGGGTCCGCTCCGAGCGGGTCAACACCCGTATCCGAAAGACCGTCGACACCGCCGTCCGTGACTTCGGGGATCTCACCGAGATCGTCGATCTCACCGACCGGCTCGCCGTGGAGCTTCCGGAGACCGCGGAAGCGGTCTGAGGCCCCTGCGAAACCCCTGTACCCCGGCCGCGGCCGGCCCTCCCGAACCGCCCGACTCGGCTCCCCCGTGCCAGGTCATCGGAAGGCCGACCGCGGCCGGTTCGCGTCGTCACGATGAAGGTTGCGCCACGATAACGATCCAGTCGGCGGACATCAGGCAGTTCATCGAGGCGTAACGCACGAGGTGCCTTCGTCACGGCGGCGAAACAACGAGGGGCGTCGACCGAAACGGCGCTGCGCCAATCTCATGGCGCATAACCGGCCCACCCCTCAGATCCCGCTCTGGCTTCGCCCGCACGGGGCCGTACCAACGACGAGGAGACGCCGATGGCACCAGCCATCACGCTTGCGGCGGACGCACCCACGCTGTCGTCCGCGAACACAGGCTTCATGCTCATCTGTTCCGCCCTGGTGATGCTCATGACCCCGGGCCTGGCCTTCTTCTACGGAGGCATGGTCCGCGTCAAGAGCACCCTGAACATGCTGATGATGAGCTTCATCAGCCTGGGGATCGTCACCATCCTGTGGGTGCTCTACGGCTTCTCCCTCGCCTTCGGCACCGACTCCGGCTCGCTCATCGGCTGGAACTCCGACTGGGTCGGCCTCAGCAACATCGGCCTGACCGAGCTGTGGGACGGGTACACCGTCCCCGTCTTCGTCTTCCTGGTCTTCCAGCTGATGTTCGCCATCATCACGCCCGCCCTGATCAGCGGTGCGCTCGCCGACCGCGTCAAGTTCTCCGCCTGGGCGCTGTTCATCACCCTGTGGGCCACGGTCGTCTACTTCCCGGTCGCCCACTGGGTATGGGGCACCGGCGGCTGGGCCTTCGAACTCGGCGTGATCGACTTCGCCGGTGGTACGGCGGTGCACATCAACGCCGGTGCCGCGGCCCTCGGCGTCATCCTGGTCATCGGCAAGCGCGTCGGCTTCAAGCGGGACCCGATGCGTCCGCACAGCCTCCCGCTCGTCATGCTCGGCGCGGGTCTGCTGTGGTTCGGCTGGTTCGGCTTCAACGCCGGCTCGTGGCTCGGCAACGACGACGGCGTCGGCGCGCTGATGTTCGTCAACACGCAGGTGGCCACCGCCGCCGCCATGCTGGCCTGGCTGATCTACGAGAAGATCCGCCACGGCGCGTTCACCACGCTGGGCGCCGCCTCCGGCGCGGTCGCCGGCCTGGTCGCCATCACCCCCGCGGGCGGCGCGGTCTCCCCGCTCGGCGCGATCGCCGTCGGCGCCATCGCCGGTGTCCTGTGCGCCATGGCCGTCGGCCTGAAGTACAAGTTCGGCTACGACGACTCGCTCGACGTGGTCGGCGTCCACCTGGTCGGCGGAATCGCCGGCTCCCTGCTGATCGGCCTCTTCGCCAGCGGCAAGGGCCAGTCCGACGTCGAGGGCCTCTTCTACGGCGGCGGCCTCGACCAGTTCTGGAAGCAGTGCGCCGGTGTCTTCGCGGTCCTCGGCTACTCGCTGGTGGTCTCCGCGATCCTCGCCTTCCTGCTGGACAGGACGATCGGCATGCGGGTCCCCGAGGACGACGAGGTGGCCGGCATCGACCAGGCCGAGCACGCCGAGACCGCATACGACTTCAGCGGTGCGGGTGGCGGTGCCGCCAGGACCAACGTCACCGGCCCGGTGGCCGACATCGCGAGCAAGAAGGTGGACGCATGAAGCTCATCACCGCCGTCGTGAAGCCCCACCGGCTCGACGAGATCAAGGAGGCCCTCCAGGCCTTCGGCGTCCACGGCCTCACGGTCACCGAGGCCAGCGGTTACGGTCGTCAGCGGGGACACACCGAGGTCTACCGCGGCGCGGAGTACACCGTCGACCTCGTCCCCAAGATCCGCATCGAGGTGCTGGCCGAGGACGACGACGCCGAGCAGTTGATCGACGTCATCGTCAAGGCGGCCCGCACCGGCAAGATCGGTGACGGCAAGGTCTGGTCCCTCCCGGTCGAGACCGCCGTGCGGGTCCGCACCGGTGAGCGCGGCCCGGACGCGCTCTGACAGAAGAACAGAACAGGAGCCACTGGGTGACGGGAACGGACGTGCGCAAGGATGCAGAGGACTCGGGACCCAGCGGCTACGCGGCGGCCCGGCTGCGCCTCCTCACCGAGGGGGCGCGGTCCGGGCCGCCGCGCCGTCGCGCCCTCTCCGAACTGACCGACGACTGGCTCGGCGGCCTGTTCACCGCCGGCAGCGAGGAACTCGGGGGCGTCTCCCTGGTCGCCGTCGGCGGCTACGGCCGCGGCGAGCTGTCCCCGCGCAGCGACCTCGACCTCCTCCTGCTGCACGACGGCAGCGCGCCCCAGGCCGTCGCCGCCCTCGCCGACCGCCTCTGGTACCCGGTCTGGGACCTCGGCCTCGCCCTCGACCACTCCGTCCGCACCCCGGCGGAGGCCCGCAGGACCGCCGGCGAGGATCTGAAGGTGCAGCTCGGTCTGCTCGACGCCCGCCACCTCGCAGGCGACGCGGGGCTGACGGCGGGACTGCGGACGGCCGTCCTGGCCGACTGGCGCAACCAGGCGCCCAAGCGGCTGCCCGAGCTCCAGCACCTGTGCGCCGAGCGCGCCGAACGCCAGGGCGAGTTGCAGTACCTGCTGGAACCCGACCTCAAGGAGGCCCGCGGCGGCCTGCGCGACGCCACCGCCCTGCGCGCCGTCGCCGCCTCCTGGCTCGCCGACGCCCCTCGCGAGGGCCTCGACGACGCCCGCCGCCGGCTCCTCGACGTCCGCGACGCCCTGCACCTGACGACCGGCCGCGCGACCGACCGGCTGGCCCTCCAGGAACAGGACCAGGTCGCCGCCGAACTGGGCCTCCTCGACGCCGACACACTCCTGCGCCAGGTGTACGAGGCGGCGCGCGTCATCTCGTACGCCAGCGACGTCACCTGGCGTGAAGTGGGGCGCGTGCTCCGATCACGCTCGGTGCGGCCCCGGCTGCGCGCCATGCTCGGGGGCGGAAAGCCCGTCGCCGAGCGTTCCCCGCTGGCCGAAGGCGTCGTGGAGCAGGACGGCGAGGTGGTGCTCGCCCGCGCCGCGCGCCCCGAACGCGACCCGGTGCTGCCCCTGCGCGCCGCGGCCGCCGCCGCCCAGGCCGGTCTCCCGCTGTCCCTGCACGCGGTACGGCGCCTCGCCGCCACCGCGCGCCCCCTGCCGACGCCCTGGCCGGCCGAGGCCCGCGAGCAGCTCGTGACCCTGCTCGGCTCGGGGCAGCCCACCATCGAGGTCTGGGAGGCGCTGGAGGCCGAGGGGCTGATCACCCGGCTGCTGCCCGACTGGGAGCGGGTGCGCTGCCGGCCGCAGCGCAACGCCGTGCACATCTGGACCGTCGACCGGCACCTCATCGAGACCGCCGTGCGCGCCTCCGGGTTCACCCGCCGCGTCAGCCGCCCCGACCTGCTGCTGGTCGCCGCCCTGCTGCACGACATCGGCAAGGGCTGGCCGGGCGACCACTCCGTGGCCGGCGAGACCATCGCCAAGGACGCGGCCACCCGCATCGGCTTCGACCGCACCGACGTGGCCGTCCTCTCCACCCTCGTACGGCATCACCTGCTGCTCATCGAGACGGCCACCCGGCGTGACCTGGAGGACCCGGCCACCGTCCGCTCGGTCGCCGAGGCCGTCGGCTCGCAGGGCACCCTGGAGCTGCTGCACGCGCTGACCGAGGCGGACGCGCTGGCCACCGGTCCGGCCGCCTGGTCGTCCTGGCGGGGTTCGCTCGTGGCGGACCTGGTCAAGCGCGTCTCGGCGGTGCTCGCCGGGGACGTCCCGGAGGAGCCCGAGGCCGCCGCGGTCACGGCGGAGCAGGAGCGGCTCGCCATCGAGGCGGTCGCCACCGGCAGCCCCGTCCTGTCGCTGCGCGCCCAGACCGAACCCCCGGCTCAGCCCGCGGACCAGCCGTCCGGCGATCCCGAGCCGCTGGGCGTCGAGCTGCTCATCGCCGTACCCGACCGGCCGCGCGTGCTGCCCGCCGTCGCCGGCGTGCTCGCCATGCACCGGCTGACCGTGCGTACGGCCGAACTGCGCGCCCTGGAGCTGCCGTCCGGCGTCGAGGGCGCCGTACTGCTGCTGGACTGGCGGGTCGCCGCCGAGTACGGCTCACTGCCCCAGGCAGCCCGGCTCCGCGCCGACCTCGTGCGCGCCCTGGACGGCTCCCTGGACATCGCGGGCCGGCTCGCGGAACGCGACGCGGCCTACCCCCGGCGCCGGGGTGTGGTCGCGCCCCCGCCGCGCGTGACCGTCGCCTCTGCGGCCTCCCACCTGGCCACCGTGATCGAGGTCCGCGCGCAGGACGCACCGGGGCTGCTGTTCCGGATCGGGCGGGCGCTGGAGGACGCCGGCGTGCGGATGCGCAGCGCGCATGTCAGCACGCTGGGCGCGAACGCCGTGGACGCGTTCTACGTCACCGGGGGCTCCGGCAGTCCGCTGCCCGGTGACGAGGCGGCCGCCGTGGCACGGAAGCTGGAGGAGATGTTGCGGGGGTGACCCACGGCCGTTCCATGCGTCGAGCGCATGTGATCCTCTGCATGCGACGAGCGGACGTGATCCCCGCCGAGGCGGGGGGGCCTGGGCGTCGCCCCCTTGGCGCGGGGACGTCCGGAGGGGGCTCCCCGCCGCAGCCGGGGTGTGTCCCCGCCCGCTGACCGCGGCAGGCGGGGACCATTGCCCTGCGGAGCCGGATACTCTGGAAGACGCCCGTACTGCCCCCGACTCCGAGGACCGACGCCGCCGTGTTCGATACTCTCTCCGACCGCCTCAGCGCGACTTTCAAAAACCT
The DNA here is from genome assembly GCF_055577115.1 of Streptomyces sp. NPDC033216. NCBI lineage: Bacteria > Bacillati > Actinomycetota > Actinomycetes > Kitasatosporales > Streptomycetaceae > Streptomyces > Streptomyces sp. NPDC033216. The sequence goes on along the minus strand of NZ_JBVIQK010000013.1, from coordinate 147,398 downwards.
CCGCGGAAAAGGCCGGCTGAGTGAAGCGGACATCGACGCGACGGCTCGTGAAATCCGCATCGCCCTCCTCGAGGCGGACGTCGCCCTGCCGGTCGTCCGCTCCTTCATCAAGAACGTCAAGGAACGTGCCCTCGGCGTCGAAGTCTCGCGGGCGCTGAACCCGGCCCAGCAGGTCCTCAAGATCGTCAACGACGAGCTGGTCACGATCCTGGGCGGCGAGACGCGGCGTCTGCGCTTCGCCAAGAATCCGCCGACCGTGATCATGCTGGCCGGTCTCCAGGGCGCCGGTAAGACCACTCTCGCGGGCAAGCTAGGCCGCTGGCTGAGGGAGCAGGGCCATTCGCCGCTGCTCGTCGCCGCCGACCTCCAGCGCCCCAACGCCGTCAACCAGCTCAGCGTCGTCGCCGAGCGGGCCGGCGTGGCCGTCTACGCCCCGCAGCCGGGCAACGGCGTCGGAGACCCGGTCCAGGTCGCCAAGGACTCCATCGACTTCGCGAAGTCCAAGGTCCACGACATCGTGATCGTGGACACCGCCGGCCGGCTGGGCATCGACGCCGAGCTGATGCGGCAGGCCGCGGACATCCGCGACGCCGTCTCGCCCGACGAGATCCTCTTCGTCGTCGACGCGATGATCGGCCAGGACGCCGTCAACACCGCCGAGGCCTTTCGCGACGGCGTCGGCTTCGACGGCGTGGTGCTCTCCAAGCTCGACGGCGACGCCCGTGGTGGCGCGGCCCTGTCGATCCGGCAGATCACCGGCAAGCCGATCATGTTCGCGTCGAACGGCGAGAAGCTCGACGACTTCGACGCGTTCCACCCTGACCGGATGGCCTCCCGCATCCTCGACATGGGTGACCTGCTCACCCTGATCGAGCAGGCGGAGAAGACGTTCAGTCAGGAAGAGGCCGAGAAGATGGCCTCCAAGCTGGCGTCGAAGAAGGGCCAGGACTTCACCCTGGACGACTTCCTGTCCCAGATGGAACAGGTCAGGAAGATGGGATCGATCTCCAAGCTGCTCGGCATGCTGCCGGGCATGGGCCAGATCAAGGACCAGATCCAGAACATCGACGAGCGTGACGTCGACCGCACGGCCGCGATCATCAAGTCGATGACGCCGGGTGAGCGCCAGGACCCGACGATCATCAACGGCTCGCGCCGGGCCCGCATCGCGAAGGGTTCCGGTGTCGAGGTCAGCGCGGTGAAGGGCCTGGTCGAGCGCTTCTTCGAGGCCCGCAAGATGATGTCCCGCATGGCCCAGGGCGGCGGGATGCCGGGGATGCCGGGGATGCCGGGCATGGGCGGCGGCCCCGGCCGCGCCAAGAAGCAGCCCAAGAAGGCCAAGGGCAAGCAGCGCTCCGGCAACCCGATGAAGCGCAGGCAGCAGGAGCAGGAGGAGGCCGCGCGCAGGGCCGCCGGAGCCCAGGGCGGCGCCCTCGGCCTGCCGGGCCAGCAGGGCGGTCAGGACTTCGAGCTTCCCGACGAGTTCAAGAAGTTCATGGGCTGATCGCGGCCGTACGGTGCCGGGGGCGCCCTCCTCGCGGGGGGTGCCCCCTTCGCGTTCCCCGCGGTGCTGACGAGCGCCGCGTGTCGTAACGTCCCGATATGACCAACCCTGCGCCCCAGCGGAAGTCGCCCGACAAGCCCTGGCGCACCGAGGGCGCCCCGGACGAGCCGCCGAAGCCGCCGCCGACGGGGCGGAGGCTGCCCGGCGGCTGGTGGAGTCTGATCCTCGCCGCGCTGGTCGTGTTCCTGATCGCGCTGCTCGCACTGTCGTTCTTCAACGAGGGCGACGAGCCGACGATCTCGTACACCGAGTTCAGCAAGCAGGTCGACGCCGGCAACGTCAGCAAGATCTACGCCAAGGGCGACGCGATCCAGGGGCAGCTCGAGAAGGAGCAGGACAACCCCCAGGGAGACGGCAAGTACACCAAGTTCCGCACCGAACGGCCCACCTTCGCGGACGACCGGCTGTGGGACGACCTGACCGAGCACGACGTCACCGTCACCGCCGAGCCCGTCGTCCGGCAGCGCAGCCTTCTCGCCAATCTGCTCATCTCCCTGGCATCGATGGTGCTGCTCATCGCCGTGTGGGTGTTCATCGCCCGGCGGCTGCGCTCGGGCGGCGGCCTGGGCGCGGCGGGCGGCATGCTCGGCCGCAAGGCGCCGCCCAAGCCGGTCGAGCTGGAGCCGGGGCAGGAGCGGACCACGTTCGACGACGTCGCAGGCATCGACGAGGTCGCGGGCGAGCTGAGCGATGTCGTCGACTTCCTGAAGAACCCCGACGCCTACCGCAGGATGGGCGCCAAGATGCCCCGTGGCGTGCTGCTCGCCGGCCCGCCCGGCACCGGCAAGACCCTGCTGGCGCGGGCGGTCGCCGGGGAGGCGGGGGTGCCGTTCTTCTCCGCGTCGGCGTCCGAGTTCATCGAGATGATCGTGGGGGTCGGCGCCTCCCGCGTGCGGGAGCTGTTCGCGGAGGCCCGCAAGGTGGCCCCGTCGATCATCTTCATCGACGAGATCGACACCATCGGGCGGGCCCGCGGCGGCGGCTCGGCCATGAGCGGCCACGACGAGCGCGAGCAGACCCTCAACCAGATCCTGACCGAGATGGACGGCTTCTCCGGCTCCGAGGGCGTGATCGTGCTCGCCGCCACCAACCGCGCCGACATCCTGGATCCGGCCCTCACCCGTCCGGGCCGCTTCGACCGGATCGTCAACGTCTCGCCCCCCGACCGCGGCGGCCGTGAGGCGATCCTCGCGATCCACACCCGCGAGATCCCGCTCGCCCGCGACGTCGACCTCGCCCAGGTGGCCCGTACGACCCCCGGCATGACCGGCGCCGAGCTGGCCAACCTCGCCAACGAGGCGGCCCTGCTCGCCGTCAAGCGGGGACAGGACCAGGTGACCCGCAGCGACCTGTCCGAGGCCCTGGAGAAGGTGCAGCTCGGCGCCGAACGCTCCCTGGTGATGCCCGAGGAGGAGCGGCGCAGAACGGCGTACCACGAGAGCGGTCACGCCCTGCTGGGGATGCTTCAGCCGGGCGCCGACCCGGTCCGCAAGATCACCATCGTGCCGCGCGGGCGTGCCCTCGGCGTGACACTGTCCACGCCGGACGCGGACCGGTACGCGTACACGGAGGAGTACCTGCGCGGCCGGGTCATCGGCGCGCTCGGCGGCATGGCGGCCGAGCACGTCGTCTACGGCATGATCACGACCGGCTCCGAGAACGACCTGGAGCAGGTCACCAACATCGTGCGGGGCATGGTCGCCCGCTGGGGCATGAGCGCGCGCGTCGGCCGCCTGTCGGCCCTGCCCGGCGACGCCCAGCAGGCCTACGGTCTCTCGGCCGCCCCGCAGACCCTCGACGCCATCGACGACGAGATGCGACGCGTCGTCGACGAGTGCTACGAGGAGGCCTGCCGCAAACTCCGCGACCACCGCGGCCAGTTGGACGCCCTCGCCCGGGCGCTGCTGGAGAACGAGACGCTGGACGAGGCGGACGCGTACCGCATCGCGGGCATCACCAGGCTCACCAAGGACGACGAAGGATCCTAGGCGCGTGCGAAGGACGCCGTTCTCACGGGACGCAGGAGTCTCAGGTGACCCGGGCGACCAGGTACCGGAAGACGTTCGGCATCCACACCGTGCCGTCCGCCCGCCGGTACGGGTGGAGCGCCTCGGTCACCTCCTTGTCCACCCGCGCCTGGTCCGTCGCGGAGATCGCCGCGTCGAACAGGCCCGTGGACAACAGGCCCCTGAGGGCGCTGTCCACGCCCGCGTACCCGAACGGGCAGGCCACCCGCCCCGAGCCGTCGGGTCTGAGGCCGGCCCGCTGGGCGACCTCCTCCAGGTCGTCGCGCAGCGCGGGACGCCAACCGCCCGCGGCGGCCCGCGGCGGTTCGGCCAGCCGGGTGGCGACGCGCAGCACGGACGAGGTCGCGCAGCGCTCCGGCGGACCCCAGCCGACCAGCACGACGGCCGCCCCGCGCTCGGCCAGCGGCGTGGCCGCCGCGAGCGATTCGCGGAGTCCTTGCGAGTCGCCCGCCAGACATCCGATCGGCTCGAACGCGGTCACCAGGTTGTACGCGGGCGTCCTGGCGTCGGCCGCGTCCTCGGGTGAGCCGTCGACGAGGCGCGCGTCGCCTCCCGTGCGCGTGCCCCGTGCCTCCGGAGTCAGCCGCTGCCGCGCGAGGGCCAGCCGCTCCGGGGCCAGGGCCTCGACGCCGGTGAGCGCCGCGCCTCTGGAGGCCGCCATCAGCAGGGCCAGCCCGGAACCGCAGCCGAGGCCCAGAAGCCGGGTGCCGGCTCCCACTTCCAGTCGCTCGTAGACGGCCTCGTAGAGCGGGACCAGCATCCGCTCCTGGATCTCGGACCAGTCACGCGCGCGTGCACCGAGGTCGATGCGGAGCGCGGGCCCCGCATGAGGAAGGTGCTCCCGCACGAGCGTAGGTGTCATGGATAAGCGCCCCAATCCGCCGAGAGTTTGCCGCAGTACCCGTTCAGGTGGTGGCCCCCGTCAGTGCGCCCGCACTCCCTCCCGTATGCCAGGTAACTCCCCACTCGTGCTCGCGTCCAGGGGTTGCGGAGGCCCGCTTGCGCGCCGCCCGCGCGTGTGGCGAGATTTCACGTTCCGGCAACCCGGGCCCGTACCATCGCGCCATGGCAAAGGCACCCGTTCTCACCCCGCGGGCGGACGACTTCCCCCGCTGGTACCAGGATCTGATCGCCAAGGCGGAACTGGCCGACAACGGACCGGTGCGCGGCACCATGGTGATCCGACCGTACGGCTACGGGCTGTGGGAGCGGATGCAGGCGGAGATGGACGCCCGCATCAAGGACACGGGCACCCAGAACGCGTACTTCCCGCTGCTGATCCCGCAGTCCTACCTCGCCCGCGAGGCGGACCATGTCGAGGGCTTCGCGCCCGAGCTGGCCGTGGTGACCCACGGCGGTGGCAAGGAGCTGGAGGAGCCGGCGGTCGTCCGGCCCACCTCCGAGATGATCGTCAACGACTACTTCGCGAAGTGGGTGCAGAGCTACCGCGACCTGCCGCTGCTCATCAACCAGTGGGCCAACGTGGTGCGTTGGGAACTGCGGCCCAGGCTGTTCCTGCGCACCACGGAGTTCCTGTGGCAGGAGGGCCACACCGCGCACGCCACGTACGAGGAAGCCCGCGACTTCGCCGCGCGCATCCACCGCCGGGTCTACGAGGACTTCATGGTGAACGTCCTCGCCATGGACGTCGTGGCCGGCCGCAAGACCGCCAAGGAGCGGTTCGCCGGCGCGATCAACACCCTCACGCTCGAAGGCATGATGGGCGACGGCAAGGCCCTCCAGATGGCCACCAGCCACGAGCTGGGACAGAACTTCGCCAAGGCCTTCAACACCTCGTACCTTTCGAAGGACGGTGCGCAGGAACTGGTCTGGCAGACCTCCTGGGGCTCGACGACCCGCATGATCGGCGCCCTGGTGATGATGCACGGCGACGACAACGGCCTACGGGTCCCGCCCCGGCTGGCGCAGATCCAGGCCGTCGTCCTCGCGATCAAGGGCGACGAGGCGGTTCTTGCCAAGGTCCGCGAGGTCGGCGACCGGCTGAAGGCGGCCGGGATCCGTGTCCACGTCGACGACCGCACCGACACGCCGTTCGGGCGGCGCGCGGTCGACTGGGAGCTGAAGGGCGTCCCCGTCCGCGTCGAGATCGGCCCGCGCGATCTGGAGAACGGTACGGCGATGCTGGCCCGGCGCATTCCGGGGGGCAAGGAGCCGGTCGCCCTGGACGCGCTGGCCGGCATGCTGCCCGCGCTCCTGGAGGAGGACCAGGCGCTGCTGCTCAGGCAGGCCCGGGAGCGCCGTGAGTCCCGCACGACGGACGTGTCGACGCTCGCCGAGGCCGTCGAGGTGGCCGCCGCCGGGGGCTGGGCCCGCGTCCCCTGGGCCACACTCGGCGAGGACGGCGAGAACAGGCTGGCCGCGCAGGCGGCGACCGTACGGTGTCTGGTCGCCGAGGACGGGTCGGTGCCGGAGGACGAGAACGCGCCCGGTAACGTCGCGGTGGTCGCGCGCGCCTACTGAGTCGGTGCCCCCGGTCCGGGAGAGCGACGCCCGGAGAGCGACCGAGACGCTGCTCGCGCCGCGGCCGACCCTTCCTCCCCGGCACGTGGACTCCTTCCGCCCGCCGGGGTGGTCCGTCGGCCCCCGGTCGAGTGCAGTGACCGGAGACGGGCGGGCGTATGCAGGACTACGCACCAGCTTGGTAGGAGCTGTGAGGCTTCTCCGCAGATCAGCGCACCCGCCCTCGTCACGACACATCAGCGGCAACTGACGGGTAAGTGCAAATTATTTGGGATGCCCCGGAATAGGAACACAGGGGCACCCCCGCTCGTTGTCATTACGTGAGCACGACACAGACACCACCTGTTCTCGCCGCAGAGCTGGCACAGGCGTGGGCCGACATTCAGCGGTACCACCCCGAGCTGCCGGACCTTGCCGCGCCAGAGTCACTGATCGGGGAGTCGTCGTCCGCCTGCGGTCACGAACTCTCCTTCGAGCGACTGCTTCATGAGGCAGTCCATGGCATCGCCGCAGCCCGCGGCGTCCGCGACACCTCCCGCGCCGGCCGCTACCACAACCGCCGCTTCCTCGCGATCGCCGAGGAACTGGGCCTCGACCACCCTGAGGAACCGCATCCCAGCAGCGGTTTCTCGCTGGTCACGCTCAACCCCGAGGCAAAGCGGCGTTACCGCCCGACGATCGAGCGCCTCCAGCGGGCACTCAAGGCCCACATGGCCGCCACCACCGCCGAGACGACTCGTGCCTTCCGAGGCCCGGCCGCCCGGCACGGCTCCTCCGGTGGCGGCGTCCGCGTCAAGGCCGTCTGCGACTGCGGGCGCAACGTCCGGGTCGTGCCGTCGGTCCTGGCCCAGGCTCCCATCGTGTGCGGCGGCTGCGGCAAGCCGTTCCGTATCCCGGAGGTCATGGGCGCGGCGTGACCGCGGGCGCGGACGTACCGGCATCTCGTGGCTGCCGGTCCGACGGACGCCGCGGGGAGCCGTCACCCGACGGCTCCCCGCGGCGCGGCACGCGCACCTGACGCACGGCCGCCGTGGGCGATCGTGGCGCCGGGTGCTGCTGCCGCATGCCCCGGTGAACCCACGGCTCAGGAGGGCCCTCAGGGTGTGGCAGAATGGCCAGCTGTACTCGACAGCCGCACAGGACCCCTCTCTCCTCCGGCTGACGCGTCCATCGGGCACTCGGGTACCGCAACCCCACGCGGCAATCTGCCGTGCCCAACCACGTCAATCCAGGAGAACTGACTCCCGTGGCAGTCAAGATCAAGCTGAAGCGTCTGGGCAAGATCCGTGCGCCTCACTACCGCATCGTCGTCGCCGACTCCCGTACCCGTCGTGACGGTCGTGCGATCGAGGAGATCGGCAAGTACCACCCGACGTACAACCCGTCGGTCATGGAGGTCGACGCCGACCGCGTGGCCTACTGGCTGAGTGTCGGCGCGCAGCCGACCGAGCCCGTCCTCGCCATCCTGAAGAAGACCGGCGACTGGCAGAAGTTCAAGGGCGAGCCCGCCCCGGCTCCGCTGCTCGTCGCCGAGCCGAAGAAGGCGCGCCCGTCGTTCGAGGCCCTCGGCGGCGACGACGCGGGCAAGGGTGAGGCCATCACCCAGAAGAAGAAGGCTGAGAAGAAGGACGAGGCCGCGGCTGAGTCCGAGTCGACCGAGGCCTGAGCACCATGCTCGAAGAGGCGCTTGAGCACCTCGTGAAGGGCATCGTCGACAACCCCGACGACGTGCAGGTCGCCTCGCGCGACCTGCGCCGTGGGCGGGTGCTCGAGGTCCGGGTCCACCCGGACGACCTCGGCAAGGTGATCGGCCGCAACGGTCGCACCGCACGCGCTCTGCGCACCGTCGTGGGCGCCATCGGCGGCCGCGGTGTCCGCGTCGACCTCGTCGACGTCGACCACGTCCGCTGACGCGTCAGCAGCACCGGCTCGGGCCGGGGAGGGCCACTGGGCCGTCCCCGGCCCGCAGTCGTTACGGCGGTCGTGACGACAGGTACACACGTACGCCAGGCATGACAGGTACGACAGGTACGACAGGTACGACAGGTACGACAGGAGATCTTCGACAGTGCAGCTCGTAGTCGCACGGATCGGCCGCGCCCACGGCATCAAGGGCGAGGTCACCGTGGAGGTCCGCACCGACGAGCCGGAACTGCGGCTCGCCCCCGGCGCCGTACTGGCCACGGACCCCGCCGCCAAGGGTCCGCTCACGATCGAGACCGGCCGGGTGCACAGCGGCCGTCTCCTCCTGCGCTTCGAGGGAGTCACCGACCGCACGGCGGCCGAGGCCCTGCGCAACATCCTCCTGATCGCCGAGGTGGACCCGGAGGAGCTCCCCGAGGAGGAGGACGAGTACTACGACCACCAGCTCATGGACCTGGACGTGGTGACGACGGACGGCGTCGAGGTGGGACGGATCACGGAGATCTCGCACCTGCCCTCCCAGGACCTCTTCATCGTCGAGCGGGCCGACGGGAGCGAGGTGATGATCCCCTTCGTCGAGGCGATCGTCGTCGAGATCGACCTGGAGGAGCAGCGGGCGGTCATCGACCCGCCGCCCGGCCTCATCGACGACCGCGCCGAGATCGCCTCCGCGCGGGACGAGAGCGCGGACGAGGAACTGGACGGGACCGCCGACGAGACCGGGGACGGCTCCTGATGCGTCTCGACGTCGTCACGATCTTCCCGGAGTACCTCGACCCGCTGAACGTCTCCCTGGTCGGCAAGGCACGCGCGCGGGGGCAACTGGACGTCCAGGTGCACGACCTGCGGCGGTGGACGTACGACCGGCACAACACCGTCGACGACACCCCCTACGGCGGCGGCCCCGGCATGGTCATGAAGACGGAGCCGTGGGGCGACGCCCTCGACACCGTCCTCGCCGACGGTTACGAGCAGGGCGCGCACGCCCCCGCGCTCGTCGTCCCCACCCCCAGCGGCCGGCCCTTCACCCAGGAACTCGCCGTCGAACTCTCCGAGCGGCCGTGGCTGATCTTCACCCCGGCCCGCTACGAGGGCATCGACCGGCGCGTCATCGACGAGTACGCCACCCGCATCCCCGTGTACGAGATCTCCATCGGCGACTACGTCCTGGCCGGCGGCGAGGCGGCCGTCCTGGTCGTCACGGAGGCCGTGGCCCGGCTGCTGCCCGGCGTGCTCGGCAACGCCGAGTCCCACCGCGACGACTCCTTCGCGCCCGGCGCCATGGCCGGCCTCCTGGAAGGCCCCGTCTACACCAAGCCGCCCGCCTGGCGCGGCCGGGAGATCCCCGAGGTGCTGCTCAGCGGCCACCACGGGAAGATCGCCCGCTGGCGCCGTGACGAGGCCCTGCGGCGTACGACGGCCAACCGGCCCGACCTGATCGAGCGTTGTGACCCCAAGGCCTTCGACAAGAAGGACCGTGAGATGCTCTCGATCCTGGGCTGGTCACCTGACCCCGACGGTGAGCCGTACGGCCGATTTTGGCGCAGGACCGACGGCGTGGAACAATAGGTCGCTGTTGTGCGCCGTCCGGCGTGCGCCCCTGCCACAGGGGGACATGACGCCCGCCCCGATGTGCACCACTCCCCTTCAGAACTCCTAGTTTCCGTTGATGACCTGTGGCATCAACGAGGAAAGCAGACGAAATGTCTCACCTGCTCGACACCGTCGACTCCGCGTCGCTGCGCAGCGACGTCCCGGCCTTCCGCCCGGGTGACACCGTCAACGTCCACGTCCGCGTCATCGAGGGCAACCGCTCCCGTGTGCAGCAGTTCAAGGGCGTAGTCATCCGCCGTCAGGGCGCCGGTGTCCGCGAGACCTTCACGGTCCGCAAGGTCTCCTTCTCCGTCGGCGTCGAGCGCACCTTCCCGGTGCACACCCCGATCGTCGAGAAGATCGAGCTGGTCACCCGCGGTGACGTGCGTCGCGCCAAGCTGTACTACCTCCGTGAGCTGCGCGGCAAGGCCGCGAAGATCAAGGAGAAGCGCGACAACTGAGCGCCTTCAGGAGTTCATGGCGGGGCCGGATAGCATCTGGCCCCGATGGACACCGAAGCTCAGCCGACGGAGCGCGACCGCTCCTCCCGCCCTTCCGATCCCGGAGCGATCCCGGACCCGGAGGGATCGGAGGAACGGTCGCGTTTCGCGTTGGTGGCGCGGATCACGGACTGGGTGCCGGGCGGGTGGATCAGTCTGACCCTGTCGATCTGCCTGCTGTTCGCGCTGCTCCTCAATCTCTTCGTGGTGAAACCGTTCCAGATTCCCAGCGGATCCATGGAGAACGGATTGAGGATCGGTGACCGCGTGCTCGTAAATAGGTTGGCGTACCGTTTCGGTGCCGAGCCGCGGCGCGGCGACGTCGTGGTGTTCGACGGCACCGGGTACTTCGGGGACGCCGACTACATCAAGCGCGTCGTCGGTGTGGGGGGAGACCACGTGGTCTGCTGCGACAAGGAGGGGAGGATCCAGGTGGACGGCCGGCCGGTCGACGAGTCGACGTTCCTGTATCCGGGCGACAGCCCGTCCACGGTGCCCTTCGACGTGGTGGTGCCCGAGGGCACCCTGTTCGTTCTCGGCGACCACCGCAGTGACTCCAGCGACTCCCGCGACCATCTCGGCTCGCCGGGCGGCGGCATGATTCCCGTCGACGTCGTGATCGGCCGGGCCGACTGGATCGTGTGGCCCTTCGCCCACCTCACCCGCCTGCACCGCCCCAGCGGTTACGCGCGCGTCCCGGGGGCGGGCACCGAGCCGGACCCGGCGGGCGCCCATGGGTAACCGTGGCAAGCCCCGCGGCGTGTCCGACAGCGCCGCGGACAACCTCCTGCCCACCGGCGTCCGGCGCGCCGCCGGCCCCGCCGGCGGCCGCACGCGCGCGGAGCGGCGCAAGCTCCAGCGCAAGGTCAAGCGCAAGCGCAGGCGCAGCGCCGTCCGCGAGATCCCGCTGCTCGTCGGTGTCGCCGTCCTGATAGCGCTCGTCCTGAAGACCTTCCTGGTGCAGGCCTTCGTGATCCCGTCCGGCTCGATGGAGCAGACGATCCAGATCGGCGACCGGGTCCTGGTCGACAAGTTCACCCCGTGGTTCGGCTCCAGGCCGCAGCGCGGGGACGTCGTCGTCTTCAAGGACCCCGGCGGCTGGCTCAAGGACGAGCAGCCCACCACGAAGAAGGAGGACCCCATCGTCGTCAAGCAGATCAAGGAAGGACTCACCTTCATCGGTCTGCTGCCGTCCGACGACGAGAAGGACCTGATCAAGCGGGTCGTGGGCGTGGGCGGCGACCACGTCCAGTGCTGTGACACGCAGGGACGGGTCACCGTCAACGGCGTCCCCCTGAACGAGGCGGACTATCTCCATCCCGCCAACGCCCCCTCGCTCACACCCTTCGACATCACCGTTCCTGAGGGACGCCTGTGGGTGATGGGCGACCACCGGGAGAACTCCGCGGACTCCCGGTCCCACCAGGACACGGAGTACGGCGGCACGGTGTCCGAGGACGGGGTGGTGGGTCGCGCCATGGTCATCGCCTGGCCACTGGGCCACTGGAACTCCCTCAAGGAACCGCAAACCTTTTCCTCCGTGACCGACTCGGCGTCCGGGGCGACCGCGCAGTCCGACGGGTCGCATAGGGTTGCCCCCGACGATCCGAACGGAACGATCCGACTCCCGAGCCCTGCGGAACTCCCGCTCGTTATGGGAGTGGTGGGCCTGCGCCGCATGTGGGGCAGGCAGCGGCACAGAGTGAGGAGTTGGCGTGGGGGATGTGGCGGTTGGCGCACGGTCGGGGCACGACGGCGAGGAGCACCGCGGACACCCCGTGGACGCGGCCGGTCCGGCCGCGGACGGCGCTGTGACCTCCGGGAGTGATGCCCCGGCGGCCGGAGACGACGGGCCCGGGGACGGTCAGCCTCCCGTGACGGCAGAGGGCTCCGGTGACGGGGCCCCCAGGGCGAAGAAGCCGCGCTCCTTCTGGAAGGAACTGCCGATCCTGATCGGCATCGCGCTCGTCCTGGCGCTGCTGATCAAGACGTTCCTGGTGCAGGCGTTCTCCATCCCTTCCGACTCGATGCAGAACACCCTCCAGGAGGGCGACCGCGTCCTCGTCGACAAGCTCACCCCGTGGTTCGGCTCCGAGCCCGAGCGGGGCGAGGTCGTCGTCTTCCACGACCCGGACGCCTGGCTCGCCGGCGAGCCCACCGCGGAGCCGAACGCGATCCAGACCTTCCTCAGCTGGATCGGCCTGATGCCGTCGGTGGAGGAGAAGGACCTGATCAAGCGGGTGATCGGGGTCGGCGGTGACACCGTCTCCTGTAACAAGACCGGCCCGCTGAGGGTCAACGGCAAGGCGCTGAACGAGCCGTACGTGTACCCGGGCAACACCCCGTGCAGCATGGACGACCAGGGCGGCCAGTTCACGGTGAAGGTCCCCGAGGGCTTCATCTGGGTGATGGGCGACCACCGCCAGAACTCGCGCGACTCCCGCTACAACCAGTCCGACAAGAACCACGGCATGGTCCCCGTCGACCAGGTCGTCGGCCGCGCCATCGTCAAGGCCTGGCCGATCAACCGCTGGGGCACGCTGCCGGTGCCGGACACCTTCGACCAGGACGGTCTCAAGACCCGGTCGGCGGCCTCGGCCGCCCTCACGGTCGCGCCGCAGAGCGTCGCCCTCGTCGGTGTCGTCCCGGTGGTCCTGTGGCGCCGCCGGCGGACCGACGTGGCCGAGACCCGCTGATCCGGCCAGGACCCGGCGATCCGCCCTGGACCGGCTGATCCGCCCCTGGACCGGTTGGTCCGCTCGGGGGACCGGTTTGACCGCTCGGGGGACCGGTTTGACCGGCTCGGGTCCGGTGGATCCGCCAGGGGATTCCGCCGATCCGCATGGGGACCGGTGATCCGCCGGGGACCTGGGGAGGGGCTGGGCAAACCCTTCCTCAAGCCACGGCACGGGCCGGGACGAGGGGCTGACCCGGCTCGGTACCGCCCGGTAGGGTGCGGATCCATGGGTGGCGAGAGCACGACACGGACGGCCCCGCACAACGGCGGTGGCACCAGCAGTGGCCCGGTGGGCAGCCGGACCGGACACGTTCTGTCCGGTGTGGCCGTCGCGCTGGGCCTCGCGCTGTTCCTCGGCGGATTCGGCTGGGCTGCGCTCATCTACCGGCCGTACACCGTGCCCACCAGCTCGATGACGCCGACGATCCACGCCGGTGACCGGGTCCTCGCCCAGGTCGTGGACGGTGACGAGGTGCGCCGCGGTGACGTCGTCGTCTTCACCGACAAGACGTGGGCGAGCAACGCGCCCGTGGTCAAGCGGGTCGTCGCGGTCGGCGGGGACACCGTCTCCTGCTGCACCGAGGGCAAGCTGACCGTCAACGGCAAGCAGATCGAGGAACCGTATCTGCCCGAGGGCAGCCTCGCCGAGATCACGGACTTCCCGACCGTGAAGGTCCCCGAGGGCCGCCTCTTCCTGCTCGGCGACGAACGCCAGGGCTCCCTGGACTCCACCGCCCACCTCACGGACGCCGCCAGCGGCACGGTCGCGCGCGGTTCCGTCAAGGCCCGCGTGGACGCCGTCGTATGGCCCATGAACGGCATGCTCAAGCGCCCCACCGGCTTCACGTCGCTGGGCGCGCTGTCCGAGCCGGGCCCACTGCGCACGATCGGCTGGCTGATCGTGGCCGGCGCGGTGCTCGTCCTCGGCGGCGGCGCGTACGGCCCGATCGCCAAGCGCGCCGCCCGGGGCCGCGCCGGCACGCGCCGGGAGCCCGCCGGTGCCCGCTGAGACGACGGACGCGGGCGTCGACCCGTACGAGGGCGGACTGCGCAAGGTCGCCCGGGTGGTGCTTCTCGACCCCGACGACCGCGTCCTCCTGCTGCACGGTCATGAGCCGGACGATCCGGCCGACGACTGGTGGTTCACGCCCGGTGGGGGCGTGGAGGGCGACGAGACCCGTGAACAGGCCGCGCTGCGGGAACTCGCGGAGGAGACCGGCATCACCGAGGTCGACCTCGGCCCGGTGCTGTGGCGCCGGAGGTGCTCCTTCCCGTTCGCGGGCCGCCGCTGGGACCAGGACGAGTGGTACTACCTGGCCCGTACGACGGTGACCGCGACCGGGGCGACGGCCCTGACCGAGCTGGAGCGGCGGAGCGTCTCCGGAGCGCGCTGGTGGACGTGCCGGGAACTGACCCAGGCACATGAGACGGTGTATCCGACCAGACTCGCCGGGCTGCTGAGCAGGCTGCTCGACGAAGGTCCTCCGGCCCGGCCCGTGACCCTTGACACGGAAATCGTCTAGCGGCGCACGGGACTGGCGCACAATGGGGGGATCGCACGGCTGAAGGGGAACATGCCATGAGCGCCGAGGACCTCGAGAAGTACGAGACCGAGATGGAGCTGAAGCTCTACCGGGAGTACCGCGACGTCGTCGGTCTGTTCAAATACGTGATCGAGACCGAGCGGCGTTTCTACCTGACCAATGACTACGAGATGCAGGTGCACTCGGTCCAGGGTGAGGTGTTCTTCGAGGTGTCGATGGCGGATGCCTGGGTTTGGGACATGTATCGGCCGGCCCGGTTCGTGAAGCAGGTGCGCGTACTCACGTTCAAGGACGTGAACATCGAGGAGCTGAACAAGAGCGATCTGGAGCTTCCGGGCGGGTGAGCGTCCCCCGGAGGGGTGACGGAGTTTTCCACAGTCCCTGACTTGTGCACCAAGATCCTTTCCGGTGCCGGGGATGCGTGAACGTGGGCGCCGGAGGTGGTGCCGACATGAACACGCATCTGGCACGAGGGGCACTCGGCAGGTACGGCGAGGAGCTGGCCGCCCGGCGGCTGGCCGACGCCGGGATGGCCGTCCTGGAGCGCAACTGGCGCTGCGGCAGGACCGGAGAGATCGACATCGTCGCGCGGGACGGCGACGTGCTGGTCTTCTGCGAGGTGAAGACCCGCAGGGACGGCGGTTTCCAGCACCCCATGGCGGGGGTGACGCCCGAGAAGGCCGAGCGGCTGCGCGGACTCGCCGAGCGATGGATCCAGACGCACGGGGGAGCCCCGCCGGGCGGCGTCCGCATCGACCTGGTCGGCGTCCTCCTGCCCCGCCGCGGGGCCGCTCTCGTCGAGCATGTGCGGGGGGTGGCCTGAATGGGGTTCGCGCGTACCTGCTCGGTGGCGCTCGTGGGCGTGGAAGGCGTCGTGGTCGAGGTCCAGGCCGACCTGGAGCCCGGAGTGGCGGCGTTCACGCTGGTGGGGCTGCCCGACAAGAGCCTGAGCGAGAGCCGGGACCGGGTACGGGCGGCCGTGGTGAACTCGGGCGGTGAATGGCCGCAGAAGAAGCTCACCGTCGGCCTCAGCCCCGCCTCCGTGCCCAAGGCCGGAAGCGGCTTCGATCTCGCCATCGCCAGTGCCGTGCTCGGCGCGGCCGAGCGGATCGACCCGCGGGTGCTCGCCGACATCGTGATGGTCGGGGAGCTGGGTCTCGACGGACGGGTCCGCCCGGTCCGCGGGATGCTTCCCGCGGTGCTGGCCGCGGCGGACGCCGGCTACGAACAGGTGGTGGTGCCCGAGTGCGCCGCCGCGGAGGCCTCCCTGGTCCCCGGCGTCTCCGTGCTGGGGGTGCGCAGTCTGCGCCAGCTGATCGCCGTCCTCGCCGACGAACCGGTGCCCGACGAGGAACCGGAGGAGCCGGGACGGCCGGACCCGCTCATGGCCGGGCTGCGGATGCCCGGCACCGGCGGGCACGGTCTCGGTGCCGCCCCGCACGACCACGGGCACGACCTCGCGGACGTCGTGGGACAGCGGTCGGCGCGCACGGCGGTCGAGGTGTCCGCGGCGGGCGGTCACCACCTGTTCCTGGAAGGGCCGCCAGGAGCGGGCAAGACCATGCTCGCGGAGCGCATGCCGGCCGTCCTGCCCCGGCTGAGCCGGGAAGAGTCCCTGGAGGTCACGGCCGTCCACTCGGTCGCCGGGCTGCTGCCGCCGGGCAAGCCGCTCATCGACGTCCCCCCGTACTGCGCCCCGCACCACTCGGCCACCATGCAGGCACTCGTCGGCGGCGGCCCCCACATCGCCCGGCCCGGAGCCGTGTCGATGGCTCACCGCGGCATTCTCTTCCTCGACGAGACCCCCGAATTCAGCACCCACGCCCTGGACGCCCTGCGACAGCCCCTGGAAGCGGGACACGTCGTGATCGCGCGCAGCGCCGGGGTGGTGCGGTTTCCCGCGCGGTTCCTCATGGTGCTGGCGGCGAATCCGTGCCCGTGCGGCCGGTTCTCGCAGCGCGACACCCTGTGCGAGTGCCCGCCCTCGGCGATCCGCCGCTACCAGGCCCGACTCTCCGGGCCGCTGCTCGACCGGGTGGACCTGCGGGTCGAGGTCGACCAGGTCAGCCGGGCCCAGCTGACCCACCGCGGACCCGGCGGCGACTCCACGGCGACCGTCGCCGACCGGGTCCGTGCCGCACGGGAGCGCGCGGGAGCCCGGCTGGCGGGCACACCCTGGCGCACCAACAGCGAGGTGCCGGGACGGGAGCTGCGCAGCCGTTGGCATCCTGTGTCCGGCGCGATGGAGGAGGCCGAGCGGAGTCTGGAGCGGGGGGTGCTCACCGCCCGCGGGCTGGACCGCGTCCTGCGCGTCGCCTGGACCGTCGCCGACCTCGTCGGACACGACCGGCCCGACGCGGGGGACGTCGCCCTGGCCCTGCAACTGCGTACGGGGGTCCCGCGCGGCGTGCCGATGGCGCTCGGAGCGCTGACATGAGGGGCACCGGCGAGCCGGACGGGGAACGGCTCGCGCGGGCCTTCCTCACACGGGTGCTCGAACCCGGCGACGAGATCGGCGGCGGCTGGGTGCGTGAGCGCGGCGCCGGAGAGGTGGTGCGGCGGCTGCGGGACGGCGGGGAGGTCCTGCCCGGCGTGACCGAGCAGCGTTGGGCCGGGATCCTGGCGCGGGCCGCCCGGGCCCAGCCCGAGCGGGACCTCGCCGTCGCCCGGGAGACCGGAGTGCGGTTCGTGTGCCCGGGGGACACCGAGTGGCCCGGTCCGCTGGACGACCTCGGGGACGCCCGGCCGCTGGGCCTGTGGGTCCGCGGTCGGCCCAGCCTGCGGATGTGGGCGCTCAGGTCGGTCGCGGTCGTCGGCGCCCGCGCCTGCACCGAGTACGGCGCGCACATGGCGGCCACCCTCGCCGCCGGACTCGCCGAGCGCGGCTGGGTGGTGGTCTCCGGCGGTGCCTACGGAGTCGACGGCGCCGCTCACCGGGGCGCGCTCGCCGCGGGCGGTGCCACCGTCGCCGTACTGGCCTGCGGGGTCGACCGGCCCTATCCGCGCGGGCACACCGCGCTGATCGACCGCATCGCGGAACAGGGGTTGGTGGTGGGGGAGTTGCCGCCCGGGGACCATCCCACGCAGAGCAGGTTCATCCTGCGCAACCGGGTCATCGCCGCGCTCACCGGGGGCACCGTGGTCGTCGAGGCGGCCTACCGCAGTGGTTCCCTCGTGACCGCGCGGGCCGCGCTGCGGCTGGGCCGGCACACGATGGGTGTCCCGGGGCCCGCGACCAGCGGACTGTCGGCGGGGGTGCACGAGCTCCTGCGTGGAGAAGCCGTGCTGGTCACCGACGCCGCGGAGGTCGTCGAACTGGTCGGCGGCATCGGAGAACTGGCCCCGGAGCGGCGCGGCCCGGTGCTGCCCCGCGACCTGCTGGAGCCGGACGCCCGGCGCGTCCTGGCCGCGCTTCCCGGCCGGCGGGCCGCGGCGGTCACCGAGATCGCCCGCGAGGGCGGAACCACCACGGACGACGCCATCGCGAGACTGT
Organism: Streptomyces sp. NPDC033216; assembly: GCF_055577115.1. Lineage (NCBI taxonomy): Bacteria > Bacillati > Actinomycetota > Actinomycetes > Kitasatosporales > Streptomycetaceae > Streptomyces > Streptomyces sp. NPDC033216. Next base: position 129,536 of record NZ_JBVIQK010000013.1, on the reverse strand, counting down.
ACGAACTCAGGGCGCTCGGTTACGTCGAACGACACGGCGACGACTGGAAGTTGACACGCCAGGCGATGGTCTCCCTCCGGGCGGGGGAACGCCCGTGTTGACCGAGGCGGTTCGGCCGTCCGGGGGAATGCCGAACCCCTTGCGCACGCCCGCAGTTGACGCGACCGCCGGTCACGCAGGGCGACCGCCCTGCCCCGCGGGGGCGCCCAGCGGAACGTATCTGCGGACAGGGTCAGACACGCTGTACGCACACCGCGACAGTCCAGTCACGCTACGCTCACGAGGATTACGGCACAGACCGGCCACTCGGCACCACCGACAGCAGACCGACGGCTCACTTCAGACACCCCCACCGCGCGCACATCACGGCAGAACGACACAAGGCGACGAATGCCCCAGCACACCTCCGGGTCCGACCGGGCGGCGATCCCCCCAGCCGCCCGTGACGGTGGCGTGCGGCCGCCCGCTCCCTCGACACTCGACGAGCTGTGGCGGTCGTACAAGGCGACGGGGGACGAACGGCTGCGGGAGCAGCTGATCCTGCACTACTCGCCCCTCGTGAAGTACGTGGCGGGAAGAGTGAGCGTCGGGTTGCCGCCCAACGTGGAGCAGGCGGACTTCGTGTCCTCGGGGGTGTTCGGCCTGATCGACGCGATCGAGAAGTTCGACATCGAGCGGGAGATCAAGTTCGAGACGTACGCGATCACCCGGATCCGGGGCGCGATGATCGACGAGCTGCGGGCGCTGGACTGGATCCCCCGGTCCGTACGGCAGAAGGCGCGGAACGTGGAACGGGCCTACGCCACCCTGGAGGCGCGGCTCCGGCGGACACCGTCGGAGGTCGAGGTGGCCGCCGAGCTGGGTATCGCGGTGGACGATCTGCACTCGGTGTTCAGTCAGTTGTCGCTGGCCAACGTGGTGGCCCTGGAGGAACTGCTGCATGTCGGCGGCGAGAGCGGCCTCAGCGTCATGGACACGCTGGAGGACACCACCGCGGACGACCCCGTGGAGGTGGCCGAGGACCGGGAGCTGCGGCGGTTCCTGGCCCGCGCCATCAACACGCTGCCCGAGCGGGAGAAGACGGTCGTGACGCTCTACTACTACGAGGGGCTGACCCTCGCCGAGATCGGCAACGTGCTGGGGGTCACCGAGAGCCGGGTCAGTCAGATCCACACCAAATCCGTGCTCCAGTTGCGCGCGAAGCTGGCGAGCTTCGGGCGTTGACCTGGGCGGACCGTGGCCGTGCGGCGGTCGTGCGGGCGGAGCCACTCCCCGTGCGGGTGCGGCGTCCGTACAGTGGTTGACGTGCCAAGGATTCGAGCGGCCTCCGTGGCCGAGCACCGGTCGATGCAGCGAGCCGCCCTGCTGGACGCGGCTCGTTCGCTGTTGTCCGAGGGCGGTACGGAGGCGCTGACCTTCCCCGCCCTCGCCGAGCGGACGGGGCTCGCACGCTCCTCCGTGTACGAGTACTTCCGGTCACGGGCGGCCGTGGTCGAGGAGCTGTGCGAGGTCGACTTCCCCGTCTGGGCGGCCGAGGTCGGGGCGGCGATGGCCGCGGCGGACGGGCCGGGGGCCAAGGTCGAGGCGTATGTGCGGCGGCAGCTCGCGCTGGTCGGGGACCGGCGGCACCGAGCCGTGGTGGCGATCTCGGCGAGCGAGCTGGACGCGGGGGCACGGGAGAAGATCCGTGCCGCGCACGGGGGTCTCGTGGCGATGATCGTCGAGGCGGTGGAGGAGCTGGGGCATGCGGAGCCGCGGTTGGCGGCGATGTTGGTGCAGGGGGTGGTGGACGCGGCTGTGCGGAGGATCGAGCTGGGCGTGGAGGAGCCGTCCGTGGTGACGGAGGCGGCGGTGGGGATGGTCACGCGGGGGGTTCGGGGGTAGGTCCCGCGTCCTTCATGTGATCAGGGCAACGGCACGCCCAGTACCGGTAGCAGCCGTGACGGGGCCCTTCTTCCCAGCCATGCGGGGAGCAGGGACAGCGGGTTCAGGTAGGTCCCGTCTCCGCGCAGGCCCCAGTGGAGGCATGCGGTGGGGCAGTGGGAGGGCGCGGGGGCGAGGGTGCCGATCGTCTGGGCCGGGCTGATCTCGTCGCCCTCGGTGACCGACGGACGTACCGGCTCGTAGGTCGTGCGCAGGGGCGGGATGCCCGTGCCCGTCAGTTCCAGGGAGACCACGCCTCTGCCCGCGACCTGGCCCGCGAAGAGCACCCGGCCCGCCGCGACGGCCCGTACCGGGGCGCCGGCGGGGGCCGCCAGGTCGACACCCCGGTGGCCCCGGGCGTACGGGGACGCCGGGGGGTCCCAGCCGCGTACCACCGCGGGGCGGGTGCCTACCGGCCAGGACCGGGCGATCGCCGGGACCGGAATCGGCACCGCGACCGGCGGCGGAGCCGCGACCGGAGCCGGAGTCGCGACCGGGGGCGGCGGCGAGGGTGTCGCGCCGGCCGTCGAGGCCGTCGCCGTGAACAGGAGGCCCAGCAGCAGGGCGGGCAGTCGTACGACACGCATGGGGGAACCGTCCCGCTCGCGGACCGACGGCGCCCGGACCTGTGGACCACTCCCCGGTTGTGGACAGCGGCGTCACCCGTACCGGGCGGGTCCGCGCGGACCTGTGGACCACTCCCCGGTCGCACAGCGGCGTCACCCGCCGCCCCGCGGGTCCCGTACACTTCTTCTGGCGATCCGGGTCACCGGGTCGACTTCGCACGCCCCGGTACCGGGGCCCCGACATCGGTCGGATTCCGGTATCTGCGCCCCTCGGTCCTTCGTGGCTCGGCGCATCGCGGGCGTCAGGCGCGGGAATCGTCCGGTCCCCGCGGCACAACCGAGAAAAACGAGGAGAACGGCCATGGCCGTCGTCACGATGCGGGAGCTGCTGGAGAGCGGCGTCCACTTCGGTCACCAGACCCGTCGCTGGAACCCGAAGATGAAGCGCTTCATCTTCACCGAGCGCAACGGCATCTACATCATCGACCTGCTCCAGTCGCTGTCGTACATCGACCGCGCCTACGAGTTCGTCAAGGAGACCGTCGCCCACGGCGGCACGGTCATGTTCGTCGGCACGAAGAAGCAGGCGCAGGAGGCCATCGCCGAGCAGGCCACCCGCGTCGGCATGCCCTACGTCAACCAGCGCTGGCTGGGCGGCATGCTCACCAACTTCTCGACCGTCTACAAGCGTCTGCAGCGCCTCAAGGAGCTCGAGCAGATCGACTTCGAGGACGTCGCCGCGTCGGGTCTGACGAAGAAGGAGCTCCTGGTCCTCTCGCGTGAGAAGACCAAGCTCGAGAAGACCCTCGGTGGTATCCGCGAGATGTCCAAGGTTCCCAGCGCCGTCTGGATCGTGGACACCAAGAAGGAGCACATCGCGGTCGGCGAGGCCCGGAAGCTCAACATCCCGGTCGTCGCCATCCTCGACACCAACTGCGACCCCGACGAGGTCGACTACAAGATCCCGGGCAACGACGACGCGATCCGCTCCGTCACCCTGCTCACCCGCGTGATCGCCGACGCCGTGGCCGAGGGCCTCATCTCCCGCTCCGGTGTCGCCACCGAGGGCAAGGGCGAGAAGGCCGCCGGCGAGCCGCTGGCCGAGTGGGAGCGCGACCTGCTCGAGGGCGAGAAGAAGGCGGACTCGGACGAGGCCGCCGAGAAGCCGGCCGAGGCCGCTGCCGAGGCGCCCGCCGCCGAGGAGGCCCCGGCTGCGGAGGCCCCGGCCGCCGAGGCCGAGGCTCCGGCCGCCGAGGCTCCGGCCGCCGAGGACGAGCAGGCCTGACCCGTCGGGCCGTGCGACGGCGGGAGCGGTGACATCACGTCCGCTCCCGCCGTTCACCCGTAGGTCAGCGGCGGGTCACGGCCCTACAGCTCCATGTAGGCCAATGACCCCGTAGATCTTCGATCTTCCAGACTTCGAGAAAGACTCACAGACTCATGGCGAACTACACCGCCGCCGACGTCAAGAAGCTCCGCGAGCTCACCGGCGCCGGCATGATGGACTGCAAGAAGGCGCTGGACGAGGCCGAGGGCAACGTCGACAAGGCCGTCGAGGCGCTCCGTATCAAGGGCCAGAAGGGCGTCGCCAAGCGCGAAGGCCGCTCCGCCGAGAACGGCGCCGTGGTCTCGGTCATCGCCGACGACAACTCCTCCGGCGTCCTCGTCGAGCTGAAGTGCGAGACGGACTTCGTCGCCAAGGGCGAGAAGTTCCAGGCCGTCGCCAACGCGATCGCCGAGCACGTCGCCAAGACCTCCCCGGCCGACATCGAGGCGCTGCTGGCCTCCGAGATCGAGCCCGGCAAGACCGTCCAGGCGTTCGTGGACGAGGCCAACGCCAACCTGGGCGAGAAGATCGTCCTGGACCGCTTCGCGCAGTTCGCGGACGGCTACGTGTCCGTCTACATGCACCGCACGATGCCCGACCTGCCCCCGCAGATCGGTGTCCTCGTCGAGCTGGACAAGCCCAACGCCGAGGTCGCCAAGGGCATCGCCCAGCACATCGCCGCCTTCGCGCCGAAGTACCTCTCCAAGGAGGACGTGCCGGCCGAGGTCGTCGAGTCGGAGCGTCGCATCGCCGAGGAGACCACCCGCGCCGAGGGCAAGCCCGAGGCCGCGATCGCCAAGATCGTCGAGGGTCGTCTCAACGGCTTCTTCAAGGACGCCACGGTCCTCGGTCAGCCGTACGCCCTGGACAACAAGAAGTCCGTGCAGAAGGTCCTGGACGAGGCCGGTGTCACCCTGAAGCGCTTCGCGCGCATCAAGGTCGGCATCTGAGTCCGTGCCGCGACGGACACCCGGCCCGATAGGGTCGGCAGCAGTCGTCCGTGGACGCCGTCACCTGGCGTGTGACGGACGACAGCAGATCTGACGAGGAGGCCATTGCCGCGCATGGGTTGCGAACACCCCACCGGCAGTGGCCTTCTTCGTATGTGCACCACGTGAAAGAGGCGGGATCTCCCATGACCACCACCAACGCTCCCCACAAGAGCGACGACGGCAACGTGAGCGGACGCTTCCTGCTGAAGCTGTCCGGAGAGGCTTTCGCCGGTGGCGGCAGCCTGGGTGTCGACCCCGACGTGGTGCACAAGATCGCCCGCGAGATCGCGGCCGTCGTGCGTGACGGGGCGCAGATCGCGGTGGTCATCGGCGGCGGCAACTTCTTCCGCGGCGCAGAACTCCAGGTACGCGGCATGGACCGGGCCCGCTCGGACTACATGGGCATGCTCGGCACGGTCATGAACTGCCTCGCCCTCCAGGACTTCCTGGAGAAGGAGGGCATCGACAGCCGCGTCCAGACCGCCATCACCATGGGCCAGGTCGCCGAGCCGTACATCCCGCTGCGCGCCGTGCGCCACCTGGAGAAGGGCCGCGTGGTCATCTTCGGCGCCGGTATGGGCATGCCGTACTTCTCCACCGACACCACCGCCGCCCAGCGCGCCCTGGAGATCGACGCCGAGGCACTCCTGATGGGCAAGAACGGCGTGGACGGCGTCTACGACTCCGACCCGAAGACCAACCCCGAGGCCGTCAAGTTCGACGCCCTCGGCTACGGCGAGGTCATCACCCGCGAGCTGAAGGTCGCCGACGCCACCGCCATCACGCTGTGCCGCGACAACAAGCTCCCGATCCTCGTCTTCGAGCTTCTCGCCGAGGGCAATATCGCGCGGGCCGTCAAGGGTGAGAAGATCGGCACGCTGGTGAGTGAGGAAGGCAGCCGGGCCTGACCGGTGCAACTCCCCGGTCCGGTCCGTAGGAACCCCGGTTCGTACGACAGCACCTGACCGGGCGACGGACCCGGGTCGGGGGATGGACAATGTCCTGCCGGTCGGGAACCGTGCAGGAAGAAGACGCGACGCAGCCGGCCGCCGCCTCCGCCAGGAACCGCAGCCGGGCCTACTCAAGACACGCAGGAGCAAGTGGTGATCGAAGAGACCCTCCTCGAGGCCGAGGAGAAGATGGAGAAGGCCGTCGTGGTCGCCAAGGAGGACTTCGCCGCGATCCGCACCGGCCGTGCGCACCCGGCGATGTTCAACAAGATCGTGGCCGACTACTACGGCGCGCCGACGCCGATCAACCAGCTGGCTTCGTTCTCCGTGCCGGAGCCGCGGATGGCAGTCGTGACCCCGTTCGACAAGAGCGCGCTGCGCAACATCGAGCAGGCGATCCGTGACTCGGACCTGGGCGTCAACCCCAGCAACGACGGCAACATCATCCGAGTGGTGTTCCCCGAGCTGACCGAGGAGCGCCGCCGCGACTACATCAAGGTGGCCAAGAGCAAGGGCGAGGACGCCAAGGTGTCCATCCGCGCCGTGCGCCGCAAGGCCAAGGACGCCATCGACAAGCTCGTCAAGGACGGCGAGGTCGGCGAGGACGAGGGCCGCCGCGCGGAGAAGGAACTCGACGACACCACCGCGAAGTACGTCGCGCAGGTGGACGAGCTCCTGAAGCACAAGGAAGCGGAGCTGCTCGAGGTCTGATGAACGACTCTTCCTGGGGCGCTCCGCCACGTGCCGGTTCACAGGCCGGGTACTGGGGGCCCAACGATCACGGGGCCGTCCCGCACGGACCTGTCCGGGGGGCTGCCTCGGCGGGTCCCGCGTACGATGCGCCTGAGGCGCAGCAGACTCGCCCCATGCCCATCGTCCCCGACGTGCCGGCTCATGGCGGAGACCAGGACGACGACCGGGGGGCCGCTCGGCTGGGCGGCCCCCCGTTCCGCGACGAGACGTTCCGCGGCGGGCCCCACGGCGGGACGTTCCGGAACGAGACGTCCCCAGCGGGGACGTTCCGTGACGACACCCCGTCGGCACAGCCCCCTGCGGCGGTGCCGCAGAATCCGGAGCCCATGCCCGACGCACCACAGCCGGCACCCGCCCCGCAGAAGAAGACCGCGGGCCGTGACCTGACTGCGGCCATAGGCGTCGGCGTCGGACTCGGCGCGGTGATCATCGCCTCGCTGTTCGTCGTCAAGGCCGTGTTCGTCGGCGTCATCGCGGTCGCCGTCGTCGTCGGCCTGTGGGAACTGACCAGCCGTCTCCAGGAGCGCAAGGGCATCAAGGCTCCTCTGGTGCCGCTCGCGGTCGGTGGCGCGGCCATGGTCGTCGCCGGGTACGCCCGCGGCGCCGAGGGTGCCTGGGTCGCCATGGCCCTGACCGCGCTGGCGGTCCTCGTCTGGCGGATGACGGAACCGCCGGAGGGCTACCTCAAGGACGTCACGGCCGGTGTCTTCGCGGCCTTCTACGTCCCGTTCCTGGCCACCTTCGTCGCCATGATGCTCACCGCGGACGACGGAGCGCGCCGCGTCTTGACGTTCCTGCTCCTGACCGTGGTCAGCGACACCGGGGCGTACGCCGTCGGCTGGCGCTTCGGCAAGCACAAGCTCGCTCCGCGCATCAGCCCCGGCAAGACGCGTGAGGGGCTGCTCGGCGCGGTGTCGTTCGCGATGGTCGTCGGCGCGCTGTGCATGGAGTTCGTGATCGAGGACGGCACCTGGTGGCAGGGCCTGCTGCTGGGCCTGGCGGTCGCCGCCAGCGCCACCCTCGGTGACCTCGGCGAGTCCATGATCAAGCGGGACCTCGGCATCAAGGACATGGGCACCCTGCTCCCCGGCCACGGCGGCATCATGGACCGTCTGGACTCGCTGCTGCCCACCGCGCCGGTGGTGTGGCTGTTGCTGGTGCTGTTCGTGGGGTCCGGCTGAGGGGGGCGCCGGCCCTCCCCACGAGCCCCAGTCCGCCCCACGAGCCCCCGTCCCCGCGGACGGGGGCTCGTGGCGTGACCCGCCGCTCGCGCAGAACGGGCGGCGCAGGCCGAAGCTGTACTGCGGAGGAATGGCACCGGACGAAGAGGTGCGCCGGCGTGATCGGCGGGCTGTTCCGAGCCGACCGGGCACCCGAGTCGGTCTGCGCCACCGCACGTGCTGTGCCTGCACCCGGATGAGCGGGCGGAGCCGACAGCAGGGCCCTGGCCGCGTTGTCGGCACTACGGAACCTCTTCGATGGCGCTGGGCCGCTCTGGGCCGCCAGTTTGGCGCAGCCGCACCTCTTCGGGTGCCGTCCCCGGGCCGTCCGAAGCCGACCAAGGTTGACAGCCGGCACCCACGGGTGACCACCCCCACCCCGCTCCGGCCTGGGGTCCCGCGGATGATCTGCCACACTGGACGTGTTATGCCTGCACCCGGAGAACTCACTTTCGTCGCCCCCCGCGGAGCCAAGAAGCCGCCGCGGCACCTCGCCGACCTCTCGCCCGCCGAGCGGAAGGAGGCGGTGGCGGAGATCGGTGAGAAGCCGTTCCGCGCCAAACAGCTGTCCCAGCACTACTTCGCGCGGTTCGCGCACGACCCGGCCGAGTGGACCGACATTCCCGCCGGTGCCCGCGAGAAGCTGCGCGAGGCCCTGCTGCCCGAGCTGATGACGGTCGTACGGCATCTGTCGACGGACCAGGGGACCACCCGCAAGACGCTGTGGCGGCTGTTCGACGGCACGCTCGTGGAGTCGGTGCTGATGCGGTACCCGGACCGGGTCACCATGTGCATCAGTTCGCAGGCCGGCTGCGGGATGAACTGCCCGTTCTGCGCGACGGGGCAGGCCGGGCTGGACCGTAACCTGTCCACCGCCGAGATCGTGCACCAGATCGTGGACGGGATGCGGGCGCTGCGCGACGGGGAGGTCCCCGGCGGGCCGGCCAGGCTGTCCAACATCGTGTTCATGGGGATGGGCGAGCCGCTCGCCAACTACAAGCGGGTCGTCGGCTCCATCCGCGCGCTCACCGATCCCGCGCCCGACGGGCTGGGGCTCTCGCAGCGCGGGATCACCGTCTCGACCGTGGGGCTGGTTCCGGCGATCAACCGGTTCTCCGACGAGGGCTTCAAGTGCCGGCTCGCCATCTCGCTGCACGCCCCCGACGACGAGCTGCGTGACACGCTCGTCCCCGTGAACACGCGGTGGAAGGTGCGCGAGGTGCTGGACGCCGGTTTCGAGTACGCCGAGAAGTCCGGGCGTCGGCTGTCCATCGAGTACGCGCTGATCCGCGACATCAACGACCAGGCCTGGCGGGGCGACCGGCTCGGGCGGATGCTCAAGGGCCGGCCCGTGCATGTGAACCTGATCCCGCTGAACCCGACGCCGGGCTCCAAGTGGACCGCGTCCCGGCCCGAGGACGAGAAGGCGTTCGTCGAGGCCATCGCGGCGCACGGGGTACCCGTCACCGTCCGGGACACCCGTGGCCAGGAGATCGACGGGGCGTGTGGTCAGCTCGCCGCCACCGAGCGGTAGTCTGACCGACGTAAGTACCGACTTGAGCACTGTCCTGTTCTCGGACAGGTTCATGAACCAGACATCTTCATATTCCGACAGGGGAGCGCCACAGCGCTGAGAGTGCGGCAACCGGGCCGCAGACCCTCTGAACCTCGCCCAGGTCATTCTGGGTAGGAAGTTCGGTCACTACTCGAGCTGTTGCGCCCTGCTCGGGCACCCCTCGCGGGTCCCGGGCGGGGCCGCGTCTCTTCCTGGTCACCTCCAGGAGGAATTCCAGTGCACACCAGGACGTTCGTGACCGCGGCCGTCGGTCTCGGTCTCGTCACGCTGTCCGCCTGCGGATCGTCGGACGCCGGCGGTTCCTCGCAGAGCTCGGACAAGACCGTCACCCTCGTCAGCCATGATTCGTGGGCCGTCTCCGATGACGTGCTCGCCGACTTCGAGAAGCAGTCCGGCTACCGGGTGAAGGTCCTCAAGGACGGCGACGCCGGGCAGGCCGTCAACAAGGCGATCCTCACCAAGGACAACCCGCAGGGCGACGTCTTCTTCGGCGTCGACAACACGCTCCTGTCCCGCGCGCTCGACAACGGCCTCTTCCAGCCGTACGAGGCCCGGGGACTCGACCAGGTCGAGGGGCAGTACCAGCTGGACGCGGGCAAGCACCGGGTCACCCCCGTCGACTACGGCGACATCTGCGTCAACTACGACAAGAAGTACTTCGCCGACCACAAGCTGGCGCCGCCCGCCACCTTCGACGACCTGGCGAAGCCGGCGTACAGGAACCTCCTCGTCACCGAGAACGCCTCCACCTCCTCGCCCGGCCTCGGCTTCCTGCTGGGCACCGCCGCCGAGTACGGGGACGGGGACCGGGGAGGCTGGGAGGACTACTGGAAGAAGCTCAAGGCCAACGGCGTGAAGGTGGTCGACGGCTGGGAGCAGGCCTACAACGAGGAGTTCTCCGGCTCGGCCGGCGGCAGGAAGGCCGGCGGGGACCGGCCGCTCGTCGTGTCCTACGCCTCCTCGCCGCCCGCCGAGGTGATCTACGCCGATCCGAAGCCGACGACCGCGCCGACCGGCGTGGCGACCGGCACCTGCTTCCGGCAGGTCGAGTTCGCCGGACTGCTGAGCAACGCGAAGAACAGCGCGGGCGGCAAGGCGCTGATCGACTTCATGCTCTCGAAGGAGTTCCAGGAGAGCATGCCGCTCAACATGTTCGTCTACCCGGTGGCGAAGGGCGCGGCCGTGCCCGCCGAGTTCACCGAGTACGGCCCGGCCGCCAAGGATCCCCAGACGATGGACCCGGCGAAGATCGCCGCGGGCCGCGACCAGTGGGTCAAGTCGTGGACCTCGCTCGTACTGAAGTAGACCGGCGGGCGGCCACGCGACGCCGGCGTACCGGGAGCGCGACGCGGCTGGGTCTCATGGCCGCGCCCGTCGCGTTCTTCGGGCTGTTCTTCGCCTATCCGGTCGGCGCGATCCTCGCGCGCGGACTGCACTCCGGTGGCGGCTGGCACTTCGGACGCCTGTTCGATGTGCTCGGGCAGGCCGACATCCGGCACGTCCTGTGGTTCACCACCTGGCAGGCGCTCGCCTCCACCGCGCTCACCCTGCTGATCGCGCTGCCCGCCGCCTACGTCTTCGCCCGCTTCTCCTTCCCCGGCAAACAGGTCCTGCGGGCGGTGGTGACCGTCCCCTTCGTCCTGCCGACCGTCGTCGTAGGTACCGCGTTCCTGGCACTGGTCGGGCGCGGCGGTCTCCTCGACGACCTGTGGGGTGTACGGCTGGACACCACCGTGTGGGCGATCCTGCTCGCGCACGTCTTCTTCAACTACGCCGTCGTCGTGCGGACGGTCGGCGGACTGTGGGCGCAGCTCGACCCGCGGCAGGAGGAGGCCGCCCGGATGCTGGGCGCCTCGCCCTTCCGGGCCTGGCGGCAGGTCACCCTGCCGGCCCTTGCGCCGGCCGTGGCCGCCGCCACGCTCATGGTGTTCCTCTTCACCTTCACCTCCTTCGGCGTGGTGCAGATCCTCGGCGGGCCGACGTTCTCCACGCTGGAGGTGGAGATCTACCGGCAGACCTCGGAGATCTTCGACCTGTCGACGGCCGCCGTCCTCACGATCGTCCAGTTCGCCGCCGTGGGCGCGATCCTCGCCGTGCACGCCTGGACGGTACGGCGGCGGGAGAGCGCGCTGCGGCTGGTGGACGCGGCCGGGACGGCGCGGCGGCCGCGCGGCGCCGGGCAGTGGGCCCTGCTGGCCGGGGTGCTCGGCACCGTCGCGCTGCTGCTCGTGCTGCCGCCGGCCGTGCTGGTGCAGCGCTCCCTCGACGCCCCCGACCTCGCCTACTACCGGGCGTTGACCAGCGACGACGGCAACGTGTTCCTGGTCCCGCCGATCGAGGCGATCGGCAATTCGCTGGAGTACGCCCTCGCCGCCACCGTGATCGCGGTGACGATCGGCGGGCTGGCGGCGGCGGCCCTGACCCGGCGGGACGCCGGGCGCCTGGTCCGCGGGTTCGACGCGCTGCTGATGCTGCCGCTGGGCGTCTCCGCGGTGACCGTCGGCTTCGGCTTTCTGATCGCGCTCGACGAACCTCCGCTGAACCTGCGGGCCAGCTGGATCCTGGTGCCGCTCGCGCAGGCGTTGGTCGGCGTGCCGTTCGTCGTACGGACCATCCTGCCGGTGCTGCGGGCCGTGGACGAGCGGCTGCGGGAGGCCGCGGCCGTGCTCGGGGCGTCGCCGTGGCGGGTGTGGCGGGAGGTGGACCTGCCGATGGTGCGACGGGCGCTGCTGGTCGCGGCCGGGTTCGCCTTCGCCGTGTCGCTGGGGGAGTTCGGCGCGACGGTGTTCATCGCGCGGCCCGACAACCCGACCCTGCCCGTCGCCGTGGCACGGTTGCTGGGGCGGGCCGGCGAGATGAACTACGGCCAGGCGATGGCACTTTCGACGATTCTGATGCTGGTGTGCGCGATCGCCCTGCTGGTGCTGGAGCGGCTGCGCACCGACCGTACGGGGGAGTTCTGATGCTGCGGCTCGAAGGCGCGACCGTGCGGTTCGGAGGGCGGGCGGTACTGGACGCCGTCGATCTCGCCGTCGCCGAGCGCGAGGTGGTGTGCGTGCTCGGGCCCAGCGGCAGCGGCAAGTCGACGCTGCTGAGGGTCGTGGCCGGACTGCAACCCCTCGACGCCGGACGGGTCGTGCTCGACGGACGTGACCAGGCGGACGTGCCCGCGCACCGGCGCGGTCTGGGGCTGATGTTCCAGGACCATCAGCTGTTCCCGCAGCGGGACGTGGGCGGCAACGTCGCCTTCGGCCTGCGCATGCGCGGCACCGACCGGCGCCGACAGCGGGAACGGGTACACGAGTTGCTCGACCTGGTCGGGCTGCCGGATGCCGCCCGGCGGTCCGTCGCCGCGCTCTCCGGTGGTGAGCAGCAGCGGGTCGCGCTGGCCCGAGCGCTCGCGCCCAGCCCACGGCTGCTCATGCTGGACGAGCCGCTCGGGCAGCTCGACCGGACGCTGCGGGAACGCCTCGTCGTCGAACTCAGGGAACTGTTCGCCCGGTTGGGCACCACGGTGCTGGCCGTCACCCACGACCAGGGCGAGGCGTTCGCGCTGGCCGACCGGGTCGTGGTGATGCGGGACGGCCGGATCGCCCAGTCCGGCACGCCGCTCGAGGTGTGGCAGCGGCCGGCGGACGCGTTCGTGGCCCGCTTCCTCGGCTTCGACAACGTGGTGGAGGCGAGCGTCGCCGGGGAGGCCGCGGACACGCCCTGGGGCAAGACGCCGGTGCCCCCCGGTTCCCCGCAGGGCGCCCGGACGCTGCTCGTGCGGCCGGCGGGGGTACGGCTGGTCGACGCCCGGCTGGGCCTGCCGTGCACGGTCGCCGCCCGCACCTTCAAAGGCACCCATGTCGCCGTCCACCTTCAGCCGGAGGACGCGCCGCGCCTGGAGGCCGCCTGTGCGCTGCGGCTCGCGCCGGAGGTCGGGGACACGGTCGGAGTGGAGTTCGACTCGGCCGAAATCGTCGTGCTCGACTGATCGTTCCGGCCGTACCGTGTGGCGCATGACCCTTCTCGCGCATGACAGGTACTGCGACGAAATCGCTCGCCAGGTGGGCCAGTTGCGGTCCATCGTCACCTCCGGTGCCGATCTCTCGGCAACCGTGCCGACCTGCCCCGACTGGTCCCTGGAGCAGCTCGTCCGGCACACCGGCGGTGTCCTGTGCTGGGTGGAACTGCTGGTGCGGACGCGGGCGCAGGAGGACATCCCGCAGGAGCGGGTCCCCTCGCACGGCGGGCCGGAGCCCGTGGGTGATCCGGCCGCGCTGGACGCCTGGCTCGCCCGGACCGGTGAGGCGGTGGTGGCCGCGTTGCGGGAGGCCGGGCCCGACACCAGGGTGTGGGGCTGGGCGGGCGAGGGCAACGTCCGTTTCTGGGCCCGCCGGATGACCCACGAGATCACCGTGCACCGCGCTGACGCCGCACTCACCGCCGGGCTGCCCTACGAGGTGGCGCCCGAGATCGCCGCCGACGCGCTCGACGAGTGGCTCTACCTGGTGGAGTGGGTGCAGCGGAACCTGCCGCACCGGGCGTCCGACGAGCTGCGCGCCGCGGAACACCGGGGCCGCACCATCCGACTTCTCGCCACGGACGCCCCGGCCGGGCTGGACGCCGGGCCGGGCGGGACGGGGGTCTTTCCGTCCGAAGGGTGGGGGATGCTGGTGGAGCTGACCGAGCAGGGGATCGTCTGGCGCCGGAGCAGCCATGAGAAGGCGACCGTCACGCTGCGCGGCCCGCTCACCTCGGTCCTGCTCGCGTTCTACCGCCGACTGCCGCTGGACGCACCCGGGTTGGAGGTCCTCGGCGAGCGGAAGCTGCTGGAGTTCTGGCTGGACAAGACGATCTTCGGCTGAACCGGCGCGTGGCCCGCCCCTACCCCCGGTAGGGGGCGGGCCACGCGGTCGGATCAGCGGTTTCCGGTCCCCTTGCGGCGCATGCCGAGGAAGACCGCTCCGCCGCCGACGACGACCAGGGCGGCCGCGATGCCGACGATCAGGCCCGTGCGCGAACTGGCGCCGGTCTCGGCGAGGTTGGCCTCCTGGGCCGCGGGCGACGGCGCGTTGCTCGCGGTGTCCGCCGACGCGGCGCTGTCGCTCTCGGAGGCCGACGGGGTCGGCGTGACCGACTCGGCCCGCGAGGTGGCGGTGTCGGAGGGGGTCGACGCCGGGGTGGAGGGGGTCGGCGAGGCGGTGGGGGCGTCGTCGGCGGCGCAGGCCTTGGCGGGCGTGGTCAGGTTGGGCGTGATGTCGGCCTCGAACGTGCCGGCCTTGACGTGCACCCGGTACTCGGCGTTCGGTTGCCACTGCTCGGCGAAGACGGCCGTGACGCCCTCGGCCGAACCCTTGACCGGCGTGGGCTTGCCGATCCGCTTCAGGTCGGCGTTGTTGTTCTGGAGGAAGACCGTGACGACCGCGGGGGTGGCCGTCGCGTCCGTGTCGGTGACGGTGATGACACCCTTCGAGCCGTCGCAGGAGGCTGCCGCGGAGAACTGCCCGACGCCGACGGGGTCGGTGGCCAGCGCGGAGCCGGAGGCGCCGAGGACAAGGGCGGCCGAGGCGCCGACGAGACCGAACATGCGCACCGAACGAGCGGCGGTACGGCGGGATGGGGGCACGTTTGTCCTTTACGTGATGTGCAACTGCGGGGGGCGGAGGGGGAGATGCCGCCCCCGATGCGGCGGCGACAGCCTCCCCAGGGGTCCCTCAGGTCTATAAGCGTTCCATAAGAAGTGTCAATGCGTCGATGCTTCCAGCCGCTCGGCTTTGCCCGCTCATGAACCGCCGAGACGTTTCAACGCCTCAGGAGCCTCCTCGACCCGGTCCACCAGGGCGATACGGTCGCCCATCGACCGCTTCTCGGCCAGCTTCCGCAGCAGCGGCCAGGCAGGCAGCCGCTCCGTCCAGTGCTCCCGGTTCACCAGCACCATCGGCGTGGGCTCGCCGCGCGACTCGTAGTAGTTGGGCGTCGCGTTGTCGAAGATCTCCTGTACGGTCCCGGCGGCGCCGGGCAGGAACACGACACCGGCGTTGCAGCGGGCCAGCAGGCCGTCCTCGCGGCTGGCGTTGGAGAAGTACTTGGCGATGTGCGCGGCGAAGGGGTTCGGCGGCTCGTGGCCGTAGAACCAGGTGGGGATTCCCACTGAGGTGCCGCCCTGCGGCCAGCGGGCGCGGACGTCGAAGGCGGCCGACGCCCAGTCGGTGACCGAGGGCGTGAACTTCGGCGCCTTCGCGAGAAGTTCCAGCGACTCGGGGAGCATGCCGTCGGGGAACGGGGCCGCGTAGGCGCCGAGGTTCGCCGCCTCCATCGCGCCCGGACCGCCACCGGTGGCCACCGTCAGTCCGGAGCGGGCGAGTACGCGGCCGAGGCGCGCGGCACCGGCGTACGCGTCCGTCCCGCGGGCCATGGCGTGGCCGCCCATGACCCCTACCACCCGGTGTCCGACGAGGAGTTCGTCGAGCGCGTCGGAGACGGCGTCGTCATGGATCGAGCGGAGCATGGAGGCGAATATGTCGCCGTCGGCCTTCGTCTGCTGGAACCAGCGGTAGGTCCGGGCGTCCGGGGTCGACTCGTAGCCCTCGTCGAGTGAGGCGAACAACTCGTCGGGCGTGTAGACGAGCCCGCGGTACGGGTCGAAGGAGAGACCGGGTATCGGCGGGAAGACCAGGGCGCCGGAGGTGCGCGCCTTCGTCGCCGCGGCCGGGTCCATCGGGCAGCCGAGGAAGACGGCGCCCGCGGTGTCCAGGGTGAGCAGGACCTCGGTACGGTCCGTCAGGTCGACCGACTGGACGCGGAAGTGGGACAGGGTGCCCCGGCTGGAGACCACCTCGTCGAACTCGGCGAGGGACTCGATCTCACGGTCGTGGGTGCCGTCGAACGGCTGGGCGGGTGTCGGATGCACCCGCCCATGCTAGGCGTGCGGTCGTCGCTCGCGGATCAGCCCTGGATCGCCGAGGGATCCATCCAGACGACCTCCCAGGTGTGGCCGTCGAGGTCGTCGAAGGAACGGCCGTACATGAAGCCGTGGTCCTGCGTCTCGTTGGCCGGCGCGCCGCCCGCGGCCAGGGCGCGGTCGACCAGCTCGTCGACCTTCTCCCGGCTCTCGGCGCTCAGCGCGATCATGACCTGGCTGGTCTTGGTGGCGTCCGCGATCTCCTTCTTCGTGAAGGTCGCGTAGAACGGCTTGGTGAGCAGCATCGCGATGATCGTGTCGCTGATCACCACGGAAACCGCGTTCTCGTCGCTGAACTGAGGGTTGATCGAGTAGCCCAGCTCCGTGAAGAACTTCTTGGAAGCGTCCAGGTCGTTCACGGGCAGGTTGACGAAGACCATCTGCTGGTAGGCCGGGGTGCTCATCGGGGTGTCTCCCATCGAGTCGTACGGCTCGTGCGCGGCGCGTGTGCGTGGTGTCGCGCGTGTTCTTCGGTGGGGTAGACCCGGGGGGTGCGCGGAAGTCATCGGTGGCCGAGGCTTTTCTCGCGCGGATTCTCGTGCGGTTCCGGGCACGGCCTCAGGAGGTCAGCGGGAGGGCCGCGAGGGCTGCCACGGTCAGGGTGAGTGGGACGAACAGTGCGGCGAGGGCGCCGGCCCGGAGCGCCGCCGCGCTGCGCAGCACCGTGGACGGGGCGCCGAGGCGGAGCAGGGCGGCTGTCGTGTCGGCGCGGGCCTGGCGGGCCTCGACCGCGGCCGTGAGGAGCGTGGCGAGGGCGCAGCCGGCGACCAGGGTCGCGCCGAGGGCGGTGAGCGGGCCGAAGGACGGGTCCGCGGGGTCGTACAGGACGGCCATCATGTACGCGCCGGAGGCCACCGCGCACAGGACGCCGAGGGGGGCGCCGATGCGGGAGGCCTCTTCCATCAGGCCGCGGCCCGCGAGGAGGCGGAGGGCGCCGGGGCGGGCGGCCTGGAGGAGGCGGCCGCAGAGGTGGGTGAGGCTGGGGCCGGCCACGGCGAGGCCGATCGCGGTGAGGGTCCAGCCGACGAGGACGGCGGCGGGGCCGGTGGGGCCGCCGGGGAGGCTCAGGTGGTGGCCGGGGGTACGGCCGGCGTAGGCCTCCACGGCGAGGCCGGCGGCGAGGAGGGCCGCGCCCCAGGGGAGGGTGGTGGGGTTGGGACGGGGTGGGTCGAGCGGGGCGTCGGCCGGGGTGGGGCCGGTTGCCTGAGCCGGGGTTCCAGAGGTGCCGTCGGCCCGGGAGGGCGAGCGGGTGGTGCCGCCCGGCGCCTGTGGGTCGCCTTCCCCGCTCCCGGCCTCGTTCCAGCGGGGGGACCCTCCTCGCCCACCCGTGGCGCCCCGGGCGGCTCGCGTTCCCGCGGCTCGACGGAGTGGCTGGGCGTCGCCGTCCACGGCCGGGGTGGCCGCGGTTCTCCGGGCTTGTCTCGCGCCGAATCTGCCGTAGGCGCCGAACGTCTCCTGGAGCTTCGTGGAGGTGGCGAAGCGGCGCAGGGCGAGGCCGGTGCCCGGGGAGTTCACCGCGAGGCGGGTGTCGCGGGGGCGGAGGGTGAGGCCTACGGCGAGGGAGGAGGCCGCGGGGGTCAGGGCCAGCAGGGTGAGGGCGGCGGGGAGGGGCAGGGGGATGTCCGCTGCCAGGAACGATGCCGCCGCGCCGTCGAAGGGCATGCCCGTGAGGTCGCCGCGGAGGTGGAGGAAGAGGAGCAGGGCCAGCATCGACCCGAGGGTGGTGGACAGGGCCGTCGTGGTCGCCGAGATCGCCATCAGGCGGGCGGGGCCCAGGCCGATCGCCGCCAGGCCGGGGCGGGGGCGGGTGCCGGGGTCGGTACGGGCGACCGCGAGGGCGAAGTGGACGGTGGCGGCGAGCGGGACGGCGCACCAGGCCAACCGGAGCGCGGAGCCCGCCGGGGTGTCGGGGTGGCTCAGGGCGTGGCCGAGGGTGCACAGCAGGAGGAAGCCCGTGCCCGCCGAGGCCGTCGCGAGGAGGAGACGACGCAGCTGGACGGCCGGATGGGCGCCGCGGGTCAGGCGGAGAGCGAGCACGTCGCCCGGCCTTCCGATTCGGTGACCGGCGGCAGATGGACGGTGCGCACCCGGCGTCCGTCCAGCAGCGAGACCGTGCGGTCGGCGAGGGCCGCGGTCTCGGTGTCGTGGGTGGCCAGGACGACGGTGATGCCGTGCGAGCGGGCCGCCGTGGTCAGGGTGCGCAGCACGTGGCCGCGGTCCGCGCGGTGCAGGGGAGCCGTCGGCTCGTCCGCGAAGAGGACCGACGGGGCCGGCGCGAGGGCGCGCGTGATGCAGACGCGCTGACGTTCCGCCTGGGTCAGTTCGTGGGGTCTCAGGCGGGACTTGTCACCGACGTCGAGGCGTTCCAGCCACTCCAGGGCGGCGGCCTTGGCCCGGCGGCGACTGGTGCCGCGCAGCATCAGGGGGAGGGCCGCGTTCTCCCAGACGTTCAGTTCGGGGACGAGCACCGGGGCCGGGTCGATCCAGCCGAAGCGGTCGCGGCGGAGCCGGTCGCGGGCCGTCGAACCCATGGTGTGCACGGGGAGGCTGTTGAACCAGACCTCGCCGCGCTGACCGCGGGCCAGCCCGGACAGGCAGTGCAGCAGGGTCGTCTTGCCGCTGCCTCGCGGGCCGGTGACGGCGAGGATCTCGCCCTCCCGCACACCGAGCGACACGCCGCTCAGCGCGGGTGAGCCGTCGGGGTGCGTGTAGTGCAGGGAGCGTGCCCACAGCACGTCGTTGTCCGGCGGGGCCTCCATGGGCGTACACCTTCGTTCAGATCCGTAGTTCCCGTGTCGTTCCCCCGTCCGGGGGAACGAAGGCCGGGCCGATCGGTCACTGGCACGCTAGGCAGGCCGGGTCGGGCATCCGGACAGCACACGGCCCCGGGCCGCCGTTTCTCACTCGAACGGACGGCACCGGGGCCGGTGTTGATCACCTGAAAGGAAGATCCCAAAGACGGGGTGGAGGATCGCCGAAGGGCGTCAGAGCTTCGTCCACGCCTCCGTCAGCGTGGCGCGCAGGATCTGTTCGATCTCGTCGAAGGTCTCCTGGTCGGAGATCAGCGGCGGGGCGAGCTGGATGACCGGATCGCCGCGGTCGTCGGCACGGCAGTACAGGCCGTTGTCGAAGAGGGCCTTGGACAGGAAGCCGTACAGGACGCGCTCGGTCTCCTCGTCGCTGAAGGACTCCTTGGTCACCTTGTCCTTGACCAGCTCGATGCCGTAGAAGAAGCCGTTGCCGCGGACGTCGCCGACGATCGGCAGGTCGTGCAGCTTCTCCAGGGTGGCGCGGAAGGCGCCCTCGTTGTCGAGGACGTGCTGGTTGAGGTTCTCGCGCTCGAACAGGTCGAGGTTGGCGAGGCCCACGGCCGCGGAGACCGGGTGGCCGCCGAAGGTGTAGCCGTGCAGGAAGGTGTTGTCGCCCTTGTAGAACGGCTCGGCCAGGCGGTCGGAGATGATGCAGGCGCCGATCGGGGAGTAGCCCGAGGTCATTCCCTTGGCGCAGGTGATCATGTCCGGGACGTAGTCGAACTTGTCGCAGGCGAACATCGTGCCGAGGCGGCCGAAGGCGCAGATGACCTCGTCCGACACGAGCAGCACGTCGTACTGGTCGCAGATCTCGCGGACCCGCTGGAAGTAGCCGGGCGGGGGCGGGAAGCAGCCGCCGGCGTTCTGGACCGGCTCCAGGAAGACGGCGGCGACCGTCTCCGGGCCCTCGAACAGGATCTGCTGCTCGATCTGGTCGGCGGCCCAGCGGCCGAAGGCCTCCGGGTCGTCGCCGAAGAGGGGGGCGCGGTAGATGTTGGTGTTCGGGACCTTGTGCGCGCCCGGGACGAGCGGCTCGAAGGGGGCCTTGAGGGCCGGCAGGCCGGTGATGGACAGGGCGCCCTGCGGGGTGCCGTGGTAGGCGACCGCGCGCGAGATGACCTTGTACTTGGTGGGCTTGCCGGTCAGCTTGAAGTACTGCTTGGCGAGCTTCCAGGCGGTCTCGACGGCCTCGCCGCCGCCGGTGGTGAAGAAGACCTTGTTCAGGTCGCCGGGCGCGTGGTGGGCGAGGCGTTCCGCCAGCTCCACGGCCTTGGGGTGGGCGTAGGACCACACCGGGAAGAACGCCAGCTCCTGCGCCTGCTTGAAGGCGGTCTCGGCCAGTTCCGTGCGGCCGTGGCCGGCCTGCACCACGAACAGGCCCGCGAGACCGTCGAGGTAGCGCCTGCCCTTGTCGTCGTAGATGTAGGTGCCCTCGCCCCGGACGATCGTCGGGACGGGAGCGTTCTCGTACGAGGACATGCGGGTGAAGTGCATCCACAGGTGGTCGTACGCGGTGCGGCTGAGGTCCTTGGTGCTCACGGTTATCGGGTCCTCACGGTTATCGGGTTCCCCACATGTAGGTCTGCTTCTTGAGCTTCAGGTAGACGAAGCTCTCGGTGGAGCGCACGCCGGGCAGGGCACGGATGCGTTTGTTGATGACGTCGAGCAGGTGGTCGTCGTCCTCGCAGACGATCTCGGCGAGGACGTCGAACGAGCCCGCGGTCATCACCACGTACTCGACCTCCGCCATGTCGGTGAGCGCGTCGGCGATCGCCTCGGTGTCGCCCTCGACGTTGATCCCGACCATCGCCTGCCGGCGGAAGCCCACGGTGAGCGGGTCCGTGACGGCGACGATCTGCATCACGCCCTGGTCGAGCAGCTTCTGGACGCGCTGGCGCACGGCCGCCTCCGAGAGGCCGACGGCCTTGCCGATCGCGGCGTAGGGCCGGCGGCCGTCCTCCTGGAGCTGCTCGATGATGCCGAGGCTGACGGCATCCAGGTGAGGGGTGCCGTTCTTGGACTCGCGGGAGTCCCGGTGCTCTGCGCTTCGACTGGCCACGACGTCACTCTGCACGACGTCTCGACAGTTGCGCAAGGCTAAGGCGATGAAATTCGTTGTTTACGTGACTGAGACTTGCGGATTTCGCAGTAGTGGCGCAATCGGGGGTGTTGAAAACGTCGGTCGGCCGATTAGGGTGGGTGTCTCAGTGATTGGACAGTTCGACCCTGACACAGGAGGCCGGCAGTGAGCACCGAACTGCGTCGTCTGCGCAACTACATCGACGGTGAGTTCCGGGACGCCGCCGACGGGCGGACCACCGAGGTGGTCAACCCCGCAACGGGCGAGGCGTACGCGACCGCCCCGCTGTCCGGCCCGGCGGACGTGGACGCCGCCATGAAGGCCGCCGCGGACGCGTTCCCGGCGTGGCGCGACACCACTCCGGCCGAGCGGCAGAAGGCCCTGCTGAAGATCGCGGACGCCTTCGAGGAGCGCGCCGAGGAGCTGATCGCCGCCGAGGTGGAGAACACCGGCAAGCCGATCGGGCTCACGCGGTCCGAGGAGATCCCGCCCATGGTGGACCAGATCCGCTTCTTCGCGGGCGCGGCGCGGATGCTGGAGGGGCGCTCGGCCGGCGAGTACATGGACGGCATGACCTCGATCGTCCGGCGCGAGCCGGTCGGCGTCTGCGCGCAGGTCGCGCCCTGGAACTACCCGATGATGATGGCGGTGTGGAAGTTCGCCCCGGCGATCGCGGCCGGCAACACGGTCGTCCTCAAGCCGTCGGACACCACCCCGGCCTCCACCGTCCTGATCGCCGAGATCGTCGGCTCGATCCTGCCCAAGGGCGTCTTCAACGTCGTCACCGGCGACCGCGACACCGGCCGTCTGATGGTCGAGCACCCGATCCCCGCGATGGCGTCCATCACCGGCTCCGTACGCGCCGGCATGTCGGTCGCCGAGTCCGCGTCGAAGGACCTCAAGCGCGTCCACCTGGAGCTGGGCGGCAAGGCGCCGGTGGTGGTGTTCGAGGACACCGACATCGCCAAGGCCGTCGAGGACATCTCGGTGGCGGGCTTCTTCAACGCCGGCCAGGACTGTACGGCCGCCACCCGCGTCCTCGTCCAGGAGGCCATCCACGACGAGTTCGTGGCGGCCCTGGCCAAGGCCGCGTCCGAGACGAAGACCGGGCAGCCGGACGACGAGGACGTGTTGTTCGGTCCGCTCAACAACCCCAACCAGCTCCAGCAGGTCACCGGCTTCATCGAGCGACTCCCGGCCCACGCCAGGGTCGAGGCGGGCGGCCACCGGGTCGGCGACAAGGGCTACTTCTACGCCCCGACCGTCGTCAGTGGCCTGAAGCAGGACGACGAGATCGTCCAGAACGAGGTCTTCGGCCCGGTCATCACCGTCCAGACCTTCACGGACGAGGAGCAGGCCGTCGAGTACGCCAACGGTGTGGAGTACGCCCTCGCCTCCTCGGTGTGGACCAAGGACCACGGCCGCGCGATGCGTATGTCCAAGAAGCTCGACTTCGGCTGCGTGTGGATCAACACCCACATCCCCCTGGTCGCCGAGATGCCCCACGGCGGCTTCAAGAAGTCCGGCTACGGCAAGGACCTGTCCGGGTACGGCTTCGAGGACTACACGCGGATCAAGCACGTCATGACGTCGCTGGACGCGTAGGGCGACGGCGGTTCGGCCGGATGACGTCGCTGGACGCGTAGGCCTACGGCGGTTCGACCGCGCCGGTGCGCGGGGGACGGACGTCCCGCGGCGCTGCCCCGGACGGAGGTCTCCCGTCCGTGGCAGGGCCGTTCGGTGTCCGCCCACGATTGCGGCTTTGCCATCTCTTTACAACCTGTGTCCCCGCTGTCTCGTCTCTCCGCTCGATCCGTCACGCGACCCGTGCGGACCGACGAAGGAGAGCGACTCATGGGATTCACAAGCGGAACCGGCCTCAACGCCCTGGTGGTTGCGGGCACCGTCCTGCTGATCGGGGCGGGGCCCGCGTTCGCCGACCGGGGGACGCCGACACCCGCCGCGTCCACCCCCGCGACGGCCCCCACCGCTGCCCCCGCCCCGGCTCCGCCCGGGGGGACCCCGCGGTCCGCGCCCACCGCGGTGCCGTCCGGCATGCGGAGCCAGGTCCCCCTCATCCCCCGCGGCGCGGCCGACACCGGTGAGGCCACGACGCCCGCGCAGTCGCCGGGCAACGGCACACTGATCGGCGGTGGCGTCGCGGCGGCCTTCGCCGCGGGCGGGGCCGGGGTGTACGTCCTGCGTCGCCGGAGGACGACCGGCGCATGAGCCCGTACTCCAGGCGCGCCTTCCTCACCGCGGCCGGCGCCGGCCTGCTCGTGGGCTGCTCGGGCGGCCACCCGGCCGAGCGGGCCGCGAGCACACCGCCTCCCGTGCCGGTTCCCCCGGCGCGGGAGACACGTCCGCTCGGCCGTTCCGCGCCCGTCGTCCTGCGCATTCCGGCCATCGGGGTCGACACCCCGGTCGTGCGGCTGGGTCTTCAGGCCGACGGCAGTGTGGAGGTGCCCGCCGTCACCGCCGACGACCGGGCCGGCTGGTACCGGTATTCGCCGACGCCCGGCCAGACCGGGCCGTCGGTGATCCTCGGCCATGTCACGGTCGGCAGGTACGGGGACGGTGTCTTCCGCCACCTCGACCGGCTGCGGCCGGGCGACGGGATCACGGCGCGCCTGGAGAACGGCGCGACAGCGGACTTCGCCGTCACCGCCGTACGGACCGTCGACAAGGCCGGGTTTCCCACGGCCGACGTCTACGGGAACGTGGACCGGCCGGAGCTTCGTCTCATCACCTGCGGGGGGCCGCTGACCGGTGACGGGTACCGCGACAACCTGATCGTGTTCGCGGTCCTGACCTCCGCTGGAGAACGGTGAAACGCTCTCGTGAGCGGGCGGCGGCCGAACTGTTCGCCGCCCTCTACCCGCGCCTGGCCGGCTGGTGCCGTCGGCTCGTCGACGACGACGAGACCGCCCACGAGATCGCCTCGGAGGCGTTCACCCGGCTCTGGGCGCGCTGGACGGCGGTCGCCGAACCGCAGGGGTTCCTCTACGTCACCGCAGCCAATCTGGTTCGCGACCACTGGCGCAAGCTCGAACGCGAACGCCGGGCCGTGCGCCGGGCGACCGTGGAGGCGGCGGTGAATCCGCCCGCCCAGCCCGCCGACCCGTCGGTCCGGCTGCTCGTGCAGTCGCTGCCGGACCGGCTGCGCGTGCCCATCCTCCTGCACTACTACGCTGACATGCCGATCCGGGAGGTGTCCGTGCTCACCGGGCGCAAGGAAGGGACCGTCAAGGCCGATCTGCACGCGGCCCGCGAACTGCTCCGCGCACACCTGGGGAGAAGCCTTGATCACGCACGCTGACGACGACGCCGACGACGGCACCCGCGTCGCGGACGACCCGCTGACCGTCATCCTGCGGCCCCCCTCCCGCCACCTCGCCCCGCCGCCCGGCCACTTCGAGGCGGTCCGTCGAGGCGCCCTCTGCCGCCGGCTGGTGCGAACCGCGGTGGGAGTGAGCGTGACCTGCGCGGTCGTCACGCTCGTCGTGCTGCCGTTGCGCCTCGGCGGGCCGGACGAGCCAGCCGCCCCGACGGCCCCGATGGCCCCGCCGCCCGCGAGCAGCCCCTCCGCCGTGCCGACACCGTCGTTCCGCTCGCGCCAACCCGTTCACCGGGACGTCCCCACGAGCAGCGGCCCCACCGCACCGGAGGACTCCCGCCACCGCGGCGCCGCCCCCGTACCGAGCCCGGAGCGCACCGAGGTTCGGCGGACGATCGCCCCGTCTCCGTCGCCGTCCGCCGCGCGCAGTACGCCCTCGATCGCGCCCTCGGCGGCCGGTGCGCGCCGTTGAGGCCCCTTCGTGGACCGCGGCCGCGGACGGTCCTCGCTCCTCCTCCGGGACTCACCCTCGGGGCAGGGTGAGTCCCTGACCCGCGGGACGCCGCGGCAGCCGTCCGGAAGCAGGCTGGTGGAAGGGGGCGGGCGGAGGCACGGCCCCCGACGCCGACGCAGGCCCCCCTCGAGACTGCCGCAGGCCGGCTGGGCGTAATGCCACGCCTCAGCCGGTGATCGCCAGCACCCCCACCGACGCCGTCACCGCCGCCACCGCGAGGACCGCGCCCGTTCCCATCAGGCGGGCCAGCGGAACCCGTACGCCGTACGCGTGGCAGCGTTCGTACCAGAGGAGGGTCGCCAGTGACGCCCAGGGGGTGATCACCGGGCCGACGTTGGTGCCGACCAGCAGGGCGAGGAGTTGGTCGTGGTGGGTGAGGGGGACGGCCGCCTCGCCGGCCAGGTAGACGGGGAGGTTGTTCAGGGCGTTGGACAGGCCCGCGCCGACCGCCGCCGCGCGGAACATGCCCGCGATGCCGCCGTCGTGGCCGACCGCGGAGGCGAGCAAACCGTGCAGGCCGTTGGCGTCGACGGTCTCCACCACCAGGAACATGCCGGGGACCATCACCAGCAGCCGCCACGGGATGAGCGACAGCCGCAGCCCCGCGCGGTCGCGTGCCGCGAACGCCGCCACGACGACCGCGGCGGCCGCCGCGGACGCCACCCACAGCTCCACGTCCGCCACCAGGATCGCCAGCAGGAACCCGCCGCAAGCCAGCGCGCAGGCGCGGAACAGCACCGGGTCGGCGGGCCGGTGCGGACCGGGCGGCACATAACGGTCCGCGCTCCCCGCCGTCTGCGCACCCTCCGCCGTGTCCACACTCCGCATCGCGGGAACGGCCTCCGCCTGTACGTCCTCCACGCGCGCCGCGCCCGGCCCCGCACCCGGGGTCGTCTCGGCCGGTCCCGCCGCACCACGCCGTCCCCGCCGCCAGTAGAACCCCCACAGGCAGGCCGTCGTCACCGCGATCGCCGCGAGTTGCGGGGCCCACATACGGCCGGCCAGGCCCAGCGGGGACAGTGCGACCCGGTCGGCCGCCAGCAGGTTCGTCAGGTTGGAGACCGGCAGCAGGAGGCTGGCCGTGTTGGCCAGCCAGACCGTGGTCATCGCCAGGGGGACCGCCGCGATGCCGAGCCGGGTGGCCAGTGCCAGCATCACCGGGGTGAGGAGGACCGCCGTGGTGTCCAGGTTCAGGGCGATGGTGGTGACGGAGGCGAACGCCACGCAGAGCAGGAAGAGGAGCGGGTATCTGCCCCTCCCGGCGCGGGCGACCTGGGCCGCGACCACGTCGAAGACCTCCGCGCGACTGGTGAGGTCGGCGAGCACGATCACCGTGCCGAGGAACGCGAGCAGCGGGGCGACGCGGGTCATCGCGTCGGAGGCCGAGGCGGTGGGGAGCAGCCCCGTGGCCACGCAGCCGAGCCCGGTCACGAGGAGACCGATCGACACCCAGTCCAGTGCGTGAAGACGCCGCAAAACACCCACGCCCGGAAGGATCGCACACCCGTGCGCCACTTCAGCCAGGGGGTGCTGCCGGGCAGAGGTTCCCCGTCGGGAGGCCTTGGGCCGGGAAGGGGCTGCTGCGAAACCGGTGCGTTCGGGTGCTTGCTCACCGTCGCCCGTCCGGACCGGGCGGCGCCGCCCGGCCACCGGCGACGCCCGCGCCACCGTACGGCTGTGCGGCCTCCCCGGGGACGGCCCGGCCGCTCCGCGCGCCACCCCGGCCGGGCTGCCGGGCCGCTGGGCCGCCGAACTGTCGGGCGCCGGGCCGCCGGCTCCGTCCGGCGGGCGGATTCGGGGTCGGCATGTCCCGGTTCGAGCCGGGGGCTGGACGGACACCCGCCGGAGGTCGGGCGTGTGAGCCGCTGGAGGAGGAACCGTGCTGAGGTGGACTCAGTGGCCGTGCGAGGTCTCCTCGTGGGGCGCCTCCGTGTGAGTGCCGGCGTCGGAGCCGGTCCGTACCGTGAACGCCGCCGTGCGGACGGTCCCGTCGACCTTGAAGTCCAGGAACAGCCGGTAGCTGCCGGCGCTGGGCGCGGTGGCCGTGAAGGCCACCTCGGGTCCGGACGTCCTGTCGCCCTCCGCCTCCTCGTGCGGGTGGACGTGCAGGTAGGCCAGGTCGCCGGAGCGCAGGGCGACGAGATGGCCGTAGGCGCCGAGGTAGGGCTCCAGGTCGGTGACCGGCCGTCCGTCACGGCGGACGGTGAAGGTCAGGCCGCTCTCTCCGCCCGCGGCGAGGGTGCCCTTGAGAGCGACGGTGTATCCGTCGACGGTGGCGGTGGCCGCGGGTGCGGGCGGTTCACTCGCCCGGTACGGCCCGGTGACCGTCAGGTCGGAGCCGAGGGTGAGGCCCTCGCTCTCACCGGCGGGCACGAAGTCCGCGAAGACCCGGTAGCCGCCCGCGGCCGGCAGGTCCACCGGTGTGGTCCAGGTGCCGTCGGCGGCCCGGACGGGATGCAGATGGCGGTATGTCGTCAGCTCGCGTGAGGCGAGGATCAGATGGAGCTGCTTGCCGTGGGCGGCCTGGTACCGGGTCACGGGCTCACCGTCGGCGTCCCGCACGACGAAGCGCAGGGTGCTCCGTGTCCCGGCCGGGACGGCGGTGGTCTCCAGGTCCAGGGTGTAACCCCCCTGGGAGACCTGGAGGCCGGCCGGGAGGAGGTTCCCGGCCGGCGTCTTCCCGGCCGGCTCCGAGCTGTGGCTCTCGGTGTGTCCGGCGGCCGTCGTCTCATGGTCGATCGGGCCGAACGCGGCGCCGATCCCGTAGGCGGCGCCGAAGGCCGCGGCCAGTGCCGCCGTGAACGCGCCGATCTTGTGCAGGGGGTTCATACCGGACTCCCGACTTGTCTCTTCCGTTCACCTGCTCCTGGATACCCGCTGGGGGTATCCAGGACAGCACTATATACCCCCCAGGGGTACCAAGAAAAGAAGGAGCGGGTTGTCGGCGTGGTCGGAGCGCACCTGTTTTTGAACATGTTCAATAGGTGGGCGTACGCTGCCCGCATGAGCGACAGAGCCGCCCTTCTCCAGGGCATCCGAGCCTGGCTTGTCTTCTTCGTCGTCTGCCTGGTGCTCAGCGGCGCCACGGCCTTCCCGCTCGTGCACGAACTGCGCTGGACCGAGCACCTGTTGCGGGCCATGTCCGCGCCGGAGCGCCTCCCCGCCCTCATGGACTGGATCGTGCGGGTGCGGCAGGGACTCGACACCGTCGACGCCGAACACCCCTTCATGCTCTACGGCACGGACTGGCTGGCCTTCGCGCACCTCGTCATCGCGGTCGCGTTCTACGGCCCCTACCGCGACCCGGTCCGCAACATCTGGGTCGTCGAGTTCGCGATGATCGCCTGCGCCGGGATCATTCCGCTGGCCCTGATCTGCGGGCCGATCCGCGGCATCCCCTTCTGGTGGAGCGTGCTGGACATGTCGTTCGGCGTGTTCGGTGTGATCCCGCTGTATGTCGTCCGGCAGAAGATCAGGCGGTTGGAGGCGCTCAGCGCCCCCAATCCGTGGGCGCGGTCCGCTGCTTGAGGGCGGCGCGGGCGATGCGCTCGGCCACCGGGTTCATGCCCTCGCCGGCGACCGCCTCGCACAGAGCCC
Organism: Streptomyces sp. NPDC033216; assembly: GCF_055577115.1. Taxonomy (NCBI): domain Bacteria; kingdom Bacillati; phylum Actinomycetota; class Actinomycetes; order Kitasatosporales; family Streptomycetaceae; genus Streptomyces; species Streptomyces sp. NPDC033216. Next base: position 100,942 of record NZ_JBVIQK010000013.1, on the reverse strand, counting down.
GTGCGTCGAGGCCGCCGGGGCTGGCTCGGCCGTGTCCGCAGTGGGGTCGGCCGGGGTGGGGGTGGCGAAGGCGGGGACGGCCAGGGGGCCCGCGCCCAGGGCGAGCCCCAGTGAGGCGGCGAGGGCGACGCTACGGCGGCGAGTGTGCATACGGGAAGGCTCCTGAGGGAGCGGTGTCGGATGCGTGATCATCCTCCGGCCGCCGGGCGGATCGTCACTGGGGAGGGCGCCCGACTCCCAGGCTGTCCCGGAGCAAGTGCCTTGTCAGTCAGGGGTGTTGTCGGGGATCGCCCCCTAAGGGCTCCCGTCTCGGCAAGGCCGGGCTCGCGGGGCCCGGCAACGCCCCCGCCGCGTTGCCGCCGGCCGCCGGGGTTGCCTCCTGGCTCCATCCGCCGCCCCGCGATCCACCCGCCCTGCCCGAAAGGCGTAGGAAGTCCGCCCGCCACCGCACGCCGCTCCCTGCTCCGAGCCGCTCCAGACGAAGGACCCCGGGCGGAGGCCCTCTCCGCCGCTCCCGTGGCGCGGCAATCCGTAGTCGCGCCGGCCCGACGTCCGTCTCCAAGTGTGGCCCCCGACGTCGCCAGGCACCATCCCCTGCCGACAGGGTGCGCGCAGGAGCGCGTGCGCGGACGACCGAGTCGGGTGGCACCGGCGCACGATCGCCGCCGCGCAGGCTCGTGACCGGCAGGCGCCGACGAGCTGGTCGCGGACCGGCGGCCACTCGTCCACGACGACGTCGACCGCGCCCTGAACGGCCACGTCGGCGTCGACGATGTCGTCCGGGAGGAAAGGCTGCGTGCCGTCGGCCACCTCGGCTCCCCGCGCGACCACGACAGCTCCCGTTCCCGGCTGGTGGCGACCACCATGCGAGGTCCGCGACCGGGCCCGCCGCGCACGACCCAGCCCCTCGACGACGACGTGCCGGCCGGCGGCGCCGCCGGCCGGCTAGCGACCGTCGCGGAGGGCGCGGAGGACGTCGATGCGGTTGGTGGTGATGGAATCGACGCCCAGGCCGATGAGGCGGCGCATGGAGCGGCGGGTGTCCGGGGTCCACACGGACAGCAGCAGACCGTCCCGGTGGACCCGGGCGACCAGGTCGCGATCGGCGAGGGAGAAGCGGTAGTTGAGCCAGCGGGGTCGGACCGCCGCCAGCAGGGCGGGTCGCGGCGGTGCCGAACTCGTGCACGTCAGGGCGATCTCGGCGGACGGGTCGGCGGCGCGGACGGCGAGCATCGCGGCGGCGCCGGCGCAGTAGTGGACGCGTTCCGCCGCCCCCGCCTCGTGGACGGCGTCCACCACCCGGCGGGCCGTCGACACCTCCCGGGTGCCCGGCAGGTCGAGCATGACCCGGCTGCCGGCGGTCGCCGCCAGCGCCTGCGCCAGCGTCGGCACCCCGCCCCCGGTCAGCGCGCGCACCTCGGCCGCCGACAGCGACCGCAGGGGCCGGTCCCGCTTCCACAGCCGCTTCAGCGTCTCGTCGTGCAGCAGCACGGGCACACCGTCCCGGGTGAGCCGTACGTCGATCTCGACGGCGTCCGCGCCCTGGTCGAGCGCGGAACGCAGCGAGGCGAGGGTGTTCTCACGGAAGCGGTAGGGGTCGCCGCGGTGGCCCACGGCAGTCACGGTCTGCATGGGCCCATTGTGGTGGCAGCCGAGGAGCGCGGTGGCTCTCAGGGCGTGAGCCACCGCGTGGTGTAGGCGTCGATCTCGGTGGCGATCCTGGCCTTGCCGGGCCCGTCGAGGAAGGACGCCTCCACGGCGTTCTTCGCCAGGGCGGCCAGCCCGCGCTCGTCCAGGTCCAGCAGGCGGGCGGCGACGCCGTACTCGCTGTTCAGATCGGTGCCGAACATGGGCGGGTCGTCGGAGTTGATCGTCACCAGGACACCCGCCGCGACGAACTCCCGCAGCGGGTGCTCCTCCAGCGTGCGCACCGCGCGGGTGGCGATGTTGGAGGTCGGGCACACCTCGAGCGCGATGCGGTGCTCGGCGAGGTGGGCGAGGAGCTTCCCGTCCCGTGCGGAGCTGGTGCCGTGCCCGATGCGCTCGGCGCGCAGATGGGTCAGGGCGTCCCACACCGTCTCCGGCCCGGTGGTCTCGCCGGCGTGCGGCACGGACCGCAGTCCGGCGGCGATCGCCCGGTCGAAGTACGGCTCGAACTGCGGGCGCGGCACGCCGATCTCGGGTCCGCCGAGGCCGAAGGAGACCAGTCCCTCGGGGCGCAGCCTGTCGTCGGTGGCGAGTCTCGTCGTCTCCTCGGCGGCCTCCAGGCCCGCCTCGCCGGGGATGTCGAAGCACCAGCGCAGGATCGTGCCGAACTCCGCCTCGGCCGCCTTGCGGGCGTCCTCGATCGCGTCCATGAAGGCGCGTTCGTCGATGCCGCGACGGGTGGAGGAGAAGGGGGTGATGGTCAGCTCGGCGTAGCGCACCTGCTGCCGGGCCAGGTCTCGCGCCACCTCGTAGGTCAGCAGCCGGACGTCCTCCGGGGTGCGGATCAGATCCACCACCGAGAGGTAGACGTCGATGAAGTGCGCGAAGTCGGTGAACGTGAAGTAGTCCGCCAGCGCCTCGGGGTCGGTGGGCACCTTGGAGTCGGGGTGGCGGGCGGCGAGCTCGGAGACGATCCGCGGGGAGGCCGATCCGACGTGATGCACGTGCAGTTCGGCCTTGGGCAGGCCGGCGATGAAGGCGTTCAGGGTCAAGGGGTCCTCCCCGGGGACGGCACCTCCGGCCGAGGGGGCCGGCAGGGTGCGGGTGATCGGCTGATCGGTGGGACGGGGTCATCGTAGGCGGACGGGGCGGGGGAGGAGCGAGGGGATGCGCGGCGGCGTCCACCGGTGCGGGACGCCTCTCCGCCGGCCGGGCCGGGGGCCGTAGCATTGCGGGACACATGACAGAGGGGGGCCCGCGCATGTCCGACGACCTAACCGCCGGTCCGGCCCACGACCCGTGGGTCGCGCCCGGATCCGTGCCCGAGGGAACGGAAGGGCCGCAGTACGCCCGCGTGCCTTCGGACAGCAGGGGCGCGTCGGGCAGCGCGGCCGCGGAGATCACGGACGCGTCCGGCGACTCCGCCCCCGAGAACACCCAGGCCGCACGCGGCTGCGTCCCCCCGGCCGACCCCTGGCCCGCGCCCGCTCCCGCCCCGGACCACGGCCCGGGCGTCACCATCGCCTCGGTCGAGGTGCCCGCCGCGCAGGGCCCCGCGCCGTCGTCCGTCCACGACCAGCCGACGGTGACGTCGCTGCCGGGTGTGACGCCGACGCCCACGGTCGGCCCGCCGGGGGCCGGCGCCCCGTTCGCGTCCTTCCCGCCGCCCCACCCCGGCTCCGCGTCGTCCGGGGCGGCGGGCCCGAGCCCCTTCGCCCCGCCCGCCGACGGAGCGGTCCCCCCACCGCCGATCTCCCCCGACGGACCCGGGCAGGTGCCGTACGGCCACCCCGGCGGCTACGGCCGTCCTGGCAGCCCCGGCCTCGGCGGCGCCCCCGGGTACTACGGGTGGGCCGCCCCGCAGCCGAGCCCGAGCAACGGGATGGGGATCACGGCGATGGTCCTCGGCATCGTCGCCGCCGTGGGCTTCTGCATGTGGCCGGTCGCGATCATCGTGGGCATCCTCGCGCTCGTCTTCGGACTGATCGGTCGAGGCAAGGCCAACCGCGGCGAGGCCACGAACCCCGGCCAGGCCCTGGCCGGCCTCATCTGCGGGGCCGTCGGACTGGTCCTCGGGGTGGGTCTGGCCGTACTGCTCTTCGTGGCGCCCTGACTCCCCTTCCCGGCCCTCACGCCCCCCGCAGCAGCCGCCTCGCCTCCATCAGGGCGAAGCCCAGCAGGTTGGGACCTCTCCAGCGCTCCGGATCCGTCGCCGCGGCGTCGTCGGCCGTGAGGCCGATGCCCCAGACGCGGTCCACCGGGCTCGCCTCCACCAGCACCCGCTCGCCCGTGCCCAACAGATACCCCCGCAGCTCGGGATCCGCGCCGAACTTGTGGACACTGCCCTCCACCACGATCCGGAACCGCTCCCGCTCCCACACCGTCTCGTCGAAGCCACGCACCAGACGCCCGGCCTTCTTCGCCTCGGAGGGGTGACCGGCGGCCAGTGCCCGCCGCTCCGCCTCCGCGTCGCCGAACAGGCGTGCCTTGCCGGCCATCATCCAGTGCTCGGCCGTCGCGTACTCCACGCCGTCCACGGTGAACGAGGACGGCCACCACTGGCTCAGACAGCTCGGGCCCACTCGCCCGTCGTGGCGCGGACGGTGGCCCCAGAAGTGCAGATACCTGATTCTCGCCCCCGCCCGGACCTCCCTGATCAGGGTTTCCCGGGAATTGATCTCCTGCATGCATCCCACTGTGGCACGCGCCACTGACAGTACGTCTCTCCTTTTCCCGGTCGACTCGACACCTGGTCGACAGATTCCGTTGCGTAACCAAAAGGCAACAACGGAATCACTTGTTGGAGGTCTCTCGCTCTGCCAGGATCGGCACTCAAATCAGGCTGGAGCTACGCCACCCACCCTCTGAACAGCGGGGCGACGGCGGAGGAGAGCGACATGCAGAACCCGGGAAGCACCACCCCGGACCGACTTGGCCGGTTTCCCGCACAGCAACGTTTCGCGGACGGCGCCCAGTACATCGGGGGCCGTCTGCGCAAGGGCACGTCCGGGCATACGCACGCCGTGGTCGACCCGGCCACCGGGGACGAGGTCCTCACCTACGAACTCGCGGGGGCGGACGACGTCGACGCGGCGGTCGCCGCCGCCGGGGCCGCCTTCCCGGCCTGGGCGGCCGCCACCCCCGGCGAGCGCTCCGACGCACTGCACCGCTTCGCCGCCGTCCTCGCCGAACACGCCGAGGACCTCGCCCGCGCCGAGTCCCTCCAGTGCGGCAAGCCGCTGAAACTGACCCGCGAGTTCGACGTCCCCGGCACCATCGACAACACCGTCTTCTTCGCGGGGGCCGCCAGGCACCTCCAGGGCCAGTCGGCCGGGGAGTACTCCGGCGACCACACCTCGTACGTACGGCGCGAGCCCATCGGCGTCGTCGGCTCCGTCGCACCCTGGAACTACCCCCTCCAGATGGCCGCCTGGAAGATCCTCCCGGCGATCGCCGCGGGCAACACGATCGTGCTCAAGCCCGCCGAACTCACCCCGCTCACCTCGCTCCTCTTCGCCCAGGCGGCCACCGAGGCGGGTATCCCCGACGGCGTGATCAACATCGTCACCGGGACCGGGAGGGAGGCGGGTGAGCGCCTCGTCGGCCACCCCGACGTGGCCATGACCTCCTTCACCGGCTCCACCGCCGTCGGCAGGCGGGTCGCCGAGATCGCCACCGCCACCGTGAAGCGGCTGCACCTCGAACTGGGCGGCAAGGCGCCCTTCGTGGTCTTCGACGACGCCGACCTGGACGCCGCCGTACACGGCGCGGTCGCGGGCTCGCTCATCAACACCGGGCAGGACTGCACGGCCGCTACGCGCGCCTACGTGCAACGGCCGCTCTACGAGGCGTTCGTCGAGAAGACGGCCGCCCTCATGGAGACCGTCCGGCTCGGGGATCCCTTCGGGGCGGGCACCGACCTCGGGCCGCTGGTCTCCCACGTCCACCGCGACCGGGTCGCCGCCTTCGTCGACCGGGCGCGTGCCTACGCGCGCGTGGTGACCGGCGGCGAGGCTCCTCGGGGGGATCTCGAGAACGGCGCGTACTATCTCCCCACCCTGGTCGCGGACGCCGCGCAGGACAGCGAGATCGTCCAGTCCGAGATCTTCGGACCGGTCCTCGTCGTCCTCCCCTTCGACAGCGACGACGAAGGGATCGCGCTCGCCAACGACACGCCGTACGGGCTGGCCGCGTCGGCGTGGAGCAGGGACGTCTACCGGGCGAACCGGGCGACGCGCGAGATCAAGGCCGGATGCGTGTGGGTCAACGACCACATCCCGATCATCAGCGAGATGCCCCACGGCGGCTACAAGGCGTCGGGGTACGGCAAGGACATGTCCGCGTACTCGTTCGAGGAGTACACCCAGATCAAGCACGTCATGTTCGACAACACCGCGGTGGTCCGCAAGGAGTGGCACCGCACCGTCTTCGGGGACCGATAGTCACGAGTCCGGCCGCCGACCAGGCCGAATCCTCCCGAAAGGGCACCACGCGCATGGAGCAGTACGAGCCAGACCGTCTGACCCCGCCCCGAGCGGCCGCCATGCGGCGCAGTCTCCGCGACGGCAGGGCGGCCATGACCCGCAGGTCGCTGCTGCGCGCCTCGGCGGGCGGCTCGCTGGCCCTGGGCGGTCTCGGGGCGCTGAGCGCCTGCGGGATTCCCGCGGCCGGCAGGACCGAGGGCGGCACGTCCGCCGAGGACCACTCGGCGAAGGAGAAGACCGTCAGCTTCTCCAACTGGACCGAGTACATGGACACCGACGAGGCGGGCAAGCACCACCCGACCCTCGACGCGTTCACGAAGCGGACCGGCATCAAGGTCAAGTACACCGAGGACATCAACGACAACAACGAGTTCTTCGGCAAGATCAAGCCGCAGCTCGCCGCGGGCCAGGACACCGGCCGCGACATCGTCGTCCTCACCGACTGGCTCGCCGCGCGCCTCATCCGCCTCGGGTGGGTCCAGAAGCTGGACCCGTCCAACCTGCCGCACGCCTACGCCAACCTGTCGAGCCAGTTCCGCAGCCCCGACTGGGACCCCGGACGGGCGTACTCCTACCCCTGGCAGGGCATCTCCACGGTCATCGCCTACAACAAGAAGGCGCTCGACGGCGTCGAGGTGAGGTCGGTCTCCGACCTGCTCGACAACCCCAAGCTCAAAGGCCGCGTCGGGTTCCTCACCGAGATGCGCGACAGCATCGGCATGACCCTGCTGGACATGGGCAAGGACCCGGGCAGGTTCACCGACGACGACTACGCGGCGGCCATCGCCCGGCTCCAGAAGGGCGTCGACAGCGGCCAGATCCGCCGCTTCACCGGCAACGACTACACGTCGGACATCACCAGTGGCGACTTCGCCGCCTGCATCGCCTGGGCCGGCGACGTCGTCCAGCTCAAGGCCGACAGCCCGGACATCGACTTCCTGATTCCGGACAGCGGCTACATGACGTCCAGCGACAACATGCTGATTCCCAACAAGGCGCGTCACAAGACGAACGCCGAGCGGCTCATCGACTACTACTACGAGCCGCGGCCGGCCGCCGAACTCGCCGCCTACATCAACTACGTCTGTCCCGTCGACGGCGTGAAGGACGAGCTGGCCAAGATCGACGAGGACGCGGCGAACAATCCGCTGATCATCCCTGACAAGGCCATGCAGGCCAAGTCCCACGCCTTCCGCTCACTGAGCGCGAAGGAAGAGACGGCATATGAAGCGCAGTTCGCGAAGCTCACTGGGGCGTGACGAGATGAAGACGACGACCAACGCCGGCGGCGACGTCCGCCTGTCCGGGATCAGCAAGACCTACGGCTCCTTCACCGCCGTCCACCCGCTCGACCTGACCGTCCCCCAGGGTTCCTTCTTCGCCCTGCTCGGCGCCTCCGGCTGCGGCAAGACCACCACCCTGCGCATGATCGCCGGCCTGGAGGAGCCCACGTCCGGGACCGTCCACCTCGGCGACCACGACGTCACGGCCTTGCCGCCCTACAAGCGGCCCGTGAACACCGTATTCCAGTCCTACGCCCTCTTCCCGCACCTCGACATCTTCGAGAACGTCGCCTTCGGTCTGCGCCGGCGCGGCATCAAGAGCGTGAAGAAGCAGGTCGAGGAGATGCTGGAGCTGGTCCAGCTCGGAGAGCAGGCCCGTAAGAAGCCGCACCAGCTCTCCGGCGGCCAGCAGCAGCGCGTCGCCGTGGCCCGCGCCCTGATCAACCACCCCAAGGTGCTCCTCCTCGACGAACCCCTCGGCGCCCTCGACCTCAAGCTGCGCCGCCGGATGCAGCTGGAGCTGAAGCGCATCCAGACCGAGGTCGGCATCACCTTCGTGCACGTCACCCACGACCAGGAGGAGGCCATGACCATGGCCGACACGGTCGCCGTGATGAACGCGGGCCGCGTCGAGCAGCTCGGCTCGCCCGCCGACCTGTACGAGAACCCGCGCAGCACGTTCGTCGCCAACTTCCTCGGTACCTCCAACCTCATCGAGGCCGAGGTCGACTCCAGGAGCGGCGAGTACATCGTGCTGAAGGTGGGAGGCGGCAAGCTCGTGCTGCCCGAGGCCCGCTGCGCCGCGCCGACGACGACCGGCGGCAAGGTGCTGGTCGGCATCCGCCCGGAGAAGATCTCCCTCACCCTCGCCGACGACGCGGGCGGCATCCCGGAGGGCCGCAACCGCGTCACCGGCACGATCGCCGCCACGTCGTTCATCGGCGTCTCCACGCAGTACGTCGTCGACAGCGCCGTCTGCCCCGAGCTCGAGGTCTACGTCCAGAACGTCGACCGCGACACCCGGCTGGCCCCCGGCGCCGAGGTGGTCCTGCACTGGAGCCCCGCCCACACCTTCGGCCTCGACGCCGCCCAGTCGCCGCGTGCCGGGACAGCGGGCTCCGCGGGTCTCGAACAGGAGGCGGCGCTCTGATGGCGACGCTCACGGAGGCGCCGCCGCCTCTCTCCCCGACAGCCCCGGAGACCGGGCCACCCCGCAGACGGGGCCGCTGGACGCCGTACTGGCTGCTGCTGCCCGGCATGCTGTGGCTCCTGGTCTTCTTCGCGCTGCCGATGATCTACCAGGCCTCCACGTCCGTGCAGACCGGCTCCCTCGAAGAGGGCTACAAGGTCACCTGGCACTTCGCGACCTACTGGGACGCGCTGAGCGACTACTGGCCGCAGTTCCTGCGCTCGGTCCTCTACGCCGCCGCCGCCACGATCCTGTGTCTGGTGCTGGGCTACCCGCTGGCCTACCTGATCGCCTTCCGCGCGGGCCGCTGGCGCAACCTGATCATGGTGCTGGTGATCGCACCGTTCTTCACCAGCTTCCTCATCCGCACCCTCGCCTGGAAGACGATCCTCTCGGACGGCGGGCCCGTCGTCGGCGCCCTCGACGCGCTGCACGTGCTGGACGTGACCAGCTGGCTCGGCTGGACCTCCGGGGACCGGGTGCTGGCGACGCCGTTGGCCGTGGTCTGCGGTCTGACGTACAACTTCCTGCCGTTCATGATCCTGCCGCTCTACACCTCGCTGGAGCGCATCGACGGACGGCTGCACGAGGCGGCCGGCGACCTGTACGCCAGGCCCGTCACCACCTTCCGCAAGGTCACCTTCCCGTTGTCGATGCCGGGCGTGGTCTCCGGCACGCTGCTGACCTTCATCCCGGCGTCCGGCGACTACGTCAACGCCGAACTCCTCGGCTCCACCGACACCCGAATGATCGGCAACGTCATCCAGACGCAGTTCCTGCGGGTGCTGGACTATCCGACGGCCGCGGCACTCTCGTTCATCCTCATGGCGGCGATCCTTTTCATGGTCACCTTCTACATCCGCAGGTCCGGGACGGAGGATCTGGTCTGAATGCCCTTCGTCAACTGGTTCAAGAGGAAACTCGTCGTCATCGCGAGCCTTCTGACGCTCGCCTATCTCCTGCTGCCGAACGTGGTCGTCACGGTGTTCTCCTTCAACAGACCGAAGGGGCGCTTCAACTACGCGTGGCAGCAGTTCTCCACGGACGCCTGGGAGGACCCGTGCGGGGTCTCCGGGCTGTGCGGATCGCTGTCGCTCAGCCTCCAGATCGCCCTCTGGGCGACGCTCGGCGCGACGGCGCTCGGCACGGCCATCGCCTTCGCGCTCGTCCGCTACCGCTTCCGCGCGCGGGGCGCCGTCAACTCGCTGATCTTCCTGCCCATGGCCATGCCCGAGGTCGTCATGGCGGCCTCACTGCTCACCCTGTTCCTCAACATGGGCGCGCAGCTGGGGTTCTGGACGATCCTCATCGCGCACATCATGTTCTGCCTCAGCTTCGTCGTGACAGCCGTCAAGGCCCGCGTCATGTCGATGGACCCGAGACTGGAACAGGCGGCCCAGGACCTGTACGCCGGCCCGTTCCAGACCTTCCTGCGGGTCACCCTGCCGATCGCCGCACCGGGAATCGCCGCGGGCGCGCTGCTCGCCTTCGCCCTCTCCTTCGACGATTTCATCATCACCAACTTCAACGCGGGCTCGACCGTCACCTTCCCCATGTTCGTCTGGGGCTCGGCGCAGCGCGGAACACCCGTCCAGATCAACGTCATCGGTACGGCCATGTTCCTCGTCGCCGTCCTGCTCGTCCTGACCTCCATGGTCATCACCAACCGGCGCAACAGGCGGAAGGCCTGAGCCTCCGCCTTCGTCACCCTCCGAAACCCTCTGTAGGGAGTTGAAATCATGGCCCCGAGCGCCATGAGCCGTGGCAGGGACAATCACTGGACGACGTCGCTCTCGGAGGCGCGGCCTGTCCCGTACTGGCTGGAGGATCCGGGCAGGCCGCACCCCGAGCCCGCGCTCACCGGCGCCACGACCTGCGATCTGCTGGTCGTCGGCGGCGGGTACAGCGGACTGTGGACCGCGCTCATCGCCAAGGAGCGCGACCCGCGGCGGGACGTGGTGCTGCTGGAGGGACGCGAGGTGGGCTGGGCCGCCTCGGGCCGCAACGGAGGCTTCTGCGCCGCCTCCCTCACCCACGGTCTGTCCAACGGGCTGACCCGCTGGCCGGACGAGATCCACAAGCTCGAGGAACTGGGCGCGCGCAACCTCGACGAGATCGAGGCGGCGATCACCCGGTACGGCATCGACTGCGACTTCGAACGCACCGGTGAGATCGACGTGGCGACCGAGCCGTACCAGGCGCGGGAACTGCGCGACTGGTACGAGGAGATCCAGGGCGAGGGCCTCGCCGAGGGCATCGAGTTCCTCGACGGCGAGGCGGTCCGCGGGCAGGTCGCCTCGCCCACCTTCCAGGCGGGCCTGTACGACCGCCGGGGAGTGGCCATGCTCCACCCGGCCAAGCTCGCCTGGGGCCTGAAGCGGGCGTGCGTCCGCCTCGGCGTCCGCGTCCACGAGCACACACCCGCGCTGACGCTGAGGCCGTACGGCGCGGGGATGGCCGTACGCACGCCGTACGGGCGGGTCCGCGCGCGGCAGGTCGCGCTCGGCACGAACGTCTTCCCCAACCTGGTCAGACGGGTCCGCGCCTACACCGTGCCCGTCTACGACTACGCGCTGATGACGGAACCCCTGAGCGCCGGGCAGCTCGACGCGATCGGCTGGAAGAACCGGCAGGGCCTCGGCGACAGCGCCAACCAGTTCCACTACTTCCGGCTCTCCGCCGACAACCGCGTCCTGTGGGGCGGCTACGACGCGATCTACCCGTACGGCGGCCGGGTGCGCGCCGAGTACGACGACCGGCCGGAGACGTACGCCAAGCTCGCCGAGCACTTCTTCACCTGCTTCCCGCAGTTGGAAGGGCTCCGCTTCACGCACGCGTGGGGCGGCGCGATCGACACCTGCTCGCGCTTCTCGGCGTTCTTCGGCACGGCCCACCAGGGGAAGGTGTCGTACGCCGCCGGGTACACGGGGCTCGGCGTGGGAGCGACCCGGTTCGGCGCGGAGGTGATGCTCGACCTGCTGGCGGGTGAGCCCACCGAACGGACCTCTTTGGAGATGGTCCGCAAGAAGCCGCTGCCGTTCCCGCCCGAACCCTTCGCCTGGACCGGCATCGCCCTCACCAAGTGGTCGCTGGCGCGGGCCGACACGCACGGCGGCCGGCGCAACCTGTGGCTGCGGACGATGGACCGGCTCGGGCTCGGCTTCGACAGCTGACGATCCGTCGGGGTGAGCCGGTTCACTCCGACGGGGTCGCCCGACCCGCGTAATGCCCGTGCGGAACCTCCCTCTCCCCTGTGACGCGCACGCGTCGACGAGACACAGGGAGGTCCTTCATGGCTGGGGCGAAGACGGCCGTCGAGTGGCTGGCATCCGTCGCACCGGATCCCGAGCTGTGCCGCTGGGAATGGGAGCGCAACCCCCTCGGGGTCGCCCTCCTGCCCGCGGGCGGGGTTTGGGACGTCCTCATCCTGCCGGGCGCACTCGGCCGCCCCACGCTCGACGTCCTCGCCCGCATCCTCGACCGGCCCGGACCCGTGCTGGCCGACGCGAGGGACCACCGGACGGGCTTCCTCGTGCCACCGGGCACGGCCGCCCGCTGGGTCGGCACCGGCATCCGCACGGCCGGGCCGGGCACCTGGATCGTCGTGCCGTATCCGGGCCGCGCGACCGGCGTCGTCCGCTGGCTGGTCCCACCCGACGGCTCCGGCACCCTGACCGACCCGGCCCTCCTCGAACTGGCCATGCACGAGGCGGCGGCCGGCCGCGCCGGGGGAGACGACGGCTGACCCGCCCGCTCCGCCCCCTCACCGGCCCGGCCGGGTGCAGGACCCGTGCCGGGAGGCGATCCGTCATCGGCGCCGGCCGTCGTGCGGCCGACGCGGCGCTCACCCCTGTCCGGTGGCTACTGCGGTGCCGTCGCCTTCAGCGCCAGCCACAGCTCCATCCGCGCGTCCGGGTCGTCCAGGGAGCGGCCCAGGATCTCCTCCACGCGGCGCATGCGGTAGCGAAGGGTGTGGCGGTGGACGCCCAGGTCGGACGCCGCGGCGTCCCACTGGCCGTGCCGGGAGAGCCATGCGCGCAGGGAAGCCACCAAGTCGCCCCGGCCCGTCGCGTCATGCTCGTGCAGGGCCCGCAGCAGACCGTCCGCGAAGGCCTTCACCGCGTCGTCCGCGAGGAGCGGCAGGACCGAGCCCGCCGCGAGCTGCTCGTGCTCCACCAGGACCCGCCCCCGGCGCCGCGCCACCGACAGCGCCTGCTCGGCCTGCCGGTACGCGGCCGCCGCGGCGATCGGACCGGCCGGCCCGGACAGGCCGACGACCAGTCCGTCCTCCTCGCCCTCCGGCGAGGACGCACGCGCGTCCTCCAGCGCCGTCGCGTAGGAGGCGACGGCCGCGGCCGCCGCGCCCTCGTCGGCGGCCAGCGCCACCAGCCGCTCGCCCTCCGGCACCACCAGCACGGTCTCCCCCGACCTGGCGGCCGCCGACTCCACGACCTCGGCGAGCCGGCCCAGCGGGTCCCCGGCCTGGTCGGCGGAGCCGGACACGCGCGCGTGCGAGGACGAGTCGGCGTGGCCCCGCGCGGACGCCGGCTCCGCCACCAGCACCCGGAACGGAGCGTCCAGCAGACCGCCGTACAGCTCACCGGCGACGGCCCGCGCGTGGTCCGGCTCGCCCGCCAGCAGCATGCGCAGCACCGCCACCCCGATCCGCTGTTCCGCCGCCTGGAACGAGCGGGAGCGTTCCGTGGTCAGGGTCAGCAGGGCGATCGCCGAGTGCACGGCATAGCGCTCCGCCGTGCCCAGGGCGGACGCCGTGCCGACCGCGAGGGCCGCCCGCGGGCGGCGGCCGGTGCCCAGGGAGTGCAGCTCGACCCGGTCGTCGTGGTCGCAGTCCTCGGGCCCGCCCACCACCGCCGAGGCCGGCGCCGGACGCTCCCGCAGCCGCTCCACGTCCGCCGTGAGCCGCGCGGCCCGCCGCCCCGCCCACTCGGGCGCCGTCGCGACGACGGCGCCCGAGGCGTCGTAGAGCGCGGCCCAGCCGTCGACCTGCGAGGCGAGCGCCGCGAGCAGGCCCTCCGGGCCGTCCGTCAGCGCCTGCCTGGTCAGCTCCCGCTGGGCCGCGAAACCCGCCGTCACCGCCCGGTACTGGTCGGCCGCGATCGCCGCGGACACCTCCTTGCTGATGGCGAGGAACGGCGTGCGGCGGGGCACTTCCAGCAGCGGCAGGCACTCCTCCTCGGCCGCGTCCACGAGGGCCTTCGGGATCTCCTCGTAGTTGACGCCGACGGCGAAACCGAGCCCGACCACCCCCGCCCCGGCCAACCGCCTCACATAGCGCCGCATCGCCTCCGGATCCTCCGCGTCCAGCTTCAGCGCGGTGATCAGGAGCAGTTCCCCGCCCTCCATGTACGGCACGGGGTCGGCGAGTTCGCTGACGTGCGCCCAGCGCACCGGCACGTCCAGACGGTCCCCGCCCGCCCGCACGGTCAGCTTCAGCGCGGAGTGGTGGACGAGCGAGGCGAGCGTGGGGGGCATGGGACCTTCAGGACTGAGGCGGACGCGGGGGCGGTCTACCGGGTGATCTTTTGGACGCTTCGTATGAAGGTCCTGTGCCGATTCTGCCTCACCGTAGGGATGCCCCGCGCCTCGTCTCAGCCGCGCAGATCCACCAGCAGCGGTGGCGCGTGCTCACCCCGGACCGTGGTCAGGGACAGTACCGCGTGCCCCGGCGGCACCTCGTGCGCCAACTGGGACGCCGACCACCGCTCCCGCTCCACCTGGCGGACGGTCACCGCGTCCGTGGTCACGGCCTTGCCGGTCACCAGCTTGCGCAGGGCGTGCAGCGCGCGGGTCATCGGCTGGTCGGCGAAGACGGTGTGCTTGGCGACCTCCGTCGTCTCCACCCACTCGGTGCCCCAGGTCTGCGCGAACCGGCTGCCGTCCCAGGTGGTGATCCCGGAGAACGCCATCCGGCAGCCGACGGCCCCGTACAGCGGACCGTGCAGGGCCTCCGGTACGTCGCCCATCGAGCGCAGCGACAGCACGACGCCCGCGTTCTGCGAGCGCAGCCGCTGGATGCGGCGCACCGACCCGGCGGTGACCGCGCCCGTCGCGTCGTCCAGGACCAGGGCGGCGAAGTGCGCGCGCCCCGCCGCCTCCCGTACGACCGCGTGGAACTGGGCGAGGACCAGCCGGGTGATCAGCCGGCCGGCCTCCTCGTGGCCGCGCTCGGGCAGGTCCACGCGGACCCGGAGCGGATGGTGGGCGAGTGCCCGCAGGGAGAACACCCGGTGCGCACCGCTCGCCGCCCTGCCGTTCCCGCCGAAGAAGTCGGCGAAGACCGGCCGGTTCAGCAGCGCCAGCCGGTCCGCGAGGACCCGGCCCGGATCGCCGGGCACGCCCGCCTGCCGGACGCGCGCGTCCAGCTCGCGGCGCATGATCTCGTCGTCGGCCACCGCCTCGCGCAGCGCGGACAGCGCCGCCGGTTCGCCCTCCAGCAGTTCGCGCAGCGCCGGCAGCGCGGGGAAGCGGCCGTGCACCGCTCGGTAAGGGCCGAGGAGCTGGGCCAGGGCGGTGGCCGCGCCCTGGGCGTCCACCGTGTCGAGGTCGCCCACCAGGGCCTCGGCGAGGACGGCGGCCGCCTCGTCGGGGTCGTCGGACTCCGCGTACGGATCGAGGTCGTGCACCGACGAGGGATCGCCGATCCGGACGATGACGTCGAAGGCGGAGTCGGAGACGAGCGGGCTCCCGGGCGACGAGACGGCGACGAGCGCGCACGCCCCGGTGAGTGCCTCGAGGGCCAGCGCCTCGGTGACCGGCTCCACCAGGGTGCGTGTCTTGCCCGAGCCGGACGGCCCGACGGCGAGCAGCGAGGTGCCCAGCACGTCCGGGCCGAGCGCGGCGCCCGCGTCGTGATAGGCGGCCGGGGCACGTTCGCCGGCCACCCACCGTCCGATGCGGACCTGGCGCGCGAGCAGGTCGTGGCGCCCGCTGCGCCGGGGCAGGTCGCGGGAGCCCGAGGGGTGGGTCCAGGCGGCCCCGCCCTGCCGGATCACGGTGTCCCGGAAGTCCGGGCGGCCGGTCGTCCACGCGCGCGTGACGCGCGCGCAGTCCACGTCGTTCATCCTCCCGGCCGCGACCTCGGCCGTCAGCACGTCGGCCGCCTCGTGCTGCCCGGCGTCGCGCAGCTCGGGCCACTCGGCGCGCGGGCGCTCGACCGGAGCCGGCGTCCGGGGACCGGTGGCGGCACGCCGGGCGGCGAGTCGTTCCCTCAGGTACGGCCACCAGCGGCCGACCAGCGCGAACGGCCACACCACGAGCAGGGTGATCACCGCGTACAGCGAGTTGGTCAACAGCGGGGAGGCGAAGAGTTCGTAGCCGCCGGCGATCAGGGCGATGAGGGAGAACAGGGGGTCCACGACGGGCAGGGCGTCCCAGCCCACGCCCGGGAAGGCGCTCGGGAACACGAAGCTCAGGGCGACGAGGGCGCCCAGCAGCGCGAGCAGCGCCCGCGCCGGCTGCGGCCGGCGACCGACGAAGTGGCGTACGGCGTCGGGCCAGCCGCCCAGCCGACCCATCGCGTACACCAGGACGGCGAAGAAGACGCCGTCGTAGACCACCCTGGCCTCGGCGCCTTCCATGTTCTTCGGGGAGGCGATCGTGCCGCCCCACCACCAGTCGTCCGGCGTGAACAGCCGCAGCGGCGCGAACTGGTACGGCAGGCCGCCCCGGCGCCACAGCGACCACAGCACCAGCGCCACCACCAGGGGGATGAGCAGGCCGACGACGGTGACCGGCGCGAGCCGCTCCGTCGCCCGCGCGGCCTTCGGCAGCCGGTACCCGAACCGCCAGATGCCCGGCCCGGCGACCGCACGAGGCTCGTTCAGCCACGCGGCGACAGCCGAGGGGGCCGGGGCGCCCGGCCCGCCGGCGTGCGGCACCGACGGCTTCCCGGCAGACGCGGACGGAGCACCGGCAGGCGCGGACGGAGTACTCGCATGCCCGGGCGGAGTGCCGGGCGGCAGTGGCGGCGCGGTGCCCGGCCGGGGCGGCACACCGGGAGGCGTCGTGGGGCGCTCCGGCGGCACCGCCGGGTGCGGCACAGGATTCGCATGCGTACCCCGCGCGTCCTGCGTCCCGTCGCTGTCCATCGCTCCTGCCCCCTGACCAGCCGCTCCGTCCACCATCGCCGAGTCAATCTAACGCCCCGGCAAGGGGAGTTCACCGCTTACGCGGCCGGGTCCTGGCCGCGGCCCCCGGAGCCGCAATGTCCACGACGGACAACCGGCGCCGCCGACAACGCCCACATGGAGCATGACCGCACCCCCTTCCCCGTCCTAACCTGCGAGAAAAGAAGCTGTGCGTCCGCACGAACGCACCCCGGTACGCCCGGTACGCCCGGTACGCAAGATCATCAGGGAGCCCCCCATGACCGCACTTCCGCAGGAGCGCCGCGTCGTCACCGCCATCCCGGGCCCGAAGTCGCAGGAGCTTCAGGCCCGCCGCGTCGCCGCGGTCGCGCAGGGCGTGGGCTCTGTGCTGCCGGTGTTCACGGCGCGCGCGGGCGGCGGCATCATCGAGGACGTCGACGGCAACCGTCTGATCGACTTCGGCTCCGGAATCGCGGTGACCAGCGTCGGCGCCTCCGCCGAGGCCGTCGTGCGCCGGGCCTCCGCGCAGCTCGCCGACTTCACCCACACCTGTTTCATGGTCACCCCGTACGAGGGCTACGTCGAGGTCGCCGAGGCCCTCGCCGAGCTGACCCCGGGCGACCACGCCAAGAAGTCCGCGCTGTTCAACAGCGGTGCCGAGGCCGTCGAGAACGCCGTCAAGATCGCCCGCGCCTACACCAAGCGCCAGGCGGTCGTCGTCTTCGACCACGGCTACCACGGCCGCACGAACCTGACGATGGCGCTGACGTCGAAGAACATGCCGTACAAGAACGGCTTCGGCCCGTTCGCGCCCGAGGTCTACCGGGTGCCGGTGGCCTACGGCTACCGCTGGCCGACCGGTGCCGAGAACGCCGGCCCGGAGGCCGCCGCGCAGGCCATCGACCAGATCTCCAAGCAGGTCGGCGCGGACAACGTGGCCGCGATCATCATCGAGCCGGTGCTGGGCGAGGGCGGCTTCATCGAGCCGGCCAAGGGCTTCCTGCCGGCCATCAGCAAGTTCGCCGCCGACAACGGCATCGTCTTCGTCGCCGACGAGATCCAGTCCGGTTTCTGCCGTACCGGCCAGTGGTTCGCCTGTGAGGACGAGGGCATCGTCCCGGACCTGATCACCACCGCCAAGGGCATCGCGGGCGGCCTGCCGCTCGCCGCCGTCACCGGCCGCGCGGAGATCATGGACGCCGCGCACGCGGGCGGCCTCGGTGGCACCTACGGCGGCAACCCGGTGGCCTGCGCCGGCGCGCTGGGCTCCATCGAGACGATGAAGGAGCTGGACCTCAACGCCAAGGCGAAGGCGATCGAGGCCACGATGAAGGCCCGGCTGACCGCCATGCAGGAGAAGTTCGACATCATCGGTGACGTGCGTGGGCGCGGCGCGATGATCGCCATCGAGCTGGTCAAGGACCGTACGACCAAGGAGCCGAACCCCGAGGCGACCGCCGCGCTCGCCAAGGCCTGCCACCAGGAGGGCCTGCTGGTCCTGACCTGTGGCACCTACGGCAACGTGCTGCGCTTCCTGCCGCCGCTGGTCATCGGCGACGACCTGCTCAACGAGGGCCTCGACATCATCGAGCAGGCTTTCGCCGGGGTCTGAGCCGGTCCTGGGCGTCCGGTCCGGGAGCCACGGATTCCCGGACCGGGCAGAGCGTGTGAAGAAGGTGTGCGGGGTGGATGGCGGGAGGGGGATCCGCCTGTCGTCCCGCCGGTCGCTGCCGTAGGTTCTCCCCAGATGAGAGATACACCCCGCCCACAGGGGACTGTGGGCGACCCCAGGCCGGGGCCTCCCCAGCTTCGACCTGGTCGTGCCTCGCGCACACGATGGAGCCTCCGGCTTCGGATCTCCTCACCGATCGGACGGCCGCCCGCCCCAAACCCCCCGGGGCGCGCGGCATTCCGATCCGGTCGGCCACCTCGGAACCACCCCCCTGTTCCGGGGTGGCCGACCTCCTTCTCGCAGCGGCAGTTGTCGGACACAGGCCACTGAGGGCGGACCCCGGTTCACGCACCGGGGTCCTCTTTTTTGGAGCAGAGCAATACGATACGTATCGTCTCGTCATTGGACAGCCACCCGACCGCCGCCCCGGAGGCCTCCATGCACCGCTACGTCGACGCCGCCCCCGGCATCCGCCTCTGGGTGCAGGAGCGTGGCCCCGCCGACGCGCCCCCGCTCCTGCTGATCATGGGCGCACAAGCCCCCGGAGCCGGCTGGCCCGACCCGTTCGTCGACCTGCTCGCCACCCGTCACCGCGTCGACCGCTACGACCACCGCGACACCGGCCGATCCACCTGGGCGTTCGACGAGCACCCTTACCCGATCACCACGCTCGCGGAAGACGCCGTGACGGTCCTCGACGCCCTCGACGTCGACCGCGCCCATGTCGTCGGCATGTCCCTGGGCGGGATGCTCGTCCAACTGCTGCTCGCCGACCATCCCGACCGGCTGCGCACCGCGACCGTGCTGGGCACCCAGGCGCTCAGCTCCGCGCCGTACGTCCGGCCGGACGGCGTGCCGGTGCCTGTGCAGGAGCTGCCCGGCATCGACCCGCGGGTGCTGCAACTGTGGTCCCGGCCCGTCCCGCCCGATCTGGACGTGGAGGCCGAGCTGGACCGCAGGGTCGAGCACTGGCGGCTGCTCAGCGGTGACGCGCTGCCCTTCGACGCCGCGTACATCCGCGACTTCGAGCGCGGGATCGTCGAGCACACCGGGCACCACCGCACCCGTACGGCGCACGGCCGTGCCGACGCCTCCGGCATGGACCGCACCCGGCAGCTCGCCCGCACCGAGGTGCCCACCCTCGTCGTCGCGGCGCCGGCCGAGCCGGTCTTCCCGCCGCCGCACCCGCAGCACCTCGTCCAGGTGATCAGGGGCGCCCGCCTTGTGGAGATCCCCGGCATGGGACACGCCCTGCCGCCCGCGGTGCACGCCCCGCCGGCCGCCGCGATCCTGGAGCACACCCGTTCCTGACAAGCTGGGTCCATGTCGACCCGCTCCCACCCGGAGGCCGAGAGCGCCCCGGCGCCACCGGCCCCCGGACGCCCCGTCCGGGGCGCGCTCCTGCTCGGCCCGTCCGCGCTCCTGCTCACCCTGTTCACCTGGCAGGTCGCCGTCGCGGGGCCTCTCCTGTCCCTGGACGAGCGGTTGAGCCGGGCCCTCCTCCATCCCGACCGGGCCGCCGAACTGCTGTCCGACCTGGGCAATGTGCAGGTGGCGGTGCCCGTGCTGGTGCTGGTCGCCGGGTACGCGGCCCGGCGGGCGCGGTCGGCGGGCGTACCGCGCTGGTGGCTGCCGTCCCTCGCCGGGTTCGCGCTGATGGTGCTGGTACCCCTGATCGTCGTACCCCTGAAGGAGTGGACGGACCGGCCGGGCACGCCCGCCGTGCCGCCGGCGACCGGGTACTACCCGTCCGGCCACACCGCGACGGCGGCCGTGGCCTACGGCGCGGCGGCGCTCGTCCTGCTGCCCTGGCTCGGCTCCGCGCTTGCCCGCCGGACGGCGGCAGCCACGGCCGTCGTGCTGGTCTCGGCCGTCTCCTTCGGCCTGGTGCGGCGGGGCTACCACTGGCCACTGGACGTCGTCGCGAGCTGGTGCCTGGGCGCGATGCTGCTGGGCGCGCTGTGGCTGTTCCTGCGGCGGATCGCGCGGTAGGCACCATGCCGACCGCCGAATCCGGGCGGCCGGCAGCACTGTGGCGGTGACGCGGCGGCGTGGTGGCGCGGGGGTCAGACGGCCTGGAGCCCTGGCGGCCCGGTCGCCCGGCGACCCGTCGGCGCGGTAGGGCGGTGGGGCGGTGGCCGACCCCGCCGAACCGGCGTACGCCTCAGCCCCACCACTACGACTCGGACAAGCGCTCCTTCGCCGCCGCACGCCTACCGTGGTGCAGGAAAAAGCCAGCACACCCCACTTCGCGGAAGGGCCGGGACTCTCATATGCCCCAGGAAAACACTGTGGGGGCCACCCACGCCTTCTGGCTCGCCGGCCGCCAGGCCGGCGGCGAGGACAGCTTCGACGTCACCTCCCCGTGGGACGGCCGTCTCGTCGGCAAGGTCAGCGTGCCGACCGACGCGCAGGTCGAGGAGGCCGTGGCGGCCGCGTACGCCGTGCGGGACGAGTTCGCCGCCACCCCGGCGCACGTCCGGGCCGCCGCCCTCGACCACGTCAGCAAGCGGCTCGCCGAACGCACCGAGGAGATCGCGCGGCTGATCTCCGCCGAGAACGGCAAGCCGATCAAGTGGGCGCGGGGCGAGGTCGGCCGGGCCGTGTCCGTGTTCCGGTTCGCCGCCGAGGAGGCCCGCCGCTTCAACGGCGGCGAGGCCCAGCGGCTCGACACCGACGCCGGCGGCCAGGGCCGTCTGGCCCTCACCCGGCGCTTCCCGAAGGGCGTCGTGCTGGGCATCGCGCCGTTCAACTTCCCGCTGAACCTGTGCGCCCACAAGGTCGCCCCGGCGATCGCGGCCGGTGCGCCGATCATCCTGAAGCCGGCCCCGGCCACCCCGCTCTCCGGCCTGGTCATCGGCGAACTTCTCGCCGAGACGGAGCTGCCCGCCGGCTCGTGGAGCATCCTGCCGGTCTCCAACGACCGCATGCCCGACCTCGTCCAGGACGAGCGGCTGCCGGTGATCTCCTTCACCGGCTCCGAGAAGGTCGGCTACGCGATCATGGACTCGGTGCCCCGCAAGCACTGCACCCTGGAGTTGGGCGGCAACGGCGCGGCGGTCGTCCTCGGCGACTTCGCGAGCGACGCCGACCTCGACTGGGCCGCGACCCGCATCGCGACCTTCTCCAACTACCAGGGCGGCCAGTCCTGCATCTCCGTGCAGCGGGTCATCGCCGACGCCTCCGTCCACGACCGGCTGCTGCCGCGCATCGTCGCGGCCGTCGAGGCCCAGGTCACCGGCGACCCGTCCGACGACAAGACCGACGTGGGCCCGCTGGTCAGCGAGGACGCGGCCCGACGCGTCGAGTCGTGGGTCGACGAGGCGGTCTCGGCGGGCGCCACCCTCCTCACCGGCGGCAAGCGCGACGGCGCCTCCTACGCGCCGACCGTCCTCACCGACGTACCGGCGAGCGCCACGATCTCCTGCGAGGAGGTCTTCGGGCCGGTCCTCACCGTGCGCAGGGTGGACGGCGAGGCCGAGGCCTTCGCCGCGGTCAACGACTCCAAGTACGGCCTCCAGGCGGGCGTGTTCACCCACGACCTCCAGGCCGCCTTCCGTGCCCACCGGGCGCTGGAGGTCGGCGGCGTGATCATCGGCGACGTGCCCTCCTACCGCGCCGACCAGATGCCGTACGGCGGCGCCAAGCAGTCCGGTGTGGGCCGCGAGGGCGTGAGGTACGCGATGGACGACTACACCTACGAGCGCGTGCTGGTCCTGACCGGTCTCGCTCTCTGACGCGTCCGACGAAGGGGCCCGGCACCGATGCCCAACGGTGCCGGGCCCCTTCGTCGCGTCGGCCGTCTCCGGACCCTCAACCGGAGAAGCCGACGAGCGCGAGCCGTAGCGGGCCGCGCAGCCTGAGGCGCAGATCGTGGACACCCTCGGCGGTGAAGGGGGCGTCGAGAGTGGTGTAGGCGTAGGGCCCCGCCGTGGGCGTACCCAGGGTCAGCGTCGCCCGCGGCGGCCCGTCGGCCAGGGAGACCTCCACCGTGCCCCCGCCCGCCACCGCCACCCGTACGCCCGTGACGCCGGCGCCGAAGTCGCAGGCGCGGTAGAGCAGTTCGGCCGTGCCGCCCGCCGCAGGCGTCACCGCGTCGCCGGACACCTTCGTCCGGTCCACGATCTCCGTGCCGCTCTGCTCGTCGAAGTCGACGGCGGTCAGTCCGTCGCGCAGGACGGGACGCGGAGCGGCCGGCTCGCCGTCCAGCGTCACCGTCGTCCGCAGCCGCACGTCCTCGCTGGACGCGCCGACCAGCAGGTCGTACGGCCCCGGCTCGCGGCGCCAGTCGCCCCGCGCCACGTCCCAGAACGCGAAGGCGGACAGCGGGATCTCGAAGGACAGGGCCGTCCGGGCGCCGGGGGCCAGCGTGACCCGGTGGTGGGCCAGCAGTTCGCGCCGGGGACGGGTGACCGACGGGTCCACCGCCCGCGCGTAGAGCTGCGCGACCTCGTCCGCGGTCACCTCCCCGGTGTTGGTCACCGTGAAGGAGACCCGCACGGAACCCTCCCCGACCCGCACCGCCAGGTCGTCGTACGCGAAGGAGGTGTACGACAGGCCGTGCCCGAACGGGAACAGGGGAGTGCCCTCGAAGTAGAGATACGTCTGGCGGGCGCCGATCACGTCGTAGTCCAGCAGGTCGGGCAGGTCGGCGTCGTCGGCGTACCAGGTCTGCGGGAGCCGGCCCGCCGGGGAGACGTCACCGGCCAGGACGCGCGCCAGGGCGGCCCCCGCGGCCTGTCCGCCGTGCGCCGTCCACAGCACCGCGGACAGGTGCTCCGGCTCGATCGCGTACGGGTAGGCCGACACCAGCGCCAGCACCGTGCGGGGGTTCGCGGACCGCGCGGCCGCCAGCAGCCGCTCCTGGTGGCCGGGCAGCCGCAGCGTCGTACGGTCCTCGGTCTCGCGGCCGTTGATGTGCGGGTCGTTGCCCGCCACCACCACGACCACGTCCGCCCCGGCCGCCGCCCGCGCCACCGCCTGCTCACCGCGCTCGGTGACGACGAGGCCGAACACCTCGGGTTCTTCCTCGGCAACCTTCACGCCGTCGGCGGCGACACAGACGTGGCGACCCGTGCCGAGATGCCGCAGGAGGTGACCGTCGCCGTGGGCTTCGAGGCGGAACGTCTCCTGCACCACCCAGCCGCCGGGCTCGTCGGCGGAGGCGCGCAGGAAACCGTCCTCGGCGACCGAGAGGTAGCGGCCGTCGGGGGCGCGCAGGGTGAGCACATCGTCACCCCAGTCGACCAGGGAGAACTCGGTGCCGACGGGGCCGGCGGTGAGCGGGGGGAGGTCGGTGCGGCCCGCGAGCAGCGCCGGGTCCAGGGCGCCCGCGGCGCCGCGCACCTCATCGGTGGACTCGGGGGCGGCCGGCACCGTGAGGAACGTGCCGGCAGCGGTCCTGAGCAGGACCCGGTCCACGCCCTCCGCGAACTCCACGCGCTCCGCGCCGAACCGCTCGTACAGCCCCTCCAGCGGAGTGGAGCGGTGGATCAGGGTGCCGCTGTACCAGTCGAGCTTGCACTCGTCGGCCAGCAGGCCCACCACGGCGATCCGGGCGTCCGCGGCCAGTGGCAGCACACCGTCGTTGCGCAGCAGCACCACCGCCTGCTCGGCCGCCTCCCGTGCGAGGGCCCGGTGGGCCGGCGTGTCGAAGTCGCCGGTGCCCGCGTAGGGGTCGTAGTGCGGGTCGAACTCGCCCAGCCGGAACCGCACCGAGAGCTGACGACGGACTGCGGCGTCGATGTCCGCCTCGGTCAGCAGCCCCTGCTCGTACGCCCCCGAGACCCGTTCGACGATCTTCGATCCGTCCGTGCCGTGATCGGTGAAGCTGTCCACCCCGGCGGTCAGCGAGGCCGCCGTCGCCTCCTCGTGGGTGTCGTAGTAGTGCTCGGAGTCGACCAGGTTGGAGGGCGCGCCCGCGTCCGAGCAGACCAGCAGCTCCTGCTGCGTCCAGGCCCGCAGCTGCTCGCGCAGATACGGCGACACATGGTTGGGGCGTCCGTTGACCAGGTTGTACGCGGGCATCACCCCGGCCACCGCGCCCGCCTCGACCGTCTCGCGGAAGGCACGCAGGTCGTACTCGTGCAGCACACGCGGCCGGACCGAGGCCGAGGTGACGTCCCGGCCCGTCTCGTTGTTGTGGGCCAGCCAGTGCTTGAGCACCGGAGCCGTGCGCCAGTAGGTCGGATGCTCGCCGCGCAGACCGTGCGTGTAGGCGGTGGCGATGGCGGAGGTGAGCCTCGGGTCCTCGGAGTAGCCCTCCTCGTTGCGGCCCCACAGGGGGTGGCGCAACAGGTTGACCGTGGGCGACCAGACGTTGAGGCCGACCCGCTCGTCGCGGGCCCGCATCGCGCGGACCTCCCTGGACACCGCCTCGCCGACCCGCCGCACCAACTCCGGGTTCCAGGTCGAGCCCAGCCCCACGGCCTGCGGGAACACGGTCGCCGGGCCCATCCACGCCACTCCGTGCAGCGCCTCCTGGCCGGTGCGGAACGCCCCGACGCCGAGCCGTTCCACGGCGGGCGCGAACTGGTGCAGGAAGGAGATCTTCTCCTGGAGGGTCAGTCGCGACAGCAGATCGTCGATGCGCTTCGCGAACGGCAGCTGCGGATCGCGGAAGGGCGGGGTGGGCGGCGTGGGTGCGGTCACGTGGGGTTCCCTTTGTGGTGGAGCCGGGAGACGCTTTCGAAGCGCTTCGATGCTCATTCGATCCTGGGGCGGGTGTCAAGAGACCCCACGGCAACAACTGTGACTCGCGGGTGCCTTGGCAAGCCCTACAGGAGTGTGCGGGAAACCCGGATGCCTCGGAGGAATCTTGGGAGCGACCCTTGTGCGCCCCCAGGCCTTCACTTAACCTCGCAGCAACATCGAAGCGCTTCGACGATCCCCGGTCAGTATGGAGCCGCCACCTTCAGGCAGGCAGATCTCCGACGATCAGGGACCGGGACGCTTCAGCTCGGCCAGTTCCACTCGAGACACCGCAGCCGACGGCCACCGCCGGGTGTCCTGGTGCGCCATGAAGGGTTGACGCAATGACGCCGAACGCCGCTTCCGCCTCCTCCGGGCCCAGCCGGAGAAGCTTCCTCGCCTCCACGGCGGTCGCCACCGCAGCGGTGGCGGGAGGGATGCCGTTGCTCGCCGCCTGCGGCGGTTCGGACAGTGGCTCGCGCGACGGCACCACCTCGGGCAAGGACGCCAAGAAGATCCTGCCGACCTTCGTCGCCGGCAGTGTGGTGACGCCCGACATCCCCTCCAGGAACGGTTCCTCAGTCGGCTTCACCGGCAAGCTCGACCTCGATGGCCTGAAGACGTCGGTACCGGAGAAGCTCGGCAAGGGCGGCAAGGTGACCGTGATGTCGCCGTTCTGGGGGTCGCCGCCGAAGGGCGGCAACCCCTATTACACGGCGATGAACGCCCTCACCGGCGTGGACGTCGTCTGGCAGAACCAGGACGGCAACACCTACGACCAGAAGCTCGGAGCCGTGCTGGCCTCCAGCGACGTGCCCGATGTGGTGGTCGTCCCCGGCTGGAACATGGGCGGCAAGATACCCAGCGCCATCCTCAGCAAGTTCGCCGACCTGGGCCCGTACCTGTCCGGGGACGCGATCAAGGAGTACCCGAACCTCGCGGCCATCCCGACCGACGCGTGGCAGCGGTCCATCTTCGGCGGCAAGCTGCGCGGCCTGCCGATGCCGTCGTCGTACGTGGCGAACATCGTCCCCTTCTACCGCAAGGACCTCTTCGACAAGGAGGGCTACGAGGTCCCGAGGACGACGGACGAGTTCGTGGCCCTGGCCAAGGAGATCACCAACGCCAAGGCCAGGGTGTGGGCCTGCGGCGACATGAAGTGGACGGCGTTCAACAGCTTCGGCGTGCCGTCCGGCGCGGAGAAGCCGCTCGGCTGGATCGTCCAGGACGGCAAGCTGGTCAACCGCATCGAGCTGGACTCCTACCTCGAGGCGCTGGAGTGGTCCCGCAAGCTGTTCGCCGCCGGGTACGTCCACCCCGACTTCAAGCTGGGCAAGAGCCAGGCCGTCGACCCGAGCACCAAGTTCGCCGCCGGTGAGTTCCTCATCTACAACAACGACATCTCCAGCTGGTACGGGCAGCAGGCCTCGCAGGCCACCCAGAACCCCGACTTCCGGATATGGGGCATGGACATCTTCGGCCACGGCGGCGGCGACCCGGTCATCTACGCCACCCAGCCGGCCAACATCTTCTCCTTCGTCAACAGGAAGGCCTCCGAGTCGGTCATCCGTGACGTGCTGGCCGTCGCCAACGTCACCGCCGCCCCGTACGGCACCAAGGAGTACATGCTCACCAACTACGGCGTGGAGGGCACGCACTACGCCGTCAAGGACGGGGTGCCCGTCAAGAACGACAAGGGCAACCAGGAGGTCAGCAACGCCTTCGTGATGATCGCGAGCCCGGCGTCGACCATCGCCCACCCCGACTTCCCGGACATCGCCAAGGGCCAGGTCGAGTGGCAGCAGCGGATGGGCGCCTTCACCAAGAAGCCGGCCTTCTACGGCATGCAGATCACCGAGCCCAGCCGCTGGACCAACCTGTCCAACGACTTCGAGCAGCTGGAGGACGACATCGTCCGCGGCCGCAAGAAGATCAGCGACATGCAGGCGGCTGTCTCCGACTGGAAGAAGAAGGGCGGCGACCAGCTCCGCGACTGGTACCAGAAGCTGCTCGACGAGAACGGTACGGCGGCGGGCTGACCCGGAACCGAGGCAAGGAGAACGGCCGTGGCCCACAGCACGGTGCCTCGGAGCAGGCCCGAGGCCGACGAGACGGACAAGACTCCGGCGACGCCCGGCGGAGCCACCGGTTCCGGGGGGAGACGGCCCTCGGGCAGACTGAGCCTGCGGACCAGGTTCCGGCGCGACCGCGTCCTGCTGTTGATGACGCTGCCCGCGGTGGCGCTGATCCTGCTCTTCAACTACGTGCCGATCCTCGGCAACGTGGTCGCCTTCCAGGACTACGACCCCTACGTCAGTGACAACGGGGTCGTCTCCATCCTGAACAGCCCGTGGGTGGGTCTGGAGAACTTCCGGCGGCTGTTCGAGGACTCGGCGTTCTGGGAGGCGGTCCGAAACACCCTCGTGCTGTTCTTCCTCCAGCTGGTGCTCTACTTCCCGATCCCGATCATGCTGGCGCTGCTCATCAACAGCGTCGTCAGGCCACGGGTGCGGGCGGTGTCCCAGGCGATCCTCTACCTGCCGCACTTCTTCTCCTGGGTGCTGGTCATCGCCGTGTTCCAGCAGCTGTTCGGCGGCGCGGGAATCCTCTCGCAAGTGCTGCGACAACACGGGTACGACGGCATCGACATCATGACCGACCCGGAGACCTTCAAGTTCCTCATCACCGCGCAGAGCGTCTGGAAGGACGCCGGCTGGGGCATCATCGTCTTCCTCGCCGCCCTGGCCTCGGTGAACCCGGACCTGTACGAGGCGGCAGCGATGGACGGCGCCAACCGGTGGCGCCGTATGTGGCACGTCACCCTCCCCGCCCTGCGGCCGGTCATCGCCCTGCTGCTGGTGCTCCGCGTCGGCGACGCCCTCACCGTCGGGTTCGAACAGATCCTGTTGCAACGCGACGCGGTGGGACCAGGGGCGTCGGAGGTCCTCGACACCTTCGTGTGGTGGAACGG
This sequence comes from Streptomyces sp. NPDC033216, assembly GCF_055577115.1. Classification (NCBI taxonomy): domain Bacteria; kingdom Bacillati; phylum Actinomycetota; class Actinomycetes; order Kitasatosporales; family Streptomycetaceae; genus Streptomyces; species Streptomyces sp. NPDC033216. Next base: position 72,898 of record NZ_JBVIQK010000013.1, on the reverse strand, counting down.
CGTCCGCAACCAGGACTTCGGCTACGCGGCCGCCGCGGGTCTGATCAAGGGCGTGATCAGCCTCGGCCTCGTGCTCATCGCGAACAAGGTGGCCCATCTCATGGGCGAGCAGGGGGTGTACAAGAAGTGAGCACCGTGACCGACGAACCCGTGCGCACGCCGGGCCGGTGGGCCGCTCCGCCGCGGCCCGTGTGGGAAGAGGAGCCCAGCAGGGCGGGCCTCGCCGGCAAGGGCATCGCCCTGGGCTTCGCCTGCCTCGCGATCGTCTTCCCGTTGTGGATCGTCCTCGTCACCAGCCTCTCCTCGCGGAAGACCATCGACGAGGCCGGCGGCCTGGTGATGATCCCCGAAGAGATCAACTTCATCGCCTACCGGGAACTGCTCAGCGGTGGCCAGGTCACCCGGGCCGCGGTCATCAGCGTCCTGATCACCGTCGTCGGTACGGCGTTCTCGATGACGGTGTCCGTGCTGTGCGCCTACGGGCTCTCCCGCTCGGGATCGCTCGCGCACCGCTGGATCCTCATGACCCTGCTGGCGACGATGTTCTTCAGCGCGGGACTGATCCCGACCTACCTGCTCGTGCAGTCCCTCGGCCTGACGGACACCTACCTCGCGCTGATCCTCCCGAGCGCGATCAGTGTCTTCAACATCCTGGTTCTGCGCGGCTTCTTCATGGGGATCTCACAGGAACTCATCGACAGCGCGCGGATCGACGGGGCGGGCGACTTCCGCATCCTGTGGCAGATCGTGATGCCGCTGTCGCGCGCCGTCCTCGCGGTGATCACGCTGTTCTACGCCGTCGGCTACTGGAGCGCCTGGTTCAACGCCTCGCTGTACCTCAACGACCAGGACATGATGCCGCTACAGAACGTCATGATCCAACTGGTGCAGAAGCAGGAGGCGCCGGTGGGCATGGGGCAGGCCATCAAGACGGGTCAACTGTCGGCGCTGGCCGTTCAGATGGCGGTCATGGTGATGGCCTTGCTGCCGGTGGCGGTGCTGTCTCCGTTCGTCCAGAAACACTTCAAGAAGGGGATGCTGACGGGGGCGGTGAAGGGGTAACCGCCCCCGGCGGTGCGGGCGGGACCGCGGGTGGCGCGTCGGCCGCGGCCCGTCGGTGGCCGGCCGCGCGCTCGCCCGCGCTCCTGCGGTACGTCCCACGCACCCCGGTCGCCCGCACGGCACGGGTGGGCGCGGGCGGCACCCCCGCAACGCCCGGTCGTACGACCCACCCCTCCCGGCCCGGCCCACCCGCACCACGCGCCCCGGCCCTCTCCCCAAGCCCCCTGCGAGGTCACCCATGTCCACCTCCCCCCTCTCCCGCCGCACCGTCCTCGCCGGGACGGCAGCCGCCGCGGCCCTCTCCGGCACCCCCGCCCTCCAGACCCGTACGCACGCCGCGGAGCAGCGACCGGCCACCCCCGCCTACCGATGGCGCACCGCCGTCATCGGCGGCACCGGCTTCGTGACCGGCGTCCTCTTCCACCCCACCGTCCGCGGTCTCGCCTACGCCCGCACGGACATCGGCGGCGCGTACCGATGGGACGACCGCACCGCCCGCTGGACCCCCCTCACCGACCACCTCGGCTGGGACGACTGGAACCTCCTCGGCGTGGAGGCCCTCGCCGTCGACCCCGCGCACCCCGACCGTGTCTACCTCGCCCTCGGCGCCTACGCCCAGTCCTGGGCCGGCAACGGCGCGATCCTGCGCTCCGAGGACCGCGGCGCCACCTGGACGCGCACCGACCTGACCGTGAGGCTCGGCGCCAACGAGGACGGCCGCGGCACCGGCGAGCGCCTCCTCGTGGACCCGCGCGACAGCGACACCCTCTGGCTGGGGACCCGCCACGACGGACTCCTCACCTCCACGGACAGGGGCGCCACGTGGAAGGCCGCGGACACCTTCCCGGCCACCCCGAGCCCCACCGGCCAGGGCGTCACCCTCCTCGTGGCGGCCGGCCGCACCCTCTACGCCGGCTGGGGCGACTCGGACGGCACGGGGCCCAACTTCTTCCGGACGGCCGACGGCACCACCTGGGAGCCCGTCCCCGGACAGCCCTCCGGCACCGCCGCGAGGGTCCCGATCCGCGCCGCGTACGACCGGCACGCACGTGAGCTGTACGTGACGTACGCCAACACCCCCGGCCCCAACGGCCAGTCCGACGGCAGTGTGCACAAGCTGGCGACGGCGACCGGTGGTTGGACGGAGGTCACCCCGGTCAAGCCCGGCGGCGAAGGTTCGGCCGACGCCTTCGGCTACGGCGGGGCCGCCGTCGACGCCCGCCGCCCCGGCACCGTCGTGGTCTCCACCAACAACCGCTGGGCGGCGGTCGACACGCTGTACCGCACCACCGACGGCGGCCGCACCTGGACCTCCCTCAAGGACACCGCGGTCCTCGACGTCTGTGAGACGCCCTACCTCACGTGGGGCGAGGACCGCCCCAAGTTCGGCTGGTGGATCCAGGCGGTGGCCGTCGACCCGTACGACGCCGAACACGTCGTGTACGGCACCGGCGCCACCCTCTACGGCACGCGCGACCTCAGGCACTGGGCCCCCCAGATCCGCGGCCTCGAGGAGACCGCCGTGCGTCAGCTGATCTCGCCGCCGACCGGCGAGGCGCACCTGATCAGCGGGCTCGGCGACATCGGCGTGATGTACCACGAGCGGCTCACCGCCTCCCCCTCACGCGGCATGGCCACCAACCCCGTCTTCGGCTCGGCGACCGGACTCGCTCAGGCCGCGCGCAGGCCGTCGTACGTGGTCCGCGCGGGCTGGGGCGACCACGGCAACGGTGCCTTCTCGCGGGACGGCGGCCGGAACTGGGCGCCCTTCGCGGCCCAGCCCGCCATCGCCAAGGACGCGCCGGGACCGATCGCCGCCAACGCCGACGGCAGCGTCCTGCTGTGGTCCTTCGCGCACTGGGACGGCACCCGGTACTCGGCGCACCGCTCGGCGGACAACGGCGCGACCTGGACCGAGGTCCCCTCCTTCCCCAAGGGCGCCACACCGGTCGCCGACCCGGTCGACCCGGCGGTCTTCTACGCCTACGACACCGACTCCGGAACGCTGCTCGCCAGCTCCGACGGCGGCGTGACCTTCGCCGCGCGGGCCACCGGACTGCCCTCCGGGGACATCCAGTTCAAGGTGGCGGCGGCACCGGGACGCGCCGGTGACCTGTGGCTGAGCGCCAAGTGGAACGGCCTGTACCGGTCGACCGACGGCGGCGCCGGCTTCGCGAAGGTCGACAGTTGCCGCGCCTCCTACGTCCTCGGCTTCGGCAAGGCCGCCGCCGGGGCCGACTATCCCGCGATCTACCAGGTCGGCTCCGTCGGGAGCAGCACCGCCGTCCACCGCTCGGACGACGGGGCGAAGACCTGGGTGCGGATCAATGACGACCGCCATCAGTGGGGCTGGACCGGGGAGGCCATCACCGGCGACCCGCGCATCCACGGCCGCGTCTACCTCGCCACCAACGGGCGCGGCATCCAGTACGGGGAGCCCGTCTGATGCCCGCCCTGAGCACGGTGACGAACGGCCGCATCCTCTACGGCGGGGACTACAACCCCGAGCAGTGGCCCGAGGAGACCTGGCACGAGGACGTGCGGCTGATGAGGGCCGCCGGCGTCAACTCCGTCACCCTCGGCGTCTTCTCCTGGGCGAAGATCGAACCTCGCCCAGGGGCGCGGGAGTTCGGCTGGCTGGACCGGCTCATGGACCTGATGTGCGACCACGACATCGGGGTGGTCCTGGCCACCCCCACCGCCTCACCGCCGCCCTGGATGGGCCACCTCCACCCGGACACGCTGCCCGTCGACCAGGACGGCCGCACCGAGTGGTGGGGCGGACGCCAGCACTTCTCGCACTCCAGCGCCACCTACCGCCGCTACGCGGCCGCCATCACCGAGAGCCTCGCCGCCCGCTACGGCGGCCACCCGGCCCTCACGATGTGGCACATCAACAACGAGTACTGCACCTACGACTGGAGCGACGAGGCCGCCGCCCGTTTCCGCCGCTGGCTCCAGGCCCGGTACGGCACCCTGGACGGCCTCAACGAGGCCTGGGGCACCGCCTTCTGGAGCCAGGGCTACGGCGACTGGGCCGAGATCCACACGCCCCGCCACGCCCACTACCTGAAGAACCCCACCCAGGTGCTGGACTTCAAGCGGTTCACCTCCGACATGCTCCTGGAGTGCTGCACCGCCGAGCGGGACATCGTCCGCCGGGCCACCCCGCACATCCCGGTGACCAGCAATTTCATGCCCCTGTGGGCCGGTCAGGACGCCTGGCGCTGGGCCGGTGAGGAGGACGTCGTATCCGTCGACCTCTACCCCGACCCGCGCGACCCGATGGGTGCCCAGCACGGTGCCCTCGTCCAGGACATGACCCGCTCGCAGGCCCGCGGCCCCTGGATGCTGATGGAGCAGGCGGCCGGCCCGGTCAACTGGCGCGGGGTGAACCACCCCAAGCCCCGCGGCCTCAACCGCCTCTGGTCCCTCCAGGCCGTGGCCCGCGGCGCCGACGCCGTCTGCTACTTCCAGTGGCGCCAGTCCCGCCAGGGCGCGGAGAAGTTCCACTCGGGCATGGTCAGCCATGCGGGGGAGGAGGGCCGTACCTACCAGGAGGTGAGACAGCTGGGCGCCGAACTGGCCCGCATCTCGCGCCGAGTGACGGGACGTCATACCGTGAACGACATCGCGGTCCTGCACGACTGGCACGCCTGGTGGGCGGGTTCGCAGGAGGGCCGGCCCTCCGTGCACGTCGACCACCCAGCCGTCCTGCACGCCTGGCACCGCGCCCTGTGGGAGTCCCACCTCACCACCGACTTCGCCCATCCCGAACACGACCTCAGCGGCTACAAGCTGGTCGTCGTCCCGCAGCTCTACCTCCTCACCGACGCCGCCATCGACAACCTCCTCGGCTACGTCCGCGGCGGCGGCACCCTGGTCAGCGGCTTCCTGACCGGCGTCGCAGACGAGGACGACCGGGTCCGCCCCGGCGGCATGGACGCCCGGCTGCGTGAGCTGTTCGGCATCCGCACCCTGCACGAGTGGTGGCCGCTGGACCCGGGGGAGCACGCCGAGTGCGACGGCTTCCGCGGCACCCTGTGGTCGGAGGAGATCGAGAAGACCGAGGACGCCGTGGCGGAGGTCTCGTACAAGGGCGGAGAACTGGACGGCCTGCCCGCCGTGCTCCACAAGGACCGCGCCTGGTACGTCTCCACGCTCCCCGAACCCGAGTCCCTGCGCGAGCTGCTCGCCCGGATCGCGGCCGGCGCGGGAGCGCCCCCGGTGCTCGACGGCCTGCCCGCCCAGGTCGAGGCCGTCCGCCGCGCGGACCTGTTGTTCCTGCTCAACCACGGGCGCGAGTCCGTGACCGTCGAGGTGCCGGGGACCCACCGGGACCTCCTGACGGACTCCGACGTCACGGACGGGATCACCCTCGGCCGTTACGGCGTCGCGGTGCTGGCGTCATGACCGCCGGTCCCGTCCACGGCACCTGGGAGCCACGCCCGGCCGCGCGCTGGGAGGACGGCTTCCTCAGCGGCAACGGCCACCACGGCGCCCTCGCGTTCGGCGACCCGGACGACGACCGTGTCGTCGTGACCCATCACACCCTCGTCCGCCCCAACGGCGCCGAGCACGCCGAGCCCCCGCGGCTCGCCGAGGAACTGCCGGCCCTCCAGGACCGGTTGCTCGCCGGAGACCTCACGGCGGCCGAGGACTTCACCGACGGACGGCCCCTGCAATGGGTGCAGCCCTTCCACCCCGCCTTCCAGGTCCGACTCCGGAGAACGGACGCCGCCGCCCGCGACTACCGCCGCGGGGTCGACTTCGCCACCGGTGAGATCACCGCCGCCGCCGGCTGCTGGACCAGCCGCGCGTTCGTCTCCCGCGCGGACGACGTGATCGTCCAGCACGTCACCGCGCCGGGACCCACCCTCGACATCACCCTGGACCACCGGCTCCCCAACGTGCCCGCGCGCCTGCGCGTGGGCAACGGCGCGCTGCTCACCCCGGACGGCGCCGTCCTCAGCCTCCGCGCCCGCTACCCGGACAGCGACCGCGCGTACACCGGCGTCACCCTGGTCGCGCTGACCGGCGGCCGAATCTCCCTCGCGGCTCCGGGCGCCCGCGTCGAGGGAGCCGACTCCGTCCTGCTCCTCACCCGCGTCCGCCGTCACACCGGCGACCTCGACGTCACCGAGGAGACCCGCGCCCTGCGCGCCGTCCTCGCCGGACGGTCGTACGAGGATCTCCTCGACCGGCACACGGCACTCCACCGCACCGCCTACGAACGCGTCAGCCTCGACCTCGGGGCCGACCCCGGCGAACGCGCCCTGCCCGGCTCGAGGCTGCTCGAGCGGCCCGGCGGCACGGCACTGCTGGAGCGACTCTTCGCGGCCGGCCGCTACCACCTCCTCAGCGCCAGCGGCCTCTTCCCGCCCCGCCTCACCGGCCTGTGGACCGGCGACTGGGACACCGCCTGGGCCGGCGCGTTCACCACCAACGCCAACCTCAACCTCCAGACGGCGTCCGCCGCCGCAGCCGCCCTCCCCGAAGTCACCCGCGCCCTCGCCGCACTGATCGACGGGCAGCTGCCGCACTGGCGAGACAACGCCCGTGCGATCTTCGGCGCGCGGGGCGTCGTCGCCCCCACGCACACCGACGGCGAGTCCGGCCACACGTACCACTTCCAGCGGGAGTACCCGCACCAGCTGTGGACGGCCGGCGCCGACTGGCTGCTCAAGCCGCTCGTCGATCACGACGAGACCCGCGGCGGACGCGATCCCCGCACCGCCGCCACGCTCGCCGAAGTCGCGGACTTCTACGAGGACTTCCTGACCCGTACCGACGCCGAAGGGCACCTCGTCGTCGTCCCGTCCTACTCACCGGAGAACCGACCCGCAGGCGCCGGCTGGGGCGCGATCAACGCGGCCATGGACCTGTCCGCCGCGCGGCACGCGCTCCACACCGCCGCCACCTACCACCCGGACCAGGCGGCCCGCCGACGGGCCCTCGCCGACCGCCTCCCGCCGCACCGGATCAACGCCGACGGCGCCCTCGCCGAATGGGCCTGGCCCGGCCTCGACGACACCTACGACCACCGCCACCTCAGCCACCTCTACGCCGTCTGGCCCCTCGACGAGATCAACCCCTACGACACGCCCCGGCTCGCCGCCGCCGCCCACCGCGCGCTCGAACTGCGCGGCTCCGAGAACGACTCCGCGCACGGTCACCTCCACCACGCGCTGGTCGCGGCCCGGTTGCGCGACGGCCGGCGCGTCACCGAGGCCCTCGCCCGGGTGCTGGAGGGCGACTTCTTCCACGCCTCCCTGATGAGCGCCCACTACCCCCACCGCGACGTCTACAACGCGGACGCCGCCCACACCCTGCCCGCCGTGCTCATCGAGGCGCTCGTCCAGTCGACTCCCGACCGGCTGGTCCTCCTGCCCGCCCTCGGCCCCGCCCTCCCGGCGGGCGAACTCCGCGGCGTACGGACTCGGTTCGGCGCCGAACTCGACCTCGCCTGGGGCCCCAGCGGAGCCCGAGCCGTCCTCAGGCCGCACCGCACGCACCGCATCGAAGTGTGGACTTCCTCCGGCACGGAGCCACTCGACCTCGTCGCCGGAGAAGACCACGTCCTCACCCTGGGGACGTGGTAGATCCCCACAATCCCAGCATTTCCCCCCACCCATGGAAGGGACACCATGGCATCTCGCACCTTCGGCAGGGTCACCAAGGCCCTGCTCGCCCCCGCCCTGGCGCTCGGCGCCACCATCGGCCTCGCCGCGGCCCCCGCCCAGGCAGCCGTCTGGAACTCCTGCGACCAGTGGGGCAACACCAGCCTCAACGGCTACACCCTCTACAACAACATCTGGGGCTCCGGCGCCGGCAGCCAGTGCTTCTGGGCCAACTCCGGTACCAACTGGGGCGTCTGGGCCAACCACCCCAACACCGGCGGCATCAAGTCCTACCCGAACGCCAAGAAGGTGATCAACAAGACGATCACCTCGCTGGGCTCCCTCAACAGCAGCTACAACGTCACCGTCCCGTCGTCCGGCGCCTACAACTCCTCGTACGACATCTGGGACACCGACTACGACTACGAGATCATGCTCTGGGTCAACAAGACCGGAGCCGTCGGGCCCCTCGGCACCTCGCAGGGCAACGTGACGCTGGGCGGCCACACCTGGACCGTCTACAAGGGCAACAACGGCGCCAACGAGGTGTTCTCCTTCATCCGCACCTCGAACTCCTCGTCGGGGACCGTGAGCATCCTCCCGATCCTCAAGTGGATCAAGGACACCAAGCACTGGATGGGCAACGAGACGATCGGCGACGTCCAGTTCGGCTTCGAGATCACCTCGTCCTCCGGCGGCCTGAACTTCCAGACCAACAGCCTCACCGTCAGCAGCAGTTGACCGAGCGGGGTGGGGTCCCGCGGATCCCATCCGCACCCCACCCCCCTCCGCACGGCACCGATCGCCGCCGCCGCGCCGCCCGCCACACCGGGCCCCGCGACGGCGGCACCCGCGGCGCCCCCTCCTCCGCACGGCACCCCGTCGCCGGGCTCCCCCCGAGCGCCCCGCCACCGTCGAGCGCACGACCGCGGCCTACGGCCCGCGGCTCGCCCCGGTGTCGGCGCTCGCCCTGGTGTCGGCCAGGTCCGCCACGAGCAGCACCGCGGCGCCCTGCGCACCCGCGCCCTCGTCCGCTCCCGGCCCTCGGTGCCGCCGGCACACACCGAAAGGACGCGGCCGGTCCCTCCCCCTGGGGGGGGGGACCGGCCGCGTCCGTGCGCCCGTCGTGGCTACTCGGCCACCGGCAGCCGCGCCCCGTCCCGCAGGAACAGCGGGATCCGGTCCAGCGGGGCGTCGACCGTCACGGCTCTGCCGCCCTCGTACGTCTCACCCGTCCACGCGTCCGTCCACCGCGCGCCCGCCGGGAGGTAGGCCGTACGGGCCGTCGCGCCCGCGGTGAGGACGGGGGCGACCAGCAGATCCCGGCCGAAGAGATAGGAGTCGTCGACGGACCAGGCCGCCTGGTCCTCCGGGAACTCCAGGAACAGCGGCCGCATCACCGGCAGCCCCTCCTCGTGCGCCTCCCGCATGACCTGGAGCACGTACGGCTTCAGCCGCTCGCGCAGCCGCAGGTACTTCTCCAGGACCGCGCCGGCCTCCTCGCCGTACGACCACACCTCGTTGGGGCCGCCGGTCATCTCCGGGCCCAGCGGCATGCCCGGGTCGCGGAAGCCGTGCAGGCGCATCAGCGGGGACAGCGCGCCGAACTGGAACCAGCGGACCATCACCTCGCGGTACTCCGGGTCGTCCGGGTCGCCGCCGTGGAAGCCGCCGATGTCGGTGTTCCACCAGGGGATGCCCGACAGGGAGGTGTTGAGACCGGCCGTGATCTGGCGGCGCAGGGTCGCGAAGTCGGTGCCGATGTCACCCGACCACAGGGCGGCACCATAGCGCTGACTGCCCGCCCACGCCGAGCGGTTGAGGGTGATGATCTCGTCGTCGCCGCAGCCGGACGCGCGCAGGCCCTCGTAGAAGGTGCGGGCGTTCTCGGCCGGGTACATGTTGCCGACCTCCAGGCCAGGACCGGCCCAGTACCGCAGGTTCTCCGGGAATCCCGGCTTCAGTTCCGGCTCGCAGGCGTCCAGCCAGAACGCCGTGATCCCGTACGGGGACAGGTAGTTGTCGCGGATCCGCGACCACACGAACTCACGGGCATCGGGGTTGGTGGCGTCGTAGAAGGCGACCTGGACCGTGGAGGCGACCTCCTTGTCCGGCCAGTCGGCGTGCGCCATCGGGCCGTACTGGGTCCCGATGAAGTACCCGCGCTGCTCCATCAGCTGGTGGTTCTCCGACAGCGGGGACACCGACGGCCAGACGCTCACCACCAGCTTGACGCCCAGCTCGTCCAGTTCTCGGACCATCGCGGCCGGGTCCGGCCACTCCTTCAGGTCGAACTTCCACTCGCCCAGGTGCGTCCAGTGGAAGAAGTCGCACACGATGACGTCCAGGGGCAGCCCACGCCGTCCGTACTCCCGGGCCACCGCGAGGAGTTCGTCCTGGGTGCGGTAGCGCAGCTTGCACTGCCAGAAGCCCGCCGCCCACTCCGGCAGCATCGGCGTGCGGCCCGTCACCGCGCTGTAGCGTCGCTGGGCGTCGGCGGGGCCGCCCGCGGTGACCCAGTAGTCGATCTGCCGTGCCGAGTCGGCCACCCAGCGGGTGCCGTTGTGCGCCAGCTCCACGCGGCCGATCGCCGGGTTGTTCCACAGCAGGGTGTAGCCGCGGCTGGAGGTGAGCACCGGGATGCCGACCTCGGCGTTGCGCTGGACCAGGTCGAGCACCAGGCCCTTCTGGTCGAGACGCCCGTGCTGGTGCTGGCCCAGGCCGTACAGCTTCTCGTCGTCGTAGGCGGCGAACCGCTGCTCCAGGCGGTGGTGGCCGTTGCCGACGGCCGTGTAGAGCCGTGAGCCGGGCCACCAGAAGTGGGCGCGCTCCTCGGCCAGCAGCTCCCGGTCGTCGGAGGTGTCCAGGAACCGGATCAGGCCCTCCGCGTCCACCTCGACGGTCAGCGCGCCGACGGTCAGCCGCCCCCGACCGTGCTCGATCTTGACCGTGGACGAGGCAGGCGGCGCCTCCGCGAGCAACGCGCCGGGCAGGCCGTCGAGGACGGGACCACCCAACCGCGCACGGACCCGGACCCCGTCCGGACCCCATGGCTCGAGCCGGACGGTTTCCTGACGGCCGCTCCACTCCAGCGCACCGTCGCGCTCACGGAAGGTACCGACGGTGGGAGACGACTGCGCCAGGCTGACCTGAGGCTGGTTTTCGGCAGGCTGATTCACGTGGCGTGCTCCTGTGCTCCTGGAGGAGTGAGACATGGAGGAGGAAGGGACAAGGGGGAGGCGGAGAGGAGGGCGAGGAAGCGAGGAGGGGAGGAAGCGAGGAGGGGGCGGTGCGGGCAAGGGGGTGCCACGGGCGTGGCACCGGCGAGGCTCGGGGACGTGGACGACGTACGGTCCTGCGGATTCCGCGGGTCGGGCGGAACCCGCGGGCCGGACCGTCAGGAAGCGGCCGGAGCGGGGCCCGAACTCGCGCGGACCGTCAGCTCGGGGGGGAGCAGCACCACGTCGTCGACGCCCCGGCCAGCGAGCTTGGCGACCAGGTGCTCCACCGCCCGCCGCCCCATCTCCTGCGCGGGGATGGCGACCGACGTCAGCCGCACCGACGCCTGCACGGCGACCTGGTCGGGACAGATGGCGACCACCGACACGTCCTCGGGGACGGCCCGCCCCTGCTGCCTCAGCAGCGCGAGCAGCGGCTCGACCGCCGACTCGTTCTGCACGACGAAGCCGGTGGTGCCGGGCCGCTCGTCGAGGATCCGCGCCAGCGTCACCGCCATCGCGTCGTATCCGTTCTCGCAGGGGCGGTGCAGTACCCGCAGCCCCAGCTCCTTCGCCCGGGACCGGAGTCCGTCGAGGGTGCGCTCGGCGAAACCGGTGTGCCGCTCGTACACCGCGGGTGCCTCGCCGATCACAGCGATGTCGCGGTGGCCGAACGTCGCCAGGTGCTCCACGCACAGTGCGCCGGTCGCGCTCCAGTCCAGGTCCACACAGGTCAGCCCGGTGGTGTCGGCGGGCAGCCCGATCAGAACCGACGGCTGGTCGTCCCCGACTCTCGACTTCGCCCGACCGGGGGCGCCCCCACCGCGCAGCAGCGGCAGCCGCTCGTCGTCGAGCTGGACGTCCATGAGGATCATCGCGTCGGCGAGTCCGCTGCCGGTGACGCGGCGCACGGCGTCGGGGCCCTCCTCGCCGGTGAGGAGAAGGACGTCGTAGCCGTGCGTACGGGCCGTGGTGGCGACCGCGATGGCGATCTCCATCATCACCGGCACGTACATGTCGGTGCGCAGCGGGATCATCAGCGCGATGATGTTCGACCGGCTGCTGGCCAGGGCTCGCGCGCCCGCGTTCGGGTGGTAGCCGAGCTGGCGGATGCTCTGTTCCACCCGCTCCCGGGTGGTCGCGGAGATGGACCGCTTGCCGCTGAGGACATAGCTCACCGTGCTCGCCGAGACTCCGGCGTGCTGGGCGACCTCGGCGAGGGTGACCATCCAGCTCTCCAAAATGTGTGAAGCGCTTCGACAGTGCGCGGGGGGAACAGGGGCGGGTGAGGGTGCTTTGACAGTAGCTCTAGCGAGAGTGGGTGTCCATAGGTTGTCGAAGCGCTTCGACGCGGTTTCTCGGGCGTTGCGCCGGGACGGTTCCGCGGACCGATTCCGCGACCTTGGCGACCTCTTGCGCCCGCGACCGCAACCGAACGGGTGTACCGGAACGGTCCCCCGGAAGGAGCCCCGACGCAACGGGCAGGGCCGGTCGGAGGGAGCCCCGACGCATTGGGCAGGACCGGTCGGAGGGAGCCCCGACGCGTTGGGCAGGGCCGGCCCAGCCACGAGACCGTGATCCGGCCTGACCGTCAGGGCGCGGGCCGCCGGGCACCAGGCGCGGCAGCGCCAGCCTGGACGGTGCCCGCGGGACCTGCACCGGGGCGTCGGCCGGAACGCCCGCTCGTCCGTCCGCCGCTCCGACACCACCCAGGCTCCCCCCGACCTCGGAGCCTTCACCCTGACACTCGACCGGCGCAAGCTCCTCACCGACGACAAGCCGTCTGCGGAATCGAGTCCGGCACCGAGGTCCTCAAGGGAACGGGCCACCCGGACGGCAGGTCGTCCTCGGTCACCGTCGGCCGATCGGGCGCGCGAGGGGTGGTGGGCTCGCCCGGGATCGGGTACCAACGATCGGGTAGCACCCATCGGTAACCAATGTGGCCCGAGATCCCGATTCGCGGCGAGGTGAGCCTCATGTCCGCACCACCCCTCAAGAAGCCCGTCGTCACCGAACGTGAGGCCCGTCAGGTGGCGGAGGCCGCCCGGGAACAGGACTGGCGGAAGCCCAGCTTCGCCAAGGAACTGTTCCTGGGCCGTTTCGACCTCGACCTCATCCACCCCCACCCCCTGCCCACCGACGAGGCCGTACGGCGCGGCGAGCAGTTCCTGGCCAAGCTCCGTGAGTTCTGCGAGACCCGCATCGACGGCGCCCTCATCGAGCGCGAGGCCCGCATCCCCGACGAGGTCGTGGCCGGCCTCAAGGAACTCGGCGCCCTCGGCATGAAGATCGACCCCAAGTACGGCGGTCTCGGTCTCACCCAGGTGTACTACAACAAGGCGCTGGCCCTGGTGGGCTCGGCCAGCCCGGCGGTCGGCGTCCTGCTCTCGGCACACCAGTCGATCGGCGTGCCGCAGCCGCTGAAGCTGTTCGGCACCGACGAGCAGAAGCAGCGGTTCCTGCCGCGCTGCGCCCGCACCGACATCAGCGCCTTCCTCCTCACCGAGCCGGATGTCGGCTCCGACCCGGCCCGCCTCGCCACCAGCGCCGTACCGGACGGGGACGACTACGTCCTGGACGGGGTGAAGCTGTGGACCACCAACGGCGTGGTCGCCGACCTGCTGGTCGTGATGGCCCGGGTGCCGAGGAGCGAGGGCCACAAGGGCGGCATCACCGCCTTCGTCGTGGAGGCCGACTCACCCGGCATCACCGTGGAGAACCGCAACGCCTTCATGGGTCTGCGCGGCATCGAGAACGGCGTCACCCGCTTCCATCAGGTCCGGGTGCCCGCCGCGAACCGCGTCGGCCCCGAGGGCGCGGGCCTGAAGATCGCGCTGACCACCCTCAACACCGGCCGGCTCTCGCTGCCCGCCTCCTGCGTGGCGGCAGGCAAGTGGAGTCTGAAGATCGCCCGTGAGTGGTCGGCGGCCCGTGAACAGTGGGGCAAGCCGATCGCCGGCCACGAGGCGGTCGGGGCGAAGATCTCCTTCATCGCGGCGACGACCTTCGCCCTGGAGGCCGTGCTCGACCTGTCCTCGCAGATGGCCGACGAGGACCGCAACGACATCCGCATCGAGGGCGCCCTGGCCAAGCTCTTCGCCTCCGAGATGGGCTGGCGGATGGCCGACGAACTGGTCCAGATCCGGGGCGGCCGCGGCTTCGAGACCGCCGACTCCCTCGCCGCCCGCGGCGAGCGGGCGGTCCCCGCCGAACAGGTCCTGCGAGACCTGCGCATCAACCGCATCTTCGAGGGCTCGACGGAGATCATGCACCTGCTGATCGCCCGCGAGGCCGTCGACGCCCACCTCTCGGTCGCCGGCGACCTCATCGACCCCGACAAGTCCCTCCAGGAAAAGGCCAGGGCGGGCGCCAACGCGGGCGTCTTCTACGCCAAGTGGCTGCCGAAACTCGTCGCGGGTCCCGGTCAACTCCCGAACTCCTTCAGCGAGTTCAAGCACGAGGTCGACCTCTCCCCGCACCTGCGTCACGTCGAGCGGCACGCCCGCAAGTTGGCCCGCTCCACCTTCTACGCCATGTCCCGCTGGCAGGGCCGCATGGAGACCAAGCAGAACTTCCTCGGCCGGATCGTCGACATCGGCGCCGAACTGTTCGCGATGAGCGCTGCCTGCGTGCGCGCGGAGCTGCTGCGCTCCCGCGGCGAGCACGGGCGCGAGGCCTACCAGCTCGCCGACGTGTTCTGCCGCCAGTCCCGCATCCGGGTCGAGGAACTCTTCAACCGCCTGTGGTCCAACACCGACGACCTCGACCACAAGGTCGTCAAGGGCGTCCTCGCGGGCACCTACGAATGGCTGGAGCAGGGCATCGTCGACCCCTCGGGCGAGGGTCCCTGGATCGCCGACACCACTCCGGGGCCGTCCGAACACGAGAACGTCCACCGCCCGATCGGGTGACACCGTGGACACCTGGCCAGGGCTGTCTCCCCAGGAGTTCCCCGTGAGGGGGGCCGCGGGGGGACACCCTGTCCGCACCCATGTGCGTTGCGGCAACAATGGGGGGATGAGCGACAGTCCAACCCCCTCAGGGCACGGGTCGGAAGCCCCGTCCGCCCCGCGACGCCACGCACGCACTCTCGCCGCACCGGGCGCCGGCCCGAGTGCGCCCGGTACGAGGGCCGACACCCGGCACGCCGAGAGCACGCATCTGACGCCGCAGGGCCCGCCCGCCGGGCGGACGACGGCGCTCCCGACCCCCGCCCTGGCCGACCCGCATCTCGTGTACGACCCCGTGGTGGGCGACGGCCCCAAGGACGTGGTGGTCCTCGGGTCCACCGGATCGATCGGCACCCAGGCCATCGACCTCGTGCTGCGCAACCCTGACCGCTTCCGGGTGACCGGCCTGTCCGCGAACGGCGGCCGCGTCGCCCTCCTCGCCGAGCAGGCCCGCCGACTGCGGGTGCGGACCGTCGCCGTCGCCCGCGAGGACGTCGTACCGGCTCTGCGGGAGGCCCTGGCCGACGCGTACGGCCCCGGCGAGCCGCTCCCCGAGATCCTCGCCGGACCGGAGGCGGCCACCTGGCTCGCCGCCTCCGACTGCCACACCGTGCTGAACGGCATCACCGGCTCCATCGGCCTCGCGCCCACCCTCGCCGCCCTGGAGGCGGGCCGCACCCTCGCGCTCGCCAACAAGGAGTCGCTCATCGTCGGCGGGCCGCTGGTGAAGGCGCTCGCCGAACCCGGCCAGATCATTCCGGTCGACTCCGAGCACGCGGCCCTCTTCCAGGCCCTCGCCGCCGGCACCCGCGCCGATGTCCGCAAGCTCGTCGTCACCGCCTCCGGCGGCCCCTTCCGCGGCCGTACGAAGGAACAGCTGGCGCACGTCACCGTCGAGGACGCCCTCGCGCACCCGACCTGGGCCATGGGCCCGGTCATCACGATCAACTCCGCGACCCTCGTCAACAAGGGCCTGGAGGTCATCGAGGCACACCTCCTCTACGACATTCCCTTCTCCCGCATTGAGGTGGTCGTGCATCCCCAGTCGTATGTCCACTCGATGGTTGAGTTCACGGACGGATCGACACTGGCGCAGGCGACGCCGCCCGACATGCGCGGGCCCATCGCCATCGGCCTCGGCTGGCCCGAGCGGGTGCCCGACGCGGCGCCCGCCTTCGACTGGGGCAAGGCGTCGACGTGGGAGTTCTTCCCGCTCGACGACGAGGCGTTCCCCTCGGTGAACCTCGCCCGCCATGTGGGCCGGCTCGCGGGGACGGCCCCGGCGGTGTTCAATGCCGCCAACGAGGAGTGCGTGGAGGCGTTCCGCAAGGGCGCGCTGCCGTTCAACGGGATCATGGAGACCGTGACGAGGGTCGTCGAGGAACACGGCACCCCGCGCTCGGGAACCTCGCTCACCGTGCCGGACGTCCTCGAAGCGGAGACCTGGGCCCGCGCCCGGGCCCGGGAACTGGCGGTACGGACGGCGGAGGCCCGCGCATGACGACCCTGATGTTCATCCTCGGCATAGTGGTCTTCGCGTTCGGCCTGCTGGTGTCGATCGCCTGGCACGAGCTGGGACACCTGTCCACCGCCAAGCTCTTCGGCATCCGCGTGCCGCAGTACATGGTCGGCTTCGGCCCGACCCTCTGGTCACGGCACCGGGGCGAGACCGAGTACGGCGTCAAGGCGATCCCGTTCGGCGGCTACATCCGCATGATCGGCATGTTCCCGCCGGGTGACGACGGCCGCGTCACCGCCCGCTCCACCTCGCCCTGGCGCGGAATGATCGAGGACGCCCGCTCGGCGGCGTACGAGGAGCTGAGGCCCGGCGACGAAACGCGCATGTTCTACACGCGCAAGCCGTGGAAGCGGGTCATCGTGATGTTCGCGGGCCCCTTCATGAACCTGATCCTCGCGGTCGCCCTGTTCCTCACCGTGCTGATGGGCTTCGGTATCCAGCAGCAGACCACCTCCGTCGCCTCCGTCTCGCCCTGTGTCATCGCGCAGAGCGAGAACCGCGACACGTGCAGGAAGACCGACCCCGCCTCCCCGGCGGCCGCCGCCGGCATGGAGAAGGGCGACAAGATCGTCTCCTTCGCCGGCAAGCGCACCGACGACTGGGACACCCTCTCCGACCTCATCCGGGTCAGCGCCGGCAAGGAAGTCGCGATCGTCGTCGACCGGGACGGCCGAGAGGTCACCCTCGACGCGAAGATCGCCACCAACCTGGTCGCGAAGAAGGACTCCAACGGCACCTACGTCCAGGGCGAGTACGTCAAGGCGGGCTTCCTCGGCTTCAGCGCCGCCACCGGAGTCGTCAAACAGGACTTCGGCGAGTCCGCGACCTGGATGACCGAGCGGGTCGGTGACGCCGTCGACTCCCTCGCCGCCCTGCCCTCCAAGATCCCCGCCCTGTGGGACGCGGCCTTCGGCGACGGCCCCCGCGAACCGGACTCCCCGATGGGCGTCGTCGGCGCGGCCCGGGTCGGCGGGGAGATCGCCACCCTCGACATCCCGGCCTCGCAACAGCTCGCGATGTTCGTGATGCTGCTCGCCGGCTTCAACCTCTCCCTGTTCCTCTTCAACATGCTCCCGCTGCTGCCTCTCGACGGCGGGCACATCGCGGGCGCCCTGTGGGAGTCGCTGCGCCGCAACCTCGCCAGGCTGCTGCGCCGCCCCGACCCCGGCCCCTTCGACGTGGCGAAGCTGATGCCGGTGGCCTACGTGGTGGCCGGGATCTTCGTCTGCTTCACCGTCCTGGTGCTGATCGCGGACGTCGTCAACCCGGTGAAGATCTCCTAGCCCTACGGCGTTCACGGCGGCCCGGCACGATCTGTGCCGGGCCGCCTTCCAGCGACTGGGCTCGGCAACGGGTCGGGGGGTGCCCCCGCCCGGGTGTTTCGCGGGTGGGCGAGTGCCCGCGCCGGGGCCCGTGCCGTAATCTCGAAGCCTGGAGCCCGCCACCGACGGGACCTGGACCTTGATCCACGACTTGGGGTTGCACAGCAGATGACTGCGATTTCTCTCGGCATGCCGTCCGTTCCGACCAAGCTCGCCGAGCGCCGGAAGAGCCGGCAGATCCAGGTCGGGTCCGTGGCGGTCGGCGGGGACGCCCCCGTGTCCGTGCAGTCGATGACCACGACCCGTACGTCCGACATCGGCGCCACGCTCCAGCAGATCGCCGAGCTGACCGCGTCCGGCTGCCAGATCGTCCGCGTCGCCTGCCCGACCCAGGACGACGCCGACGCCCTCGCCACCATCGCCCGCAAGTCGCAGCTGCCGGTGATCGCGGACATCCACTTCCAGCCCAAGTACGTGTTCGCCGCGATCGAGGCCGGGTGCGCCGCGGTCCGCGTCAACCCGGGCAACATCAAGCAGTTCGACGACAAGGTCAAGGAGATCGCCAAGGCCGCCAAGGAGCACGGCACCCCGATCCGCATCGGCGTGAACGCCGGCTCCCTCGACCGCCGCCTGCTCCAGAAGTACGGCAAGGCGACCCCCGAGGCGCTCGTGGAGTCCGCCCTGTGGGAGGCGTCCCTCTTCGAGGAGCACGACTTCCGCGACATCAAGATCTCCGTCAAGCACAACGACCCGGTCGTGATGATCGAGGCCTACCGCCAGCTCGCCGCCCAGTGCGACTACCCCCTTCACCTCGGCGTGACGGAGGCGGGTCCCGCCTTCCAGGGCACGATCAAGTCCGCCGTGGCCTTCGGCGCCCTCCTCTCCCAGGGCATCGGCGACACCATCCGCGTCTCCCTCTCGGCCCCGCCGGTCGAGGAGGTCAAGGTCGGCAACCAGATCCTGGAGTCCCTCAACCTCAAGCAGCGCGGTCTGGAGATCGTCTCCTGCCCGTCCTGCGGCCGCGCCCAGGTCGACGTCTACAAGCTCGCGGAGGAGGTCACCGCGGGCCTGACCGGCATGGAGGTCCCGCTCCGCGTCGCGGTCATGGGCTGCGTGGTCAACGGCCCCGGCGAGGCCCGGGAAGCCGACCTCGGCGTGGCCTCCGGCAACGGCAAGGGGCAGATCTTCGTCAAGGGCGAGGTCATCAAGACCGTCCCCGAGTCCAAGATCGTGGAAACCCTCATCGAAGAGGCCATGAAGCTGGCCGAACAGATGGAATCCGACGGCATCGCCTCGGGCGAGCCCCAGGTCTCGGTAGCGGGCTGAACGAGACAGGCCGGACAGCGCGCCCTGGATCGCCGCAGGCGTCCCAGGGCCGCGGGCACGGCGCGACCGGCCCCCACGGGCTGCCCCCGCCGTGGGGGGGGGGAGGACCACGCACGGTGTCGGCTGCCTCCGCCGGCTGCTCCCGTGGCGGCCACCTACGCGCGTCGGTTCTCTCGGTCTGCAAGATCATGCGACGTCGGTGACACAGGGCCCCCACGACGGGCGGCGCCGCACATTTTCGGCGGGTACAGTGCGGAGATCAGGCAGACCCCAGTGTGAGGCCCCGCACGTGTTGACGCAGACCACCTCCCGGGTCCTCGAACCGAGCGACCTGGACGCCGCCCTCGCCGTCCTCGACCGTGAGCCGGTCACCAACGCCTTCGTGACCTCGCGGGTACAGGTCGCGGGCCTGGACCCGTGGCGCCTCGGCGGCGAGATGTGGGGCTGGTACGAGGACGGCATGCTGACGTCCCTGTGCTACGCCGGCGCCAACCTGGTCCCCATCTGCGCCGGCCCACGCGCCGTCCGCGCCTTCGCCGACCGTGCCCGCCGGGCCGGCCGCCGCTGCTCCTCCATCGTGGGCCCCGCCGACGCGACGGCCCTGCTGTGGCGGCTGCTCGAACCGCACTGGGGCCCCGCCCGCGAGGTCCGCGCCCGCCAGCCCCTGATGGTCACCGACCGCATGCCCGACGACATCGCCCCGGACCCGTACGTGCGCCGCATCCGCAAGGACGAGATGGACGCGATCATGCCGGCGTGCGTGGCGATGTTCACCGAGGAGGTCGGCGTCTCCCCGATGGCCGGTGACGGCGGCCTGCTCTACCAGGCCCGGGTGGCCGAACTCGTCGGGGCCGGCCGCTCGTTCGCCCGCCTCGACGACCGGGGCAGGGTCGTCTTCAAGGCGGAGATCGGCGCGGCCACCCCCAAGGCCTGCCAGGTCCAGGGCGTCTGGGTCGCCCCGGAATACCGGGGGAGGGGCCTGGCCGCCCCCGGCATGGCGGCCGTACTGCGCTACGCGCTCGCGGACGTCGCCCCGACGGTCAGTCTCTACGTCAACGACTTCAACACGACCGCACGGCGGACGTACCGGAGGGTGGGCTTCCAGGAGGTCGGCGCGTTCATGAGCGTCCTGTTCTGACCGTCTCGCCGCACGCCGCCCCACGCACATCCGCTCCGCACCCGGCGGCCGACCGTGACCCCCCTGTAGGCTCCCCGCCATGGACCTCGTGATCGGCCCCTTGGACCTTCCCGCGCACGTGGACGAGGCCCTCGCAGTCCAAGCCGTGGCCTTCGGACTGGGCCCGGACGAGGTGGCCGTCCGCAGGCAGATCGTCCTGCGCCACATGACCAACCCCGGCGCGAGAGCGTTCGGCGCGACCGTCGGTGACAGACTCGTCGGCTTCGTCTACGGCATGCCCAACGACCGCGCGCACTGGTGGTCCACCGTCGTCGAGCCCTACCTCCGTGCCGGCGGCGACGACGCCTGGCTCGACGACTCCTTCGTCATCACCGAGCTGCACGTCCACCCGGAGTACCAGCACCGCGGTGCGGGCCGGTCCCTGATCACCACGATCACGGACACCGCGACCGAACCCCGCTCGATCCTCTCCGCGATCGACGTCGACAGCCCCGCCCGGGCCCTCTACCACTCCCTCGGCTACCGGGACCTGGCCCGCCGCGTCCTCTTCCCCAGCGCTCCCCGCCCCTACGCCGTGATGGGCGCCCCTCTCCCGCTGCGCCGCGGGTAACGGATTTCCGACCGCGCGGGGCTCCCGGCTAACCTCCTAGCCAGTACCCTCCCCACTCTCGGCCCGGTTCGAGCGGGGGGATCCCGATCGGCAGGAGTTCGTACACCATGGCCAACGCACCGGTCCAGCGCATGTCCCAGTTGATGGCGAAGACGCTGCGCGACGACCCGGCGGACGCCGAGGTCCTCAGCCACAAGCTCCTCGTCCGCGCCGGCTACGTCCGCCGCACCGCCGCCGGCGTCTGGAGCTGGCTGCCGCTCGGCAAGAAGGTCCTCGCCAACGTGGAGCGCATCGTCCGCGAGGAGATGGACGCCATCGGCGCCCAGGAGGTGCTGCTCCCCGCGCTGCTGCCGAAGGAGCCGTACGAGGCGACCGGCCGCTGGGACGAGTACGGCCCCGAGCTGTTCCGCCTGAAGGACCGCAAGGGCGGCGACTACCTCCTCGGCCCCACCCACGAGGAGATCTTCACCCTGCTGGTCAAGGACCAGTGCACCTCCTACAAGGACCTGCCGGTCATCCTCTACCAGATCCAGACCAAGTTCCGCGACGAGGCCCGCCCCCGCGCCGGCATCCTGCGCGGCCGCGAGTTCCTGATGAAGGACTCCTACTCCTTCGACACCGAGGACGAGGGCCTGGCCAAGTCCTACGCCCTGCACCGCCAGGCGTACCAGCGGGTGTTCGAGCGTCTCGGTCTGGACTACCGCATCTGTGCGGCGACCGCGGGCGCCATGGGCGGCTCGAAGTCGGAGGAGTTCCTGGCCCCTGCCGAGGCCGGCGAGGACACCTTCGCCGACTGCCCGAACTGCGACTTCGCGGCCAACACCGAGGCGATCACGTACGAGTCGAAGCCGGTCGACGGTTCCGCCGTGCCCGCGGCCGAGGAGATCCCGACCCCGGACACCCCGACCATCGAGACCCTCGCCGCCTCCCTCGGCGTACCGGCCTCCGCCACACTGAAGAACCTCCTGGTCAAGGTGGACGGCGAGATCGTCGCCGTCGGCGTGCCCGGTGACCGCGAGGTCGACATGGACAAGGTCGAGGCGCACTTCGCGCCGGCGGCCGTCGAGCTGGTCACCGCCGAGGACTTCGTGGGCCGCCCCGACCTGGTCCGCGGCTATGTCGGCCCGCAGGGCCTGGAGAAGGTCACCTACATCGCCGACCCGCGCGTGGCGCCCGGCACCGCGTGGATCACGGGCGCCAACAAGGAGCACACGCACGCGAAGAACGTCGTCGCGGGCCGTGACTTCGAGGTCGACGCATACGTCGACGTCGTGGTCGTCCGGGAGGGCGACCCCTGCCCGAAGTGCGGCACCGGCCTCAAGCTGGACCGTGCCATCGAGATCGGCCACATCTTCCAGCTGGGCCGCAAGTACGCCGACGCCCTCAAGCTCGACGTCCTCGGCCAGAACGGCAAGCCGGTCCGCGTCACCATGGGCTCCTACGGCATCGGCGTCTCCCGCGCGGTGGCGGCCCTCGCCGAGCAGAGCGCCGACGACAAGGGCCTGTGCTGGCCCGCCGAGGTCGCCCCGGCCGATGTGCACGTGGTCGCCGCGGGCAAGGCCCTCCAGACGGAACTGGCCCTGGACGTCTCCGAGAAGCTGCGGGCGGCCGGTCTGCGCGTCCTGGTCGACGACCGGGCCGGGGTCTCGCCGGGCGTGAAGTTCACCGACTCCGAGCTGATCGGCGTACCGAAGATCCTCGTCGCGGGCCGCCGTTCGGCCGAGGGCGTCCTGGAGCTGAAGGACCGCAGGACCGGCGAGCGCGAGGAGCTGACGGTGGACGAGGCGATCGCCCGCCTCACGACCGCGTAACCGCCCCCTGACGGCGTCATGACCGTTCGCCCGACCGTAGGACGTGACACGACGTCCCTACGGTCGGGGAAGGGTCATCGCCATCAGGGAACGAGGCGCCGCCGCGGTCCGCGGAGGGCGCGAGGGGTACTGCGGCCCTCGCGGCGGCCGACCGTCACCACCCTGAGCCCCACGATCCCTCAAACCCACCCGGCGAACTCCAGCAGCAACTCCGCGTCCTTCGGCCGCCCCACGCGCAGTGCCCGTACGCCCGACTCCACCGCCCGGAACAGCGTCCACCCCCGCAGCCGCTCCTGGTCCACCTCCAGCGACTCCGCCAGCCGCTTCACCCGCCGCCGGGTCGTCGCCGCCCCGGACGGGGAGGCGATCAGGTCCTCCACCCGGTCCCGGACCAGCCGCGCCAGGTCGAAGGCGCACTCGCCGACCACCGGATCCGGCCCCACGGCCAGCCACGGCATCCGCTCACCCGCGAGCACCTTGCTCTGCCGGAACGTGCCGTGCAGCAGCCGGTGCTCGGGCGGCGCGGCCACCAGCTCCTCGCGGGCCGCGAGCGCCGCGTCGACCAGCGCTGCCACCTCCGCGTCGGCACGCGCGCGCATCACCTCGGCCTGTCGCCCGGTCCGCTCGGCCACCGTCTCGAAGGAGTGCCCGGCCGGCGGTTCCACCCACAGTCGCCGCAACGTCCCCGCCGCCTCCAGCAGCGCCTTCGCCTCCGGCAGCGACCGTACCGACACATCGGGGTGCAGCCGCTCCAGCAGCAGCACCCCTTCGCTCACCGGGCCCTCCACCAGCTGCACCGCGCCCAGACCGTCCCAGTGGGCGAGAGCGGTCCGCTCCGCCTCCGGCCGGAAGCGGGCCGGGGCGAGCTTCAGCACGGCCGGCGTCCCGTCGGCGTACCGCACCAGCACCACCAGGCTGCTGCGGCCACCGGGCACCTGCACCCGCTCCACGGTCAACTCGCGTCGCGAGGCGGCCTGTCGGACCGTCTCCGGCAGTCTCTCCAACCAGTCGTCACCGTCCGGCGCGCTCTCGGCCAGCGCCCTGACCAGACGCTGCGGCGGTTCGAAAGCCATACGCGAGTCGTCCTCTCCTGCTTCGGCCTACGCCGTCCGGGTGGGGGTCGGGATCGATGTGGGGGTCCGGGTCACCGAACCCGCCTTCGTCGCCGAGGCCCCGGCCCCGGTGGCGGCCGGGTCGGTCCCCGCACCGGCCCGCTCGGCGAGACCAGGGAAGGCTACGCTCCCGCCGCGCCAGCGCACCGCACGGACCGCGGCCTCCCGCAGCGCACCGGCGGCCGCCCGGCGCCGCGCACCGGTGGCCGCCCGGACCAGGTCGGAGTAGACCCCGGCGACGCGTTCCTCCAGCTCGGCGGCGAGCCGGACCGCGGCGGCGGAGTCCGGCACGGCGAACGGCAGGGCGTACCCGGCGCTCGCGGCGATGGGCTCTGCCCCCAGGTCGCGCACGTCGCGAGCCAGCGCGTCCCGGCGCGCCCGATGCGCGTCGTACGCCGCCCGAGCCTCCGTGCGCCGACCCTCACGGATCCGGCCGCCGACCACACCGTAGCCGTACACCGCCGCGTGCTCGGCGGCCAGCGCGGCCTGGAGGGCCGTCACCACCCCCGTGTCCCGCTCGCTCATCGGGCCCCCTCCGTCAGCAGGTACGCGTGTGCCGCCCCGGCCGCCGCCACCGAGGCCAGCAGCCGGGCGAGTTCACCCGGCACGTCGACCAGCGCGGCGACCCTGCGGTCCGCGAGGGTCCGCTCGGCCCCGGCCAGGCCGGCGAGCGCGTCCCCGGCATCCGCCGGAACGGCGACGGACGGCGCGGGCGGGACACCCCCGGAAGCCGCGGGCGCGGACGGCGCCCCTGCCGGCGCCGACGGCGACGGTGACGCCGATGGCCGCGCCGACGCCGAAGCCGACGACTCAGACGAGGGCGAAGGTGACGCCGTGGCGACACCCTCGGCACCGCCGAACGCCGTCACGTGGCGCACGACCTCCGCCCGCAGCGGTGCCAGCCGCGCCGCCAGCGCCGGATGGACGGCGAGGACGGCGTCGTAGCGCTCCACCAGTCCCGCGCTGTCCGCCGCCGCACGCGCGCGTGCACGATGTTCCGCCGAGTCCGACCGGCCGCCCGGGGCCCTCTTCCCGGCGTCCCCCTCGCCGGAGCACCCGGCCAGCAGGGCGGCCCCGGCGGCCGAGGCGAGCAGAGTTCTTCGGCGCGGCCCGGAGGGGGTGCGCACAGGCGGCGGGAACGGCACGGCAGACGTCCTCGGGGAATCTCGTACGAAAGGAACCGATCACGGGCCGCTCACGCGCGGGCAGACCCGTGATCACCGTACCCGCGCGTCGGCCCGGCGCCCGTCACCGGCACCGTCGGTGGCCCGCCGGGCGCCGACGGGTGTCGTCCGGCGCCGGTGGGCCACTCGGTGGACGGCAACACACCCCGCGACCGGATACCCTTTGACCAGACACGCGCCCCATCCCACAACAGCACACGCGGCCGAGGAGTCACCCGGATGAGCACCACCCAGAGCGAGAGGCTGCGAGAACTGCTCGAACCGCTCGTCACCTCCCAGGGGTTGGACCTCGAAGAGATCACCGTGGACTCCGTCGGTCGCAAGAGAGTGCTGAGCGTGGTCGTCGACTCCGACACCGGAGCGGACCTGGACGAGATCGCCGATGTGAGCCGCGCGCTCTCGGCGAAGCTCGACGAGACGGACGCGATGGGCGAGGGCGAGTACACCCTCGAGGTCGGCACCCCGGGCGCGGAGCGCGCCCTCACCGAGCACCGCCACTACGTCCGTGCCACGGACCGCCTGGTGAGGTTCCAGCTCCACGAGGGCGGCGAGATCGTCGCCCGCATCATCGACGTGGACGACGACGGCCTCGACGTCGAGGTGCCGGGTGTGAAGGGCCGCAAGGCCACCACCCGCAGGCTCGCCTTCGCCGACATCGAGAAGGCCCGCGTCCAGGTCGAGTTCAACCGCAAGGACAAGCAGGACGAGAAGGACATGAAGGAAGAGGAGGAGGCGTAGCCGTGGACATCGACATGAGTGCCCTGAGGGGCTTGGTGCGGGAGAAGGAGATCTCCTTCGACCTGCTGGTCGAGGCGATCGAGTCGGCCCTCCTCATCGCCTACCACCGCACCGAGGGAAGCCGCCGCCACGCGCGCGTGCGGCTCGACCGGGAATCCGGTCATGTGACCGTGTGGGCGAAGGAGGACCCCGAGGACCTCGAGGAGGGCCAGGAGCCCCGCGAGTTCGACGACACCCCGTCCGACTTCGGCCGTATCGCCGCCAGCACGGCCAAGCAGGTGATCCTCCAGCGCCTGCGGGACGCCGAGGACGACGCGACGCTGGGCGAGTACGCGGGCCGTGAGGGCGACATCGTCACCGGCGTGGTCCAGCAGGGCCGCGACCCGAAGAACGTGCTCGTCGACATCGGCAAGCTCGAGGCCATCCTGCCGGTGCAGGAGCAGGTCCCGGGCGAGTCGTATCCGCACGGCCTGCGGCTGCGGTCGTACGTCGTCCGGGTGGCGAAGGGTGTGCGCGGTCCTTCCGTGACGCTCTCGCGGACGCACCCCAACCTGGTGAAGAAGCTGTTCGCGCTCGAGGTGCCGGAGATCGCCGACGGATCCGTCGAGATCTCCGCCATCGCCCGCGAGGCCGGCCACCGCACCAAGATCGCCGTACGGTCCACCCGTTCGGGCCTGAACGCCAAGGGCGCCTGCATCGGCCCGATGGGCGGCCGGGTGCGCAATGTCATGGGCGAGCTGAACGGTGAGAAGATCGACATCGTCGACTGGTCGGACGACCCGGCCGAGATGGTGGCGAACGCCCTGTCGCCCGCCCGGGTCTCCAAGGTGGAGGTCGTCGACATGGCGGCCCGCTCCGCGCGCGTGACCGTGCCGGACTACCAGCTGTCGCTGGCGATCGGCAAGGAGGGCCAGAACGCCCGCCTGGCCGCCCGTCTGACCGGCTGGCGGATCGACATCCGGCCGGACACCGAGCAGCCCGCCGAATGACCCAGTGCGGCGGGCCCGGGGAACAGATCCCGGCCGCCGCACGCTCAGATCACGTCAGTTATACGCGCGGCAACCGTTCGACCGCCGCCCCATTGGGGTGAGGTCGCCGCGGGGAGGTAGACTTAACTGTGTCTGGCCGGACGCACGCCCGAGCACGCCCCGAGCGCACCTGTCTGGGGTGCCGGGAGCGGGCGGCCAAGACGGAACTGCTGCGTATCGTGGCGATCAAGGACGCATGCGTCCCCGATCCTCGCGGTACGCTGCCCGGCCGGGGTGCGTATCTGCATCCCGCCCAGGTCTGTCTCGACCAGGCGGTACGCCGCCGGGCGTTCACGAGGGCGTTGCGAGCCCCGGGAGCGCTCGACACAAAGGCGTTGCGCCAGTACGTCGGGCAGACGATCGTTGCCGAGCAGGCAACACCGTAAGAAGGCGTCGCACGGAACCCCCGTGCGGCTCTGGTACCCCGCGAGTTGGAAGTAGGTCGAGATTGCGATGAGCACTCGATGAGCACGCGATGAGTACGCCCATGAAGTAGCGACGGTCCGGACACACCCGGACCTAAAAGGAGCGAAGTGGCTAAGGTCCGGGTATACGAACTCGCCAAGGAGTTCGGGGTCGAGAGCAAGGTCGTCATGGCCAAGCTCCAAGAACTCGGTGAATTCGTCCGTTCGGCGTCTTCGACCATCGAAGCGCCCGTTGTACGCAAACTGACTGACGCCTTCCAGGGTGGTGGCAGCGGCAAGTCCGCGAAGCCCGCCCCGCGCAAGGCTGCCCCCAGGCCCGCGGCGCCCTCACCGGCGCAGTCGGCCCGTCCGGGTCCGGCCGCACCTCGGCCGGCCTCCCCCAAGCCGCCGACGGCTCAGCAGCCCGAGGCGCCCGCCGCGCCCGTGGCTCCGGCCGCCTCGTCGGCTCCGTCGGCCCCCGCGCCGTCGGCCTCACCCTCGGCTTCCGGCCCGCGTCCGGGCCCCAGGCCCGCGCCGCGTCCGGCTCCCGCCGCCCCGGAGTTCACCGCTCCGCCGGCGCCTCCGGCCGCCCCGGCCGCCCAGAAGCCGGCCTCCCAGGGCCCGCGTCCCGGCGCACCCCGTCCCGCCGGCCGTCCGGCCGCCGGCCAGGGTCAGCAGGGCGGTCAGGGCCAGCGCCCGGCCGCCGCGCAGGGCCAGCGTCCCGGTGGCGGCGCTCCGCGTCCGGGCGGCTCCCGTCCGTCCGGTCCGCGTCCGGGCAACAACCCCTTCACCTCCGGCGGCAACGCCGGCATGGCCCGTCCGCAGGCCCCGCGCCCGCAGGGCGGCCCCGGCGGTCCGCGTCCCGGCGGTGCCGGTGCCCCCGGCGCCGGTCCGCGTCCCCAGGCGCCCGGCGCCCAGGGCGGCGGCCCCCGTCCGCAGTCCCCGGGCGGCGCGCGTCCGTCCCCGGCCGGTATGCCCCGCCCGCAGGGCGGCGCCCCGCGTCCCGGTGGCCCGCGTCCCAACCCCGGCATGATGCCGCAGCGTCCCGCTGCCGGTCCCCGCCCCGGTGGCGGCGGTCCCGGCGGTCGCGGCCCCGGCGGCGGCGGTCGTCCCGGTGGTGGCGGCGGCGGTCGTCCCGGTGGCGGCGGCTTCGCCGGTCGTCCCGGTGGCGGCGGCGGCGGCTTCGCCGGTCGTCCCGGTGCTCCCGGTGCCGGTGGCGGCGGTTTCGCCGGTCGTCCCGGCGGTCCCGGCGGTGGCGGCGGCGGTCGTCCCGGCTTCGGTGGCCGTCCCGGCGGTCCCGGTGCCCGTGGTGGCACGCAGGGCGCCTTCGGTCGTCCCGGCGGTCCCGCGCGTCGCGGTCGCAAGTCGAAGCGGCAGAGGCGCCAGGAGTACGAGGCCATGCAGGCCCCGTCGGTCGGCGGCGTGATGCTGCCTCGCGGCAACGGCGAGACCATTCGCCTGTCGCGCGGTGCGTCGCTCACCGACTTCGCGGAGAAGATCAACGCCAACCCGGCGTCGCTCGTCGCGGTCATGATGAACCTCGGCGAGATGGTCACGGCCACGCAGTCCGTCTCCGACGAGACGCTCCAGCTCCTCGCGGGCGAGATGAACTACCTGGTTCAGATCGTCAGCCCGGAGGAGGAGGACCGCGAGCTGCTCGAGTCCTTCGACATCGAGTTCGGCGAGGACGAGGGCGACGAGGACGACCTGGTGGTCCGTCCCCCGGTCGTCACCGTCATGGGTCACGTCGACCACGGTAAGACCCGACTGCTCGACGCCATCCGCAAGACGAACGTCATCGCGGGCGAGGCCGGCGGCATCACGCAGCACATCGGTGCCTACCAGGTGTCGACCGAGGTCAACGACGAAGAGCGCAAGATCACCTTCATCGACACCCCGGGTCACGAGGCGTTCACCGCCATGCGTGCCCGTGGTGCCCGGTCGACCGACATCGCGATCCTGGTCGTCGCGGCCAACGACGGCGTCATGCCGCAGACGGTCGAGGCGCTCAACCACGCGAAGGCGGCCGACGTCCCGATCGTCGTCGCGGTCAACAAGATCGACGTCGAGGGTGCCGACCCGACCAAGGTGCGCGGTCAGCTCACCGAGTTCGGTCTGGTGGCCGAGGAGTACGGCGGCGACACGATGTTCGTCGACATCTCCGCCAAGCAGGGTCTGAACATCGACTCCCTGCTGGAGGCCGTGATCCTCACGGCCGACGCCTCGCTCGACCTGCGGGCGAACCCGAGCCAGGACGCGCAGGGCATCTCGATCGAGTCCCGTCTCGACCGCGGCCGTGGTGCCGTGTCGACGGTCCTCGTCCAGCGAGGCACCCTGCGGGTCGGCGACACGATGGTCGTGGGCGACGCCTACGGCCGCGTGCGCGCCATGCTCGACGACAACGGCAACAACGTCGCCGAGGCGGGTCCGTCGACCCCGGTCCAGGTGTTGGGTCTCACCAACGTCCCGGGCGCCGGCGACAACTTCCTGGTGGTCGACGAGGACCGTACGGCCCGTCAGATCGCCGAGAAGCGTGCGGCTCGCGAGCGCAACGCGGCCTTCGCCAAGCGCACGCGCAGGTTCTCCCTGGAGAACCTGGACGCGGCCCTGAAGGCCGGCGAGGTCCAGCAGCTGAACCTGATCATCAAGGGTGACGCGTCCGGATCGGTCGAGGCCCTCGAGTCCTCGCTGCTCCAGCTGGACGTCGGCGAAGAGGTCGACATCCGCGTCCTGCACCGCGGCGTCGGTGCCGTCACGGAGTCCGACGTGGACCTCGCGATGGGCTCGGACGCCATCGTGATCGGCTTCAACGTCCGCGCGGCCGGCCGCGCGGCGCAGATGGCCGAGCGCGAGGGTGTGGATGTCCGGTACTACTCGGTCATCTACCAGGCGATCGAGGAGATCGAGGCGGCCCTGAAGGGCATGCTGAAGCCGGAGTACGAGGAGTTCGAGCTGGGCACGGCGGAGATCCGCGAGGTCTTCAAGTCGTCCAAGCTGGGCAACATCGCCGGTGTCCTGGTCCGCTCGGGCGAGGTCAAGCGCAACACCAAGGCGCGCCTCATCCGCGACGGCAAGGTCATCGCGGAGAACCTCAACATCGAGGGCCTGCGTCGTTTCAAGGACGACGTCACCGAGATCCGCGAAGGCTACGAGGGCGGTATCAACCTCGGAAACTTCAACGACATCAAGATCGACGACGTCATCGCGACGTACGAGATGCGGGAGAAGCCGCGGGTGTGACACCCACGGTTCGTACCGGCCGGCGGGGCGCTGTCCCCGCCGGCCGGTACGGCGTTCCGGCGGCGGTGAGCGGGGAAGAAAACCCCGTCGAGCCGCGACCGGGATCGTTGTACCGTTCTTGATGCCCCTGTTCGTCCAGAGCAGGGCCATCGATCCCGTACCGGCGGGTGAACCGGTTACACATGTATGTGGGGACGCTGTCCTTCGACCTCCTCCTCGGCGACATACGTTCGCTGAAGGAGAAGCGCTCCGTCGTCCGCCCGATCGTCGCCGAGCTCCAGCGCAAGTACGCGGTGAGCGTGGCCGAGGTGGACCACCAGGACCTGCACCGCAGGGCGGTCATCGGCCTGGCCATGGTGTCCGGGGACACGGAGCATCTGACCGATGTACTGGACCGGTGCGAACGGCTGGTCGCCGGCCGCCCCGAGGTGGAGCTGCTGTCGGTCCGACGCCGTCTCCACGGCGAACACGACGACTGACCACACCAGAGAACGCAAGAGAAGAAAGAACGGGAGACGGACCAGTGGCCGACAACGCGCGCGCCAAGAGGCTGGCGGACCTCATCCGAGAGGTGGTGGCCCAGAAGCTACAGCGTGGGATCAAGGACCCGAGGCTCGGCTCCCACGTCACCATCACGGACACCCGCGTCACGGGTGACCTCAGGGAGGCGACCGTCTTCTACACCGTGTACGGGGACGACGAGGAGCGGGCCGCCGCCGCCGCGGGCCTGGAGAGCGCCAAGGGTGTCCTGCGCTCCGAGGTCGGCCGCGCCGCGGGGGTGAAGTTCACGCCCTCGCTGAGCTTCGTCGCCGACGCCCTCCCGGACAACGCCCGCACCATCGAGGACCTCCTCGACCGGGCGCGACAGTCCGACGAGAAGGTGCGCGAGGCGTCCGCGGGCGCCGGGTACGCCGCCGGCGCCGACCCGTACAAGAAGCCCGACGAGGACGACGAGACGGACGACGCCGCCGAATGAACCCGAAGCAGACCCCGCCCGACGGCCTTGTCATCGTCGACAAGCCGTCGGGCTTCACTTCGCACGACGTCGTGGCCAAGATGCGCGGGATCGCCAAGACCCGCCGCGTCGGGCACGCGGGCACCCTCGACCCGATGGCGACGGGCGTCCTCGTCCTCGGCGTCGAGAAGGCCACCAAGCTCCTCGGGCACCTCGCACTCACCGAGAAGGAGTACCTGGGGACGATCCGGCTGGGCCAGAACACCCTGACGGACGACGCCGAGGGGGAGATCACCTCCTCCACCGACGCCTCCGGGGTCTCCCGCGATGCCGTCGACGCCGGGATCGCCAAGCTGACGGGCCGGATCATGCAGGTCCCGTCCAAGGTCAGCGCCATCAAGATCGGCGGCGTGCGCTCCTACAAGCGGGCCCGCGACGGCGAGGACTTCGAGATCCCGGCCCGCCCGGTCACCATCTCCTCGTTCACGGTCTACGACGTCCGGGACGCCGTCGCGGAGGACGGCACCCCCGTCCTGGACCTGATCGTCTCGGTGGTCTGCTCCTCCGGCACCTACATCCGCGCTCTCGCCCGCGACCTGGGTGCCGACCTGGGCGTCGGCGGTCACCTCACGGTGCTGCGCCGCACCCGCGTCGGCCCCTACAAGCTGGACTCCGCCCGCACGCTGGACCAGCTCCAGGAGGAGCTGACGGTGATGCCGATCGCGGAGGCCGCCACGGCCGCCTTCCCCCGCTGGGACGTGGACGAACGGCGGGCCCGGCTGCTCCTCAACGGTGTGCGCCTGGAGATGCCCGAGGAGTACGCGGGCGCCGGCGCGGTCGGCGTCTTCGACCCGCAGGGCCGCTTCCTGGCCCTGGTGGAGGAGCAGAAGGGCAAGGCCAAGAGCCTGGCCGTCTTCGGCTGAGGCCCCTCCGCTTCGCCTTTGTTCCGCCTTCGCTTCGCCCGTGGAGCGGCGAGCACGGAGTCCTGCTCCGCCGCCGCTCCACGGTCCCCCCTCGGTTCCCCCACCCCTAGGGTGTGTCCAACGCACCCCGTTCATTCACCCGTCCGGACGGGCGCTCGGAGTGAACCGAGGGAGTGCACGGGGGCGCGTTCGTCACGCCCCCTGTCCCGCCGATCAGCGCGCGCCTACCGTCGACGCAGGCACGCGGGCGCGGCGGGGAGGTACGGCGATGGCGGGACGGGGCCCGCGCACCGGCGGCGGCCGCGGCACACCGCGGCACGACCCCCGGCCGCACGAGGACGACACGCGCCTCATCCCCGAACCCTCCCTGGTCCGCGTCGAGGACCTCGCCGGCCGCCCGCGCGGCGCCGGCTTCCTGGCCGACCACCACGGCACCGTCATCACCAGCCACGAGGCCGTCGACGGCTTGTCCCGCCTCGTCCTGTACGACGCCGGCGGCCGCGGCCGTGTCGTCACCGCCGACGCGGTCACCCCGCTGCCGGAACTGGACCTCGCCCTCGTCCGCACCCAGGGCCTCGACGCGGACCCCCTGCCGGTCACCGTGCGCGAGGGCGTCGGAAGCGGCACCTATGTCCGGCTGCCCGCCGGCTGCTGGCGTGAGGCGCGGGTGCTGACGGCGACCTCCGTGACCTACACGGCCACCGATCGCTTCCACCGCCTCGCGGGCTGCCTGGAACTGGCCATCGGCACGGCCGGGCGGGACGCGCTGCGGCTCGGCGGGGGCGCGGCCGGCGGGCCCGTGCTCGACGCGGAGACCGGTGCCGTCGTCGCCGTCCTGGGCACCGCCCTGCGCTCCGACCACCACGACACCGGCTTCGCCGTCCCGCTGCGCCCCGGCCCGCAGGACGGCCCCCTCCGTGATCTGCTGGCCCGCAACGCGGCCACCGTCCCCGCCTACGGCGCCGACCTCAACCTGGCGGGCCTCCTCGAACTCGCGGCCACCTCGCTCGGCACCGACGGGCCACCCGCCCCTTGCCACAATCCGGTCGAACGGGCCGTACCGGCGGGGGCGTTCGCCGCGTTCGCCAAGAGTCCGGCCGCCGTCCTCGCCCTCGTCGGCGCCCCCGGCAGCGGCCGTACGACCGAACTCGCCGCCCTCGCCGACCGGCGCGCCCGGGGTCCGGAACCGGCGCCCACGCTGTACGTGCGCGGCGCCGACCTGCGCGACACGGACGACTCGGTCGCCGACGCGGCCCACCGCGCACTGACCCGCGCCACCCGGATCGTCGCCACGTCGCGCCCGCTCCCCGCCCTCGACGCGCCCGCCCCGGAGCGGTTCGCCCACCTCGCCCGCGCCGCGGGCCGACCGCTGCTCCTCCTCCTCGACGGCCCCGAGGAGATGCCGCCCGCCCTCGCCCACCGCCTCCCCGAGTGGACCGAGGGCACGGTGGGCTGGCTGCGGGAGACCGGAGCCCGGCTGGTTGTGGCATGCCGGGCGGAGTACTGGGAGCAGGCGGGCCCGCACTTCCCGGCGGGCATGCTGTACGGCCGTACGGGCCCGGACCTGCCGCCCCGTGTCCCCCTCGGCGACCTCACCGACACAGAGGCCGAGGAGGCCCGCGCCCGGCTGGGCCTCCCGGACACCGCACTCGCGGGCCCCGACGCGCGGCATCCGCTCACCCTCCGGCTGCACGCCGAGGTCCGCGCCGCCCTCCCCGGCACCGACGGCGACAGCCCCGTCGGGCGCGACGACGTCTTCGCCGCCCACCTCGACCTGGTGTGCCTGCGGATCGCGGTCCGGCTGGCCGCGGAGAACGGCGTGCGCGGCGCCGCCGTACGACGGCTCGCCGCCAAGGTGTCCGGACAGGTCCACGAGGCCGCCCGGCGCAGCCTCGGGCCGGGGCAGGGTGAGCTGGACCGGACGTCGTTCGAGGCGGTGTTCCCGTGGGGGCCCGCCCCCGCCCGGCTCGGCGGCGGCACCGGCTGGGCCTCCGCCGTCCTCGCCGAAGGGCTCCTGGTGCCCGCCGGGGGCGGCTACCGCTTCGCCCGCGAAGAAGTCGCCGACTGGCTCCAGGGCCTCCACCTCGACCTGGACGAAGCCCTGCGCGTCCTCGTCCACCGCCCACCCGCCCCCGAAGGCAGCCACGCGCCGCCCGTCCCGCGCCATCGCGTCGGCCCCGTGGCGCAGGCCCTGCTGCACCTCGGCCGGCAGCGAGGAGCCACCCCCCTCGCCGTCCGGCTGGAGGAACTGGTCCAGGCACTGGAAGCCGACCCGCAGTCCTGGTGGGCCGCCCGGCTGCTCGCCGAGACCCTGCCCCGCGTCCCGGACGCGACCCCGTACGCCGGTGTCCTGCGGCTCCTGGCCGACCTCGTCGCGGCCCGTCGCGACCGACCGGCCGGGCCCGCCGGGTTCGGCCCCGGCTTCTGGACCGCCCTGCCGCTCCCGGCCGGCATCCGCCTCGACCTCCTGCGCCGGCTGGTCCTCGCGGACCCGGCTCCGGCCGCCGGGGACGTGCCCCGCCACCTCGACGCCGTCGCCCGGCTGCTCGCCGCCGACGCCGCCACCGTGCAACCACTGCTCACGCTCTGGTTCGACGACGAGCGGCCGCTGCCGGCGACGCCGCACGCCACCGTGGCGACGGCCGCCCAGGCCTTGCTGCACACCCACCGGCACCGGGGCCTGGACGACCTGACCGACGTCCTCGTGGACCGCGCGCACCCGCGCGCGGACGAACTCCTCGCGGTGCTGGCCGAGGAGGAACCCTCCGCGCTGTGCCGGGCCGTGGACCGGTGGGCGCACGACGAGCGACCGCAGCGGCGGGCCGCCGCGACGACGTACGGACCGCTCGCGGCGGCGCACGCGCGCACCCGCGCCGACCGCGAGCTGCTGCGGTACGCGGCCCTCGCCGTCCTCGCCCGCCCCGCCGACCGGACTCTGCACGGCGGCGCGCTCGCCCTCCTCGTCCGTGACCCCGACACCCGCGACCGGTACCTTCCGCGGGCGCTCGAAGCGTTCGCCGCGGGCGACCCGAAGCTGCCGCCGGGGGCGCTGCTCACCGCCCTCGCCACCCACCCGGAACCGGTCCTCGAAGCCTGCCGTGCCCGGCTGGACGGCCTCGGCATCGACGCCGGGCCCCTGCTGCGCGCCCTCGTCGACGCCGCCACCCCCGCCGTGGCCCGCCCGGTGGCCCTGTTGCTGCGCGAGGTTCTGGAACGGCGCCCGGAGGCCGCCGGCGACCTCGCCGCGTATCTCGACGGCCGCCTCGACGTCGGCCACCCCACCCCCGCCGCGCTGTTTCCCCTGGTCACCGGGCTACTGGACGGTGGATGCGAGACCGTACGGGCCGCTCTGGCGGGTGTCGTGGCCGGACCCGGCGCCCTCCGCCGGGAACTTCTCGACTTCCTGCTGGCCCACGAGCGCGACCTCGCCGTCCTGGACGCCGTGCTGCACGCGGCCGGCCGGCTCGGCGGACCGGATCTGCGCGTCCTCGTCCACCGCACCGGCCTTCTGCTCGGCCGCGCCCCGGAGGGCGCCGCCCGCTTCGACCGCGGCCTGGTCGACCTGGCCCGTCACGTTCCCGGCTTCGCCGCACAGGTCGCGGGCTGGCTCACCGGGGAGCCGGGGGAGTGGGCGGCACTGGTCGGCCCGAGCGCCCGCCGCACCATCGAGAGCCTGGCGGGTACGCGGGTTCCCGTCTGATCGAGGGCCGGCCCGGACGCCCTGGGACAGTGGAGCGAGTCACAGCGCCCATGCCGATGCGGGCCGGAGGCACCAGGCATGGCACCCTTAGAGCTGCGTACGCGGTCAACGGAACACACGAACACATCACCACACGACAAACACGGACACAGGTTCGAGGAGCGGTCACAGTGCAGCGCTGGCGTGGCTTGGAGGACATCCCCCAGGACTGGGGGCGCAGCGTCGTCACCATCGGCTCTTACGACGGGGTCCACCGCGGACACCAGCTGATCATCCGGCACGCCGTGGACCGGGCCCGCGAGCTGGGCGTGCCCTGCGTCGTCGTCACCTTCGACCCGCACCCCAGCGAGGTCGTGCGCCCCGGCAGCCACCCCCCGCTGCTCGCGCCGCACCACCGCCGCGCCGAACTGATGGCGGAGCTGGGCGTGGACGCGGTCCTCGTCCTTCCCTTCACCACCGAGTTCTCGAAGCTGTCGCCCGCCGACTTCGTCGTCAAGGTCCTGGTCGACAAGCTGCACGCCAAGGCGGTCGTCGAGGGCCCCAACTTCCGCTTCGGCCACAGGGCCGCGGGCAATGTCGAGTTCCTCGTCGAGCAGGGCGGGGTCTACGACTACGAGGTCGAGGTCGTCGACCTCTTCGTGTCCGGCGAGGCGGGCGGCGGCGAGCCGTTCTCCTCGACCCTGACCCGGCGCCTGGTGGCCGGGGGCGACGTCGAGGGTGCCGCGGAGATCCTGGGCCGACCGCACCGCGTCGAGGGCGTGGTCGTGCGGGGCGCTCAGCGCGGCCGCGAACTCGGCTTCCCGACGGCGAACGTGGAGACGCTCCCGCACACCGCGATCCCGGCCGACGGCGTGTACGCCGGCTGGCTGCACGTGGCCGGCGAGGCGATGCCGGCCGCCATCTCGGTCGGCACCAACCCCCAGTTCGACGGCACCGAGCGCACGGTGGAGGCGTACGCCATCGACCGCGTCGGCCTCGACCTGTACGGCCTCCATGTGGCCGTCGACTTCCTGGCGTTCGTCCGCGGCCAGGCGAAGTTCGAGTCCCTGGACGGGCTGCTGGAGCAGATGGCGGTGGACGTGAAGCGCTGCCGGGAGCTGGTGGCGGAGGCGGCCGGGTAGCGGACCGATCCGCACCCACGACGGCGAAGGGCGGCCGGTGTCATCGGACACCGGCCGCCCTTCTTCCGCTACGGCTACGGCTGCGGGGGCGGCGGTGGGGGAGGGGTCTGGCCGTCCGGGCCCTGAGGGTGGGGCGGGTAGGCGGGCTGGTGCTGCTGTGGCTGCCGGCCGTGCTCCGGGTACGGCTGGCCGGGCTGCGGCATCTGTGGGTGGGGCTGCTGCGGCTGCCCCTGCGGGGGGTAGGGCTGGGGGGCGGCGGGGTAGGGCTGCCCGGGCTGGGGTTGCGGTTGGTACTGAGGTTGGGGTTGGTACTGGTACGGCTGGGGCTGACCCGGCTGACCGGGTTGGCCCGGCAGGGGTGGGGCGGCGACCGGCGGCGGGTTGCCGTCGCTGGTCCACAGGCCGTGCATCTGCTGGTGCCGGACGAAGTCCTCCGCGACCATCGCCGCGAGGTTGAAGTACGACTCCCGCACCTTCGGCCGCATCATGTCGAGGTCGACCTCGGCACCGGCGGAGAGGTGCTCGTCGAACGGCACGACGACGACACCCCGGCACCGCGTCTCGAAGTGGCTGACGATGTCCTCCACCTTGATCATCTTGCCGGTCTCACGGACACCGGAGATGACGGTGAGGGAACGCGAGACCAGTTCGGCGTACCCGTGCGCGGACAGCCAGTCCAGCGTCGTGCTCGCGCTGCTCGCGCCGTCCACCGACGGCGTCGAGATGATGATGAGCTGGTCGGCGAGGTCGAGCACGCCGCGCATCGCGCTGTAGAGCAGACCGGTGCCCGAGTCGGTGAGGATGATCGGGTACTGCTTGCCGAGCACGTCGATCGCGCGCCGGTAGTCCTCGTCGTTGAACGTCGTGGAGACGGCCGGGTCGACGTCGTTGGCGATGATCTCCAGACCGGAGGCGGCCTGCGAGGTGAACCGCCGGATGTCCATGTACGAGTTGAGGTACGGGATCGCCTGGACGAGGTCACGGATCGTGGCCCCGGTCTCGCGCCGCACCCGGCGGCCGAGCGTACCGGCGTCCGGGTTCGCGTCGATCGCGAGGATCTTGTCCTGGCGCTCCGTGGCGAGGGTGGACCCCAGCGCGGTGGTCGTGGTCGTCTTGCCGACGCCGCCCTTGAGACTGATGACGGCGATGCGGTAGCAGGAGAGCACCGGGGTCCGGATCAGCTCCAACTTCCGCTGCCGCTCGGCCTCCTCCTTCTTTCCGCCGATCCTGAAGCGACCGCCGCCGGCCGTCGGGCGGCTGCTCTTCGCCTTCTGCTTCTTGTTGTTGAGCAGACGGTCCGAGGACAGCTCCACGGCAGCGGTGTAACCCAGCGGCGCGGCACCGGGGTTGACCGGCTGCCGGTGATCATGCTGAATCGGCTGCGGCCAGGCGGCACCCACGCGGGGGTCGGCGGGGGCCTGGGGCGGCTGGGGGGTGTGGGCGCTCTGCGGCGGCTGAGGGGTCTGCGCCGCCTGCGGGGGCTGGCCGGGGGAGTCCTGCGGGGCGCCCTGGGGCGGGGCAGCCTGGGGCCGTCCGTCCGCCTGGTGGGGGACGCCGGGGTGGGCCTGCGCGGACCGGGGAGCGTATGGCACCTGCGGGTCCGAGGGCTGCGGGAAGCCGTAGCCGGTGGGCGCGGCGGGGGGCTGCGGGGCCGAAGGGGCAGGGCTCTGCTGCGGGTTGGGCGCGGGTGCGGCCGGGGCGGCCTGAGCCTGCTGGGGGAAGCCGTAGCCGCCGGGGGCGGCGGGGGGCGTGGGGGCAGGGGCCTGCGGGAAGCCTTGGCCGCCGGGGCTGTTGGGCGCCGGGGGCTGCGGGAAGCCGTAGCCGGGCTGGGAGTTGGGAGCGGGCGCGGGGCCGGGATGCGGCTGGGCAGCCGGAGCGGCCGCCGGGGGCTGCGGGAAGCCGTAGCCGGCCGGGGGGTTGCTCGCGGGTGCCGGAGGCTGGGGGAAGCCGTAGCCGGGCCGCGCGTCGGGTGGGGGCGGGGGGCCCGGCTGCTGGGCGGCGGGCGGTTGCGGGAAGCCGTACGCAGGCTGGGGCGCGGGCTCCGCTGTCGGTGCGGTGGGCGGCGGTGGGTTCCAGGTCGCCGGCGCGGGCGGCGGAGCCTGCGGGTGGGCGGGTGGTTGTGGAGCCGCCGCGGCCGGTGAGGGGGCTGCCTGCTGCGGCTGAGCCGGCCACTCGGCCGCCGCCGCGGGCGCGGCGGGCTGGTACGACGGCGGCAGCGGCGGCAGCCCGCTCTGCGGGGCCGGCGGGGGAGTCCAGGCGGGGGGAGCGGCCGGCGCGGCGTCCTGCGGGACGGCCTCGGGGTCGGCGTTCGGCGGCTCGGTGACCGGTGCCGCGCCCGCGGCGGCCGACGGCTCGGTCCGCGCCGGGGCGTCGGCGACCGGCACGTCGTCCGACGGGTCTCCGTCCGTCGAATTCTCCTCCGCGGTCTCGGCGACGGCCGTTCCGGCGACGGCGGTCCCGGCGACCGCGGGTACGGCGACCGCGGGTACGGCTGCCGGAGTCGCGCTCCCCCCGACGGTCGTCTCGGCCTCCGGCTCCGGCTCGGGCTTCGCTTCGCCGGACACGGCCTCGGCGTCGGCCCCCTCGGCCTCCGCCCCGGAAGGGGAGCCCTCGCCCACCTCGTCGCTCACGTTCCCGGCGTCACCCTCACGGGTGGTGGCGTCCGCCTCGGCATCGCTGCCGGCCGTCGTGTCCGCCGCCGCGGCCCGCTCCACGATCTGCCGCTTCAGGGCGACCGCCGAGAAGCGCATGGTCGCGCCGCTCTCCAGATCGCCGTTCCCGGAACCGTCCTCTTCCTCAGCGGCCGGCGCCGCGGACCGCGGCAGCTGCGGCTCGAAACCGCCGTCCGCCGGCAACCCGGGCACGGCGACCGGTTCACCGACCGGAGCCGCCGGAGCAATGGGAGCAGCCGGAGCACCAGGAGTCCCCGGACCCACGGGCGGCGGGTACGGCGCCCCCGGCCCGGCCGCGGGCGGGGCGAACGGTGCGCCGGGCGCCGGGGGAGCCGGAGGGGCGTACGGCGTCGAGGGGGTCGTGTTCGTCCCGGGCGACGGAGCCGACGCACCGGCATCCGAGCCGGTTCCGGCGTCCGACCCGGTCCCGGAATCGCCCGCCGCGTTCTGCGTGTACCAAGCGGGCGGGGCGTAGTCGATGGTGAACTCGCCCGTCGTCTCGATGGCGGACTCCGCGTCGGGCTGGTCATCGCCGGGTGTGGCCCAGCCCCCGCGGATCCCGTCCCGATCGCTGCTCACAGTTCCTCCTGATGTGGTCGAGCACCCTCAAGCCGTGCCGGGGCGACCATTTTCTCGTCGTACGCGGTGGTTCGAGGCCGTCTGGGGTCGTCCGAAGCGCCGGCCCTCCCCCAGGACGCCGACGCCCACCCCACGGTTTCCGGCATCGCGCCCGGCACCAGCCTAATCATCAGATGCCCCGCCCAGGCAGGCCCGCCCATCCTCGGCACCAGTCCATCACGTCACCGGCTCCCCGACGAGTGACGCGCGGGCGTCACGCCACCCAACAAACCGACCCAAACGCCACAAGTGCCGTACAGGAGAGGCCGGAAGAGCGGAAGAACGCGCAACGGCGACCCGGGAAGCCGGCAACCTGGAACACCGGAAACCGGGAAGCCGGGAAGCCGGCAAGCCGGAAAGCCGGGAAGCCGAGAAACCGGAGACCGGATCAGTCCATGCGCCGTGGCGTACCCAGCAACCCGATCTCCGCGTCCGTGGGCTGTGTCATCACGTACTGCCGGTCGCGGTCGGCGCACCACAGGGTGAAGCCGTCGGCGAGTGTGGGCAGGGCCTCCACGTCCGCGCGCGGGAGCGCCAACGCGCGGCCCAGTTCCGCCGACTCGTCCGGCGAGATCCGCTGCACGCCGACGAGGCGGGCCTGCCGCAGCAGCCGAGGCGCGACCGGGGACAGATACGGCAGCAACGTCAGTACGGCCTGCCAGGGCCCGGACGCGACGCGTCCGCGCGGCGGCCGCATTCCGCAGTCCCGCACCACCAGCACCGGTGTGCCCGCCGACGCGCCCTGCGGGGGCACCCGGCCGACCTCGTACACGGCCAGGCCGTTCTGCCCGCCGCCCATGGCGTGCACCATCTGCGCCCACGCCTGCGGCCGGCCCGTCTCCACGGCCACACGGGCCCCGGTCGCCGCCGCTCTGAGCGCGAGCACCTGCGCCGTCCACAGGCCACCGATGAGAACGACGTCGTACGGCGTGGGCCGGTTGAGTCCCAGGACGGCGGGCCGCCCCTCGGTGTCCACGCCGATGACGACGCCGTCGTCCCCGATGGGCAGCGCGAGCGAGCCCAGTTGTTCCACGGACACCGAGTGCCGTCCGTGCCGCGGACCGATCAGCCCGAAGCCGGCGCGCGGCGACCGGCGACCCGGCGTGCCGGAAGACGGCTCCGGCGTACCGGCCCGTGTCGTCGCCGTCATCGAACACCTCCGAGGGGCAGCGTGGCCAGGATGCCCGGCACCTGTTCGCGGTCGAGGCGGGCGAGGCCCGCGCCGGTGTGGCGGGCCGCGCCCTGCACCGCGCGCCGCGCCGCCACGAGTTCGTCGTCACTGCGTCCCGTCACCCGGACGTGCCCGCTCAGGGACACCTCCTGCCGCTCGCCGCGCGCGAGGGTGAGACTGAAGGTCGTCGCGAGCGCGGGGACGGCGGTGATCAGGGCGACGAACTGCGGCAGCGACGGACCGCTGCCGCCGCCCAGCGCGGGCCACCGGCGCACCCAGTACGTCGTGTGCCGCCGGTTGTCGCACCGCCAGCTCCGGCCGGACTCCTCGGTGCGCCGGTCCACCGCCCCGGTCCGCCCGGCCTCCGCCGTCACCAGCGGGTTGGCGCAGACCGAGGTGGCGAGGGCGGCCGTCAGGCCCTCCTCGTCGAGCACGGTGGCCCGGAACCCGGCGCCGGTGAGCCGACTGGCCAGATGGTCGGCGGCCCGTACGACACACTTCTGCGCGCCGACCAGGCCGCCGCCGCGGGCGGCCACGGCCTCCGGGCACAGCTCCGGGTCCAGCTTCAGCGCGATCCACGTGATGCGCACGGCCGGCGCGCCGGTCTGCTCCTGGAGCGGCGCGTAGTTGGCGACGGCCACGGACTGGCGCGGCAGGTGCAGGGCGGGCGCGGGCTGGGTGTGCAGCACGATCTGCGCGGACTCCAGGCGGATGCCGTCCACGTCGAGGGCGTCGTGCACCAGGGCGAGCGGCAGCGGCTGCCGGCTGCGCTCGGCCCGCAACGCGGTCGCGTCCGCCTCGACCTGGAGGACGGCGGTCATGAACGTGCCGTCGCCGACGATCCCGACGGGCCGCCGGTCACGGCTGCCGTACTCGTAGGTGCGCAGGCTCGGGTCGCATTCCAGGGCCGGGGCGAACCCCGGCTCGGTTCCCGGCGGTATCTCCAGCTTGGCGGCCTGACGCCGTCGTACCTTCAGCGCCCGCGCGGTGGCCAGCCACTCCGGCAGGGAACGGCCCCGGCGGCGCGCCACGGAGAGCGCCACGAGCAGCGCCGCGACGACACCGGCCGCCCCCAGGGCCAGCGGGCCGATCGCCCAGCCGACCAGCAGGGCGGCGGCCGCGATCTGCCACAGGACCAGGCGTTGCAACCGGAATGCCCCGGCGTGCCCCGAACGCACCCTGAGATGGAGCGCCCCCGACGCGGCCGACCCCTGTGACGTCCGCGGTGACCGCGGTGGCTGCGATCCGGACGCCGAGGAGCCCCGCGTCCGCGACCGGCCACCGGAGCGCACGCGCGTGCCCGAAGCCATCACTCCATCTCCCCGTTCTGCTCACGACCCGCCCGTGTTCCAGCACCCCACAGGGCACTTGACGGCCCGGGAACCCTACCCGCTCCCCAACTCCCCGCGGATACCAGGCATAGTAGGGGGCCGCTCCGACATCGGGGGCGGGGGACCGCGTCACCCGCGCGTGCGGCCCGGACGGAAAACGGGGAGAGACACAGACAGATGGCATCCCGGCGCGATCAGCTCAATGCCTACACCTTCGCGAAGCGCCGCATGCTCGCGGCCTTTCTTCAGTCGTCGCCCGACGGGTCTGAGGAGGGAGCGCCCCGGCCGCTGCGCTCGGTGCTGCCCGGCATCGTCGTCGGAGTGATCGTCATGGCGGTCTTCGGGGCGTGGGGCATGTTCAAGCCGACCGCGCCCAAGGGTTGGGACGAACCCAACGCCAAGGTGATCGTGGCCAGCAAGTCGACGACGCGGTACGTCGTCCTGAAGACCGACGGCCAGGTCCAGCTCCACCCCGTCCTCAACATGGCCTCCGCGAAACTGCTCCTCGCCGACGGACAGGGCGACGTCGTCACCGTCGCCGAATCCGTCCTCGACAACGGCAAGATCCCGCACGGCGTCACCATCGGCATCCCGTACGCGCCCGACCGGCTGCCCCCGGCGTCCGAGGCGGGCACCGGGAAGCTCTGGGCGGTCTGCGAGCGTCCGGGCGCGGGCGGCGACGGCTCCGTCCAGAAGGCCGCCCTGGTGCTCTCCTCGCGCGACATGAAGGTGACCGACGACAAGGGACGCCTGCACGGCGGCCAACTGCTGTACGTCGCGGACCCGGAGGGCAAGCGGTACGTCGTGGACGCGAGCGGCGCCGTATACCCCGTCGACAAGAGCGACGAGCTGCTGCTGCGCGCCGTCGTCGGCTCCGGCCGGGAGCCCCAGCGGGTCTCCGCCGAGTGGCTGGCCACCCTGCACCTCGGCGACGCGATCACCTTCCCGGCGATCACCGGCCAGCCGGGCACGGCGGCCGACGCGCCGGGGCAGCTGGAGGCGTCGGTCAACAAGGTCGGCATGGTGCTCAAGGCGTTCGACAACAACACGGAGCAGTACTACGTGGTGCTGCCCGGCCGGGTCGCCCCGGTCTCCGCCTTCATCGCCCAACTGCTGCTGTTCAGCGAGGAGCTGGCTCCGCTCGACCAGGCCGGACAGGCCCATGAGGTCAGCCCCGGCGCGATCGTGCCGGGTCAGGCCTTCGGCACCGAGCACAACTGGCCGACCGGGGACCCCGCGCCCGTCAACGAGGCCTCGGCCGCTCCCGGCAGCCGCAGCACGATCTGCAACGTCCTGCGCGACGTCGACTCCGGCTCGGGCGCCACCACCCTGAGCACCTGGGTGGGCACGGACTACCCGGCCAAGCTGCCCACCGGAGCCTCCAGCGCCT
The DNA here is from genome assembly GCF_055577115.1 of Streptomyces sp. NPDC033216. NCBI lineage: Bacteria > Bacillati > Actinomycetota > Actinomycetes > Kitasatosporales > Streptomycetaceae > Streptomyces > Streptomyces sp. NPDC033216. Next base: position 28,735 of record NZ_JBVIQK010000013.1, on the reverse strand, counting down.
ACGTCACCCCCGGCTCCGGCCAGCTCTACCGCCAGTTCCAGGGTGAGCAGACCAAGACCGGCCCGGTCTTCCTCGTGACCGACACGGGCCTGCGCTACGTCTTGCAGTCCAACGCCGACAGCGCCACGGACGACGCCGGCATCGGCACCACGGCCAAGGAACGCGAGCAGCTCCAGCGGGAGGCGCAGCAGGCCCAGAACCGGCTCGGCTACAAGGACGTGGACCCGGCGCCGATCCCCGCCGCCTGGTCGGAGTTCCTGCCGACGGGCCCGCGTCTGTCGACGGCGGCGGCACGTCAGCCGCAGGGCTCGTGAGGAGGCGGGCGACAGTGCTTCGTACGACGCTCGCGGCGGCCGCGACGCTGCTGACGACGGCGACGGTCCTCGCACCCCCCGCGGAGGCGGCCGACAAGCTGCCCTACTCGGACCAGTGCAGCTTCCCCAACGGCCTCTACCCGGGCCGCCCCTGGTCCCTCCAGCGCGTCCTCCTGGACGAGCTGTGGAGCCAGTCCAAGGGCGAGGGAGTGCGGGTGGCGGTCATCGACACCGGCGTCGACGTGAAGAACCCGCAGCTCACCGGCGCGGTCGATGCCAAGAGCGGCCGCAACCTCCTGCCGAAGAACCTCAAGGACGAGGACGGCGACCCCATCGAACGGGGCAAGGAGAACGGCACGACCGACACCGTCGGCCACGGCACCAAGGTCGCCGGCATCATCGCGGCCCGCCCCGTCAGCGGCACCGGTTTCGTGGGCCTCGCACCCGAGGCGACCATCATCCCGATCCAGCAGAACGACGCGGAGGGCCACGGCGACACCGCCAGCCTGTCAGCGGCGATCCGCTACGCCATCCAGGCCAAGGCCCAGGTCATCAACATCTCCCAGGACACCTCGAAGGCGCTCAGACCCGACTCCGACCTGGAGAAGGCGATCGACGAGGCGCTCGCCCGGAAGATCGTGGTGGTGGCCTCGGCCGGCAACGACGGCGTCGGCGGCAACGTCAAGGAGACCTTCCCGGCGTCCTACGAGGGCGTCCTCGCGGTCGCCGCCTCCGACCGCAACAACGAACGCGCCTCGTTCTCCCAGTCCGGCGACTTCGTCGGCGTGGCTGCCCCCGGCGTCGACATGATCTCCACGGTCCCCCAGGGCGGCCACTGCTCCGACAACGGTACGAGTTTCTCGGCGCCGTACGTCGCGGGCGTGGCGGCCCTGATCAAGGCCAAGCACCCCCACTGGACCGCCCGCCAGGTCGTCGCCCAGATCGAGCAGACCGCGGAGCGCACGATCGCCGGCCACGACCGCCTGGTCGGCTGGGGCGTCGTCGACCCGGTCCGCGCCCTCACGGAGGACGACCACCCGATCGAGTCCCCCACCCCCCAGGAGGGCCTCACCCGCGCCCAGGCCCCGACGGCCGCGAAGTTCCAGGTGGGCGAGACCCCCGACGAACGCAACGCCCGCCTCGCCACGTACGTGACCGTGGCCGCGGCGGTCCTGGTGGCGGGCCTCGGCGGCACGGCGGTGGCGATCCGGGACGCGCGACGGCGGGCGCGGAGGGTCGCGGGAGCGCAATAGGCGGCTGCCGGCGCTCATCTCCGAGGCTCCTCGCGGGATGCCGCCGAGGGCGTAGGTCACCGCGGGCGGCGTCGGGCACGTTCGCCGGCCCGGACCGACCAGCACCACCCACCGTCGCGCGCTGCCGTGCGGCAGGTTGTGGTGGGTGGGCCGCTCGAAGGCGGGCGAGAGCACCGGGGCAGCGTGAAGCGGGGCGGCCGCCCCGCCCCGTCGTCCTCCCGCTGCTGGTCGCGGAGCCCGACGCCGGACGCGACAACGCCGGGTCGGACGACCGTCGTTGCCTCCTGTGAAGAATCGGTAAAGCCGCGGCCGGTAGTAGCAGAGCTGTTTCATATGACAGTTGGGGCTGTAGCGGGAAGTCACTACAGTGGTCATGTTGCGGTCATGAACACCTGAGGAGCGCGGGCTGCTCAGGAGGCCGCGGACAACGGGGAGGGAAAGCTTCGTGCTTCCTGCAGACATGGGCGGTGGTGCCGCCGACGTACGGCGTGGCCTGATGGCGCTCTCGACGTTCAAGAAGCGCGTGGACGACCTGCTGACCGCCTTCGAGGAATCGGCGGGCGGCTCGTCCAAGGTCGCGGCGCACAGCCTGTCGGAAAACGCGTTCGGGACGGGCAACTTCCCGGAAGCGAAGACGCTCCACCTGGAGTACGAGCGCGTCCACGAGCGCATCACGACGCTGTCCAAGTCGCTCGGCCTCCAACTCGAGGCGATGCAGATCGCCGTCCACGGCGTGGACGTCACCTTCGACAACCTCGAAGACGACCTTCGGTACCGGTTCCACGAGATCCGCACCGAAGTCAACCAGGACCGTACCGAGATGCTGAACGAGCACCTCAAGCGCGACAACAACGCCGACCACACGGACGCGGGGTACTGATGAGCGGCGGCAACAAGAAGCCGGACCACTACGAGGCGGAACGCCAGGACGCGACCCAGCAGAACTCCAGCGTGGACACCGTCCGGAACGTGGCCGCCGCGGTCAGCCCGTTCTACAGCGGCGGCCACGTGAACTTCGGCAAGACCAGCTTCGAGGGCTACGACCTCAACGAGATGATCGACATCGTGGAGTCGGCGAGCCCGGAGACACTGGAGACCGCGGCCACCGCCCTCGTCGACGCCCGGGACGCCATCAACGAGGCCGCCGACGAACTCAGCCGCAACCTGGGTGCCGTCGACTGGGAGGGCGAGGCCCACACCGCCTTCTACAACTGGGGCATGGACCTGACCACCAGCGCCCTGGCCCTCGCCAGCTACGCCGACGAGGTGGGCACGCAGGTCCTGGCCGCGAGCTCGGGCCTCGCCTCCGTACGCAAGTCCATGCCGCCGCGCGACACCCGCGCCGACCGCAAGACGGTCGACGACATCCCTACGCCTGCGCAGGTCGACTCCAACAAGGACTACGCGGCGGCGGTCAAGGCGGAAAAGGACCGCCAAGAGGCGATCAACCAGATGTACCGGCTGGCGTCGTTCTACACAGTGTCGAGCGGAATGATGCAGCTGGCCGAGGAGCCGGTGTTTCCCAAGATGCCGGATGTGGGGGTGCCGCCGCCTCCGCCGGGTTATGGGAAGTTTGGAAAGCCGCGGAGCCAGGTCGCCCTCTCGGCCGCAAGTGATTCGGGAACCACGCGCGAGCACTCCTTGGCGACCGGAACGGATAGACCGCGTGCCGAGGACTTGCCGTCTTCCCCCAAGAGCGGAGACGACACCGTCAGGCTGCCCGAACAGCACGTGGGCACGGAGATCGACAGCGTCGGTACGTTGCCGCCCCAAGACACCATGAAGCCGACGACCGGGGCACCGCCGTCGACGGCAGGCCCCAGCACGAGTCCAGTGGGAACGGTGCCTCCCTTTGCCACCGGCGTACCTCCCGCCCTTCGAGGGCAGGCCGGCCGAACCGCAGGGCTTCGCGGCATGCCGACAGGCAAGCTTCCTGCTTCGGCGCAGGGGCGAGTCGGTGGGGTGCCGGGCGGTACGGCGCCAGGGCGCGCGGGAACCGGTCCCATGGGACCGACTGGGCGTGCCTCCACGGCAGGCCAGGCGGGTGGCCGTGGCGTCGGCCCTCTGGGTCGAGGAGTGGTCGGCGGGGTACCCAAAGCTGGAGGAGAGGCGGCCGGACGCACCGGGGGCGCCCCTCGGGGCCCGGTCGGGGGCATGGGCGCCATGAACTCCGGGCGCACGGGCGCTGGGCGCACTGGTGCCGGGCGTACCGGCGATGGCGTGGTCGGCGGGAGGCCGGTCACCGGTGGCGTCTCCGGCACCAACAGTTCCCGAGTGCCGCGTGGCACGGTCGTCGGTGGTGAGGGCGCACCTAACTCGCGCGCTACGGGCGAGAGGCCCGGCCAGCGTGGGGTCATCGGGAAATCCGGCCCGACGACGGGTACAGGCGCGGGACAAGCGGTTCGCCGCCCTGTCAGTAGCACTGAAGGTGTGATCGGAACACCGAAGGGCCGAGCTTCCACAAGCAAGAACGGTGGAAACACGCCCGGTGCTCCGAGCGGGCGGCGTGGTGCCGCGCGTAACAAGGGTTCCGGCGAGACGCGTTCGCGCCGCGACGAGCGGCGTGATGGCGCGTCGTCGACCGACTGACCGCATGAAAGTTAGGACAGGCAGAGGCATGGTGGCAGGGATCAGCCGGCGCGGCGGGCGGAGCGCGTCTTTTGTGGGGCGGTACGGGAGGCGGGTTTCCGCCGTCTGTTCAACGCTCGGCGCCTTGGCAGTCCTCTCGGCAGGTTTGGCTCCGAGCGCTTCGGCCGCCGACGTCCAGTCCCAGCAGTGGTACCTGTCGGCGATGAAGGCCGAAGAGATGTGGAAGGTGAGCACGGGCAAGGGCGTCAAGGTTGCGGTTGTCGATACGGGCGTCAACCCTGACACGGCCTCCCTTAAGGGGCAGGTGCTCGCGGGCGAGGTATCGCGGGCGGTCGGTTATAAGGCCACTGAGGATTACGACGGCCACGGTACGAGCATGGCGGAACTAATTGCCGGAACCGGCGCCCAAGGCAGTCTGAAAGGGCTCGCTCCGGGGGCGAAGATCGTTCCTTATCGAATCGGCATGATGGACATGAAGGCCGGAAGCGAGAAGGCGAAGTCTCCGTCCCTTCCTGCGGTGATTAGGGAGATCGCTGACAGCGACGTCAAGATCATCAATATGTCCTTCGGTGAGTACATTGAAAGGCCGGATGTACTTGGCGCCATCAAGTATGCCCAATCCAAGGGGAAGTTGATGATTGCTGGCACCGGTAACAATGCGGAAGGGAAGAATCGTATCGGATATCCGGCTGCCTATCCCTACGTCGTCGGAATCGCAGCCTCGGACGAAAAGGGAACAGTCGGAAAATTCTCCGAGTACGGCAACTACGTAGATCTGGCCTCGCCCGGACTGAACGTTCCTACGTGGTGTGACAACACCTTCCGCTCGTACTGCACAGGCCAGGGCACCAGCCAAGCCACAGCCATCGCCTCCGCCTCCGCCGCCCTCATCTGGTCCGCCCACCCCGACTGGACGGCGAACCAGGTCCTCGCCAGCCTCATCGACACCGCCGGCCGCGACTGGGACAGGAACGATCCGAGTGCCTACCTCGGATACGGGCTGATCCGCCCTCGCAAGGTGCTGGAGAACAGGAACTTCAACCCCGGCGCGGCGAACACCGACCCCCTCGCCAAGGAAAACACGGTGGGTGTCACCGGCGACACGAACACGTCGCCCTCCGCCTCCGCATCAACCTCGTCACAGCCGCCGAAAAACCCTTCTGGCGGCCGGACTTCGGCGGCAGGATCAAGCTCGGACTCCTCCGACGACAACACCACGATGTGGGTGACGCTCGGAGCCGCGGCGGCCGTGTTGGTGATCGGCGGTGGCGCCTTCGCGGTGGTTCGTTCACGGCGGAGCGCATGACGAGCGACGTACCACGGCCAGTCTCACACAACCCTTCTGGTGCGGTAACGCACGCAGAAACGAACCACAGCTCTCACGAAAAGGGGTGCCGAAATGGTCGACCGCAAGCTTAATGACGGCGACGTACAGAAGCTCCAGACAGAAGTCATCGACCGGTACGACAACATCCGCGGGTCGCTGGCGAAGCTTCAGGGCACGATCGACATGATCGAGAAGGCCTGGACGGGCCAGGGTGCCAACGCGTTCAACGTCAAGCAGACGGAGATCAACGGCCACATGGTCGCGATCGGCAAGATGCTCGATGACTTCCTTGAGGGCATCCACATGAACAAGACCGACAAGCGCAACCTCGAAGACCAGATCGAGGCCGACCTCAAGCAGATCTCGGTAGAGGACCTCGGTGGGAAGACGTCGGCGCTGAACAGCTACTGACGGCTCATCGGCGGTACTGACACACACCGTTGTCGGGCTGCGCAGTCCGGCTGAAATCTCAAGGAAACGAGGAAACATGTCCGGAGTCCACTACGACGAGCTTGCCGTCACGTACGGCACCATGGACGCGCTCGCCACCGAGCTCGGGGACCAGGCGAAGAAGCTCGAGGAGGACCTCGAGGCCCTGAGGCAGGCCGTTCTCAACGTGTCCTCGGGCTGGGGCGGCGAGGCGTTCCAGGCGTTCCAGGGCAAGAGCGAAGAGTGGAACAAGCACGCGCGGGGCATCCACGCGGCGCTGGTCCAGATCTCGCAGAAGGTCCACACCGCCGGCGGCGACTACCGCGGCGGCGACCTGAAGGGCGCCAGCTACTTCCAGTAGATCGGGTACACATGCAACCAGGGTGGGCACGCACGGGAGGTGCCCACCCTCTGTGTGTTCCTGCGGCACTGACCCTTACCGTGCGGCACCCGTTTGGCACTCACCTGACTGTTCAACCTCTTTGGTGTAGGAGACGATGAGGCGCCGCATCGCTTCTGGGTCGCGGTGTTTAGAGCCCGAAGCTTGGATCACTGTGTAAAGCTCCTGCTTGTACTTCGTATCGACGCAGTCGCGGGTCTTGCCGAATGCCTCATACCCCGAGTACTGGAACCTTCCGTTGCCTGCCGATCGGTCGGGAGTGTCGAAGGACTGGCGGGCTGCAACGAAGGCAGCTGTTCTGCCCTCTTCAATCCACATCTGAACTGTGGTCACGATCAGCTTGCCGTCAACGATGACCTGGCAGCCTTTGGTACCTGGGTAGGACCGGTCTTTGACGACGATTTCCCGGCCTTCCGGGAGGAAGGGGGCGAGACCCTCACTGTCAACAGCCGTGCCGCACAGGGCTTGCGGAATTACATAGTCGCGTTTCCGCTTTCCCTCACCGCACCCCATGAGTAGAAGGGAAAGTGCCGTCAGGGCAGCAGTGGAAAACAAGAACGGTCTTCCTGAAGTCGCTCGGTGAGGATTCATCGGCTTCTTTCTGTCGGTGCCCGGCGGAATCAGAAGGCCGTCATGCTGCCCGGGGCTGCTCCTTCCACGATCCCCCGAGAATTCAGATAACCCTGCTCTGCGGCCTTGCGTGCGATCATTCCTGCATCGCCAACATCTATCGAATGGTACTTCTCTGCCGCTGTTCGGGCTCCGTCCTCCGCAATTGCCCCATTTCTCACTTGGCCCTCCTGCCAGAACTCGCCCCCATTCTTTCTGGCTTCCTGCAAGGCGTGACCCTCGGCATCTTGGAAGACGGATTCCAGGACGACGCTGGTGACAGTGCCCGCTGTCCCGCCAGCGAGTGCTCCGACCCACGGTGTCGCGACGAAGGAGGTGCCCACCCCGACCATGGTTCCGAGCCCGCCGGAGATCCAGTTCTTTTTCTGAGCTACCGATTGTTCATACGCCTTGTCCTTGTTGGAGGCCTCGGAACCGATGGCCTCTCGAACACCTAGATTTAAGGTGCCGGAAACCTCGCCTGAGTTTGATGCAATGTGTTCGATCACCAACTTGCTGTCATCGGAGGCACGCCGACTTTCGGGAAGATCGGGATCCAAGTGGTAATCCATCAGTTGCGCCATGTAGGCTTTTTGGCCAACCTCAACGGCGGCGTACCCTTCCTCGTTCTGACCGACCGCGAAGAGGAGCTTGGTTACCTCGGTGTGCTGGAGCTTGGCCTCGGAACCAGCGAGTGGGAACAGCGTCTCAATGTTGTGCCACTTCCCCTCCGAGTCGGAGTCCCTGGGTACGTTAGTCATCGCCCGATTGATGTCCGGGAGATATTCGGACGTGATCTGACCGATGCTGTCGGACATGTATCCGTGATCGGTGAGCCGTCCGGTGTCGTCCGAGATCGAGGACACGAGGCTCTCGAACAGCCTCGCCTGCCCCGCGCTGTGGGCAGGCGTGTCCACCGTAGGCATCTCCCCTGCCGGATGCCCCGTCGTGGCCGCCTCCAGGGCCGCAGCCAAATAGTTCCGTCCGGCGATGCTGTCCTCGCCCTTGCTGTCCCGATCCCGGGGCCAGTCCCGCTCTTCGAAGAGGTAGTCGAAGTTGCTCAGGGCCCGCCGGCCCTGCTTGCCGTCGCCGGTGTCGTGGGTGAAGTCGTGGTCCTCGTCCTTGGTGACGAAGGTGCCGTTGAAGAACTCCGTTGCCGCGTCCGGGCTGTTGGAGAGGGATTTGAGGTAGCCGGTCATCGGGTCCCAGCCCGAGTCGGTGCCCGTGCGATTGAGCAGCGGGTCGCCACCCGTGCGGCCCCGGGCGCCGTGACGGCCGTTGCTCGTGAACTTCTTCTCCGTGTCGATCAGCTTGCCGCCGTAGTCGACGAGGAAACGGTCGTCGTAGTCACCCCACCGCATGAGGTTGGACATGACCTGGCCGCCGAGCGGGAAGCCGCCGCTGCGGCCGACCGGCTTGTCGACGAGGTCGATCATGTTCGACTTCCACGTCGTCATGTCGGCGTTGTCGCTCTGCGTGGCGGCGGCAAGCGTGAGGCTGAGATTCTTCTGGAGGTCGTCGTACTGGTCGACCCGCGCCTGCCCGACCTTCCAGGCGCTGTGCGGGTCGTTGATGCCCGTCCAGAAGTCCAACGTCCCCTGCGCTCCCAGGCGGCTGGCGAAGCGCTCCGCGAACAACGCCTCCCCGGCGTGGTCCTTCAGACCCTTGTCGAGCCGGTCGAACTCCTCGGGCGACAGTTCCTCGGGCTTCTGCTTCGCCAGGTCCGCCAGTTCCTCTGCGTCCTTGAGCGCCTCGGCCGCGGAGTCCCGGTCGGAGTAGTCGATGTCCGAGAACCCCAGCTTGCTCTGGTCGGCGATCGCCATCAGTACGGTGCCGGCGGTGGTGTCGCTCTCGGTCGCCTTGTCCAGGATGCCCTGGATCTCGTCGCGCAGTGAGGTGATGTCGCCCTTGTGGTCCTGGTCCTGCGCGGCCCGGCCCTCGGGCGGTACGTTCGTGGTGACGGTGAAGCCGCCCTCGTAGCCGATCACCGTCAGGTTCTTCTGCCTACCTCGTTCGATGGCATCGGTCAGCCGCCCCTTGTAGCGCTTCAACTCGTCCCGGGTGTCCGCGAGGATCTTGTGGATGGACGAGGCCTGGCTGTGCGCGTCCGCGAACTCACCGGCCGTCTTGCCGATGAACTCCTTCGACACGGTGGCGTTGTAGCCTGCCCAGTCGGCCTTGTTCGCGGCGACGTGGAGACCCTTCTCAGCGGCGTCCATCAGTGTTTCCAGGTCGTCGACCATCTTCGACCAGTCGTCGACGGCGTCGTCGAGCGGACCGAAGTCGGCGTTGCGAAGCGCGTCGAGATCCATCAGTCCTTCGTGCCCTTCTTGTCATCCTTCTCGCCGTACACCGGGTTCGGTGCTCCGGGTGCACCGACGCGTTCGTCGAACCCCGCGTCCAACAGGTCGATGCTGCTCATCTGGCGGCGGATGTAGTGGTCGTCGTCGGTGTGCAGCTTCTTGGTGACGGACATGTGGTTCGAGATGTGGGCGCAGGCGTCCCTGAGGGACCCCAACTGCTCGTCCCAGCGGAGCGCGACGTGTTGGAGCGCGCTGCCCAGCGCGAACCCGCCACCGGTGAGTCTGCCCGCGGCCTGCTCACTGGTGGGAACCGCTCGACGCCCCTTGTTCCAAAGGTCGTTGTACAGATCGAACGCGTGGCTGCCGATGTTCGCCAGGTCGGTCTGGCTCGTCCTCAGCTCGCCGTACTGGCCGGGGTCCGGCGCAGGACGTACCGGGCCGCTGCCGGGGTCCAGTTGGTTCAGCCGCATGTGGGGTGCGCCACCCGCGGTCGCCTCCGCCTTCAGTTGCTCCCATTCGTCCCACGCCATGTGTGAACACCTCTCGCGGTAGTCGGTTCTGACGGGGGCGGGTGGCCCGTGGTGCCGTAGGCGCCGTCTCACATCTCAGACGCCAGCGAGAACGTCCATATGGCCATGCCTACCAAGAGCGCCGCGCACAGGAAGGCCACGACCCGCTGCGACCTGTACGCCGAGTCGGACGGCTCGTTCGCCGCCGGATCCCGGAACCGCTTGGCCTGGAAACGCCACCACAGCGCCCGCTGGTCGGTCGAGCCGAGCCCGACCAGCACCAGAGCCAGCAGAAGCACGAAAATCCCCACCCCGACCAACGGAACCTCCCTCTCGACGTCGCGCACGACACCTCCGTCGCGCCCGGGACGACCACTAGCTCGCCCGGTCAGACGCCTCAGCGCGTCTCATCCGGCACCAACCCCACCTGAACCAACGGCTTCCCCCGCCGCCGGGACACGAAGATTCCCCGCCCCGCGGGCATCGGCCGGGGCCGAACCCCGCCGAGGAGGTCACCCTCGCCCGGGTCGCCGGCCAGCACCACGCCCTGCGCGCCGAGTTCCTTGATGCGCTGCATGAACGCCTCGTACGAGGCACGGCCGGCGCCGGCCGTCGAGCGCGCGACGATGAAGCGGACGCCGACGTCCCGCGCGAAGGGCAGCAGTTCGGTGAGTCCCGCCAGCGGGTTGCCGCTGGACGTGGCGACGAGGTCGTAGTCGTCGATGACGACGAACACCGTGGGTCCGCGCCACCAGCTGCGGTCCCGGAGTTGCTGGGCCGTCACGTCGGCCGTGGGCGAGCGGCGCTTCATCAGGTCCGCCAGCGCGGACATGTGGTGGTCCATCGCGTTGGACATGGGGATGTACTCGGCCAGGTGCGAGGCCGGGGTCGCGTCCAGCAGGGAGCGCCTGTTGTCGACCACGAAGAACTTGCACTGGTCGCCCGCGTAACGCTCCGAGAGCTGTTTGATCAGCAGGCGCAGCAGGTTCGACTTGCCCGACTCGCTCTCGCCGAAGACGAGGAAGAACGGGTCCTGCTCGAAGTCGAGGAAGACCGGCTCGAGGTTGTTCTCGTCGAGCGCGAAGGCCACACCCTGACGCGGGAACCGGTCGCCCGGAGGCAGCTGCTCGGCCGGGAACTCGCGCGGCAGCAGCCGTACGCCGGGAGCGCCGGGCGCCTCCCAGTGGCGGGAGACCTCCGCGGACAGCGCCTGGGTGGCGTCGGCGAGGTCGGTGTCCGAGGCGAGCCCGTCGATGCGCGGCACCGCCGCCATGAAGTGCAGCTTCTGCGGCGACAGTCCCCGGCCGGGGACGCCCGTCGGGACGTTCGCGGCGGCCTTGCGGTCGATCTCGGAGTCCATCGTGTCGCCGAGCCGCAGCTCCAGGCGGTTCATCAGGTGGTCCTTGAGCGCGGCCCTGACCTCCATCGAGCGGGAGGCCGTCAGGATCAGGTGGATGCCGTAGCCGAGACCGCGCGCGGCGATCTCGTGGATCACCTGGTCGAGTGCCTCGTAGTCGGAGCGGAAGTTGCCCCAGCCGTCGATGACCAGGAAGACGTCGCCCCACGGCTGGTCGGTGACCGAGATCTCGCCCCTGGCCCGCCGGGTCCGGAAATCGGTGATCGACGGGATGCCCGCGGAGCGGAAGTACTCCTCGCGGCGGGTCAGTACGCCGTACACCTCGGCCACCGTGCGCCGCACCCGCTCCGGGTCCAGCCGCGAGGCCACCCCGCCGACGTGCGGCAGACCGGCCAGTGAGGCCATGCCGCCGCCGCCGAAGTCGAGGCCGTAGAACTGGACCTCGTGCGGGGTGTGGGTGAGGGCGAAGGAGCAGATCAGCGAGCGCAGCAGCGTCGACTTTCCGGACTGCGGGCCGCCGAGGATCTGCATGTGGCCCGCCGCGCCGGAGAAGTCCACCCAGAGGGCGTCGCGGCGCTGCTCGAACGGCTTGTCCACCAGCCCGACCGGGACGACCAGGCGGCCCGCGCCCTCGTAGCCGGGCTGGGTGAGCCCCCGGCCCGGAACGGCCGTGAGGCCCGGCAGCAGCGCGTCGAGCGAGGGCGGACTGTCCAGCGGCGGCAGCCACACCTGGTGGGCCGCCGGGCCCTGCGCCTCCAGCCTGCGCACGATGACGTCGAGGACGGTGTCGGCGAGTGCCTCGTCGATCTCGGGATCGTCTCCGGAGGGGCGCTGCTGGGGCACCGGCGCGTACCGCACGGGCACCTCGGCCGCAGTGAACAGCACCGGCTGCCGGTCCACCGGCAGCTGACCGCCGCCCAGCGCCGCCCGCTGCGGGCCGGAGCGGTAGACGCCGGAGACGTACGCCGCCTTGAACCGCAGCATCTCGTCCGTGCCGAACTTCAGGAAGCCGGACCCCGGCACGTTGGGCAGCGAGTAGGCGTCGGGCACGCCCAGTGCCGCCCGCGACTCCGCGGCCGAGAAGGTGCGCAGACCGATGCGGTACGACAGGTACGTCTCCAGGCCGCGCAGCCGACCCTCCTCCAGGCGCTGCGAGGCCAGCAGCAGGTGCACCCCGAGCGAGCGGCCGATGCGGCCGATCTGCACGAACATCTCGATGAAGTCGGGCTTGGCGGTGAGCAGTTCGCTGAACTCGTCGATCACCAGCACCAGGGAGGGGATCGGCTGGAGCGGGGCGCCGGCCGCCCGCGCCTTCTCGTAGTCGTGGATGTTGGCGTAGTTGCCCGCGTCGCGCAGCATCTCCTGACGGCGGTTCAGTTCGCCGCGGATGGAGTCGCCCATGCGGTCGACGAGCGTCAGGTCGTCCGCCAGGTTGGTGATCACGGCCGCGACGTGCGGCATCTGCGCCATGCCCGCGAAGGTCGCGCCGCCCTTGAAGTCGGCGAGGACGAAGTTCAGGGTCTCCGAGGAGTGGGTGACGGCGAGGCCCAGCACGAGGGTGCGCAGCAGTTCGGACTTGCCGGAACCGGTGGCGCCGACGCACAGACCGTGCGGTCCCATGCCCTCCTGTGCCGCCTCCTTGAGGTCCAGCATCACCGGGCGGCCGTCCTCGCCGACGCCGATCGGCACGCGCAGCCGCTCCGCCAGCGAACGCGGCCGCCAGGTGCGCTTGGGGTCGACGGACGCCGCGTCACCGAGATTCAGCAGATCGGTGAACTCCAGGTTGGCCAGGAGCGGTTCGTCGTCGTCGCCGCCGGAGGCCATCCGCAGCGGCGCCAACTGCCGGGCGAGCACCTCCGCGGACTCGTACGACAGCTCGTCGGGCGTGCCCTCGTAGACCGCCCCGTGCCCCGACTCCAGGTGCAGCGCCCCGGGTTCCACCACGATGGACAGCTCGCCGCCGGGCCCGGTCAGCTCGCCGGGGACGACCTCCAGGACCGTCACGCCCTGGAGGCCCTCGGGGTTGGCGAGGAACGAGTCGGGCGGCAGCGAGACGCCGTCGAGGACGACGACGATGTGCGGTTCCTCCGACAGCGGGGCCGCGTTCGGGTGGAACCGCGGACGGCCGGAGAGGCGGGAGGCGATCAGGTTCTCCAGTTCACGCGTGTCACCGCCGATCAGCCGGCGGCTGCCCGCGCCGTCCACGGTGCCCGGCGCCTGCACGTGCGGCAGCCACTTGGCCCACTCCCAGTGGGCGAGTTCCTCCCGGCCCGCCGCCACCACGAGGACCAGGTCCTCGGGCGAGTGCAGCGCGGCCAGCGAACCGGCCATGGCGCGGGCGGAGGACCGTACCGACTGCGGATCGCCGCTGACCGTGACGTGGTAGAAGGCGCGCAGCGAGACGGCCATCGGCAGGGCGTCCAGGGTGCTGTGGACGGCGAGGAAACGTTGGAACGCGCCCGCGGTCAGCGGCTCCAACTGCTCCACGGGAGCGGTCTCGGGGGTGACGAGCGGGGTGGCCAGCGTCTGGGCGCCGAGGCCGATGCGGACCTGGGCGAAGTCCTCGTCGCCGGGCCGCCGTTCCCACACCCGGCTGCCCTCGGCGACCAGGGCCCACAGCTGCTCGGGGGAGGGGTGCAGGTAGTACTGCGCGTCCCGCTGCGCCTTCGCGGTGGCGATCGTGGTCAGCCTGGTCTGCGCCAGGTAGCTGAGATAGTCGCGGCGCAGGTCCGCCAACTGTCCCTGGGAGCCGCGGCGGAAGCGGATCACCATGGCGATGGACATGGCCACCGTCGAGGCGATCATGACCATGCCCATGATCCTCATGAACGGCTGACCGCTCGTGAAGAAGAAGACGACCGAACCGCCCATGCCCAGCGTGGGCAGCAGCTGCATCAGCACGCTCTCCTGATGCCCCCGCGGCAGCTCGGGCGGAGGCTGCACGGCGATCTCGCCCGTGGGCACCTCGGAGGGCAGGGCCCGGGGAGGGCGCTTCACGACGATGTGGCTCACTGCTCACCAATTCCCTTGCCGGCCCCGGGTAAGTACCGTCCGCCACCCCGTGTCAGGCGGACGCAGGCCGCCGCGTGATCCTACTGACTTCTCGTGCGACGAGGGGGCGGTAGGGTGCCGGATGTTCGCGTGAGCACATGCGAGTTGGTCCGGGAATGCCGGGACATTCCGTGAGATCCGGAACGGTTCGGCGCTCTCCGGCCGCCCGGCGGCGTCCGTTTCGCCGCCCGACAGGGCCCATCGGTCCCAAGCGGCACGAGCGGGCCCACAAATTTTCACACCGCCGACGCGGAACCATCACTGAGGGGGAGCAGCAGGTGAGCATCACGGCCTCCGCGGCAGCCACTGGAGGAGGGCAGGGATCGGGCGCGGCCTCCGGGACGGGCCTCGGCTTCTGCCGGGTCACGATCGTCGCGCCCGACAGCCGGATCGACGTGGCGCTGCCCGACGACATCCCGGTCGTCGACATCTATCCGGAGATCCTCCGGCTGTCCCGGCAGAGCCCCGCCGAGGGCGCCCCGGTCGGCTACCACCTCGTGCGCCGGGACGGCACCGTCCTCGACGGCTCCCGCTCGTTCGCGGCCCAGCACATCCTCGACGGCGAACTCCTCACCCTGCGCCCCTTCTCCGAGTCGCTGCCGCCCGCCGTCTTCGACGACGTCTCCGAGGCGGTCGCCGCGGCCGTGACCCGCGAGCACGCCCTGTGGGGCGGCGACCTGACCCGCGCCGCGGGCCTCGTCGGGGGAGGCGTCCTGCCGGTCCTGCTGGCCTTCGTGGCCTGGACGGGCGACCCGCGCCACGACATGCACTCACTGCCCGGTGTCCTCGCCGCCGTCGTCGGCGTCCTGCTGGTCGCCCTCGCCTGCGTCCGCGCCCGCGTCTACGACGACCGGCCCTCGGCCGTCGCCCTCGGGCTCGGCGCGCTGCCCAACGTCGGCGTGGCCGGCTCGGGACTCCTCCCGCTCGCCGACGGCCAGGGCATCGGCAAGCTCCAGTTCCTCCTGGCCTGCGCGGCGGTACTGCTGGCCGCGGTGCTCCTCACCCTGTGCTCGCCGGGCGGTGACGGCCCGTTCGTCGCCTTCGTCGCGGCGTCCGGCGTCGGCCTCGCGGCGGTGTTCGCGGCGATCCTCGCGCACTGGACGGCGTCCGAGACCGCGGCTCTGTGCGCTCCCGTCGCCGTGGGCGCCCTGGCCTTCCTGCCCGGACTGTCCATGCGCTTCGCCCGGCTGCCGATCGGCTTCGACACCCCCGACACCACCTCGCGCAGCGCGTACGGCGCCGATCCCGCCCCGCAGGAGCCGGTCGACGTCGAGCGGATCACCGCCCAGGCCCGCCGCGGCCACGAACTCCTCGTGGGACTGGTCGGCGGCTGCGCCCTCGTCGCGGTCGGCGCCTGCGCGGTCCTCGGCTTCTCCGACGACATCTGGGCCCAGCTGCTCGCCCTGGCCGTGGGCATCGCCCTGTTGATGCGCGCCCATCTCTTCCGCTACACCGCTCAGGTCGCCCCCGTCCTCGCCGCCGGCCTCGCCGCCCTCGTGCTGCTCGGCCTCGGCCTGGCTCTCAACCCGCCCCTGTCGGTGTTCCGCGACGCCCTCACGGGCGACCGCACCGACCTCGACATCCGGACGATCTGGCTGGTCGCGGCGATCGCGGCGGCGTCCGCGCTCGTCACCGCCATCGGTCTGATCGGTTCGCGCGGCGGCCTCACGCCGTTCTGGGGGCGGTTCATGGAGATCGCCGAAGGCTTCGTCCTGCTCACCCTGGTGCCCCTGGCGCTGGCCGTCTTCGACGTCTACGCGGCCGCCCGGGCGATGACGAGCTGACCGGCCCGACCCGACCGGACCGAGACGACAGGACGCCCCAGAGCGCCACAGGACGCGCCACAGGACGTCGCAGGAAAGGAACGTCGAGCGTGAGCTTCGGCCCGCCCCCGTCCGTGTACACCCAGTCCACCGTGACGGCGCAGGCCGTCCGGACCAGGCGCCGCCGCAAGCTGCTGCTGTGGCCCCTGGCCGTCGTTCTCGTCGTGGCGCTCGGCATCGGCGGCCGGCTCCTCCTCGCGGACGACGGCGGCGAGGCCGACGGGGCGGGGACCGCCGCCCCGAGCCGCCTCGACGTCCGTGAGACGGTGGAGAAGCCGCCCGCGAGCACCGTGGGCACCATGGCCTTCCGCTTCTCGGTGGACGACATGGGACCCGGCGAGCACTACGAGATGCCCGGCATGTGGGCCACGGACAAAATCCTGGCCAAGGGCATCAACAAGACCCTCGTCGGCCTGCCCATCGGCACCGACGCCGCCCCCGGCGACGAGAAGTGGAAGCTCCCCCTCGACGGCCCGGTCTGCGGTTACACCCGTCACGTCACCGGCGAGAACCGCACCGCCGTCCTGTTCCGCGCGAACGACCGCGGCGGCGCCTACTGCAACCACGTGGCCTTCTTCGACCTCGACGACGGCCGCCAGGTCTGGGAGAGCGCCTTCCCCTACTCCAAGTACTTCGACTCACCGGGCGTCCCCGCGGACGGTGACGAGCAGGACACCCCGAGCGTGACCCTCACCCACGGCACCGTCGTCGTGACCTGGGGCGGCGGCACCGACGCGTACAGCATGGACACCGGCAAGCGCCTGTGGCGTACGACGTCCACCGGAGCGTGCCAGGACATGGGCGCCGCCGGCGGAGACGCGCTGATCGTCCGCCAGGAATGCTGGAACGACGACGACAGCCTGCCCATCGACTCACTGGAGCGGGTCGCCTACAAGGCGCGCAAGGTGGACCCGAGAACGGGTGAGGTGCTGTGGACCTACTCCGCCGCCAAAGGCATCCGGGACCTGGACATCCCCTCCGCCGAGCCGGCCCTCCTGGCCGTCCAGGCCGGCGAGATCGGCATCTCGGAGATGCTGTCCCTCGACGACAAGGGCGAGAACCGCGCCACGATCCGCCTCGAGAACGGCGCCTATGTGGGGGAGTGCTCGTACGAGGACTATCTGGTCGTCGACGACTGCCCGACCATCGCCGTCGGAGCGGGCCAGGTCTTCCTGCGCAGCAAGGAGACGGGCGAGCAGGCCAACTCCAACTGGGTCATCGGCTTCGGCCTGGCCACCGGGAACACCACGCGGAAGTTCGAGTCGGGCCCCGGCTCCCTGCTGTACCCGGTGCGGACCAGCGGTGGCCGACTCCTCGCCGTACGCGTGAGCGACGACCACATCGCGCCCAACGCGTTGGTCGCCCTGGACCCCAGGACCGGCCGGGAGACGCCCTACTTCTACTTCGACCTGCCGGTGGAGGCCGAGCTGATGACGATGACGGAACACAACGACGTCGTCGTCCAGAACGGCCGCCTCTTCTTCGGCGTCAAGAAGGCCGAGGGCCCCGCCGCCGGCACGCCGAAGTGGACGTACCTCGTCCTCGGCCTCCAGAGCGT
This sequence comes from Streptomyces sp. NPDC033216, assembly GCF_055577115.1. NCBI lineage: Bacteria > Bacillati > Actinomycetota > Actinomycetes > Kitasatosporales > Streptomycetaceae > Streptomyces > Streptomyces sp. NPDC033216. The sequence goes on along the minus strand of NZ_JBVIQK010000013.1, from coordinate 11,213 downwards.
CGCGGCCAAGAAGTGACCGCGCCCGGAACCGACCACGCCCGGAACTGACCACGCGCGGCTGGCGGCCGGCAACGGCCGGCCGCCAGCCGCCCCCGCACCGCCTACTGCGCCGCCAGCCCGCCGTTGTGCGGCGCCGGCTCCAGGTCGAACTCGCCGTCCCGGGCGCCCAGGACGAAGGCCCGCCACTCCGCCTCCGTGTAGCGCAGCACGGTGTCCGGGTCGAGCGACGACCGCATCGCCACGGCCCCGGCGGGGAGATAGGCGATCTCCACGCGCTCCTCGTGCTCCTCCGTGCCGGGCGCGCTGTGCCACTCGACGCCGGAGATGTCGAGGGCGTACAGCTCGTCCCTCTCCCGCTCCTTGCGCGCCTTGGTCTCCTCTGCCGTCTCCGCCATGTCGCAGCGACCCCTTCCGACGTAAGGAAGAACAACGCCCGTTCCCGGGCGAACAACGTTGCTTCCGTCAAAGAACGATCCGCTCACCCTAGTGGCCCCCTCGGCGTCGCCTCAGCGGTTCGCGGCCCGCGGCGAGGGCGCCCGCCGACTCCTGGTACCCTGATGGACGGCCGTTTGTGTACGCACCCCCGGATCGCCCTCAGGAGAGCCTGATGGCCCTGGAGGCCGCGCCCAGCGGATCCCCGCCTCCCGAGTAACGGAAGCTCCCCCGAGACACAGACCGGGGGCACTCGGCGGCCACCACAGACTACGAGGAGTACGCGTGTCGCTCGACGCCGCTACGAAGAAGCAGATCATCGCCGAGTTCGGCCAGAAGGAGGGCGACACCGGCTCCCCCGAGGTCCAGGTCGCCATGCTCTCCCGTCGGATCTCCGACCTGACCGAGCACCTCAAGACCCACAAGCACGACCACCACTCCCGTCGTGGTCTGCTCATCCTGGTCGGTCAGCGCCGCCGGCTGCTGCAGTACCTGGCCAAGAAGGACATCCAGCGCTTCCGCGCCCTGGTCGACCGCCTCGGCATCCGCCGCGGTGCGGCCGGCGCCAAGTAGCACGCCTGAAGGGAGCGGTTCCCGTCATGATCGGGGACCGCTCCCTTTGCCGTACGTACGCAAACGTGCGGAGTGCCGCCCACGCTTTGTAGTGTGGTAGCAGAACGCAATACGCACGACAAGACGAGGAGAGGCGCACGTAGCCGCCGCCGGTCCTCGGTAGTGGCCCCCGGGGGTAAGCGATCCCCGGGTGCTTCGATCGAAGACCGGCCCGCACCGCACGGAGCGCCTCTCCGCCACCGTCCCCCTGCCACACGGGCAGCCCAGGGGACGAAGACGAGGAGAAAACACTAGTGGAGAACGAGACCCACTACGCCGAAGCCGTCATCGACAACGGCACTTTCGGCACCCGCACCATCCGCTTCGAGACGGGCCGTCTGGCCCGCCAGGCCGCCGGCTCGGCCGTGGCGTACCTGGACGACGACACCATGGTGCTGTCGGCCACCACCGCCTCCAAGAACCCCAAGGACCAGCTCGACTTCTTCCCCCTGACGGTGGACGTCGAGGAGCGGATGTACGCCGCCGGCAAGATCCCCGGCAGCTTCTTCCGCCGTGAGGGCCGTCCCTCCGAGGACGCCGTGCTCACCTGCCGCCTGATCGACCGCCCGCTGCGTCCGTCCTTCCGGAAGGGCCTCCGCAACGAGATCCAGGTCGTCGCCACGATCATGGCGCTCAACCCCGACCACCTGTACGACGTCGTGGCGATCAACGCCGCGTCCGCGTCCACGCAGCTGGCCGGTCTGCCCTTCTCCGGCCCGATCGGCGGCGTCCGCGTCGCGCTGATCCGCGGCCAGTGGGTCGCGTTCCCGACGCACACCGAGCTGGAGGACGCCGTCTTCGACATGGTCGTCGCCGGTCGTGTCCTCGAGGACGGTGACGTCGCGATCATGATGGTCGAGGCCGAGGCCACCGAGAAGACCATCAAGCTGATCGAGGGCGGCGCCGAGGCGCCGACCGAGGAAGTGGTCGCCTCCGGTCTGGACGCCGCGAAGCCCTTCATCAAGGTGCTCTGCCGGGCCCAGGCCGACCTCGCCGCCAAGGCCGCCAAGCCGACCGGCGAGTTCCCGATCTTCCTCGACTACCAGGACGACGTCCTGGAGGCGCTGTCCGCCGCCGTCCGCCCGGAGCTGTCCGCCGCGCTGACCATCGCGGGCAAGCAGGAGCGCGAGGCCGAGCTGGACCGCGTCAAGGCGCTCGCCGCCGAGAAGCTCCTGCCGGAGTTCGAGGGTCGCGAGAAGGAGATCTCCGCCGCGTACCGCTCGCTCACCAAGCAGCTGGTCCGCGAGCGCGTGATCAAGGAGAAGAAGCGCATCGACGGCCGTGGCGTCACGGACATCCGTACGCTCGCCGCCGAGGTCGAGGCCATCCCGCGCGTGCACGGTTCCGCGCTGTTCGAGCGTGGCGAGACCCAGATCCTGGGCGTCACCACCCTCAACATGCTCCGCATGGAGCAGCAGCTGGACACCCTCTCCCCGGTGACCCGCAAGCGCTACATGCACAACTACAACTTCCCGCCGTACTCCGTCGGCGAGACCGGCCGCGTGGGCTCCCCGAAGCGCCGCGAGATCGGTCACGGAGCTCTCGCCGAGCGCGCCATCGTGCCGGTCCTGCCGACCCGCGAGGAGTTCCCCTACGCGATCCGTCAGGTGTCCGAGGCCCTCGGCTCCAACGGCTCGACCTCCATGGGCTCGGTCTGCGCCTCCACCATGTCCCTGCTGAACGCCGGTGTGCCCCTCAAGGCCCCCGTCGCCGGTATCGCCATGGGCCTGATCTCCCAGGAGATCAACGGCGAGACGCACTACGTCGCCCTCACCGACATCCTCGGTGCGGAGGACGCCTTCGGCGACATGGACTTCAAGGTCGCCGGCACCAAGGAGTTCGTCACCGCCCTCCAGCTCGACACCAAGCTGGACGGCATCCCCGCCTCCGTCCTGGCCGCGGCCCTCAAGCAGGCCCGTGACGCCCGCCTCCACATCCTCGACGTGATGATGGAAGCGATCGACACGCCGGACGAGATGTCCCCCAACGCCCCGCGGATCATCACCGTCAAGATCCCCGTGGACAAGATCGGCGAGGTCATCGGCCCCAAGGGCAAGATGATCAACCAGATCCAGGAGGACACCGGCGCCGACATCACGATCGAGGACGACGGCACGATCTACATCGGCGCCGTCGACGGCCCGTCCGCCGAGGCCGCCCGCGCCACGATCAACGGCATCGCCAACCCGACGATGCCCGAGGTCGGCGAGCGCTACCTGGGTACGGTCGTGAAGACGACCACCTTCGGCGCGTTCGTGTCGCTGCTGCCCGGCAAGGACGGTCTGCTGCACATCTCGCAGATCCGCAAGCTCGCCGGCGGCAAGCGCGTGGAGAACGTCGAGGACGTCCTCGCCGTGGGCTCCAAGGTCCAGGTCGAGATCGCCGAGATCGACTCCCGCGGCAAGCTGTCCCTGATCCCCGTGGTCGAGGGCGAAGCGTCCGACGACGACAAGAAGGACGACGCCGAGCAGTGACACCCCGTAGCTCCAAGGTGACGGCCCGCCCCTCTTCGGAGGCGCGGGCCGTCGCCCGTACCCAAACCCTCATCAAGGGCGAGAACGGCATCGGCACGGTCCGCAAGACCACCCTCCCGGGCGGCCTGCGCATCGTCACCGAGACGCTCCCCTCGGTCCGGTCCGCGACCTTCGGCATCTGGGCACACGTCGGCTCCCGCGACGAGACCCCGGCGCTGAACGGCGCCACCCACTACCTCGAGCACCTGCTCTTCAAGGGCACCCGACGCAGGTCCGCGCTGGACATCTCCTCCGCCCTCGACGCGGTCGGTGGCGAGATGAACGCCTTCACGGCGAAGGAGTACACGTGCTACTACGCGCGCGTGCTCGACGCCGACCTGCCGCTCGCCATCGACGTCGTCAGCGACATGCTGACCGGCTCCCTGATCCGCGAGGAGGACGTCGACGTCGAGCGCGGCGCGATCCTCGAGGAGATCGCGATGACGGAGGACGACCCCGGCGACTGCGTGCACGACCTGTTCGCGCACACCATGTTCGGCGACAACGCCCTCGGCCGCCCGGTCCTCGGCACGGTCGACACGGTCAACGCCCTCACCGCCGACCGCATCCGGCGCTTCTACAAGAAGCACTACGACCCCACCCATCTGGTGGTCGCCGCCGCGGGCAACATCGACCACAACAAGGTCGTACGGCAGGTCCGCGCCGCCTTCGAGAAGGCCGGCGCGCTCAAGGAGACCGACGCCACCCCCATCGCCCCGCGCGACGGCCGGCGCACCATCCGCACCGCGGGCCGCGTGGAACTGATCGGCCGCAAGACCGAACAGGCGCACGTCGTCCTCGGCATGCCGGGCCTGCCCCGCACCGACGAGCGCCGGTGGGCTCTCGGGGTCCTGAACACCGCTCTCGGCGGCGGGATGTCCTCCCGGCTCTTCCAGGAGGTCCGCGAGAAGCGCGGTCTGGCCTACAGCGTCTACTCGTACACCTCCGGCTTCGCCGACTGCGGCCTGTTCGGCGTGTACGCCGGCTGCCGGCCCAGCCAGGTGCACGACGTGCTGAAGATCTGCCGCGACGAACTCGACACCGTCGCCGAGCACGGCCTGTCCGACGAGGAGATCGGCCGCGCCATCGGCCAGCTCCGCGGCTCCACGGTCCTCGGCCTGGAGGACACCGGCGCGCTCATGAACCGCATCGGCAAGAGCGAGCTGTGCTGGGGCGAGCAGATGTCGGTCGACGACATGCTGACCCGGATCGCGGCGGTGACCCCGGACGAGGTCCGCGAGGTGGCCCGCGACATCCTGGGGCAGCGTCCGTCGCTGTCGGTCATCGGCCCGCTCAAGGACAAGCAGGCGTCCCGGTTGAACGAGGCCGTCGCCTAACCCTCCCGTTAAGGAAGCAACAGATGAGCAAGCTGCGCGTGGCGGTTCTCGGCGCCAAGGGCCGCATCGGTGCCGAGGCGGTCCGGGCGGTCGAGGCCGCCGAGGACATGGAACTGGTGGCCGCCCTCGGCCGCGGGGACAAGCTCGAGACGCTGGCCGAGACCGGCGCCCAGGTCGCGGTCGAACTGACCACCCCGGCCTCGGTGATGGACAACCTCGACTACTGCGTGCGGCACGGCATCCACGCCGTCGTCGGCACCACCGGCTGGACCGAGGAACGCCTCGCGCAGCTGACCGGCTGGCTTCAGCGGTCCCCGGAGACGGGCGTCCTCATCGCGCCGAACTTCTCCATCGGGGCCGTACTGACCATGAAGTTCGCGCAGATCGCGGCACCGTACTTCGAGTCGGTCGAGGTCGTCGAGCTGCACCACCCCAACAAGGTGGACGCCCCCTCAGGCACCGCCACGCGCACCGCCCAGCTCATCGCCGAGGCCCGCCGCGCCGCCGGCTCCGCCCCGGCCCCGGACGCCACGACGACCGCCCTGGACGGGGCGCGCGGCGCGAACGTCGACGGCGTGCCGGTCCACGCCATCCGCCTGCGGGGCCTGCTGGCCCACCAGGAGGTCCTGCTGGGCGGCGAGGGCGAGACCCTCACCGTCCGCCATGACTCCCTGCACCACAGCAGTTTCATGCCGGGCATCCTGCTGGGCGCCCGCCGCGTGGTGACGACGCCGGGCCTGACCTTCGGCCTGGAACACTTCCTGGACCTGAACTGAGCCCCTGACAGCCATGCGCGCAAAGCTCTCCTACGCCCTCACGGCCGCCGTCCTCGTCTTCTACTTCCTCCTGGTCGGCAGCCGCGGCGTCATGCTCATCCAGTCCGGCACGCTCCTCACCGTCACCTTCGGCGTCGCGGTGCTGATCCTGCCGGTCATCGGCGTCTGGTTCCTGTGGAAGAACACCCAGTTCGTCCGCAGGGCCAACCAGCTCGCCGCCGAACTCGACGCCGAGGGCGGTCTGCCCGTCGACGAGCTCAAGCGCACCCCGAGCGGCCGTGTCGACCGTGACTCGGCCGACGAGGTCTTCGCCCGGCGCAAGGCCGAGACGGAAGCCGCCCCCGACGACTGGCGTGCCTGGTTCCGCCTCGCCGTCGCCTACCACGACGCCCGGGACACCCCGCGCGCCCGCAAGGCGATGCAACGCGCGATCAGGCTGCACGGCACCACACGGCACCCGGCCTCTTCCTGAGGCCACACGTGCCGGGGCCCGGTCCGCGCACCGCCGGACCGGGCCCCCGCATCTGTGCACTCAGGCCCGGCGGTACTCGTCCGCCCACGCCTCCACGGAGTCCGCCGCCCGGTCGAACGCCTCCGGACGCGCCAGGAAGTCGGCCCCGTGCGAGGTCAGCAGCGGAACAGCGCCCTCGGTGGCCCGGTCCTGCCGCACGACGGTCAGCGCCTGGCCCTGCACGGTCCGCGGCAGCCCCATCCAGCGGACCGGCTGCTGCACGGTCCGCACCGCCACGACCCGGTTCCAGGCCACCGTCCGCGTGAGGAAGAAGTTCACCCGGCGCACCCCGAGGGCACTCACCCACACCCCCATCCGCAGCAGCCGCAGCGCGCCGGCGATCACCAGCAGCGACACACCGAAGATCACCGCGGCCTCGGACACCGAGCCGGTCAAAGCGATGACCACAGCCGCGAACAGTACGTACGACGCGAGCAGCAGGCACACCGCGGCCGCCGCGACCCGCCACGGACCGGGCCGGTAGGGCCGCCGCCAGCGCTCACGGTCGTCGAAGGGCAGCGCGACGTCGTCCGCTGCCTCGAATGCGCGGTCGGCCGTCAGGAAGGGCAGGGGCACGGCTGGTCCTCACTCGTCCATGCGTGGGCTGTGCCGGTGAGGCTATCCGCCTGTGTCCCCGCTCACCACCTTCGGGGGTCCGGATGGGGTCAGCGGCCCTGGGAGGCCTGTGACGGCTGGGTCCGGGCGGAGGGATCCAGGGACAGCGCCGGCATCCCGATGACCAGTGAGCCCACCAGCGCGGCGACGATGGTGAGCCCCAGGAGCCAGCGCCCCGCCATCTGCCCGAGGGAGGGCGGCTCGGGGGGCGGGGGAGTCACATTGCCACGGAACCTGTCGGCCTCGGCGAGGAAGGCGAAGGGTACGGGCTCGCGCCGGCGGAACATGGTGGGTGCTTCCTCCTGGAGACGTCGGGTGGACGCGGTCACGACAGCGGCGCCCGGTGCGGCCGTCACCGGTGCGCCCGTCATCGGGTACAGACGAGTGAGCGCCCGAAAACGTGCCCCATGTCAGCAGACGTCCCGCACGACTTTCGCGACGCCCCGTTCACCTGCGCGGCCGTGTCCCCCGTAAAGTTGGCGCCGCTCCGAAGACGCGATGGAAGGACCCCCGAACGTGACGCCCACCCCCGATGACGAGGCCAAGATCGAGTTCCGGAGCGACGTCACCGTCGAGCTGGTCAAGCACACCGCGTCCGACGCCGACGTGCTGTTCGCCGCCCGTGTCTCGACCGCCGGCGAGCAGTCCCTGGACGAGCTGAAGAAGGACCCCGAGCGCTCCAAGGGCCTGATCAACTTCCTGATGCGGGACCGCCACGGCAGCCCCTTCGAGCACAACTCGATGACCTTCTTCGTCAGCGCCCCGATCTTCGTCTTCCGCGAGTTCATGCGCCACCGAGCCGGCTGGTCGTACAACGAGGAGTCCGGCCGCTACCGGGAGCTCCAGCCGGTCTTCTACGTCCCGGACGCCTCGCGCAAGCTCGTGCAGCAGGGCCGTCCCGGCAAGTACGTCTTCGTGGAAGGCAGCGAGGACCAGCAGGAACTGGTCAGCCGCACGATGGAGGATTCCTACCGCCAGGCCTACACGGCCTATCAGGAGATGCTCGCCGCGGGCATCGCCCGCGAGGTCGCCCGCGCGGTCCTCCCGGTCGGCCTGTTCTCCTCGATGTACGCCACCTGCAACGCCCGCTCCCTGATGCACTTCCTCGGCCTGCGCACCCAGCACGAACTGGCCAAGGTCCCGTCCTTCCCGCAGCGGGAGATCGAAATGGTCGGCGAGAAGATGGAGACCGAGTGGGCGAAGCTCATGCCCCTCACGCACGCGGCCTTCAACGCCAACGGCCGGGTCGCCCCGTAACGGAGACGTATGTACGGATCATCCGCGTGAAGTGTCCGTATTGCGGCATTTGGAGAAGTTCATCTAGCCTGATCAAACGGACCCGGCACTGCTTGAACCCCCGAGCAGGCAGTGCCGGGCTCCGCATTTGTCACCATGTGCCGCCTGCCCCGAGGGCAGACCTCACACTGAGCAACGAGTAGCGTGTTCCCCATGGCTCCGATCTCCACTCCGCAGACCCCCTTCGGGCGGGTCCTCACCGCCATGGTCACGCCCTTCACGGCGGACGGCGCACTCGACCTCGACGGCGCCCAGCGGCTCGCCACCCACCTGGTGGACGCAGGCAACGACGGCCTGATCGTCAACGGCACCACCGGCGAGTCCCCCACCACCAGCGACGCGGAGAAATCGGACCTCGTACGAGCCGTCCTGGAAGCCGTCGGAGACCGGGCCCATGTCGTGGCCGGGGTCGGCACCAACGACACCCACCACAGCATCGAGCTGGCGCGCGCGGCGCAGCGGACCGGCGCGCACGGCCTGCTCGTCGTCACCCCGTACTACAACAAGCCCCCGCAGGAGGGTTTGTACCGGCACTTCACGGCCGTCGCCGACGCCACCGAGCTGCCGGTCATGCTCTACGACATCCCCGGCCGCAGCGGCGTCCCGATCAGCACCGAGACGCTGGTCCGCCTGTCCGAGCACCCGCGGATCGTCGCCAACAAGGACGCCAAGGGCGACCTCGGCCGCGCGAGCTGGGCCATCGCCCGCTCGCGCCTGGCCTGGTACTCCGGCGACGACATGCTGAACCTGCCGCTGCTCTCCGTGGGAGCGGTCGGCTTCGTCTCCGTCGTCGGTCATGTCGTCACCCCGGACCTGCGCGCCCTCGTGGACGCGTTCACCGCCGGTGACGTCCAGAAGGCCACGGAGATCCACCAGAAGCTGCTCCCGGTCTACACGGGCATGTTCCGCACCCAGGGCGTCATGACCACCAAGGCCGCACTCACCTTGCAGGGCCTGCCCGCAGGCCCGCTGCGGCCGCCCATGGTGGAGCTCACCGTGGAGGAGATCACCCAGCTCAAGAGCGATCTTGCCGCCGGCGGGGTACAGCTCTGACACCAGACTTCACAACTGAATACGGCAGGCCACCGGTGCCTGCGCACATCGACAACTGCTTCTGCACGAACGTCACGAGCGCCACGTGCCCGACCGGTACGTGGCGCACGTGTTTGAGGAGAGTCTTTTGAGTCATCCGCATCCTGAACTGGGTCCGCCGCCGCCGCTCCCCGAGGGAGGCCTGCGGGTCACCCCGCTCGGCGGCCTCGGCGAGATCGGCCGCAACATGACGGTCTTCGAACACGGCGGTCGCCTGCTGATCGTCGACTGCGGAGTGCTCTTCCCCGAGGAGGAGCAGCCTGGCATCGACCTGATCCTGCCGGACTTCACGTCCGTCCGGGACCGCCTCGACGACATCGAGGGCATCGTCCTCACCCATGGCCACGAGGACCACATCGGTGGCGTCCCCTACCTCCTGCGGGAGAAGCCGGACATCCCCCTGATCGGTTCCAAGCTGACCCTCGCTCTCATCGAGGCCAAGCTCCAGGAGCACCGCATCCGTCCGTACACCCTCGAGGTGGCGGAGGGACAGCGTGAGCGCCTGGGCCCGTTCGACTGCGAGTTCGTCGCGGTCAACCACTCCATCCCGGACGCTCTCGCGGTCGCCATCCGCACCCCGGCCGGCATGGTGGTCCACACGGGCGACTTCAAGATGGACCAGCTCCCGCTGGACAACCGCCTCACGGACCTCCACGCCTTCGCCCGGCTCAGCGAGGAAGGCATCGACCTTCTCCTCTCCGACTCGACGAACGCCGAGGTCCCGGGCTTCGTCCCGCCCGAGCGGGACATCTCCAACGTCCTGCGCACGGTCTTCGCCAACGCCGGCAAGCGGATCATCGTCGCGAGCTTCGCCAGCCACGTCCATCGCATCCAGCAGATCCTGGACGCGGCCCACGAGTACGGCCGCAGGGTCGCCTTCGTCGGCCGCTCGATGGTCCGCAACATGGGCATCGCCCGCGACCTGGGCTACCTGAAGGTGCCGCCGGGCCTGGTGGTGGACGTCCGTACCCTCGACGACCTCCCGGACCACGAGGTGGTCCTGGTCTGCACGGGCTCCCAGGGCGAACCGATGGCCGCCCTGTCCCGCATGGCCAACCGCGACCACCAGATCCGCATCGTCGACGGCGACACCGTGATCCTGGCGTCCTCGCTCATCCCCGGCAACGAGAACGCGGTCTACCGCGTGATCAACGGTCTGACCCGCTGGGGCGCGAACGTCGTCCACAAGGGCAACGCCAAGGTGCACGTCTCGGGCCACGCGTCCGCGGGCGAGCTTCTGTACTTCTACAACATCTGCCGGCCGAAGAACCTGATGCCGGTCCACGGCGAATGGCGCCACCTGCGGGCCAACGCCGAGTTGGGCGCCCTGACCGGCGTCCCCCACGACCGCATCGTCATCGCCGAGGACGGTGTCGTCGTCGACCTCGTCGAGGGCAAGGCCAAGATCTCCGGCAAGGTCCAGGCCGGTTACGTGTACGTCGACGGCCTCTCCGTCGGCGATGTCGGCGAGCCGGCACTGAAGGACCGGAAGATCCTCGGCGACGAGGGCATCATCTCGGTCTTCCTGGTCGTGGACTCCTCGACCGGCAAGATCACCGCGGGTCCGCACATCCAGGCCCGCGGTTCGGGTATCGACGACTCCGCCTTCGAAGCCGTCGTACCGAGGATCAACGAGGTCCTCGAACGCTCGGCCCAGGACGGGGTCGTCGAGCCCCACCAGTTGCAGCAACTCATCCGCCGCACCCTGGGCAAGTGGGTCTCCGACACCTATCGGCGCAGGCCGATGATCCTCCCGGTGGTCGTGGAGGTCTGACCGTCCGACGGCCCCTCGTGGGCGTCGACCTGGAGCGGGGCTCCTCGATTTGCATCGGGGCGCCCCGCTCCAGTACGTTTACGGCTCCGCGTGAACGGGAACCACCGAACGCCTCGCGTGTCGGAGGGGTGACCGGGAGGGGCCGGAAAACCGACTCAGAACTTCTGATAAAGTCGGAACCGCCGGAAAGGAAACCGCGAAACAAAAGCGGGGGCCTGGAAAGCACCGAGGAAATCGGATCGGGAAACGGTCTGA